>CANRSX010000034.1 GCA_947642555.1 uncultured Roseburia sp. | reverse complement strand
GACAAAAATGGAGCCAGGAAGGCTCCATTTTCTACTTGTAAGTGGCAAACTCGGGACATAGCACAAAAGCACTGTTTTTTCAATAAGCCAGTCACGAATTTTCCTTACGCTCCCTCCCCCGAAACCGTGATGATGACCTGCTGGTAATGCACCAGTCTGTGCGCTCCGTTCGCCTGCGCCTTTGCGATCAGGTGGATCTGCTCTCCGCTCTTCGCACCCGCCGGAATTACGACACTTGCAGTATCTCCGTCCGTTTTCAGCTCCACAGCCTCCGCACATGCGCTGCTGGCGTCTTTATAAATCCTCCAGGACAGTTCGGAACCGGTGTTATCTTCATTTGTCATATCTGCGTGCAGCGTGAGCGTCGTTCCCGCCGGAACCGAAACATCCAGGCCCTCCCGGATCGTAAGGCCCGGCGCATGGTCACATGTCTCCGGCGCATCTCCCGCCGCCCACGCGACCCTCGCCGCAAAATCTCTCTGTATATCCGCCACATAAGCCCACATGGACTCCTGCAGGCTCTCATTTCCGTCGCGGTCCCGGTAAACATCCTTACACACATCCCACAGGTTCAGCTTCTCTCCTTTGGAATTGAAGGCATCCTCCTTCCTCTGATATCTGCCTGCCATTCCCCCGTAGGAAAAATCCTCCAGCGTCCGGAATCCCCAGTCAAATAACGCAAAAAAGGTCGGCGAATCCCCCTCCGACAGGAAATCGTACTGCTCGGGCGGCGCGAAGCCGAATCTGGCGCCAAACCATTCCTTCGTGATATCCGGATTGGCCCCGAACTGCGACTCCGGAAGCTCTCCCTCATAATAAACGCCATCCAGCCAGGTACAGTACCCGCCCGCCAGGGCGCTTTCTTTTCTTAAAATCTCAGATTTCATAAAAGCGGCCCGCAGGGTATCCTTACTCTCCCCTTCCGGCATACAGAACCACGCGTACGCATAGCTCTGCATCTGCAGTGTCTTGATAAACGGGATCTGCGGCCACTCTTCGGCAATATAGGAGCGGTAGGTGCCGTCCTGCTCCCCGCAGGCCGTCAGAACCACCTTATTCGTAATCCGCTCGTGCAGCGCTTCCCATCCGTCCGAGCCCTCATATTCCTGCTGAATGTCCATCAGGGCTCTTGCCACTGTGTTCGTGCCGCCCCATATCTGGATGTATAATTTGCGGTCATCGTCATCCAGAATATATTTTCTGATCAGCTCAGACCCTTCGGTGCTGTGCTCCATCTCACCCTCATATCCGATATTTCCAATCTTCACCAGAGATCTTACGTGCTCCGGGGACGGATAGCCCTCTGCGTGTCTGCACAGATTCGGATAGTCCTTCGCATAATCGTCCACAACCCGGAACATCCAGTCCGTTCCCGGCCACCGGTACGGCCTGTCAAACGGCGCCTGCTCAAATCCCGCAAAATCCCCCGAATCCAGCTGCTCTGTCCGCACTGCCCCCGGCACGCCGATCCAGTGAAACTTTGAGGACGTCTGCACGATCCCGAGAAGCTCCACCTCATTGGCATAAAACAAAAAATGCCGGAGTGAATTCTGGTCGTCAACCTCCGCGTCCTGCGTGATAATCGTTCTTACTTTTTCCATTCTGCAATACCTCCTTAAATATAAAATTCTTTTAAGTACACTTCCATCGACCGGTTCATCTCCCGTGAAAAATCTGACTCATACTTTCTCTTCCAGAAAGCCTCCATCCACTCGTCATAACCTTTCCCGTCCGTTTTTCCCGCAAACATTTCCCGGATCTTTTCACTGCTCTTCTCCTGGTAGCTGTTCTCACAGACGACGTCCGACACCGCAAAGCGCGCCGGCTTCTCCCTGTTTTTCTGCTGTTCTGTCGGATGTCCGAAGACGAGCAGGCAGGCGGGGTAGACATACTGCGGAAGCGCGAGAAGCTCTTTTACCTCCTCCGCCCGCTCCATCACATCCCCGATATAGCAGGATCCGATTCCCAGGCTCTCCGCCGCCGTCACCGCATTCTGCGCGGCGATCATCGCGTCCTCCACCGCCAGCAGCAGGTCCCCCGGTCCGGGACGGCGCGGCTTTAATCCCGCCTCCTCATAAAAGGCGAGCCATTTCCGGCAGTCCGCGCAGAATACCAGCATCAGCTTCGCCTTCGCCATGAAGGGCTGGTGGTCGCAGAGCTCCGAAAGCCGCTCCTTCTTTGCCTGATCCGTGATATTAAGGATCGTGTACAGCAGCTGACAGCCCGCGGAGGGCGCCTGCAGTGCCGCGGATAAGATACGCTCCCGGTCCTCCTCTGATATCTCCTCTTCCGTATATGCACGGACTGATTTTCGCGCGTGCAGCGCTTTCAGAATCTCGTTCATATAATGCCATCCTTTCTCCTGTGTCTCTATTCTTTCTCATACGCCAGGCGACAGTTTTTCCGATAACAGGCCAGACCATATTTCCTTTCCTTATTCGGAATCACCAGTTTATGACGTCCTCCGCCTGGTTTTTCGGTATCGGTCAGATATCCCGTGGCATAGAGGACGCTCCACAGATATGTCTGACGGATATTTACATTCCTGTTATCAAGATCTGCATAGGTCAGCTCCGGAATAATCTCCTTCTCCACTGCCTCACCGGAAATCAACGCCTCGATCTCTCCTTTTACAGCCTCTGTGGCATCCTCCAGGATGTCCCTTATAATGGCGTTACTGCTGCTGTTCTCCCAGTGCGGCCTCATAGGAGCATCCTTTGACACCCTCAGCAGATCACACTGATTGATTACGTCCCAGGGGCAGTATATATCCCCGCCCCCAAAACGATAACCGTCATACCAGTCTTTCACATCTGAAAAACGGTCTTCCACGCCATAATATTTGAGCATTTCTTTCACTTCATCGTCGGTGAAGCCAAAATACTTTGCACACTGCTCATCGGAAATCGAGAACACTTTGAAATGATTCAGGCCTGTAAAAATACTTTCCCTCCCAATCCGCAGGCAGCCGGTAAGGACTGCAAACTCCAGGCTCTCATTTGTTTTGAGCGCCTGGCTGAGAAAAGAGCGGATTAATTTGACCATCCGCGCATAATAACCATCCTGATAAGCCTTATCCAGCGGCACATCGTACTCATCAATCAGGATGATAACCCTGCAGCCTGTCGCTTTCCTTCAGAAAAGCGAAGCGGGTCGCTTCCGCACTGACCAGCATGCCCAGACTGTCACAGGCTGTCTCAAAGTCACCGCCTTCCACGTCCTTTAAACTGAACGAGATGACCGGATACTTCCCCATATGCCGCTCACACAGTTCTTTCTTTCTGGAAATATCAAGTCCTTCGAACAGAGACGCATCCGCTCCGATTTCAAAAAAGGACTTAAGCATATTCATATTCAGACTTTTCCCGAAACGCCGGGGCCTGGTGAAAAGGTTCACGGCTCCTTTCGTTTGCAAAAGCTCTGCGATAAAAGCCGTTTTATCCACATAATAGTAGCCTTTTGATCTAAAATCCCGAAAAAATTCAATCCCGATTGGAAGCGCTTTTTTTCTTTCATCCATCCGGCAATCCTCCCCCACACAAAAAAACATAAGGATTTATGTATATTCAGTATACCATAAACCCTTATGCATGTACAATTCAAATTAAAACCATATCCCTCATTTCCAAAATCCAAAACGCTCTCCGCCAGCCCACGTCATCACAACATTTCTCTCCGCATCCAGGAGCACCATATCCGCGTCATACCCGGGGCGCAGCCTGCCCTTTCTGTCCTGGCAGCCTGCAATCACAGCCGGATTTACGGAGGCCGCGCGCACGATCTCATTCAGGGAGCAGCCCGTGATCTCAGAAAATGTCTTTACGACATCGCACATCCCCACCACGCTCCCGGCGATCGTGCCTGTGTTTTCGATGCGCGCGCTGATTCCGTCCTTTTGGACCTGATATCCCATAAATTCATAGGTTCCGTCCGGCATTCCCCGCAGCATCGTGGAATCCGTGATCAGCACGATCCGATCCCCCAGCAGCTTATAGGTGGCGGCAACCACGGCGGGCGCCACGTGAAATCCGTCGGCGATCAGCTCGCAGAGCAGGCTGTCATACAAAAAGCCCGCCGTCACAAGCCCCGGCTGCCGGTGTTCGTGCTGGCCCATGGCATTGTACATATGGGTCAGGCCCTTTGCCCCGTTTAGCACAGCGGTGTGCGCCACGCCAGGATCCGCTGCGGAATGTCCCAGCATCATGGAGATATGATGTGACGCGCCGTAGCGGATCAGCTCCATAGCCCCCTCCCGTTCCGGCGCGATGGTCACCTGCCGGATACGGCCGCCGCTGGCATCGATCAGCTCCTTAAAACCGCACAGATCCGGCGGTGTGATGCACTCTTTTCGCATGGCGCCGGGATAGTCCGGGGAAACATGGCAGCCCTCCATGTGGACGCCCAGACACTCCGCCCCCTTTCCCGCGGAGAGATCCCGGTATTGTTCCATGGCGCGAACCAG
Source organism: uncultured Roseburia sp. (assembly GCA_947642555.1). GTDB lineage: Bacteria > Bacillota > Clostridia > Lachnospirales > Lachnospiraceae > Roseburia. The sequence continues at coordinate 48,487 of CANRSX010000034.1, read as the reverse complement.
ATGCTCCTGCGTGTCCGGGGCAAGGGACGCCAGGTAGGCCGTGCAGCCCTCCTTTGGCGCATTTTTCTCAAAGGCCGCGACACACTGCTCTGGCTCCTTTAAAAAATCATACCCGTACGCGCCGTGGCAGTGCACGTCGATAAACCCGGGAAGCAGATCTCTGCCGCCCCCGTCCACAGCCTCATCCGCGTACGCCAGCGCGCCCGCCACGTCTGCCTCCGGCAGCACCGCAGCCACCTTCCCGTTCTCACACAGAAGCCCGCCGTTTTTTACACATGTAAATTCATCCGGATAAATGGTCACATGATAGATGATCGTCTTCATTTTACAGTCCTTTCCTGCCGCGTTCCATACCGCAGAAACCAGTGGTACGCGGCCCCGACCAGGTTCGCGTCGGAGCCGAATCTGCACCGCACAAGCTCTGCCTGCAGAAAGCTGCACCCGTATGTCAGATGCCTGGTATTTTCATACTCTTCCCGCAGATCGTTTAAGAATCTGTCATTCGCGGAAATGCCGCCGCCGATGGCGATCCGCTCCGGGTCCAGCGTCATTTTCAGATTGAACAGCAGATGGACAAGATCCCTCAGCCATTCCCGATAAACCTGGCGGACCACGGTATCCCCCTCGTCCATCCAGCGGAATATATCTTTCCCGGTATACCTCGCCGGCCCCGGCTCTGCGCTCCTTTTTACCCCCGCGATCTCGAACAGGGAAGGGCTCATCCCCTTTGCCGCCGCCACACGTGAGAGCAGCGCGCTGGTGCCTGCCATTTTCCCCGCCGTTGTCTCTCTGTCATAGGTGTCCGAACGCATGGTCAGAAGGCTGAATTCGCCGGCGGAAAAATGAGCGCCCTTACACAGCTTCCCATTTACGATAATCCCGCCTGCCAGCGCGGATCCTAAGACCAGCACCGCCCCGTTTTCTACATCCGTAAGACTTCCTTTCCAGAGCTCCGCCAGCGCAGCCGCCTTCCCGTCGTTTTCCACTGCGATTCTGACCGGGAGATGACGGAGCAGCTGCACCATATTTTTCCCTGCCAGCACGGGCGTATAAGCCCCCGCAAAATACAGCTCCCCGGTATCGCTGTTGACGATCCCCGGTATCGAGACCGCCACCCCGTCCACGTGTTCCCGGTATTTGGAAAAAACCCCGGTAATCAGCCCGCACACCGCATCCGCGCTGCCAAGCGGCGCGTCCCGCCGTCCCCAGTCCGACACCTTTCCTTCCTGATCCACAACGCCATATTTTACAAACGTGCCGCCAAAATCAAATGTCAGAAGTTGTTTTGTACTCATAAAATTCCACCACATCATTCGCCTGAATCAGCTCCAGCATCAGCTCTTCCCCCGGCGCCAGCCTTGCAATCCGGTTCCGCTTTCCATCGTTTATAATCGGCTGCCGCACGATCTGCAGTTCCCCCGAATAATGCGGATAGCGGTCGTTTACGATCACCACGGTGCCCGCCGGGAAAAAGTCCCCCTCCGTCTCCCGCGGCGGGATCGGACAGTCTTTATTGACATGTCTTCCGCACCGGGATCTCCAGATCCACTCGGAGGAATCGCCGTTATCCATCTGCGGTACCAGCTCCAGCAGATTTTTCTTCTCCGCCGGCGTGATCTCCTCATCCAGGATCACCTTCAGCCTTCTGCACGGGCCGAATTCCGGCTCCACCGGCCCGTAGGCCCGGATAAAGGCATAGACCGGCGAGTCCTCCATCGGCTTCTGCGGCTTTAACATCTCCGCCAGGGACTCAAATTCCGCCTCGGAGGCAAAGCAGTTTCCGATCACCACATCGTCAACCATATCTGTCGCGAGCAGAATCCTCATCTGAAGGTCAATGGGCAGATCCCGCAGCCGCTCCACCGTGGGCAGTCCGTCATCCGCCCCCCAGAGGCTCACGGAGGGCCGGACATTCGAGCTTAAAAATGCCGCGATCCGGTGTCCGTATGATTTCAGCCGCTCATTTTTTTCCAGGAAATCCTTCCATTTCAGCCCGGTATACCGCTGCGGATAGGCGTTGTGGCACAGCTGAATCTGTCCCGGCGCCACGCCGTGCTCTTTAAAATAGGCAAGCTCCTCCTCCACCCTTTTGGATGAGGCGTTCATTTCGATCCGAATCCCGTAGGGATTATGGATCATCACCAGGTCATGCTCCGCCCCGTAGGAGCCGTCCAGGCGGATGGTGTCACAGCCGATGTCGTGAAACAGGGAGATATCGTCATAGGACTGGTCCAGCTTTTTCAGAAAGCCGGTATTCACATCCAGCGACACCGTCAGGCCGTATTCGTGGGCCTGATCGATAAACCGTCGAAAATAATCGACGACCTTTTGCTTTGTCCCCTCCGCCGAGAGCATGCTCGACACCACTCTGGAGCATCCGTAAGAGGACGCCAGCTTCATATAATCCCGGATCTGCTCCATGGGGCTTAAATCCGGATACGCCATAATTCCCAATGCTGTCATCATCGTCCCTCCTTTATTCCTTGACGCTTCCAAGGGTCATACCTGTGATAAAATATTTCTGCAGCGCCGGATAAACCAGCAGGATCGGAATGATCGCGATAAAAATCTGCGCCGCCGTCACGGTTCTCTGCGAGAGCGTATTCATGGCGCTGGCCATGGTCAGATCCATCTTCGCCACATCCACCGAATTGATCACATTCCGCAGATAGGTCTGCAGCGGGTATTTCGACGTGTCGCTCATATAGATCATCCCGTCAAACCAGCTGTTCCAGTGCATGACAATCGTAAACAGCCCGACGGTCGCAAGGGACGGTTTGGAGATCGGCACCACAATCCTCGCCATGATCTGAAAATGGTTCGCCCCGTCGATTAACGCGGATTCCGTCAGCGCATAGGGGAGACCCCGGAAAAAATTCAGCATCAGAACCACGTTAAACGCCGATACCGCTCCCGGGAGCACCAGGGCCCAGATGGAATTATAGATGCCCACCGCCTTAATCACCACAAACAGCGGGATCATGCCGCCGGAAAATACCATGGTGATCAGAAAGACCCACACGAAATATTTTCTCGCGTGAAAATTCCGGTCCGGCTGCGACATGGCATAGGCGCTTAAAATGGTAAGGGACAGGCTGATCGCCGTACCCAGCGCCACCCGAAGAAGCGAGATCCCGAAGGCCCGGAAAAATTCCGCTTTCCCCAGAATATATTTGTATGCGTCCAGCGTAACGTCCACCGGAAATATGCTGACACGGCCGGCTGCCGCCGCTGCCGCGGAGCTGAAGGAAAGCGCCAGGATATGGATCAGCGGAAACAGAGACAGACACACCGCCAGCGCAAGTATGATGTAATCAGCAGCCAGAAAAATTTTTCTCGATAATGAGGTTTTCAGTTTCATCGTTTCACCGCCTTTTAAAAGATCCTGTAATTTGCAAATTTCTTTGCCAGTCCGAATGAGGTTGTAATCAGCACAAAGGAAATCACCGATTTAAAAAGTCCTACCGCTGTAGAAATACTGTACTGCAGATTCACCATACCGAGCCGATAGACAAAGGTGTCAATAATATCCGCCTTCTCATAGACGATGGGGCTGTAGAGATTAAACACCTGGTCAAATCCCGCGTTTAAAATATTTCCGAGCCCCAGCACCGTCACCAGCACCACCTGCGGCAGGATACCCGGCAGAGTGATGTGCAGCATCTGCTGAATGTAACCGGCTCCGTCCACCTTCGCGGCCTCATACTGGCTCTGATCGATCCCGGTTAACGCCGCGAGGAAGATGACCATGTTGTAGCCGCAGCCCTTCCACACATCCGATATGACAAGTACCGGCCGGATCGTGTCCGGATTTCCCAGAAAATACACGGGCTCCATCCCGAAGGCCCCCAGCGCCCGGTTCAGGATTCCTCCGGTGGGCGAGAGCACATCGATCAGAATTCCTCCGAGGATGACCCAGGAGAGGAAATAGGGGATATACACCAGCGTCTGCGTCAGCTTCTTAAACACAACATTTCTGATCTCGTTTAACAGCAGCGCCAGGACCAGCGGCACCAGTATACCCGCGATGATTTTCGCCACGGCGATGATCAGGGTATTTCCCAGCACCGTCCGAAAATCCGCCAGGCCGAAAATATATTTAAAATGATCCAGGCCCACCCAGCGCGAGGTAAAAAATCCTCTGATCCCACCGGAAGGCACAAAATCCTGAAACGCCATCACGATTCCGGCCATGGGCAGATACGCAAACACCGCCATCAGGATCAGTGACGGGAGCAGCATCACATAAAAAGGCCACTCTCTTTTCATCATCATCTTTACGCTCATTTTCTTCTTTTTCTCTCTCACAACATCGCCTCCTAACCGATTCCTTTATCCTGGTATCAGCAGGACGGAACATCCGGCCGCCACTGCCATCAGAATCACCGTATATAAAAGCATCCTCTTAAAAATCCGGTCCGCATCCCATTCTTTCACGGAACTCATAATCCCCACAGCGATGGCCCCCATGGAGCCCACCGGACTGGAGCATGTAATATTCGCACCAAAGGCCAGCGCCGTCATCAGCGCATAGGGGTTCTGACCGGTCTGTGCCGCCACTTCCGGGATCGTCGGCAGCATCGTCGGTAAAACGACACCCGTAATGGACGATACCATGGACAACAGGCTTCCGATCAGGGAATAGAGCGGCTTTACGGTAAAGGGCGTCATAAACCGCGAAAGGAAATCCGTCAGAAGCCCCATGCCCCCCGCCAGGTTCACCACCCCGATCAGCATGCACATGCCGCAGATCATGAGGACCGACTGCCAGGGCACCTCCGCAATCACCTGTTTTTCATCCGCGCAGCCCAGAAGAAGGAGCGCGGCCGCGATCAGAAACGCACACAGCCCGATCTCAAACCCGACGCCAATTGCCAGCACAAGAAACAATACCATCCCGCACAGGGTCATGATCTGCTTTCGGTCGGCCTTCTGCACCTTCCTCTCCTGCTGCACCGGAAACGGCTTTAAGCGCCAGCCCCGGAACAGGACATACACCACCGCAAAGGAAGCGACCGACATCAGCACGGTTCCCGGAAACATATGGTACGGCGCCGCCTGTTCCCCCCAGGTCTTCACGGAAAAGTCATTGCAGATCATTCCGATCACGGCCACCGGAGATCCCGCCGCTGCCGAGGCCCCGGTCAGGACAGAGAGCAAGGTAAAGACCGGATCAATCTCCTGATCCCTGGCAATATTCACCGCCAGGGTGCATAGGAGCACCACGGCTCCGGTGGTCCCGGCTCCCAGGGAGCAGCCGACGAGGACGATCACAAACAGATAGACGGGGATCAGCGCCCGCCGCCCTTTCACCAGGCCCACCAGCTTCTGGATCACGATGTCAAAGCTTCCGTTTACGGTTCCGATATTTAACAGAATGCTCACGCTCACAATCATCCAGAACAGCTCCAGCGGAAACAGGGATGTCACCGGCCTTCCCTTAAGCTCCACGCAGGAAAGACTTCCGCCCTCCGTCCGGATAAAAAATCCGAACAGAAACGCCGCCGCGATCGCAAGGATTCCCAGGTTCACCTTCCGCTTCACCCCGATGACAATGACAAGCACAAAGACCAGCAGCGAAACCCATCCCATCATCTGCGCGCTCATCGCATCCTCCCTCCTGTCACTTCATCCGGCTTTCCGGTTCCCTCCGGCATCTCTTCTTCCGCCAGGGTCATCCCTCCCGGAAGCGAATATGTAAGCTCCGGATTCCCCGCTTCATCCTTCTTCCACTCCGCCCGGATCCTTCCCCGGCAGGTGACGACCTCGCCCTTCGCAAAGGACAGATATCCGCACGCAGGCCGGATCTTTACTTTCTCAAACCCCGGCGCGGCCGGTTTTACCCCGAGAACCGCGGCCGGAAGCTCGTAGAGCGCTGCCGCACCCCATCCATGACACTCGCTCCTTGACGTCACCGGATCTTCGACGCATGTCGTGCAGTGATTTTGGAGCATTTTTCTCCAAACCTCCCACTCCGCATCCATCCTCTCATAACGCCCGGTTATCTCCAGGGCACGGAACAGATACCAGGACATCGCCACCGAACAGGGCGCATACCGCTCTTTATCCCCCAGCACGATATTAAGAAGCCGCGCCCCTTCCTCCGGCGTCACGACACCGGTGAGGATGGCAAATACCTGGCAGTGCGCGCTGTAATCCTCCACACCCGGCCCGTCCTGCAGCAGACCGTCCTTCCCGATACAGTGCGCCCAGATCGCGGCTTTTAAGGCCTCCCCCCGCTCCCGGTATTCTCTTCCCATGCCGTCCCGCCCCACGAAATCCGCGATGGCAGCCGCATACTGAAGGCCGAGAAGATAGAGCAGGCTTTCCATCGTAAGCGATCCCTTATGGGTTGCCGCCGGGACTCCTCCGTCCTCCTGCCACTGGGGCGTCCAGTCGATGAAAGACCAGTAGCGCCCGATGTTAAACTGCGGTCCGCCGATCTTTCCCACCAGTCCGTCCTCCCCCAGATTTCTCTCAAAAAACCGCAGCACGCCGTCCATCACTCCCATGTGATCCTTTAAAAAGGCACGGTCGCCGAAATACATCATGTGGTCATAGAGCATCCCGATATAGTAGATGGAAAAAGACGGGATCACACCCCTTGTGGTACGCGGGTAGCTCGCCTCCGTCAGCCCGTCGTTCCGGACAGAATGTTTAAAAGCGTTCATACAGCTTCTGGCCAGCCGGTCGTCCGTGGATATGGCATAGGTGAACAGCATCTCGTTTCTCGCGTCCATCGCATACTGCAGCTGCTCGTAAAAGGGGCAGTCCACATAGGTATCCAGCATACACCGCTTCAATGTGCGCTCACACATCTCCCAGATCTGCACCAGCGACGGATCGCTGGTCATCACCTGCGTGCCGGTCTTTAGCGGATACTCCGTCTTCCGGTAGCAAAAGTTAAGAAGCGTCACCGTCTCTTCCGCATGGATCGTCAGCCGGATAAAACGGAAGGTGCGGAAGTAAAACGGCTCATATACCTCCGGCGCGTCCGTCGTGCCAAAGCCCCCTGCCCGATAGGTGTCCGTGTAGCCCGCCAGGGTTCCGTGCCGCGCATCCGTCCGGTCTCCTTTGACTCCCCTGGTGTACCGGACCGGCACTTCCCTGTAATAGCTCTCGGACTGTAAGATCTCAATCCTGCTGCCCGCCCCGCCCGCGATCTGAAGCGTGATGTATCCGGTCATCTCCTCCCCGGCAGTCAGCTCGATAATCTCTGTCGTGCCTGCCGGGATCTGAAGCGGGTGCTTCCCCGACAGAAACCGGTTCCAGTCCGCTATATCGTACCGCGACTGCCGCACCGCGCATATCTCCTGAAAACGGGCATCCGTCTGTACCATGGCCGGAACCGTGCGCGGTTTTAAGTTCCCGGGCGACGCCTGTGCGCTGACCTTAAGATAGGGATAAACGCTGGCCGGCGCCCAGGCATCATCGTCAAATGTCTCATCCCGGTAATCCTGAAATTCCCGCTCTCCCTGTACCTTCTCGTAAAGATGCAGCGGAGAAAACCCGGACGCCTCCGGCAGGATTTCAAAGCCGGTTCTTTTTTTCACACGAAAGGTGTCGTCCGCCACAAGGGAACCGCCTTCCTCCCGCAGGAAAAAGCCGGGGGTTTCGGTGCGGATCATACCGTAATTTCCGTTTAAGCTCTCGCAGGGATAACGGAGCACCTCCGCCGCCAGGATATTGATTCCTTTCTTCAGATACGGCGCGATATCGGCCTGGTCATAATACCACTCGATCAGATCCCCCCGCTGCGGCCCCACGGATACCAGCCGCCCGTTCACGTAAAAGCGGTAGCGGGTATCCGCCGAGAGCAGCAGCACCATGCGCTTTTGTCTTTCCTCCAGCTTCAGCTTTTTCCGAAAACAGAGGAGGGCGGGACGCTGCCCGTCCTCCTTCGTCCATTCGCTGCTCCAGATCCACCCGGAAGGCTCCATCATCTCTGCCATGTTCATCGCTTTTCTCCTCTCATTCCACTACTGCTCCAGATACCACGCGTTCACTTCCTCCGTGATCTGGTCAAGCCCCAGCGCATTGCACTCCGCCACAAACTCGTCGAAGCGGTCCAGACTGTCGGTTCCCATAATGACCTTCGTGTAATATTCCATCACCGCATCCGTGATGAGTGTCAGCTTCTGCCCCATGGTCTCCGTCGGCTCGCCGTAAAAGGCATCCAGCAGCACCAGATCATTCTGGTGGTAATAATCAATCACCGTATAGGAAGACATATCGTCGCCAAATATCTTCTGTCCCATATATCCTCCGGCGATATCGCCGTCCTGATATTTCATAATCGCTTCATAATATGCCAGCGGCTCGCCGCTTAACGCGGAGGGGTCTTCCTTTTCCACCGCCTCCATGCACGCATAATGCGCATTCAGATTTTTCAGCGCATAATCATTTCTCAGCATGATATACATCAGCGGGAAATTTGTCGTGGTACCGTCATAGGAGACCAGGCATCTGTTGTATTCCTCTTTCTCTGCTGTAGATTTCTCGATAAAATAATTCAGCATGCGCACAATCGCTTCCGGGTGCTCACACTTTGCAGAGACAACCGCGTAAGCCTCAATGGAAATCGCTGTCTGCGGCCTTGCCGGCTCCCCTGTCGCGGAGGGAAGCGGAAGCGCCACCCAGTCCGCTGACGGATCATTCTGAGCGCCGTACATAAGCGGCCAGCCCCCGCAGAACATTTTCCCGTAGAAGAGGCCGGAGGTTCCGCCGATCAGCTCTTCGGAGGCCGCCGTCCCGTCCACGGAAGAAAAGTCCACCCGGATCAGTCCGTCCTGGTACATCTTAGCCAGGTACTCTAACGCCTGCCTCGCTTCCTTCGTCGTGCTTCCGTAGGTGAGACCGCCGTTCCCGTCCTCAACCCATGCGCCCGGATACGCCCCGAATCCGTTGAACAGACCAACGACATCGCTCATTCCCGTGGAGAGGAAGTCATTGTGGATCGTAAGCCCTGTGGTATCGTCCACCCCGTTTCCGTCCGGATCGTCGTTCTTAAAGGCCAGCATCACGTCATAGAGCTCCTCCATGGTCTCTGGCATTTCCAGTCCGAGATTGTTCATCCAGTCCCTGCGGATCCAGAGCATCGGCGTATTGTCGATGGAACCGCTCACCAGCGGGATGGCGATCATCTCCCCGTCATAGGTTGCGGATTTTATCGCCCCCATCCCCTCGCAGGTCGTCCACTCGATCAGGTCGTCCGAGGCATACGCTTCAAAGATATCCCCCATATCCCGGTTGATCAGATCCGTCTTTGCCAGCATTCCCAGCTGGGCGCTGTTTACCAGCATAAAATCCGGGAGCTCGCCGGAAGCGATGGCCATGCTCTTCTTCTGCACGGAATCGTCCGCCGTCTTCGCCGCATACCACAGATAGTCCAGCGAGATATTCGTCTCTTCCTTCATCTGCTGAAAGAAATAGATCTCATCCGGATCGCTCTCCTTAAAATTCTCCAGCGTGGGGGAAATCTCAAAGAACGTCGTGATGGTCACCGGCTCCTCATATTTAAAAAACGGATCCTGCTTCACGATCTCCCCGCTCTCGGTGGTCTCCACCCCGGCTGCCGCGGCTCCGCCGTCCTTACTCCCCGAACCGGCCGGTTCGCCGGAGGAACCGCATGCGCACATGCCTGTTATCATGGCTGCCGCCGTAAGCAGCGCTGTCAGTTGTTTTGCTCTCATCTCATTACCTCCCTGATGTGTTTCGTTGTTTTTGATGGTGCTATCATAACACGTTCTTTTGCGCCGTTTTTCTAAAATGCAGACTCCAAGTTTTCAGATTCCGACTTTGCATCCTCCCGGCGATTTTTACCATATAGGGATAAAAAACGCCGAATCCTAAAGATCCGGCGTTCCTGTTCTGGTATCTACCTCTGTTTTTTGAATTCCCGCGGGGATACCCCCATAATCTTTTTAAATACCGTGGAAAAATAGGAGACGCTGACAAACCCGCACCGCCCGGCGATCTCGCTCATGGACAGCTCCGTGTGCAGCATCAGCTTCACCGCTTCCTCGATCCTGCGTCTGGTCAGATATTCCATAATGGAAACATGTTCCTTTTCCTTAAAAACCCTTGCAAAATAATCCTGATTCAGGAAAACGATCTGCGCCAGCTCCTGCCTGGTCAGCTCCCGGTCCAGATTCTCATCAATATACTCCTTCACCTTCTGGATTCTCACGTGAATCTCTGTCCCGAGCTGCTCTTCGTACCGCGCTTCCAGATATTTTGTCACCAGGTCCGCCCACTCCTCCAGCCCGGCCACAAGTCTCCCTGCGTCCTCATAAGCGACCTTCATCTTCTCGTCCTCACCCAGCTTTGCGGCGCTGACATGGAGCTTCTCAAAATGAAGATAATACGCCTGCCGCAGGCATTCCCGGATATAGATCAGTTCCTCCCGTGAAAAGCGCCCGCTGCGTTCCCTGTCTTTTAACCACACATGAAGCTGCAGCCGGAATTCGGAAAACCGGCAGGTCTCCAGCTTTGCCAGCAGATCTGGCGGCAGCTCCCGGTCCGGCAGACCGTGCAGCTCATGCTTCATCCGCCAGTCCTCCTCCGAAAACACGCCCTCCTGATGACTGACATCCGATTCCAGGCGGCGGATCAGCGCATCGATCCTCCCCGGCAGCTTCAGAAACGGGGTCTTTCCTCCCAGCCAGCAGCAGACCCTGATCTGAAAGAGCTGATATGCCTGCTCCACCAGCTCCCTGCCCTTCTTCGCATCCTGCCCGCCATCCCGCAGGATGACCACAACCGCGCCCTTTACGCCGAGAATCACCTCGCAGTCCGTCTCCTTCATCACCTCGCGGATCAGACTGCGCAGAGAGCGCTCCATTTTTTCCGGATCCCATTTCACGAGTGAAATCTCATATTTCCGGATTGCGATGACGATGGGAAAGAAGGCTTCCTCCTCCGAAACGGAGATTCCGAGCCTGCGGGTTCTCTCCCACACCCTGTCCGGATCCTGATCTTTCTCCGTCAGAAACCAGTACCAGAACTGCTTCGTCAGTCCCTCCTTCTCCTCCAGCCAGTAATCCGCATACTGATTCCTCTCCCGCTGCCTTTGTTTTGCGTCCCTCATTCTGACCAGCTCCCGGAGCAGTCCCTCCAGCGCCGTAAAATCCAGCGGCTTCACACAGTAATCATATACGCCCAGCCGAAGCGCCTCCTTCACATAGTGGAAATCCTCGTGGCAGGTGATAATCAGAATCTCCATCGGGAGCTGCTGCCCTCTCACCCACCGGATCAGCTCGATCCCCGTCTCCCCGGCCATCTCAATATCACAGAGCATAATATCAATCGGGTGCTCCCCCATCACCTCCCTGGCCTGCTGCGCGCTATAGGCATCGTACAGGCAGATCTCCTCCTCACACAGATTTTCCCAGTCCACCTTTTTCCGAATTGCCAGCACGCTGAAGGATTCATCGTCCACGATCAGTACGTTCATCTCTCTCTCCATTCTCTGTCCGATATTGTTTCCATGGAAAACAAAGTATCATCCGGGCCCCGTGATCGTTTTCCACCCGAAAGGAAAACGCATCCCCGTACATTTCCCGAAAACGGTAAACCGTGTTTTTTATCCCCACGGAGCGGAAGGTGGCGTCCTTAAAAAAAGCCCCGGTATTGATGTCCTCTGCCAGCGCCGGGTCAAACCCGTTTCCGGCATCGGCGATCTCAATCCGCACCTCTTTCCCTTCGGAATGCATCTCCCCGTGAATGGACAGCGAAAACTCCCCCCGCTTTCCCGAACCGTGCTTAAAGGTATTCTCCACACAGGTGTGAACCGCCATCGTCGGGATCATGCACTGCATCACCGCCGGTTCCATCTCCATCCGGCAGGACACCCTTCCCGGAAACCGCATCTGCTGGATGCTGATATATTCCTGGAGATGCTCCATCTCCTGCGACAGGGCGCACTGCATTTCTTTCTTTGAAAACACATACCTCATATATTTTGACAGCCAGGTACAGCTTTTCTGAATGTCCTCCGTCTGATCCAGATTTGCCATATTATAAATGGTATTGATCACATTCAGCACAAAATGCGGCTTGATCTGTGCATTCATAAACTGCATCTGCGCCTCTTTCTTTTCCAGCTCCTCCTCGTACACCTGGATCCTGAGTTTTTTCAGATTCTGCGCCATATCCCCCAGGGAATCCCCCACGATTCTGACCTCCTCCGGCCAGCCGTCAGTAACGGGCCGTGCGTCCAGGTCTCCGCCCCCGTATCGGCCGATCAGCCCGACCAGCTGCCGCATGGGATGGATCAGGTTCTTCTGCAGCTGCCGCCAGAGCAGAAGGATAAAGCCGATACAGCCCGCTCCCAGGATACACAAAACGATAATTGTCATATCTATACTCCGGATCCGTCCTGCGGTTCCGATCAGCTGCAGTACCATTCCCTTCACGATATCCGAACCGCCCGCAGCGCGGATCCGGACTCCCTCCGGAAGCGCATCCTCCGCCAGTTTCACCTGCGTGCCGCTCTCCGTATACTGCCCGTTCAGGCAGGAAAGAATATACGAAACATTGCACCACATACCGTATCGGATTTTATTTTCCTCCCTCTGACGGATCAGCCAGCCTTCCCCCTCGATCTGCACATATTCCCACTGATCCGCCCCTTCCCTGTGCGCGGGATCGGAAAAATATGCCTCCAGTATCCTCCAGCGCTGGGACTCCTCCTTCTTTAAATCCGGGCTCCACACGGATATCTCCCCATTCTCCGTCTCAAACCACATGCCGCACACATACTGGCAGATCAGGAGGTTTTTCTGCATTTCCGTTATGACGTCCACATAGGCTTCCTCGTCATATCCCATATAGGCCAGACGCCTGACCTGCGTCGATTCCATAAGCGCTTCGCTGTTGCGGGACATACTGGACAATTCCTGATTTAAGCTGCTCCATACAATATTCAGGGATGCCTCGTCATTCTCCTTCAGACGCCGGTTGGCCTGCCCGATGACATACACGCTGTTTACGGCGACCAGTATCACGGACAGGACGATCATTCCCATCAGATACGGCGCCATGTTCCGATATAACGAATTCCTGCCAGGCTGCATCGCGTTTCTTCCCCGCTTTCCATTCTGATCTTCTGACCCCATTATACGACAGGAAAGAATCGCGGGCAATCGCAAAAAAGCAGGTCACCCGAATCCGTCGGAAATTCAAAAAAACAAGTCGGAAAATGAAAACAACTTCCTTCTGCTGCCGCTATCATAAAAAGAAACATCATACTATGTAAAAGGAGGAGGATTGTATGAACATACAGGTTCAGAACATAAACGATACGTTCTTCCGGCTGTCCGAGCTGTCGGATCTGAGAGGGGACGGGGAGCTGCTCCCGGGGGTGGACGCCTATCTGCTGACCGGCGAAAAACGGGCCGTGCTGGTGGATACGCTGCAGAATGCCACCGGTCTGTACGAAAAGGTCAGGGAACTGACAGAACTGCCGCTTGACGTGCTGATCACCCATGGCCATATCGATCATGCCGGAAAGTCTCTGCCGGAATTTGTGGCGGCCGGATGTGCGGTGTACATGCCGGAGGTGGACTTTGAATTTCTTCATTCCATGGAACCCGGCGTAAAAAAGGAATGGTTTCACAACCTAAAGGATGGGGATGTGTGGGAGCTCGGCGGACGCACGCTGCACACGCTAAGCTGCGCGGGCCATACAGCGGGCAGCGTCGTCCTGTACGATCCGAAAGAGAACCTTCTGCTCACCGGGGACGCAGTCGGCGCCGGCAATTTCTGGATGCATATTCCCGGCGCGCTTCCCCTGTCCGAATTTTTAAAAAGCCTTGCCGGACTGCGCGAAAAAATCAGGGATCCGGAACAGGTCAGAATCTATACCGGCCATCAGATACAGGCCCAGGGAATCCTGACCGGAACCTATCTTGACGAATTGTTTGATTTAACTACTGATATCGTAAGTAGAAAAATAGCAGGAGAAGAACGTGAAGCCACGCTTCTCGGAAAAACCTTTTGCTATCGGGTCGCAGCCAGAGGGCAGGTGTACAGCCTCTGCTATCGGGTGGAAAATGTTGATCCGATCAGACACCTTTGTCCCTGAAACGCGAATCCATAGATTCTCCAGCCTTTTCTCGTCCTCCTCCGGATCCATCACCTTGAGCAGACTTCAGATTGTAATTTCCGTCAGCAACTTATTCATAATACACCAACTAATACACCAACTGCTCCTGAATACACCAACTGATACACCAACTACTCCTGAATACCTCAATTTCATTAATACTATTTTATTTCAGTCTTTTCTTATCCCATGACATATTTCTCCATGACCAGAATCTTCTCGTACAAATCACACCATGCATCCCACATATTATCTACCGTCTGTATCGCATCATTGACATCTGGATCTATTCCCTCCATCGCATTCACGTTTTCATACAGCGTCTTTACACCTCCGATTGAATCAACCGCCGTCTGATACACATCGTCCATCTGCAGCAGTAATTCCTCTGTATCCATGCCCGCTATTTTCCCGGTAACATATAAGATGAATTTCGCGTGTTCATGCTGTTCTTCGATTCTCGCCTGATATTCCGTCACTTTTTCACTTAGCTCTATCGCTTTATTCAGATTTTCGATTTCGCTTTCCAGCTCATCCCGCTCGCTTAACAGCTCGTCCCGTTCGCTCTGCAGCCCGTCCCGCTCCGCAACAACCGCGTCATACTCCTCCTGTGTGATCGCCGGTTCTCCGCAGCCGGCAAACACCAGACAGCACAGCAGTAACAAACCAGTCATTTTCTTCATCATCCCACCCCCTGTATGTAATATAATAATGATATTATATCACATATACAAAAAGATGTCATCTTTTATTTCTGGTTTTAACGCAAATTACTGGCAAATTCATTTTTTGTATTTCATCAATATAATGAATAAGGGGCTGTTGCAAAATGGCAACAGCCCCCTTGATTTGCTACACTTACTTATAATTCACAATCTTCCCGAAATCAGCCTTTAAGGAAGCGCCGCCTACCAGTCCGCCGTCGATATCCGGCTGTGCGAACAGCTCCGCCGCGTTGCCCGCGTTCACGGAACCGCCGTACTGGATACGTACCTTCTCCGCCGTATCGGTGTCATAGATCTCTGCGATGCAGTCGCGGATCGCCTTGCAGACCTCCTGCGCCTGCTCTGTGGTGGCCGTGCGGCCCGTTCCGATGGCCCAAATCGGCTCATATGCGATCACCATCGACGCCACCTGCTCCGCGGTCACGTCCTGAAGGTCGGACTTGATCTGCAGACGGATCCAGTCGAGGGTCACGCCCATCTCTCTCTGCTCTAAGGACTCGCCGCAGCAGAGGATCGGAGTGAGGTTATGCTCGAATGCTTTCTTTACTTTCTTATTGAGCATGCAGTCGCACTCTTTGAAGTAATCGCGTCTCTCGGAATGTCCGATGATGACATACTTCACGCCCGCGTCCACCAGCATCTCCGGGGAGATCTCGCCCGTGTAAGCGCCCTTCTCCTCGTAGTACATGTTCTCGGCTCCGACTACCACATTCGTACCCTTTACTGCCTCGACAACCGGTACGATATCAATCGCCGGCACGCAGTACACAACCTCCACGTCATCGCTCGCCACAAGGGGCTTTAACTCCTCTGCCAGCGCAACTGCCTGACTCGGGGTCATATTCATCTTCCAGTTGCCGGCTACAATTTTCTTTCTTGCCATGATTTCCTCCATCTGCACTCAGACTTTCTCACAGGCCCGTGCCTGCGGTCTCATTTTCACACGCGGGCAGTCCGCAGAAACGCACTGCCCGTTCTATGTTTGTCTCTCTTATTTGTCGTCCGCCGCCATAACGCCCGGAAGCTCCTTGCCCTCTAAGAACTCTAAGGAAGCGCCGCCGCCGGTGGAGATATGGCTCATCTTATCGCCAAAGCCAAGCTGATTGACAGCAGCCGCAGAATCGCCGCCGCCGATGATCGTCGTCGCGTCGGTCTCTGCGAGAGCCTTCGCCACCGCGATGGTGCCTGCTGCCAGGGTCGGGTTCTCAAACACACCCATCGGTCCGTTCCACACAACGGTTTTCGCGCTCTTAACAGCGTCCGCGTACATCTGGGCAGTCTTCGGACCGATATCACATCCCTCGCGGTCCGCCGGCATGTCGGCAACATCATAATTCTGTACCTCTACCGGAGCGTCAATCGGGTTCGGGAACTCCGCGATCGTCACAGAGTCAACCGGAAGCAGCAGCTTCTTGCCGAGCTTTTCTGCCTTCTCAAGCATCTCCTTACAGTAGTCGAGCTTCGTGTCATCCACAAGAGACTTGCCGATCTCGTAGCCCTGCGCCTTTAAGAAGGTGTAAGCCATACCGCCGCCGATGATTAAGGTATCGCACTTCTCAAGCAGGTTGGAGATGACGTTGAGCTTGTCGGCAACCTTCGCGCCGCCGAGGATCGCCACGAACGGGCGCACCGGATTCTCTACCGCGTTGCCGAGGAAGTCGATCTCCTTCTGCATCAGATAACCAACCGCGTTCTCGCCGCCCTTCTCGGTGATAAACTTCGTGACGCCGGCCACGGAAGCATGTGCGCGGTGGGAGGAACCAAACGCATCGCATACATACACGTCTGCAAGGTCAGCCAGCTCTTTGCTGAACTCCTCGCCGTTCTTGGTCTCTTCCTTGCCGCGGAAACGGGTATTCTGAAGCAGTACCACATCTCCCTCGCTCATGGTGTTTACTGCTGCTGTGGCAGCCTCGCCCGTCACGTTATAATCGGATACAAATACCACCTCTTTGCCCAGCTTCTCAGAAAGGCTCTTTGCCACCGGCGCTAAGGACTCGCCCTCGTTCGGGCCGTTCTTCACCTTGCCCAGATGCGAGCAGAGAATCACTTTGCCGCCCTCGTCGATCAGCTTCTGGATCGTCGGAAGCGCTGCTTTGATACGTGTCTCGTCCGTGATCACGCCCTCTTTTAACGGAACGTTAAAATCACATCTCACCAGGACTCTTTTGCCCTTTACCTGAATGTCGTCTACGGATTTCTTGTTTAAAGCCATTGGTAAATCCTCCTTGTTTTCCGAAGGAAAATGCGACTGCCCTTGCAGGAGCAGAGGATTTTCCTCCTTGTTTTAATCAACCTTATCAAAAAAGGATCCGGTCCATACAGACCGGACCCTTTTCATGAGTCTTACTTCAATCCTTCGCGTCTTATGCAAGCTCGCTGAAGTACTTGATGGTACGAACCATCTGAGAGGTGTAGGAGTTCTCATTGTCATACCAGGAAACAACCTGTACCTCATACTGATCGTCGGAAATCTTGCTGACCATGGTCTGGGTCGCATCGAATAAGGAACCGAATCTCATTCCCACGATATCGGAGGAAACGATCTCGTCCTCATTGTATCCGAAGGACTCGTTCGCCGCTGCCTTCATCGCTGCGTTGATGCCGTCAACGGTCACGTCAGCCTTATTCACAACAGCCGTTAAGATCGTGGTGGAACCCGTCGGGGTCGGAACACGCTGTGCGGAACCGATGAGCTTGCCGTTTAACTCCGGAATCACAAGGCCGATTGCCTTCGCAGCGCCCGTGCTGTTCGGAACGATATTGACAGCAGCCGCGCGGCTTCTTCTTAAGTCGCCCTTTCTCTGCGGTCCGTCAAGCGTCATCTGATCGCCTGTGTATGCGTGGATGGTAACCATGATACCGGACTGGATCGGCGCGTACTTATTCAGAGCGTCCGCCATCGGTGCAAGGCAGTTCGTCGTACAGGACGCTGCGGAAATGATGGTATCCTCTGCCTTTAAGGTCTCATGGTTCGTGTTGTATACGATAGTAGGAAGATCGTTGCCGGCCGGAGCGGAGATAACAACCTTTCTTGCTCCTGCATTGATGTGAGCCTCAGCCTTAGCCTTGCTGGTGTAGAAGCCGGAGCACTCTAACACAACGTCTACCTTCAGCTCGCCCCACGGGCAGTTATTTGCATCCGGGAATGCGTAGATCTTGATCTCCTTACCGTCAACCGTGATGGAATCCTCGCCAGCCGTCACCTTGTCCGCCAGCTCGTACTTTCCCTGAGACGAATCGTACTTTAACAGGTGAGCAAGCATCTTCGGGCTTGTCAGATCATTGATTGCCACTACTTCGTAGCCTTCTGCTCCAAACATCTGTCTGAACGCAAGACGGCCGATACGGCCAAAACCATTAATCGCTACTCTTACTGCCATTTTTAATTCCTCCTAGAATTGATAAAATGTGTATGCTCAGTGCTTTTTTTATTTTAACCAATTTTTAGGGAAAGTTCAAGCCCTTTTTCCATACTTTGTCCGGCTTTGTTAAATTTTTCACTAAATGCTTTCTTTTTCGTCGTTTTTCCAGAAATGCTGTTTTTTTTGTGCAAACTGACGATGACGGGACACATGGAATTGTTGTACACTGAGCATGACAGGAAACGCCGCCGCTTTGCAGGCCGGCTTATTGTGACAAACGCCGCCGCTTTGCAGGCCGGCTCATGATAAGGAGGCAACCCTATGCTTTGGGACACACACATGCACAGCAGCTTTTCCGGCGACAGCAAGACATCGCCGGAGGACCTGATTTGCTGCGCCATCGAAAAAAAACTGCCCGGTATCTGCTTTACCGAGCACCTCGATCTGGATTTCCCGGAGGATCCGAACCCCTTCCTTCTGGACATCCCGGACTATCTGGCCTCCGCGGCCCGGCTTGCCGGACAGTACAAAGACCGGATACCGGTGCGCGCCGGCATCGAGCTGGGCTTACAGCCGCACCTTGCCGCACGCCACGCCGCGCTTTTAAACAAATACCCGTTTGATTTTGTGATCGGCTCCTCCCATGTCGTACACGGCCGCGATCCCTACTATCCCGATTTTTACGAGGGTCGCACCGAGGAGGAGTGCTACCGTGAATACTTCGCGTCCATCCTGGAAAATATCTGCACAGACTGCTCTGACTTCGACGTCTACGGCCACATCGATTACGTGGTCCGGTACGGTCCGGAGCGCAACAAAAACTACAGTTATCGAAAATATCAGGATCTGATCGACCCGATACTGACCGCGCTGATCGAGCGCGGGAAGGGAATCGAAGTCAACACCGGCGGATTTTCCTACGGGCTCGGCCACCCCAACCCCACGGAGGAGATCATCGCTCGTTACCGGGCCCTCGGCGGTGAGATCATCACGATCGGCTCCGACGCACATGATACGGCGCATGTCGCTTTTGCTTTTGAGCGGGTCACGGGACTGTTAAAGAACTGTGGATTTACCTGTTATACGGTATTCAAAAAAAGAAAGCCGGAATTCATCCGGCTGTGACATCTGATGGACACACCGCGGGCAGCCGCTACGTGCATGGCGCCCCTGTTAAACGCTTCCGCACATCCGTATCGGTCGTCCGGATGGTCACCTGTTCACCCGGGGTCTGACCGCACAGATACAACTGCCCTTGATCTGCCTGTACTAATTCGTCCTGTATCGGACAGGGTCATTATAATATCTTTTCCGCAAAATTGCAAGTGTTACTTACATTTTTAATCTGATTTTTTTCCGGCGGAATTTCTTCCGTACACCCCGATCTGCGTCAGTGCCGGAAACGGCGACGGATCGTCGGCCTTAATCAGTTTTCCAAGCTTTAACCATGTGATCCCCGTGCGCGTTACCGCGAATTCATGCGGCCTGTCGCTCTTTTCCATGGGGAGCACCTCGCTGCTGCCGTCGGAAAACGTGACGGTCGCCTCCGTCCACCAGCTGTCGTGCGGGAAATCCGCCCGGGTGACCAGGCTGATCCGATCGATATCGACCGCACGTCCGAACTCCAGCGTAAGCTCCGCGTCTTCCCTGCGGTTGATTCCCCATGACTGGTACGGCCACGGCCAGTGACAGCTGTTGGCCAGCACGCCGTCGATCACGTTTCGCACCGCAAAGAGCGCCTCGCCCCTGGTCTCGGCGTTCGCGGAAACATGGGGATAGCAGCCCACAGCGTCGTGCTGGTCGAGGACATTCTTCGCCAGGTTGCGATAGTTTTCATTTTCTCCGGGAGCCGCCTTTCTCATCGTGATATAGTGGGTCTCCCCGATAAAACAGGCCGGATGGTAGGAAATCTTCTGCATCTCAAACGGGATCGCATAGGTAAGCGCGGGACTGGTCAGATACACATACGCCTCGTCCATCGGGCTGTCCACACGAATCACATAAAACGCATCCGTCTCGTCCGTCTCAAACACAATTCTGTCGCCCGGCTCATATTCCCGCTTACAGACCAGCCAGATCTGATCCTCCCCGCAGGCCCGGCACTGTTCTTCTCCCTGCCCGTTCTGGACAGTAATTGTCAGTTTTGCCATCCTATTCTCCATTCCAAAGTGTGCGCGGCAGCATACGTCAGCGCTGGTTTATGACGCTCCTGCACAAACGGCCGTTCCTGCCGCAGCGTCTCACAGCAGTCCTCTGACATAATCCGCGATCGCCTGATCCTTACAGTTTGCAAAAAACAGCTCGCTGAATTTCTCCCCGGCAACCGCCCCTTTTACAAGCGCCGGATCGATGTCCTTTAAACACTCCAGAAGCGGGCGCAGCGTCTTTTCCCGCACGCCGTCCAGAATCTTTTTATTTCTCTGCTCCGGCTCCACGCGCTCCTTCGGGTAGCCCTGGCCGTGTCCGAATCCGAACAGCTTTTCAAAAATATATTCGAGATTTAACTCTCCGCCCCAGCCGAAGCCCTTTGCGAACGGCAGCGCCACCGCATTTCCGTCATTGACATGGGCAAACGTGTAGGCGTCCACCGGATCCTCCACATGGCCGCAGATCACGCCCGGGAAGCTGTTCATCGCGAGCATCGCGCCCTCCCCGGTACCGCAGCCGGTGATCACATAATCAGCCGCGCCGCTGTTCAGCAGGATCGCCCCGAGCACACCCGCCATCACGTAGGTCAGCTGCGCGTCATCCTCCGCCGTGTACATGCCGTAATTGTCCACCACGTGTCCCATCGGCTCCACCACTTTTTTTAACGAATCACAGATCAGCCCGTTCTTTGCCGCCTGGCTGTTCTCGTTGATCAATGCTATTCTCATGATAATCTCCTTATTTTCTGTTATAAGCCCTCCGGGATTCCTTCGTCCTTCGGACTTTCGCAATCCCGACCCGCATTCGCACTCCGGCCTGTCGGCCTCCCTGCTCATACGGTTCAGCGTCTCTGGTGTCTGAGCATCCCTGCGTACCAGTACGCGGCTGCTCATTCACCGAGACCGGGCTTTTTTCGCTCTATGGCTGCTTGCCGATGTACGCCAGAATCCCGCCGTCCACGTACAGGATATGTCCGTTGACGAAATCGGATGCAGACGATGCAAGGAACACGGCCGGACCCGCAAGATCCGACGCCTCGCCCCAGCGCGCTGCCGGAGTCTTTGCGATGATGAACTGATCAAACGGATGACGGCTGCCGTCCGCCTGGCGCTCGCGCAGCGGCGCGGTCTGCGGCGTCGCGATGTAGCCCGGTCCGATGCCGTTACACTGAATGTTGTATTCGCCGTACTCGCTGGCAATGTTTTTGGTCAGCATCTTAAGGCCGCCCTTTGCCGCCGCGTAAGCGGACACGGTCTCACGTCCCAGCTCGCTCATCATCGAGCAGATGTTGATGATCTTGCCGCCGCCCTGCGCGATCATATCCGGGATCACGGATTTTGCCATGATAAACGGACCGTTTAAGTCGATGTCAATCACCTGGCGGAACTCCGCTGCCGTCATCTCGCACATCGGGATACGCTTGATGATTCCCGCATTGTTGACGAGAATATTGATGTGGCCGACCTCCTCCGTCACCTGTTTTACAAATGACGCGACCTGCTCCTCGTTTGTCACGTCGCAGACATAACCGTGCGCCTGGATGCCGGCCTCTTTGTATGCGGCGATCCCTTTGTCCACCAGCTCCTGCTTAATATCATTGAAGACGATCGTCGCTCCCGCCTCCGCATAGGCGCTCGCGATCGCAAACCCGATCCCGTAAGACGCGCCGGTCACCAGCGCGACCTTTCCCTGTAAACTGAAATTTACCATGATACACTCTCTCCTTTCCGCAGCGGCATTTCCCCTGCCGCACTTTTGCCGGCCCGGACGGGCCGGCAGCCACGGCATATGCCTACCATGCAAACATTGCTTTCCCCTTTAAGCGCAGCACCGACTCGATCAGATAGTAATCTGCATAGATGATCGGAACCTCCGTGTTTTCGCCGGACGGATCATGATAGAAATATGTTCCGCCGTCCATGATGGAATCCACTTCCGGATCCCAGTTTGCGAATTTCTCATCGCAGGCCCGCAAAATACGGAATGCCGCTTCCGTGTAAAACCGCTTCTCGTGCTCTCCCACATGCTCCGCGATCTCAAGAAGCCCGGCAGCGGTGATCATACCCGCTGTGGAATCGTATTTCCGCGGCTCCTCCGGCGCGCGGTAATCGACGAGCGGAAGCCAGTCGTTCACCGCCATATTCGAGATGCAGTAATGCGCGCACTGCTTGGCTGTGGCGAGGAACGACTCGTCCTTCGTGTGCCGGTAGCTTAACGCGAAGCCATACACGGCCCACGACTGCCCGCGGCTCCAGGACGACCCCTTTTCAAAGCCCTGTCCGCCCGGATTGTCCGAAAATTCCCCGGTCTGCGGATTGATTCCCACGATGTGATTACAGCTGCCGTCCTCACGCACGACATACCGCTGCGCCGTCTTCGCGTGCTTCAGCGCGATATGCGCAAAACGCGGGTCCTTCGTCTCCTCGCTCGCCCAATAGAGCAGAGGGATATTCATCATGCAGTCCACGATCATCCAGCCGCTCACATCGCCGTCCCCGAAAAACGAATTCATGTTCAAGCCGTCGCCCCACGCACGGATGAAATTCCCGACCGGGTTAAACCGGCCTGCCAGAAGATTCGCAGCGATTAATCCACGGTGCAGAGACGCCTCGTTTCCGGTCTTCCGGTAATCCGCCACCGCGGAGAGCAGGAATAAAAATCCGGCATCGTGGTCCACGCCCTTCATGTCCGTAAGGATCTCGTCCATCCGCTCCTCCACGCCTTCCGCCGCGGTGCGGTACGCCTCGTCCCCGGTCGCCTCGTACATCTGCCAGAGCATCCCCGGCCAGAAGCCGTTCGTCCAGTTGTGAATGCCTCCCATCCCGTCCAGGTCGTGATAACGGCCCTCCTTCGGGCTGTACGGGATCATCGTCCCGACACGCGCGCACTCCGCCTTCATCTTCACCAGAATCTTCTCATACACGTCATCCAGCCACTCCTGATTGGAGCATTTTCCTAATTCCCCCATACCTCTTCTCCTTTCTCTGATCCGGCACACAAAACCCTGCCTGTCATATTCAGTGTATCACGAAAAATAATCCGTTTCCTGTCTTTTTCTCATAAAAATATTGCAAATCTTATTCTCATTGGATTTTTATGGAAAAAATCAGCCGCGCGACATACGTCCTGCCTGCTCCGCCGTGATCTCATACCGCAGCGCGTCCCCCTGGCAGAGTCTCCTGATATCCCCCGTCAGTTCCCTCGCGACAACCTCCCGCATATCGACCGTAGGCCCGCCCATATGTGGCATCAGCAGCACATTTTCGCAGTTCCGCAGAGGGCTGTCCGCCGCTAACGGCTCCTTCTCATACACGTCCAGCGCCGCGGAAAAACGCCCCTGCCCCAAAAGCTCCGCCAGCGCTTTTTCATCCACAAGCTGGCCCCTGGCCGTGTTGACCAGAAGCGCATCCGGCTTCAGTTTCATGAGCAGCTCCCTGGTGATGCTTCCCTTCGTCTCCGGCGTCAGCGACATATGTAAGCTGACCACATCGCAGGAAGAAAAGATTTCCTCCATGTCGGCCTTTCTGCCGTGATACGCTGCCGCATCCTCCTCCGACAAATGGGAAGAACAGATCAGAATCTCACAGCCGAACCAGCGGATCGCCTCCAGGAAATACCGCGCGATCGCCCCGAATCCCACAATGCCCACTTTTTTCCCGATCAGCCCTCTGTTTACAAATCCGCCGCTCATCCAGCCGCCGTTTTTCATATCGGATGAGAAATGCTCGATTCTCCGCAGCGCGCTTAACGTATAACACAGACACCCCTCCGCCACGGAACGCGCAAATACATCATTTCCGCTGATCACCCGAAGTCCCGGGACGCTGTAAATATCCGGATCGGCCAGAAGCGCCACGGAACCGCCGGTATGCGCAATCATGCGCAGCCGGGGAAGCTTCCTTACCGCTTCCCCCGTCAGATAACAGGTTCCCCAGCCTGTTATCAGAATTTCCGCATCCTCCGCCAGCTGTATCAGCTCTTCCGCCGTCAGGTTTCTGTCATACGGATTTCTCTTCACGTCTCCGATCTGTGCCAGCTGCTCCGTCACCGCCGGCGTCAGAAACGTATCCGTCACCGTGTTCTGCGGCATTGCAATAAAAATGTTCACGATATCCCCTCCTGATTTCTTATGCGTTTTCTTTTTTCATATTGGCAATTTTCGCCTGAACCTCTATCATTTTTTCCTGATCCAGCGGGTAAAACTTCATGGCGATCAGCGTGGCGATCCAGCCGAGGATCGGGATTCCGAGGAATAAGAACAGGCTCATCCAGAAAATCGCCGGCGTATAGGGATCGCCGATCTGCGGAAACTGCTCCTTAAACCCGATGGCAATCACGCAGTATCCGACGATTGTCGAGGCGAATGCCGACACCGTCTTGTCAAAAAATCCGAATACCGTCCCCATCAGAGCCGGCGCGTATTTCCCGGACAGATACAGCTCGTAATCCGCGCAGTCCGCGATCATGGGCGTCGCAATCCCGCCGGAAACCCCGCTCGCCCGCATCATAACATACAGCACGATATAGGCTGCCGTCATAAAGTTGAAATTCGTAAGAGAAATCTTCGTCGGATCTCCGAGAATCAGCAATAGCGCCAATGCAACTGCAAATCCAATATTGATCCACGTAAACACGACCATCGACTTTTTCAACGAATATCTGGAGGCGACGGCTGTCCCGATCCAGATCAGGATGATACTCGGTATGATTGTGATCGTGGAGAGAAGACCGAGAAGATCATAGTTTCCCATCACAATCCCGTAGAGCATCACGCCGACCGTGGCATTACTCATAATCATCATGCCCAGCTTGTCGGTGGAAGCCGCAAGCACCAGCATCTGGATCGCCCGGTTTCCTTTGACAATGGTAAAAATATCCCGGAACCGGTAGGAGGTATCTTTTTTCCCCACCTCATAAAATTCCGGCTGATCCTTCTGTGCGATACCGATCAGCGCCAGAATCGTGAGGATAAATGAGAAAAGCCCCATCGTGACAATCAGCTCAAGGAACAGGGCGCCTGTAAATCCGCCGTGCTTTTTCACCAGATAATTGGTCACGTATACGGTGATAAAACTGGCAAGCAGGGAATTGATAATACTCTCGCACCTCGCGTAAATCGGCCGCTGCTTCGGATCGTTTGTCACAACCGTCTGCCCGCCTCTGGTCGCGCAGTTCTGGCAGGTGTAGCCCACGATATAGATCGCGTAAATCAGGATAAAATAAATCCCCTTCATCATTCCCGACACCAGATGCGTCGTCGAAAACATCAGCAGGACGCTGATAAACATCACGATATTTCCAAACAGCATATACGGGCGGAATTTCCCAAAACGCCCCTTCGTCCTGTCCACGAAAAATCCGATGATCGGGTCCGTGACGCCGTCCCATATCCTGGACAGCATGATCACATTTGACACAAACGCGACTCCAAGCCCCGCCACGCCGTTTGCATAGTAGGAGACGAATCCCATCATGATCAGATAGGTATTGGACGCCGTATTGTTAAACGTAAATAAAATAAGCTGCCATAGTTTTGCTCTGTTGTATTTTGTTTCCATCTTCTTCCTCCTTGGTTGTGATTTGGTTTATATGTGATATCATGGCCATAATTTTCTCTTTTCTCTATCAATTATGCACATCGTATCATGTATTTTCTCTTTTTTCTTGTCAGATTTTCACAAAAATCTTGCAAATACTATCTTCTTATACAAAGGCAGTAAAAAAACAGCAGACCCTGTCCGGATCTGCCGTTTTTTTACTGCACATAAGACGCATATTTCTTCGGCGGAACGCCGACCGTTTTTGTAAATGATTTTAAAAAATTGCTGTAATCCCCGAATCCGCACAGATTGCAGGTCTCCGTGACCGAATATCCGTTGGCAAGAAGCGCTTTCGCCCATGAGATCCGCTTTGCCGTGATATACCGGTTGATCGTGGTTCCCGTCTCGTCCTTAAATATTTTGCACAGATAGGAACCGCTCAGATAAAAATGCGCTGCCAGCCCCGGAATATTCAGATCCTCCGCCAGATTCTGGTTGATGTAGGAGAGAATCTCGTCAATCCGCGCGTCGTGCTTCCCGGTTCTCTGGGAATCCGTCTGCACCGCATC
Organism: uncultured Roseburia sp.; assembly: GCA_947642555.1. GTDB lineage: Bacteria > Bacillota > Clostridia > Lachnospirales > Lachnospiraceae > Roseburia. The sequence continues at coordinate 22,033 of CANRSX010000034.1, read as the reverse complement.
TGCTTTCTGCGCGCACCGGGATAAAAAAATACCGTTCAGACAGGTCATCAGCTCCGCAAACACAGCCTGCTCCAGAACATCCTGCCCATACTCCGGCTGCTCCGAGAGCTTGTGCACAAAGTACATAAACCGTTTTTTCTCTTCCTCGGAGAGCGTAATCCGGTGCCCGAATGCAGTATCGCGGCAGGTAAAACAGAAACACAGGTCCGTCTGTTCCGTGGAGAGCCGTTTTAAATACTCCGGGTGGATGGACAGCACGATCCGTTCATGGGTCATCTGATCAATCTGCGTGAGATAATGGCTCTCGTACTGATTGATAAAGAACATATCCCCCGGCATAAATTCATAGACGCGATTGTCAATCAAAAACTGCTTCCCGCCCGAAATGGAAAAATAAATCTCATAGCAGTCATGAATATGAATGCTCATCGTCTTCTCGTCATTATACAGACGCGCAACCGCAAAGGTCTTCGTCTCCAGACAGGACTCAATTGCGGATTTACAGGAATCATAGATCTGCATGTCGGTTTTTCCCCTCCTCTCACCGCACACTAATCCTTGTGTTTATTATACCATATCCGGCATTTAAGTTCCTGTCTTTTTCTATGAAAAATCCTGCAAATCCTACTCTGTCGCGTTTTCACTGACCTTTGCCGCTCCCGCCTGAAAACACGGCCTGTCTTTCTCCTGCTACCGCAGTTCGATCGTATCTCCTCCTCCGAGAACGATTGCCTGCACGGTATCGACGTCCATCGGCGACGGGAGCCCGCAGGTGATGATATCCTCGTCCTCCGTGCGTGCCCCGGAGGAGCCCCCCATTCTTTCAACGCGGTTGCCGTCCCCGTCCACAAAGCCTGTCGCAAAAAGCTCGATCAGCCCATAGTCTTCGCCGCCAGACGCCTCTCCTGCCGCTTCCACATCGTCGAGACAATAGTGAAGCGTCACCGTCAGCGGCGTGACCGTCACGGAATTCAGCCGCACCGGCACGCCTGCCGCCATAACCGTCTTCTCCGGCGTAAACGTGCGCGCCAGCTCCGTCGTATCGGTCAGATGCAGCGTGAACTCCCATTCCCCCTCAATCTTATGCGGAGTACCCTCCGGCCCGTTCTCATAGGTGTAGTATTCAAAATCCGTAAGCTGTACGGTCAGCGTATCCCCGTTCCAGCCTTCCGGGTCCTCCTCCATCAGAAAATCCCAGAAGTAAAAGCCCTGTGTCAGGAGTGTCCCGCTCTGAGAGTCGGTCACACCGCCGCTGCCCGTCATGCTGCGCTCATAATCCCACAGATTTTTTCCCTCGTCCGTGATCATCTTCCAGTCGGAAAAACCGCTGTTGCCGTCGATCACGGCTTCCTCCGCCGTCAGCTCAAACAGCATATAGATCCGGTTGGCGTCCCTTAACGTCTGCACTGCCGTGACCGTAATCCCGGCGTCTGTCGAGGAAACCGTCTGCTCCTCCGCCACACCGGCCTCGACCATCTGCTGCTGCCGTTCCGGCGTCGGATTGCCGAACTCCTCCGCTGCCTTCTGATTCCACCAGAATTCCGCTGCCGCCGCGATCACCGTCATCCCGAACACCGCTGCCATCGCTGCAGCCAGCGCCACAAATTTTTTCCCTGACAAGCGGGATTTTCGTCCCGCCTGGCGTCCATCTGCGGCTTCCTCCAGCTGCCCTAACGCATCAAGCACCGCCGCGTGCACGCGCTCCGGCACATCCGGCAGCTCCTGCCGGAACATTCCCTGTCCCTTTATCCCGGTCTGTTTCATCTTTTTATTCTGCCCCATATCCTGCCACTCCTTTCAGCCGCTCCCGCAGCTGGTTTCTGCCGCGGTATAATCTCGTCCGGATGCTGCCTTCCGTCACATTCAGCATCTTAGCAATTTCTTTCATTGAATACCCCTCCACGTAATACAGTACCACGGGGATCCGGTATTCCTCCTTTAATCCTGCGATCTCCTGCCAGAGCTCCGGACAGTGCTCTGTCTCTTCCCCGGCCGTCTCCTTAAAATAATCCTCATAGGAGAGCACGTCCCGCCGCTTCCGCAGCAGGGTATAGCTCTCGTTGATCAGGATTCTGGTCAGCCAGGTCTTAAAATAGCGCTCTTCCTTTAAGGTATCCAGCCTGCTGTAGGCCGAAAGAATCGCGCTCTGTATGGCGTCCGCACAGTCCTCGTCCCTGCTTAAAATGGATTTTGCCACGTAATAAAGGCTCTTTTCCGCCGCAAGGACTTCACTGGTAAAGCGTTCCTTTGTCATCTCCTCCTCCATGCATACCTTTTTACTTTTTATAACGAAAACCGGCCGGTTCGTCTTACAGTAATTAGACGCCGGCCGGTTCTGAAATGTCACAGAACTTTTTATTCTTTTATCTTGTCAATGTCGGTGAGGTTCACGCCCAGACTCGTAAGCAATGCCTTTAAAAGAAGGTACTTGTCTTTTAACAGGGCATATGTTTTCGTGGCGTTTTCCTCCCGTGCAGACGCCATGTACTCCTGAATCTCTTTAAATTCATCCATGGCGTTTTTCATGATTTCAGCACCATTCATGGCCTCACCTCCCTTTTCTTATTCATTATAATAGGTCCGTCGGAAAGAGTAAAGCTTTTTCATACCCCCAGCTGCGTCAGCACCGCCCAAATATAGGGAGCGCCAAACAGCTTCAGCGCCTTCGGTCCCCTGACCTCGTCCGGGTGCTCGATCATGCGCGTCAGCGCCTTCCCGAATGTCTGCTGGTTGATCGAGCGCTCCCTTCGGTCGGCAAACAGCTCCTTTCCAATCACCTGATAGGTGAATGGAAGGCCCGACTTCGTGTAAAAGGTCTCGCCCTGATGCTCTGTGATCACATCCCAGTAGTTTTCCGGCGTGAGTGCTCCTCTTTCGTTCTTTTCGATCATAACATCCTCATTTCATCTTTCGTCAAGTCAATAAAAGTCTGTTACACTGTCTGTTTTCCAAACATTTTGATGTATTCCTGTGCCATCTGCAATGACAGGTTCAGTTTCTCCTGTAACCTTTTCAATATATCATGTTCAGAAAGCCCAAATTCAAATCCTGTCTCGACGATCTCTACCGCTCTGCCTTTTACTTCATTTTCCTTTGCAATTTCATCAAACAAAGTACACATATCAAAGTCTCCTCAGATAAAGTATTATAATCAATCTTACAGTCAGTATACTATCAAACCCCCATTGATTTCAAGATCTGATTCAGAGTAATAAAATTTCCGCTTCGCGAACTTATATTGTGTAAGAAAATGACCTCACAGAAAGGATCCTTCCCCTCTGCAAGGTCATTTATCCGCCCTTATCTGAAATACGCCACGCCAGCCTCGAACAGCCCCAGATTCTGGTCTCCGTAAATATTCATCGCCACGCTTCTGTCCCGGCGCTCCGAGTGCGCCATCTTGCCGAGCACCCTGCCGTCCGGGCTCGTGATCCCCTCGATGGCCATGTAGGAGCCGTTGATATTCCACTCCTCGTCCATGGTCGGCACGCCGGCCTCGTTCACGTACTGCGTCGCCACCTGGCCGTTCGCGAACAGCTGATCAAGCCACTCCTTCGGCGCGACGAAGCGTCCCTCGCCGTGGGAAGCCGGATTGCAGTAAACCGCTCCCGGCGTCGCATTTAAAAGCCACGGCGACTTGTTCGTCACGACCTTTGTGTACACCATCTTACTGATATGGCGGCCGATCGTATTGTAGGTCAGGGTCGGCGAATCCGCGTCCTGCGGCCGGATCCCGCCGTACGGCACCAGGCCCAGCTTGATTAACGCCTGGAAACCGTTACAGATGCCGAGCGCCAGGCCGTCGCGCTCGTTTAACAGCTTCGTCACGGCCTCCGTGAGCTTCTCGTTGCGGAACGCGGTCGCAAAGAATTTTGCCGATCCCTCCGGCTCGTCGCCCGCGGAAAAACCGCCCGGGAACATGATAATCTGCGCCTGCCCGATGGCTTTCGTAAACGCGTCCACCGAATCCCGGATATCCGCTGCGTCCAGATTCTTAAATACCTTTACGATGACATCCGCACCGGCGCGCTCAAAAGCACGCGCGCTGTCGTACTCGCAGTTCGTGCCCGGGAAGACCGGGATAAATACGGTCGGCTTCGCAACTTTATGTTTACAAACGTAAATGTCCTTCGTCTCATAAATTCCGGTGGAAAGCTCCTCACGGTTGTCGTTCGTGCGCGTCGGGAACACCTTTTCCAGCGTGCCGGTCCAGGCCGCAATCGCCTCATCGAGCAAAATCCGCACATTCTCCCCGCAGATCAGCGCCGCTTCATCATTGACACAGCCGACGCTTCTTTCGCATCCGGCAAGCCCCGCTGCGGCGAGCGCTTCCGCCACCGCATCTTCCTTCCCTGCCGCGATCTCCGCCACGATATTTCCGAATCCCGGCGCAAAGAGCACATTTGTATCCACATCCGCCGCGATCGTCGCGCCGAGCTTATTTCCAAAGGCCATCTTCGCTGCCGCTGCCGCAAGTCCCTTGCCGTCAAGCGCATAAGCCGACACGATCACCTTCTTCTGAATCAGCTCGCGGATCACGCCGTACAGCCGCATCACCTGCTCATACTCCGGCAGGTCATAGGCGTCCTTCCGGATGGTAAAGAGCATCAGCGGATCTCCCGGCGCCTTAAACTCCGGCGTGATGATATCGCCCTCCTTCGCCACATCCACAGCGAACGAGACAAGTGTCGGCGGCACATCAATATCATTAAAGGTACCGGACATGGAATCCTTTCCGCCGATCGACGGCAGGCCGAAACCGATCTGCGCGCGGTATGCGCCGAGCAGCGCCGCAAACGGCTGGCTCCAGCGCTTCGGCTCCCCGCTCATTCTGCGGAAATATTCCTGGAAGGTAAAGCGCACCTTGCGGTAATCGCCGCCGGCCGCCACGATCCGGGATAAGGATTCCAGAACCGCGTACACCGCCCCGTGATACGGGCTCCAGGAGGACAGATACGGATCAAAGCCGTACGCCATCATCGTCACAGCCTCTGAGCTGCCCGTCAGCACCGGAACCTTCGCCACCATGGCCTGCGTCTCCGTCAGCTGATATCTTCCGCCGTACGGCATGAATACGCTGCCCGCGCCGATCGAACCGTCAAACATCTCCACAAGCCCCTTCTGCGAGCAGACGTTTAAATCAGAGAGCTCTGCGAGCCATGCGGCGCGGATGTCCCCGGCCCCCACAGCGGAAGCCACTGCCGGAAGCGGAATCCGCGTGAGATAATTCTCATCGGGATCCGGCATATCAACGGCGACATTTGTCTCCTGATGCGCGCCGTTTGTATCCAGAAACGCGCGGGAAAGGTTCACGATCTCCTTTCCTCTCCACGTAAGCACCAGCCTCGGCTCCTCCGTCACAACGGCAACCTCTACAGCCTCTAAGTTTTCTTCTTTTGCATAAGCGAGGAAGGTCTGTACATCCTCCGGCGCCACGACGACCGCCATACGCTCCTGCGACTCGGAAATCGCCAGCTCCGTCCCGTCAAGTCCGGCATATTTCTTCGGCACCTGATCGAGATTCACGCGCAGTCCGTCCGCCAGCTCGCCGATCGCCACCGACACGCCGCCCGCGCCGAAATCGTTACATTTCTTAATGATGTGCGCGACCTCCTCCCTGCGGAACAGGCGCTGGAGCTTCCGCTCCGTCGGCGGATTTCCCTTCTGAACCTCCGCGCCACAGACCGCGGTCGACTCGGTATTGTGCGCCTTCGAGGATCCCGTCGCACCGCCGATGCCGTCGCGGCCGGTGCGCCCGCCGAGCAGGATGATGACGTCGCCCGGATCCGAGGTCAGGCGCTGTACCGCACGCCTCGGGGCCGCTCCTAAGACCGCGCCGATCTCCATGCGCTTCGCCACATAATCCGGATGGTAAATCTCTTTTACATAGCCGGTCGCAAGGCCGATCTGATTGCCGTAGGAGCTGTAGCCGTGCGCCGCCTCCCGCACCAGCTTTTTCTGCGGCAGCTTTCCGGGGATCGTGTCTTTTACGGAAACGGTCGGATCCGCCGCGCCGGTCACGCGCATCGCCTGGTAGACGTAGGTACGCCCGGAGAGCGGATCGCGGATCGCGCCGCCTAAGCAGGTCGCCGCGCCGCCGAACGGCTCGATCTCGGTCGGGTGATTGTGCGTCTCGTTTTTAAAATTGATCAGCCACTCCTCGGTCACGCCGTCCACCTCGATCGGCACGACAATCGAGCACGCGTTGATCTCGTCCGATTCCTCCTGATCCGCAAGCTTTCCCTCTTTTTTCAGACGCTTCATCGCGGCAAGCGCGAGATCCATCAGGCAGACGAACTTGTCCGAACGGCCCTCATAGAGATTTTTATGAGTCGCCAGGTAATCCTGATACGTCTCCTCGATCGGCGCGCGGTAATAGCCGTCGTCAAAGGCAACCTCCTTTAACTCTGTGGAAAACGTCGTATGGCGGCAGTGATCGGACCAGTAGGTGTCCAGCACACGGATCTCGGTCATGGACGGATCCCGCTTCTCCCCGCCCTTAAAATAATTCTGGATATGCAAAAAGTCCGCAAACGTCATCGCAAGTCCGAGGGAATCGTAGAGCTCCCGAAGCTCATCCTCCGGCTTTGCGCAAAATCCGTCAAAGATCATGACGTCCGCCGGATCCTCAAACTGCTGCACCAGGGTATCCGGCTTCTCCATGCCGCTCTCCCGCGAATCCACCGGGTTGATGCAGTGCTCTTTGATCGCGGCAAGCTCCGCCTCGCTCACGCTGCCCTCAATCACATAGGTCACCGCCGTGCGGATCACCGGATCCTCCTCCCCGTTTAACAGCTTCACGCACTGCTCCGCGGAATCCGCGCGCTGGTCAAACTGTCCGGGCAGAAACTCCACCGAAAAGACGGCCGCACCCTTTGCGTCAAAGCTCTCCTCATAGACCAGATCCACCGGGGGCTCGGAGAAGACGGTGATCAGCGCCTTCTGATAGGTCTCTTCGGAAATATTTTCGATGTCATAGCGGGTCAGCACACGGACTCCCGTGACCCCGCCGATTCCCAGATAGCTGCCCGCCTCGGCGAGAAGCTCCTTCGCCTTTGTGGCAAAAGCCGGTTTCTTTTCTACGTACACTCTTCGGACGTTGCTCATACGATTCCTCCATTTTACAAAGGTTGTGGATTGATTTACTCTGTCTGAATTCAGTGTAGCATGTTTCATTCGATTAGTACAATTAATATATTTAATTCATTTTATTAACAATACTTATATATTTCTCTTGCGCATCCCTTTCCGTGATGGTACGATATCTGTGATACCACAGCCATAAGGCATTCTATGATACCGCAGGAGGCAGACCGGATGGACATCAATTATGAACTGTACAAAGTATTTTACCACGTCGCCGCGACCTTAAGCTTCTCGGAGGCGAGCCGGCAGCTTTATATCTCGCAGTCCGCGGTCAGCCAGTCGATCAAAACCTTAGAAAAAAAGCTCGGCCAGCCCCTGTTTGTCCGCAGCACCAAGCGCGTCGCGCTCACCCCTGCCGGACAGGTGCTCTTAAAGCATATCGAACCGGCCATGAGCCTGATCCGCCGCGGCGAAAACCAGCTTCTTGACACCGCAGGATCTGCTGCCGGACAGCTCCACATCGGGGCGAGCGATACGATCTGCCGCTATTTTCTCGTGCCATTTCTGCAGCAGTTCCACCGCCGCTTTCCGGAGGTACTGATCCGGGTGACCAACGCGACCTCGCTTTCCTGCGTCGCTCTCTTAGAGCAGGGAAAAATCGATCTCGCCGTGACGAATTTTCCGAATTCCAACCTGAATCCGTCCTATATCCAGAAAACCGTATCCGGCTTTACCGACGTGTTCGTCGCCAGTCCGTCCTGTTTTGACCTGCGCGGCCGCGAGGTCCCCTTCGCAGAGCTGAAAGATTATCCGATCCTGATGCTGGACAAAAACTGTACCACCAGCCAGTTTCTGCACAGCCAGTTCTTACAGCATCACCTGGAGCTGATCCCGCAGGTGGAATTAAGCAGCAACGACCTGCTGATCGACCTCGCCCGCATCGGCCTTGGCATCGCCTTTGTGCCGGACTACTGCCTGAACGCGCAGCAGGACGGGCTCTACGTCGTAAAAACCGTGGAAACGCTGCCCGGCAGGCAGATGGTCGCCGCGATCAATCCGACGCTGCCGGTGGCGCAGTCCACGGAAGAATTTTTAGAGCTGTTGCCGACCGTGTAAGACGCGGATCACATCCGTATCACCGCCTTGATCACCTCATCCTTATGCGAGGCGCAGTACGGGATTGCCTCCGCGCAGTCGGCGAAATCAAATTCATGCGAGACAATGTCCTTTACCGGAATCGCCCCGGAGGCCACCGCCGCGATCGCCTGCGGCCACAGGTTCCGGTAGCGGTACACCGAATAAATCGTCCCCTCCATCGCGTTCAGCGTGGCGATGTCCAGCTCTAACACCGGCTCTGGCGACACGCCCACGAGCGTAACCTTTCCGGCGCGGCGGATCAGACGGCAGGTCTGTAAGGTGGCGGCGCGGTTCCCGGCGCACTCGTACACCTGGTGCGCTCCGCCGCCGGGCAGCGTCTTCGCAAACTCCTCAATGCTCTCCTTTTTGCTGTCAAATACCCTTGTCGCGCCAAGTTCCAGCGCTTTTTTCAGACGTTTCTCCAGTACGTCCGCCACATAAATCTCCGTGACGCCGCGCGCCTTTAACGCGAGCAGCGTGCACAGCCCGATACATCCCGCGCCGAGGATGACCGCCGTCTCCCCGAGTTTCGCATTCGAGAGCTCCGCCGCATGCATCCCCACCGCCAGCGGCTCAATCATCGCGCCCTCAAGCGCCGTGACATGCTCTGGCAGGCGGTAGCACATGCTCGCCGGGTGCACGCAGTACTCCGCGTTGACGCCGTCCTTCTCCCCGGGAATCGCCAGCATGCGGATGTGGCGGCACAGATTATAATGCCCGCTGCGGCAGTCCTCACATTCCCCGCAGGGAACCGCAGGCTCCAGAGACACTGTATCGCCGACGGCAAAGCCTTCCACACCCTCGCCGACCGCGCTCACCACGCCGCCCGGCTCATGCCCGAGCGCCAGCGGACCGTCCAGCGTCCAGTTTGCCAGCCGTCCCTCCTGATAAAAGTGGAGATCCGAGCCGCATACGCCCACATACGAGAGCTTAATCAAAAGCTCTCCCCGCCCGGGCTGCGGGATCTCTCGCTTTGCCCATTCCAGCTTCTGCTTTCCGGTAAGTACACATACCTTCATCGTTCCTTCCATCGTTTCCTTCCCCTTTCCTGCCTGGCAGCGCCAGTGCGCACTGTCTTCTGACTCTGATTCGTTTCTTCTACCATCATAACGCCCCCCGGCATCTGCGTCAAGGAAAATTTAGTAAATTATTTTTATTTAACTAAATTTTATTTAGTTTTCTTCTTTTTGTCTCCGCATTTCCCTCATTCCTGCTCCTGCCTGCTGTTTTTCTGCGCAGGAACTTGTATTTTCCCCACAGATTTAGTAAACTTAATACCATAAACGTCGTCTGCGGCTTTCCGGCGGCAGGCTCATGACAGAAATGGAGGATATCTATGGCTCTCCGCGCAAAAGATCTCGCAGAAATGCTCGGCGTATCCACCGCCGCCGTCTCCCTCGTGCTCAACAACAAACCCGGCGTCGGGGAGAAAAGGCGGCAGGAAATTTTAGAGAAGGTCCGGGAATTAGGCTGCGAATACCTGCTGAAGGAACAAGCGCCCCCTGTGAGCAAAGGGTGTATCGGATTTGTCGTGTACAAAAAAACCGGGCGCATCATCGACGAGTCCCCGTTTTTTACCTACATCCTCGAGGGCTTAAATCAGCGCGTCCTAAGCTTTGGCTACGACTTAAAATTTATCTACGTGAACGGTCATGATCCTCTGGATACACAGCGCGCCCGGCTGCTCTTTGGCGGCTTCGCGGGCTTTATCATTTTCGGCGTGGAGATGCAGCGGGAGGATCTGCAGGTCTTTATCGACACCGGTATCCCCTTTTCCGTCCTCGACAATTCCTTTCAGGAGAGCGATGTGGATTCCGTGGCCATCAACAATGCGCAGGGCGTCTTTAAGGCCATTCAGTATCTGTACGACATGGGGCACCGCAGGATCGGCTACATCCGCTGCCGGGTGCGGATCAGCAGCTTTGAAGAACGCCTGTTGGAATACCGCCTCTGCATGGAACGGTTCGGTCTGCCGGTACGTGAGGATTTCATACTGGACGCCGGCTATTCGGAGGCGGAGATCCGGGCGGACATCGACGCCTATCTCGACGGATCGCCGCAGATGCCCACCGCATTTTTTGCCGAAAACGATTTTTTAGCCTGCCATGCCATGCTCCGTTTTCAGGAACACGGCATCCGCTTCCCAGAGGATCTTTCCATGGTCGGTTTTGACGACCGCCAGATCTGCCAGATGGTGCAGCCGAAGCTTACCACCGTAAACGTGCCAAAAGACATCTATGGCCCCTCGGCGGTCGACCTTCTGATATCAAAGCTCGAAAGCGGCAGAAAGCAGTCCTTAAAGCTTGAGATCGGAACGAACCTCATCCTCCGTGACAGCGTAAATAAAATCGGTTAATACCCGTACCGTTTCCGGTATTTTAAAAACATGCTCACAGACAGGATAAGCGCCATCAGTTCCGCCGCCGGCGTCGCCAGCCAGATCCCGTTTACGCCAAGGATCATCGGGAGCACGATCATAGTGATTAGCATAAACACAAATGACCGTGAAAACGCCAGGACCGCCGACACGATCCCGTTTGAGAGGGCGGTAAACATCCCGCTCGCAAAAATGTTAAATCCGATGAATACAAGCGCGATACTGCAGATCCGGTTTCCGGTCGCCGCCAGCTCAAAAACCGGATTGTCCGGCCGCGCGAAGACGGATACCAGCGGCCTTGTCAGCGCGAGCGACGCCGCAACCGTAACGACAGAGATGCACGCGATCACCTTTAAGCTGATTACCACCAGCTTCCTTAATTTTTCCCGGTTCTGCTCCCCGTAATAAAAGCTGATCATGGGCGCAACCCCGCAGGAATATCCGGTATACAGGGAGCTCGCGAACATCAGCACATACATGATGATCGTGACCGCCGCGACGCCATCCTCCCCGACATAACGGAGCATCGTCCAGTTAAACATCATCGTGACGATCCCTGTGACGAGCGCGGTCGCCATTTCCGAGCACCCGTTCGTCGCCGCCCGGATGAGGACGCTGCCGCGAAACGCCGGCTTCGTAAAGTGCAGCAGGCTCTTTTTCTGGCTGAAAACAAACAGCCCCGCAACCGCCGTCACGGAATATCCGAGTCCCGTGGCAATCGCGGCCCCGCCGATTCCCATCCCGAGCACGCCTAAGAATACATAATCCAGCGCCATATTTAAAACGCCGCCCGTCACGGAGCAGACCAGCGAGAGCGTCGCCTTTTCACTGGCAATCATATAGAGTGTAAAATTGTTCATCAGAAGGATGGGCACGGTAAAGATAAGATAGCGGCTTAAGTATTCGACGCAGTATCCCTCCACTGCCGCCGACAGATGCATTCCGGCAAACAGCACGTGCATGGTCCGGTATCCGACCGCACACATGACAAGGCCCACGACCACATTTACAAGGATCAGGAAGGTAAAATCCTCCCTCGCCTCACGGCTCTTTTTCTCGCCCGTCTTTTTCATGATGACTGCGCTTCCCCCGGTGGCCAGCATGGTGGAGACCGCTGTGACCAGCGAGATGACCGGCGCTGTCAGGTTGATCGCGGACAGCGCGTCCGTGCCGATCAGATTTGACACGAACAGGCCGTCGACCATCGTGTAAAATGACATGAATACTGTCATGGCAATCGTCGGAACGGCAAATTTGAAAATGTTTCTCAGAGTGACAGGTTTTACATACGCGTTCTGTTGTTCCATTCTTTTTCTCCTCTCGTTTCGTGTGTCGGCACACTTGACTTTCTTCCCTGTATCAGGTATCATAAACCGTACAGTAACAGTACGGTCAAGGGATTTTCATAAAAAAGTTTAAAAGGAGATGATCCGATATGGATCCAGCAGAAAAGCTGCTCACGATCGGCCAGTTCGCCGCTCTGCACGGAATTAATAAAAAAACGCTGATGTGGTATGATGAAATCGGTCTGTTTCGCCCGGCTGCCGTCAGGCCTGAGAACGGCTACCGCTGTTACAGCTATCGCCAGAGTCCTGTTTTAGAGACGATCCTTCTGCTGCGCGAGCTGGATGTCCCGCTGCCGGAAATACAGGAATTTATGAAGCACCGCTCCGCCGGGCATATGAAGCGGCTGTTAGAGGAAAAGCTCGCGGATCTGGATTTGCAGCTCATGCATTTAACGGCAGTTCGGAAAAACTTATCGAACCGCCTTCTTGACATGGAGACGCTTCTGGCGATGGATCTGTCCGAAATCAGCATCGTGGAAAAGGAAGAACGCTGTCTGGTCACGGTAGACATAAACAGCTCCACCACCTATGAACAGGAAGTGGAGCTGATCACCGCACAGACCGCAAAATACGGGCTCGGCCGTCTGCACGACGCCTCCTACGGATCCATGATCCCCGTAAAGAGCCTGCTGTCCGGCGATTTTGACCACTATACAAAGCTGTTTATCGAGATCCCGTTCCTCTCGCAGGAGACCGGTCCGCGCGGCCAGGCGGATGAAGGACTTCACATCCGGCCAGCCGGGCAGTACCTCCGTGCCTTTCACCGCGGAAGCTGGGATCAGATCCCCGGACGTTATCAGGACATCCTCGCCTGGGCTGACGATCACGGGCTGACATTATCCGGATTTTCCTGCGAAAAAGGAATCAATGAGGACGTCATCGACCGGATCGGGGATTATATCGTGCAGATCGAAATCCCGGTGAAAGAACCCCCGATCCGGACACAATGAAAAAACGGGCCCTGCCGGCCCGTTTTTTCATTGTCATACATCCGATTGTCCAGACGAATTTACGCCTGATACGGCTTCGATCCCTCATATACCGAGCTCTTCGCGATAATCGTGAGCATCCGCTTCGCGCAGGCCTGCAGGTCGCCCAGGGTGATCGGACAGGTCACGCTGCCTTCCGCCGCGCCGACCGATGCGATGATCTCATCGACGTCGCCCTGTTTGCCCGGCATCGTCAGGTCGTTTCCGGCCTTCACGCAGCCGGCCGCGCTCGAGCAGCCATACTTAAAGCTCTCGTTCGGATTCATCTCCATGCCGCCTGTGGTGCCCCAGTCCGTCATCACGATACCCGCAAAGCCCCACTCGTCACGCGCGATGGCGGTGAGCAGATCATAGCTGTTCGCGGTGTGCGTGCCGTTGATCAGGTTGTAGGAGGTCATGATCGACATCGGCTGCGACTCCTTCACCGCGATCTCAAAGCATTTCAGATAAATCTCGCGGATGGCGCGCTCGCCCACATGCGCGTTCACATGCATCCGGTTATCCTCCTGATTGTTGAACGCGAAATGCTTGATCGTCGTGCCGACGCCCGGGTGCTTCTGCACGCCCTTCGTGTCTGCCGCCGCAGAAAGCCCTGCCACCAGCGGATCCTCGGAATAGTACTCGAAGTTTCTGCCGCAGAGCGGGTTCCGGTGGATATTCATACCCGGAGCCAGCCACAGCTGCACGCCCAGCTCATCCATCTCTCCGCCGACGATATCGCCGGCCGCCTCGATCTCCTTTAAATCCCAGGTCTGCGCCAGAAGCGTCGCAATCGGGATCGCCGTGCAGTACTGGTAATAATCGACCGCCCCTTCCGGAACCGGAGGCTTCTCCACCGCGCCCGTCAGAAGCTCCATGCCGGGAATCGGCGCCTCGCCAAGGCCCGGAACCAGGTTGCCGTCTTTGTCCGCGACAAAATGTGTCGACAGACGTAATCCGGCCGGTCCGTCCGCCAGAATCATATTGCGCACATTCCGGTCGTCGATCATGCAGGAGGTCGTATCCCCCGCCGCGCCCGGACATGCCGCGGACGCCGCTCCGATGATCGAGGTGCTGCCGAATCCGCCGCGCTCCGCGCCGACGCACAACTCCGCCATCTGCTCTGTCGTCAGCTGTGATACCAGCTGATCGAGCGTATACTTCCCTGAGAGCACATCGTCCATCGTGATCTGCGCCGCGACCGGATCGCAGGAGATCTCCTGGTTCGTCTCCCGGTAAACCGCCTTACGGCAGACCACGTCCGCTGCCGCCACGGAAAGCTTTTTCGCCGCTTCCTTCTCCGCCGCTTCCTCCGGATAGCTGTACGGCGTCACGCCTGCTGCGGAAAACTCCTTCATCTCACAGTCCAGCGGCAGACGGTTGGTCAGCTGCTCCGTCACGGCCTCGCCGTCGAGCTCCACCGCCGCAACGACCTGCGTGCTCCGGCTGTGCGTGCCGACGCGCACATAATATGTACCCGCCTCCAACACCCATGCGGCGCGCTTTACGTCGTAGGACGCCATGCGCTCCATCGGGTAATCGAGGACGAGCGTCTCGCTCTCTCCCGGCGCCAGCTCCTTTGTCTTCGCATAGGACGCCAGCTCCTGATACGGCTTTTCGATCGCGCCCGCCGGTGCGGAATAGTAGACCTGTACGACCTCCTTACCGGCGCGTGTCCCGGTGTTCGTGACCTTCACGGCAACCGACACCTTCCGCGCATCCGCATTTGCGCCGACCAGGCCAAGTTCGAAATCCGTGTAGGATAACCCGTAGCCGAACGGGTAGGCCGGCGTCACGTTAAACGTGTCAAAATAGCGGTAGCCCACATAGATGCCTTCCTCATAATACTCGTCGTCGATATCCCCGTTCATGTGGCTGAAGACATCCGCCTTCGGATAATCCATGTAATTCTCCGCCCAGGTCGTGGTCAGACGCCCGCAGGGCTCCGCCTTCCCGGTCAGCACGTCCGCGAGCGCATATCCCCCGATATTTCCTGCCTGGCTCATCAGGAGGATCGCGTCAATCCCCTCCTGACCGCGCAGAAACTTCGTGTCGATCACGCTGCCCACATTTAACACGACGATCACATGCTCATACTTCTCCGTGAGAAGCCGGATTGCATCCTTCTCCACATCATAAAGCTCGTATTCCCCGGCAGCCGGTCTCCTGTCCTTTCCCTCGCCGGAGTTGCGTGCGATCACATACACCGCCGTATCGGTGTCGGACGATACGATATCCTCCTCCGTCACCGGAACGATGGCCGGCTCTAAGAACGGATCCGTAAACAGCATCATAAACGCAGCCTGTCCGTCCTTTGCCATCGCTTCTTTGATCTTCCCGAAATATTCCCCGCGCGCCTGCTCGACCGCCGCGTCATACCGGTCCATCCAGTCCTTCGTCGTCACCGTAAAGCCGGCGTCCGTAAGCCCCTGCTCCACGTTTACCACAGATCTGCTGTTCACATCGCCGGATCCGGTGCCGCCCTTTACCGTGCGTCTCGCACCGTTGCCGTAAAGCGCAATCTTCTTCCCCGTGTCCGTGATCGGAAGCACCCCGTTATTGGAAAGAAGTACCATCCCCTGTGTCGCAATCGCTCTCGCGCGATCCATGTTGCGGCGCTCCCTCTCGCTGATATCGGGAGTCGTCGCTGCAAAAAATCTTGCCATACTGCTCTTGCCCTCCTAAGTTTTTATAAAAATGATACCATGTCCCCGCTTTTCTGTAAAGAAATTCTTCCCGGAGGACCACGACAAACGCATGAATGTTTGCTCCCACTCAGATCCTGAATTGCGGCTTTTTAAATTTTCATCCGTTCTCCGATAAATCGTGACGGTGCAAAGCTTATGTTAAACCGCTTCCTTCTTCGTGACATCTTCGTTTCTCTGCGTCCTTTGGTATCAGCTTCTTTTATGTCTGTGCAATATCTAATTCATATCCCGCCTTTTGAAAAGCGAATGTCAGCCCGTTAATCAGGCTCAAATCATCTTCCAATAGTAATATTGCAATCAAAGCAGCCAGGCAACAGCGGGTTGCTTGTGTATCTTTGCATTCGGTGGTAAAATTATAGAAAAGCAGGGAGGGATGTATCAATGGAAACGAGAGATGCGATTTTAGAATTGCGAAAAAGTTTAAGTCTGTCGCAAGATGAATTTGCAGAAAAATTATTGATTACAAGACAAGCTGTTTCCCGTTGGGAAAATGGAGAAACTATACCAAATACTGATACATTAAAACTTATCGCTGAAACTTTTAATGTATCGGCAGACTATTTGTTAGGTCATCCTGCTGGACAGTGCCAAAGTTGCGGAATGGTTTTGATAAAAGACAGCGATAAAGGAACCGAGAGCGATGGGCGCAAATCAGAGGATTATTGTGCATTTTGTTACCAGAAAGGAAGATTTGTTCAAGACCTTACAATAGAGGAATTGATTGAATCTAATTTGCAGGATCTGGATAACTGGAACCGTGAGAATGGCTTGCAGTTGACAGAGCAGGAGGCAAGAGCAGAGTTGCTTAAATTTTTGCCAACATTAAAGCGTTGGCAAAAAAGAAACTTCTAAAAATGGAACGGTGGTTTTGAAATGACGGATTTCAAGACCACCGTTTTCTTATGACTGACACGGCGGTAAGGATAGCCAAAGACCGGCCTTATCCCTCCACTCCATAAAATTCGATCTTCCAGCCGTCTTCCTGTCTGACAAACTCAAATGTCAGATACAGAAACATGTCCTCATACGTACTGTCCCGGAATTCCAGGGACGCGACGCATCTCTCATCCTCGATTTTTTTCTCGTCGGAGGCGGACAGACCCTTTACCGTAAGGTCACTGACCGCACCGGCACTCTCGTAGGTCTCAGGCTCCCCTTCATAGGTATCCGCGAGGAATTCCCGCATCCCTTCGACGTCCCCGTCAAAGTACGCCGCGGAGAATGCTTCGATCATCGCCGTAATCTCCAGACAGTCCCCGTCCCCCAGAACATCCGCCGCTCCCTCATCCCCGGCTCCCGTCGGTTCCGCTGCCGTCCCCTCATTCCCGGGGTCTGCTGCCAGGGCTTCCGGCGTTCCCTCGCCGGCCTGCGTTTCCGGTGTTTCCGGTATCTGTTCTCTGGCTTTTGTTGCCAAAGCTTCCGGTGTCCTGCCGTCTTCCGCTTCGCTCTCCTTTGTCACAGAACAGCCGATCAGCGTCCCGAGAGCACCAGTCAGAAGCATCGCCGCCATCAGTACCGCAATCCCGTTTTTCTTTTTTCTATTTATCAGAATATTCTGAAATCTTTTTTTCATAATGTCCTTTCCTCCATAAAACTGTGTTGACAGCGCGCATCTTCTGGCACACTGCTTTTGCAGCATGGACAGCAGGGTTTCCGTATACGCTCTGCGGACGGCATCATCCGCCCCCTGCGTCACCCTCTCGTCGCAGGACAGCTCCATGTCTACGGCAGCCTCCTTCCTCAGGATCCAGACCAGCGGATTGAACCAGTGCACCGCATTTGCCATCACAAAGAGCAGCTTCCCATATACGTCCCTTCGTTTCAGATGAACGAGCTCATGCTTTAAAATAAAAAACAGCTCCCCCTCGCTGTATGTCTCTTCGGGCAACACCAGGACCGGATGGAAAAACCCAAGGATCATGGGACTGTCCGCACCGCAGTATTCCACCACCCGCACCGCACGTCCGACCCGTAATTCCCGTTTCAGCACGGACAGCTGACGCGTGATGCGCGCATTCCCGGGCCGCTTTCCTTTTTTCTGTACCAGTCGTTTCAAACAGAAATAACTGATCAGATGGACGGACAGAAACACCATTCCTCCCGCCGCCCAGACAAAAGCGGCGAGATCCAGCGGTGTGATTCCCGCATTGCTTTGATCCGGCTGCGCCGCAATCGGAGTCGTCAGCTGCGCCGGGATCTCAACCAGAATCCGTCCGGTCGGCTGCGGTTTGTCATCGGATGCGTCCGCAGCGGCTTCCTGCCGTTTTACCGCGGACAAATCGTCTCCCTGTGACAGCAGCTTTGTGAGCGGCTGCATGTTCGCCCCGTTTAACGGGACGAGCAGACGCAGCGCAAGAAATATCCAGATCAGGTACTTCCACTTCGCGGCATACCTCCTGCCGAAATACGGTGCGAACAGCATCAGAACGGCAACTGCCAGTCCGGCCGACAGTGAAACGCTAAAAAAAGATAAAAAGATCTCTGTCATCTCTTTTCCTCCAGCTGATCCAGGAATTCCCTCAGCTCTTCGATGTCGGACTGCTTCATCTCCTTCCTGTGATACAGAGTTGCAATCATATTCTGAATGGAATTCTGATACAGGGTCTCGAGAAAATGCCTGCTCGCCCCGGCCTTATATTCATCTTCCGGAATCAGCGCGGTGTACCGGTTACTGCCGCCGGAACGGTCGCAGCTGACAAATCCTTTCTCCGCCAGCCTTGATAACGACGTCATCAGCGTGGACAGCTGCCACTTCCGCCGCCCCTTTAGTTCCTTTAACACATAGTTTGACGTGACCGGCCCTTCACTGTCCCAGATGACCTGCATGATTTCCAGCTCCGCCTCTCCCAGCTTTTTTAACAGACTTCCCATGGTGTTATGCCCCTCCTTATACGATCGTATAATTTATTATACCGCCGTATAATATCACTGTCAAGACAAATATACAGCAAACGCTGTCACACTTCGCAGGCAATCTCATTGGGAAAAAAAATCCGGGAGCATCTCAAATGCTCCCGGCGAATCGTCCAAAACCAGATATCTGTTTTCTACAAACGAAGTACTGATAAAAGGGTCGTACTAATTATATATGTTATCACAAAAAATAATACAAGTCTACTCTTTTTTTCAGAACCTGCTACAATATCATTAGCAGCAGACATGCCGGCCGGCATCCTGTCAGAACCTGACAAAACAAAGAGAGGAGACAGCTGTGATTGAATTTACAGACATCAGCAAGACCTATCGCGTGGCGAAACGCCAGGCGGGCATGAAACATGCCGTAGCATCCTTTTTTTCCAGAGAGTACAGTGAGATCCACGCGCTCCAGAATGTGAGTTTTTCCATCGACGACGGGGAGATGGTCGGCTACATCGGCCCGAACGGAGCTGGAAAGAGCACCACCATCAAGATCATGTGCGGAATCTTAACCCCGGACGCCGGCACCTGCGTCGTCAACGGCAGGATCCCCTACCGGGAGCGGGTACGCCACGTGCGGGAAATCGGCGTGGTATTCGGCCAGCGCAGCCAGCTTTGGTGGGACGTCCCGGTGATGGACAGCTTTGATCTGATCCGCGATATCTACCGGGTGGACGAGGCGCTTTATCGAAAAAATGTGGCGGAGCTGACGGAGCTTCTGGAGCTCGGCGAGCTTTTAAAAACCCCGGTGCGCACCTTAAGCCTGGGCCAGCGGATGCGGTGCGAGATCGCCGCCTCCCTGCTGCACGATCCGAAGGTGCTCTTTTTAGACGAGCCAACCATCGGCTTAGACGCCGTGTCAAAGCTTGCCGTGCGGGCTTTTATCCGCAGGTTAAACGAGGAGAAAAAGACAACCGTCGTCCTGACCACACACGACATGCAGGACATCGAAGCGCTGACCGAACGGGTACTTCTGATCGGAAGGGGAAGTATCCTCTCAGACGGCAGGCTGGAGGATTTAAAAAAACGGATCCCGGAACGGAAGACCATGGTGATCGAATATCAGGGCGCCCCTCCTGCCCTGCACCCGAAAATGACGCAGGCAGAACATCCGTCGGACGGACGGATGACGGTGCGCTTTGACCCCTCACGCCTTTCCGTCTCCACGGCAATCGCACATTTCGCGGCGCACACCACCCTTCTGGATGTGTCAGTGTCCGACATTTCCACGGAGGAGATGGTGGCAAAGCTGTATCAGGAGTACCGCCTATGAAAGCAGAGATGAATGTATATGTTTCCATGTTCCGCATCCGGTTTGCCCACAACCTGCAGTACCGCTCCGCCGTGCTCGGCGCCATCCTGAAAGGATACCTCTGGGCCATGATGGAGGTGCTCGGGTATCTGGCCATCTACCGCACCGGCGGAGGCGCGCTGCCCATGGAATTTTCCGCCACGGCCTCGTATGTGTGGGCGCACCAGTCGTTTCTCGTCCTCTTTTCGGTGGTATTTGCGGACAGCGAGATCTATTCGGCGATCCGCTCCGGAGCTGTCGTATATGACCTCGCACGCCCGGTGGGGCTTTACGGCAAATGGTTCTGCCAGTCCGCCTCCAACCGGCTCTCCTTTGCCCTGGTAAACTGCCTGCCGGTGCTTCTTCTTGGCGCGGTCACGCCAAAGCCGTACGGCCTGATCCTGCCCTCTGTCACCCAGCTGGCGTTCTTTGTCGTCTCGGCGCTGCTGGCCTTCTGCGTGACCGTGGCGGTGGCCATGCTGATGTACGTCTCCCTCTTTTATTTTATCTCGCAGAGAGGGATCCGGATCATCGTGAGGGTCGTCACCTCCTTTTTCTCCGGGGGCGTGATTCCGCTGCTCTTTTTCCCGAAGCCGTTACAGCGCGTGATCCGAGTGCTTCCGTTTGCCGCGATGCAGAATATGCCGCTGCAGATCTTCTGCGGTACGATCCGCGGGACGAACGCGGCAAAGGGGATCGTATTTCAGATGTTCTGGCTGCTGATCCTCATCCTCGCCGGATCCGCCGCCATGAAAACAGCCACAAAAAAAGTCGTCTCGCTGGGCGGCTGAGCGAAAGGTATGGTTATTGCTATGAAATTATACTGGAACTATTTTCTGATGGAATTAAAAAGTCAGATGCAGTACAAAGCCTCGTTTTTCCTGACGGCGCTCGGACAGTTCATCACTGCGTTTACCACCTTTTTCGGGATCCGCTTCCTGTTTGACCGCATCCACGGGGTGGACCGGTTCACCTACGGCCAGGTGCTGCTCTGCTTTGCCGTGATCATGATGTCCTTTGCCCTTGGCGAGATGGCCGGGGGCGGGCTGGCCGTCTTTCCCGATCTGCTGCGCGAGGGGGAGCTCGACCGCATTCTCGTGCGGCCGCGGAGCATCCTGCTGCAGATCGTCATGCCGAATATGGATTTTTCCCGGCTGGGGCTTCTCGCCCAGGCCCTCCTCGTCCTTTGCGCCGCCATCCCCGCGAGCAAAGTCGCCTGGACGCCGGAAAAAGCGCTGGTACTTCTGCTCATGGTCCTCTGCGGCAGCGTGATCTTTTTCTGCCTGTTTCTTCTGGTGGCATCGGTCGCGTTTTTTACCCTGCAGTCCTTCGAGTTTCTGAATATTTTTACTTACGGGATGCGGGATTTCGGCAGGTATCCGCTGTCGGTCTACGGGGAGGAGATGCTAAAGCTTCTTACCTTCGTCATACCGCTTGCGCTGATCCAGTATTATCCTCTGCTGTATCTGCTCGATCAGGCGGAGGGAATCCGGTATGCGGCGGCGCCGCTGTTTTCCCTGCTGTTTGTCCTCCCGTCGGCGGCGCTTTACCGGCTCGGGGTAAGGAACTATAAGTCGGCGGGATCGTAGGGGGTGGGGAGGGTACTCCCCCGTCGGGTCAGAGAGGGAAATTGATCAGCCTTTTATCCAGCGATTTCTCCTCTCCGGCGTCCCTGACTTTGATTGGAGGTAATGATATAACGATCCGCCAGCTCCACGGCCAGCCCCAGCACAAAGCCGTGGTAAAACCGCTCCGCGCCAGTGCATAGATAAAATCTCCAGTGTCCATTTAGGCGTGGCCGCCACGCAGATGGAGAAGCGGGAAATCCCCACCCGCAACAGCAGGGGCAATCCCTATACATACCGTGGGACTGTCCGGGAAAGGAGCATGATACCATGAGCAGCGAGAAAAATAGCACCATCTATATCGTGCGGATTCATTTCAGTAAGACCAGCACGGAGACCATGAGCGACAAGATCAGGCGTATGTTGAAAAATGAGATACGGCAGATGTAAAAGGACAGGGCTGGAAACTGTTACAGTTTCCGGTCCTGCCATACAAAGCTGTTTCCTTTGCCGCTATCGCCGCCCTTAAAATGGGACGGTCGTCTGCGTCCCTGACCTGTGATTCCGACGTGTTTTCGTCTGTTGGGATGGGTACTAATTCCAGCGTCAGTAAGGCTATTGAAAGAAATTTGTCCAATG
>CANRSX010000033.1 GCA_947642555.1 uncultured Roseburia sp. | reverse complement strand
GTCACCGAGGAAGTCACAGAACGTGTCACCGAGGAAGTCACAGAACGTGTCACCGAGGAAGTCACAGAACGTGTCACTGAGGAAGTCACAGAACGTGTCACCGAGGAAGTCACAGAAAATATGGTAAAATCTATGATTGAAACCTTCATAGAACTTAATGTCTCAAAAGAAGAGACGATGGAGCGCCTCACGGAAAAAATGAATCTTTCTCCCGAAACTGTCGAAACATATATCCGTCAGTACTGGACTTTATAGATATTCGATGCAATAAACGCCCCACAGATCTTCTTTTCAAGGTTCGCGGGGCGTTTCGCTTTCATTTATTCCGTCAGAGACAGCGCTCTCCAAAGCTCCCCTCTGTAATCTTTTACTACTTTTATCGTTTTATCTGCAATTAGCAGCGGCCTGTCGCCGGCGTTGTATGCCGGCCACTCCTGTCCGTCTGTGGAAGGATTTCCCGTTTTTACAAATGCCGACCAGGCATCCGACCAGAAGCGGGAGATCTCCTCGCATTCCGGGTGGTTTACGATGTGCAGCTGCAGGGGCAGATCCGAGACATGCCAGGAAAACCGCTTCTGCGGATCTCCGATCACCGGCGCGTCAAAGGCATTGAAGTACGCGTACACCGGCGCGCCGCCCTGACCGGCACGCTCCCTCGCATAAAAATACGCGCCGTTTCCAAGAAAACCAGAGAAGGATGCGATAAACCAGTAAAGCTGCTCCGGGTCATCCTTCGCGTATTTCTGATAAACCCGGATGATCGCCCTGACCTTTTCCTGCGTATACTCCGGCAGGCCGCCCTCCCTGTGGCTGTTCAGATACTCAGTGAGTTCCGCTGTCAGATTCTCACGCGTGATTACAGGACGTTTCATGTCAAAGCACATGGCCTGCATCTCATCCTCCGAGGAGCCCACAATAATCGGGATCTCCCCTGCCAGATCATCAATGGCGTATCCCGGCTCACAGATCTTAAGATGCACATCATCCGCCACCGGAGAAAAGGAATCCATGTAAGGCTCTGCCGCCGCGAGCAGTTCCCTTGCCGGCACATCCTTCAGCTTATCGATTTCATGTTCCCCGATCTCAAGACGCTGCAAAATGCCGCGGGCCGTCTCCGCCGCATCCGCCCGTTTATCCATACCAGATTTCGCGGACCCGCTCTCTATGATGGCGCCGCGGTAAAGTCCCCTGGTCTCCGGCATATTTAACAGAGTGCAGAGTTTCATTCCGCCACCGGATTCCCCCATGATCGTCACCTTCTTCGGATCCCCGCCAAACGCCGCGATATTTTCGTGAATCCACCGCAGGCCGAGCACCAGGTCAAGCATTCCAGCCATCCCGGAGCTTTCATACGCTTTGTCAAATGCCCCCAGATACAGGAATCCGAATACATTCAGCCGGTGGTGCAGGCTGCATACCACGATGTCATGCTCTTTGGAAAACCGGTCGGCGCCAAACGTAATCGTACCGGAGCCTGTCGTGAACCCGCCTCCATGGATATAGACCAGCACAGGCCGCTTTTTCTGATCCAGGCCCGGCGTCAGGACATTTACGGTCAGGCAGTTTTCGCTCTGCAGCGTGCCCTTCTGTTCCGATCCGTCCGCAACATTCAGCACGCCTCCCCCGATCCCCTCCACGCCAAACTTTTCCGGTTCCCCGGCGGTAAAATAGTCCGGGAGCTTCTCGCCCGCATTCCCGGGCTGTATGGCCAGGGGGCCGTTTTTCGTGCAGTCCAGTATTCCCTCCCAGGACGGCGCGGGGCGCGGCGGAAGGAAGCGATGCTCCCCGTCGCAGCGGTCCCCGTAGGGAATGCCGCGAAACAGCGCGACGCCGTCCCTTCGGATCCCCTGGATCCGTCCGCCTGCAGTAAGGATGACCGGATCCTCAGCTTCCGCCAGTTTTACAAGCGTCTCCATCGGTTTTTCTTCTATATAACAGGTGTCGTCAAAAATCATTGTCTTCTGTTTCTTCCTGTCAAATTCCGGCCACTGCAGCCCTGCCACAGAGGGAACGCCGTCGCGGATAAAAGAGCCCCAGGCCTCCCGCATCCGGGCCGAGATCTCCTCACATTCCGGATGACGCACAATCCCAAGCTGCAGTGGGAGATCAAAGGTGTGCCAGGAAAACTTTTTCTTCGGCTCCATCCAGTGTGGCGCATCGAAGCGGTTCAGATACAGCCAGACCGGCGCGGTATGCTTCGCTGTCCGCTCCATCGCCATGTGGTATGTCCCGATATCCCCGATCTGCGCCACGGATGAGATCCTCCAAAACAGCTCCTCCGCTGTCGGCGTCTTCACCGTCGGACGCCTTTCTGACGATTTCCGAACGGATTCGATCATACGATCCAGCTGATCTTTCGCGTAAATCCTCGTCTGTGATGCCATGGGCGGACGCTTCTTAAGATCCTGGATCCAGTCCCTCAGATTCTCATCCGTGATCTCATACGGCGCCCAGTCGATCGCACACTCATCCTCCGAGCATCCCAACATCAGCGGGATCTGCCCCTGATACGCTTCGGTCAGATACGCTTCCTCTCCCCCTGCCGTCAGATGAATCCCGTCCGCCACCGGGCGCAGCTGCATCAGATACGGCAGCGCTGCTTCTAAAAGCCGTTCCGCAGGGATCTCACAGAGCCCCGCGATATCCCCGGGCTTTAGAGACAGTGCCGCAAAAATCTGTCTGGTGATTCCAGCGGCCTCTTCCCTGTTATCACAGAGAGGTCTGGCTCCGCTCTCTATGATCGCATAGCGGAACAGCCCTTTTGTCTCCGGCATATTCAGCAGGCAGTTTACTTTTACACCGCCGCCGGATTCCCCCATGATGGTTACCTTCTCCGGATCTCCGCCAAATGCCACGATGTTGTCCCGCACCCACCGTAAGGCCAGCGCCAGGTCAAGAATTCCCGCCAGCCCGGAGCTTTTATACTGTTCGTCAAATTCCCCGAGATACAGATAACCAAAGACGTTCAGCCTGTGATTAACCCCCACCACGACAATATCCTGTTCTTTTACAAAACGATCGGCGCCCAGCACGATGGAGCCGTTTCCCACCGCAAGGCCTCCGCCGTGAAAATAGACAAGCACAGGACGCCTTCTGTCATCCGCACCCGGCGTCATGACGTTTAAGCACAGACAGTCCTCGCTCTGCACCTCATCCAGGACGCCAAACCGTTCCGGATGTCCCCCGCTGAAATAGTCCCCATACATGGGCGACGCGCAGACCCCGGTCGCCGGCTGCATTGCATAAAACCCATTTTTTGTACAGTCCTTTACGCCGTGCCAGCCCTTTACCGGCGCGGCGGGCAGAAACCTGTTCCGCCCGCCGCAATCTTCTCCGTAGGGAATCCCGGCGAAGATCTGTACGCCTTCCCGTTCTCTTCCCCTGATTTTTCCATAAGTTGTCTCAACAATCATCCGGTTATCCTTTCACTGCCCCCAGCGTGATTCCCTTCACAATATTTTTCTGCACCAGCGGATAAATCACGAGAATCGGCAGAATCCCTAAGAACGCAATCGCCATTCTTACGGATGTCGATGGTATCTCGCTGATGGCCTGTGCGGAGGACGACATATCCATCTGATTCTCCGACAGGAACTGGATATTCCGCATCATCGCATTTAAGAGCGTCTGGATCGAATACAAATCCGTGCGCTTCGACAGATAGATATAGCCGTTCTGCCAGTCGTTCCAGTATCCCATGCCCACAAACAGCGCCACCGTCGCGATAATCGGCTTTGCCAGCGGCACCGCCACGCTCAGAAAACATCGGAATTCCCCGGCGCCGTCGATGGAGGCCGCCTCCAACAGCTCATTCGGAACGCTGGCCTGAAAATAATTCTTCATCAGCAGCACATAGATTGCCGGCATCAGAAGATTCGGGATCAGAAGCGCCCAAAATGTATTTTTCAGATGAAAAACATTCACGTAGTTGACATAGGTAGGCACAAGCCCGCCGTGAAACAGCATGGTAAAAAATACCATAAAGGTCAGCGGTCCCCGGAGGGTCAGTCTCGGCCGCGAAATCACATAAGCAAGCGGCGTTGTGATCAGCAGGGAAATCGTGGTTCCCAGGACCATCAGCAGGATAGAAATGCCATAGGACCGCAGAATCGAACTCCCCGCGTCAAACAGGTATGTATACGCATCCAGGCTGAACGCCCGCGGAAAAATGTTGTAGCCCTCCCGCAGCAGCACCTTATCGTCGGTAAAGGATGAGCTGATCAGAATCAGAAGGGGCAGCAGCACACAGACGGTAAAGATCAGCGCCATCCCGTGTGCCAGCACCTGAAGTTTTTTATCTCGTTCCATCTCTCTCCTCCCCTAAAACAATGCGTTTTCCCTGTCGAACCTGCGCACCAGACTGTTGGCGGAAAGGATCAGCACAAATCCCACCAAAGACTGGAAAAATCCGGCTGCGGCTGATTTTGTGATGGTTCCAAGCTCGATCAGGCCGCGGTATACATAGGTATCGATCGTATTCGTGACCGGGAACAGCGCCCCGGAATTCATCGGCACCTGATAAAACAGCCCGAAATCCGAGTTGAAAATACGCCCTACCGACAGCAGCACCAGCATCGTGATCGTTGGCTTTAAGAGCGGCAGCGTGATTTTCGTAATCTGCTGCCAGGAGGTCGCCCCATCCACAATGGCGGCCTCATAATAACTGTCATCGATTCCCGTGATGGACGAATAGTAGATCACCATCTGATAACCCACGGATTTCCAGCAGTTTACGATTACGAGGATAAAGGGCCAGTACTTCTGCTCCGCATACCAGGAAATCGCCTCTCCTCCCAGCGGCTCTATGATCATCTTATTAATCAGGCCGCTTTCCACACCTAAGAAGGCATAGACGAGATAACTCAAAATAACACTCGAGATCATGTATGGCAGCAGCATAACGCCGCGATAAAAATTGCCCGCTTTTTTTGCCTTCATACTGGACAGAAGAATCGCGTAGGTGATGCCCAGCGCGGTATTTAAGAGGATAAATACCGCGTTGTAGAGCACCGTGTTGCGTGTGATCACCCAGGCATCCTGCGTCGCAAACAGATATTTGAAGTTGTCAAGCCCTGCCCACGCCGAACCCCAGATGCCGCGTTTCGCGCTGTACTGCTTAAAAGCCAGCACCAGCCCGGGCAGCGGCATATAATTATTGATAATCAAATATATCACTCCGGGCAGCGCCATCAGATATATGGGAAGCTCCCGTCTTATTTTGCTACGTTTTTTCATTGATTTCCACGCTCCATTTTCTGGAATCTGTCAGCGTGACGCCGCCCACTCATCCAGCTGTCTCTGCTTCTCCGCCATATAGGTATCCAGACCGGCAGCCTTTAACTTCTCCACCAGCTCCGGCGTCTTCTCATCCGGGTCGACGAAACCGAACATCAGCTGTGAGGAATATTCGTCCCATACGTTCGTCAGCGCGATATACTCATTCTGCACGCTGGAATTGTCAAAGATAAACCCTGCCGCCAGTGATTTTTTTGCCGCAGTATTCATCGCATCGTACTGCTCCCAGACATCCGCCGAAAAATCAGAGCGAATATGGGTCAGGAACTGATTTGGCATCTCCCACGCAACGCCCAGCTTATATTCCACATCGGCAAGCTCCATTCCTTCCGGAGCCGTCAGCATTCCGTTCTCATCCAGTACATAATCCACGCCTTCCTCACCCCAGCAGAGCAGGTTTTCCAGCTCCGGATCTGTATAAAACGCATTTAAAAGCTGCATGGCGGCTACCGGATCTTCACACCCGGAACCGATGGCCCATGGCATATTGTTCACGCCATTTGAAGAAGAAAAATAGTCGCCAAGTAAAAAGATCACCATTTCGCCAAGCTCCGGATGTGACTTTGCCTGCTCCGGCTTTGTGTTGGAAAGATATGTCAGAACCTCCCCGGCGGAAACTTTTGTGTTCATATCCGTCGTATCCGTCAGCGCATCCGGAGAGATGTAGCCCTTCTGATTCCACTGATAAACGTGACGCAGATATTCCAGCCAGTGCTCATTCTCAAACATATTTTCCAAAGTCAGATCCGTAGAATCGGAAAACAGCACGCCAAAATTATCATTTCCAATCGCATCCACCTCACATACGTGCGGAACCGACTTCTGCGGCCCGAATACATATTTATCCGGATATGCCTCATGCAGCTGCGCGAAAATGTCATCAATCAGATCATAATCCGCCAGTATCGTATCCTCCAGCACAAACCGGTCTGTCTTCTGTGATGCAAGGACACCTTCATAATCATAGCCGATGGTATCCAGATACTGCTTCGGAATAAAGATTCCTCCGATGCCGTTCGCGAACTCCTTCATATTTGGTATTCCATAAAGCTTTCCATTCACACGGCAGGTCTCAATATTTTCCTGTCCTACGGTCTCAATAATCCCCTGCCCATAGGTCTGCAGCAGATCATTTTCTTCCAGATCATAGGCGTAATCTGAATTGATACTGTTGGAATACCCAATCCGAAGGGTCGAGAACAGATCAACCTGCTCCCCGGACGCGAACGCCAGCTGCAGCTGCTGCTGATAATTTCCAAGATCATAATTCAGTATTTCCGTCCGGATCCCGTAGGTCTCCTCCGTGTAAGCAGAAATCCTCTCATTAACACGCTCCGCGCCGTCCGACGGCCCGGTAAAGCTCATGAAAGCCACCGTGATTGTCGGGTACTCCCCGCTCTCTTTCCGCTCCCGGATAGCTGCTGCCGCGAGGTCCTCTCCCGCGCCGTCATTCGCAGTACCTCCTCCGGATTCCGTTCCTGCCGCTTCCGCTCCGGCACTGTCGGCATCTCCTGTGCCGGCGTTTCCGCTTCCCGCCGCATCTCCTCCGTTTCCCGCATCCCCGCCGCAGGCCGCAAGTCCAAGGACCATCGCCGCTGCCAGCATTGTACTGATTACTCTCTTTTTCATGGTTACCTCCTGTTTTTTTATTGTATCCCCGGTAAACCCTCCATATCCGTCCGGTAAGAGGATCTTTCAGTTTACCAGTTGACATCTTAAGTATAATTTTCCCGGAGAAAACCACAAGGAACAAACCTTGGCGCGTGGGGGTAAAAATATTAGACGTTAAAAAACGCCGGGAAACATTTCCCGACGTTTTTATGAACTTTTATTCTCCCGGTACTGGTTCGGCGTGACGCCCTCCTGTTTTTTAAACACTTTCCGCATGTACACCACGTCGCAGAACCCCGTTTTTTCCGCGATTTCCTCCTGGGTGTAATCCGTCATGACCAGCAGCTCCTTTACCCGCCGGATTCGCTCCCTGCTGATGCAGGCCTTTAGCGTCTCGCCGGATTTTTCATGGAAGAGACAGGACAGATAGTCCTCGTTTAAAAAGACCTGCTTCGCCAGAAAGGCCCGGCCCAGCTCTGGCTGATCGATGTTTTCCCGGATCAGCCGCTTTACAAGCGCCACCGTATCGTTCTGCGTCTCCCGCTTCTGTAATGCCTCGATCTCCTCCACAGGCAGGTTTTTCCACCACTTCTCAAAAGCCTGCTGCTTCTGATACGCTTCGATGGCCTCCGTGAGGATGCTCTTTAGCTTCTCCTTATTTACCGGCTTCACCAGATAGCTCAGTACCCCCAGCTCCACCGCCTCGTACGCGTATTCGAACTTTTTGTGCCCGGTCAGAAGAATCGTCTTGATGTTAAAATTTTTCTCTTTCACCCAGCGCAGCAGATCCATCCCGCTCGGCCCCGGCATCTCTACATCTGTAATTAAAATAGAAATTTCCTCTTTCTCCATGATCTCCTGCGCCATCTGTGCGCTGTAAGCGCTGAAAACCTCGTCGATCTCAAGGTTTTCGTAACGCAGCGTGTTCGCGATCCCCTCCGCCACGAAAAATTCGTCATCCACAATCAGCAAATTCATCATATGCGTCGTCCTCCATCCGCAGATATGGCATTCTAAGCTCCACACAGGCTCCCGGGTCATTGTAAAACCGGATCGACGAATCCGGATACATCAGCTCCAGCCTTTTTATGACATTGAGAAGCCCAATGTGATTTCCCCTGTGATCCTGCACCGGCTCCCTGCGGTTCAATTTTTCCAGAATTTCTTCCGGGTAGCCCTTCCCGCTGTCGCAATGGGTAACCACCAGGTACGTGGCGTCTTCTTCTTTTGCCAGCTCGCAGGCCACAGTAACGGTTAGCTTACTCCCCATCACCAGGTTATATTTGACCGCATTTTCCGTAAACATCAGCAGCATCAGCGTAAAAATCGTGGCATGCTTCGCGTCCTCCTCCGCCGTGATCTCATAGTCGAGGCAGAGCGGGAAACGGATCTGCGTCAGCTTTAAATAGTTTTCCACATAGTAGAGCTCCTCCCGCAGGGATACCTTCTCCCGGTCGCTTAACGAATAGCGCAGATGCTCGGAAAGCGTGCCGATCAGCGAAGAAAATATTTCGCTCTCCGCATGCCCGCTGTCCGCCAGGTTCTGCAGGGCATACAGACAGTTGACGAGAAAATGCGGCGCGACCTGGGACTTAAACTTATCCAGCTCCGCCTTCGTGCGCGTCTGTTTTTCCATATAATAATTCTTCTGCATCTCAAGCGATATATGACAGAGATATTCCACGGTGCGCAAAGACCGGTCGATCTCCCTGCACTTTACGGTGGGAAATGTCAGATCAGGCACCCCTTCTTCCTGCGCAATCTGCCGGTTGACCTCCTCCATTTCAACAAAGGGACGGATTAAAAGACGCTGAAACAGGATCCATATGATCCCGGTAAACAAAAAGAATACCGACAGGATCACCGCGGATAAAAACCAGATTGGCTTCATGTCGATCGCCTCGTCCGACACCGGAAACAGGCACACCAGCCGGATCCCATCATAGTCTGTCGCCGCCTGATACGCGCAGTACTGTTCCCCGTCGCAGATGATCTCAGATAATTCCCCCTCTTCCGGCAGCTTTCCCTTGTTTTCCAGGAAGGGATAAGGCAATGCCGCGCTCTGATAAATCAGGTCATTGTTATCATTTAACAGATAATAAATATAGCCCTCATGCACTGACATCATACGCCGTTCCATAATGGTGTCCATATGGGCAAACGCACCGGTCAGCGCGCCGTTTGTCTGAGTCGTGATTTTGATCACACAGGGTTCACCCTTTAAAAACAGGAATTCCCAGCCGTCTGTCATCAGCTCCTGAACCGTCTCCCCATTCCTTATCCTCTCGCGCAGCACATTCCGAAGCTCCATCGACAGATATTCCTTCTCCTGATTTTCGGCTGCGGACAGATAACTGTCATCCCCGCTGAAATAGAGAAACAGCCCGTCCACACACCCGATCCCCGGCTTGATCCCTTTTAACAGCCGCTGCATCCGCACAATGCTCCCGACCCGGTCGGCGTCCGCGGAATCCGCCTGCACGATCTCCAGAAAATCCGCGCTGTAATACGGGATCTCCAGCAGCAGCTTATCTGCATTCATCATCTCCTGGGAAAGATGAAGCTGATTCGTCGCGATCGTGTTGTTTAATTTTGTAAGGGTCTTGTCGCTGGCGGAGCGCTTCAGATAAAAATTCAGCAAAATGAGCAGGATCAGACACAGCACCGCCATCAGCGCCGCCGTCAGATTGATCACTGTGAAAAAGGAATAGCCGGTGGATTTTGATTTTCTCATAGTGGAATTATAGCAGACGAGGGGCTGGAAAAGCAAGTTTGGGATGATTTGTGGACATGTATAAGGGATTATGCTAGAATTATGTCTTAAAAGGAGTGATGCACTTGCCAGCGAATATGAAATCAAGGATTGCGGGAGCCTTTATGGAGGTTTCCAAAACGAAAAGTGTAGACAAAATCACAGTCAGGGATTTAGTGGAGGTCTGCCACATTTCCCGCCAGACCTTTTACTATCACTTTCAGGATATTTTAGAAGTCATTGAGTGGTCCGTGCAACAGGTATTTGAAGAAATTCTGGCGCACAGAACGGAAAAGGAAGCCTCAGAGTATGCTTTGCGTTCATTTATCGAAGCGTCTTCTGAAGTGGACAGGCTTCTTCAGAAGCTCCTGCACTCTCAAAGGCGCGAACAGGTTGAAAAGATACTCGTAAATGCGGTACGCTCTTATCTTCAGGAGATGCTTGCCCGTCAGGAATCAAAACCAAACCTGCCTGTCGCCGATGCAAAGGTCATGGTAGATTTCTGCACTTATGGAATCGTAGGGCTGTTGCTGGAGAACTGTGGGAAGAAATCCCTGGACAAAGAAAAACTGACCAGGCAGATACAGAGGTTAATTTCGGAAAGAACAGAGACTCTGAACAGCTAGCGGACTAATTTCAAAATAATCATTTCTCTTTCTTCTCATCTGTTATATTTGTGAAGTATAGCAGAAACATCATCCGGTGAGTATTTTCAATATTTCAGTTCTGTATGGACAGATTCGCGGATGTGTAAGATTTTTTACACATCCGCGAATCTGTCCATACATTTATCAGAAACTGACAGTAGCGGAAATGCCTCCGTATCTGTTATAACAAAACCAGTTTCACATAACCAAATCTGTCAAAACAGGAGGAATTTGATGAATGAAGTAAAAACTCCCAAAAAACCATTGCTTTATTACTACGGCATTGTAATGCTGGTGCTGATGCTGTTCAATTTTCTGGCGATACCCTGGCTGGCCCAAAGACAGATCAGAGAGGTAGACTATGGCACTTTCATGGATATGACCGAAAGTAAAGAAATCGGCCGGGTGGAGATACAGGACAATCAGATTCTGTTCACGGATAAAGAGGATACGAAAATCTATAAGACCGGTCTGATGAATGACCCGGATCTGATCTACCGGCTCAAAGAATCCGGTGCGGTCTTTGCCAGCCAGATCATAGAGCAGATGTCGCCATTTCTCAGTTTCCTGTTGAGCTGGGTACTGCCCATCGCTATTTTTGCGTGGGTGGGCCATTGGATGTCCAGGAAGATGATGGAAAAAGCAGGCGGACCCAATTCTATGATGTTCGGTATGGGAAAATCCAACGCCAAAGTGTATGTGAAATCCTCCGATGGCATCAAATTCTCCGATGTGGCCGGAGAGGATGAAGCAAAAGAAAATCTGACAGAGATTGCAGACTATCTTCATGACCCGAACAAATACAGGGAGATTGGTGCTTCCATGCCAAAAGGTATCCTGCTGGCAGGCCCTCCTGGCACCGGCAAGACCATGCTGGCCAGGGCAGTGGCAGGCGAGGCAGGCGTTCCTTTCTTTTCTATGTCCGGTTCGGAATTTGTAGAGATGTTTGTGGGCATGGGAGCCTCAAAAGTACGTGACCTTTTCAAACAGGCCAAGGAGAAAGCTCCCTGTATTGTGTTCATCGATGAAATTGACGCCATCGGGCAGAAACGGAATTCCGGGAAGATGGGCGGCAATGACGAGAGGGAACAGACCCTGAACCAGCTTCTGACGGAGATGGATGGCTTTGAGGGCAACACAGGCGTTATCATTCTGGCAGCTACCAACCGGCCGGAATCCCTGGACCCTGCGCTGACCCGGCCAGGACGATTTGACCGCCGGGTGCCGGTGGAACTGCCTGACCTGAAAGGCCGGGAGGCTATCCTGAAAGTCCATACAAAAAAAATCAGGGTATCGGAAGAAGTGGACCTCCGGCAGATTGCCCGTATGGCTTCCGGCGCCTCCGGTGTGGAACTTGCAAATATCGTAAATGAGGCGGCACTTCGGGCGGTGCGGAACGGACGTAAATATGCGACCCAGGCCGATCTGGAAGAAAGCATAGAAGTGGTTATTGCCGGATACCAGAAGAAAAATGCCATCCTTACAGATAAGGAGAAATGGACGGTGGCTTATCATGAAATCGGCCATGCCATGGTGGCCGCAAAGCAGACCCATTCAGCCCCGGTGCAGAAGATTACAATTATCCCCCGAACCTCCGGCGCTTTGGGATATACTATGCAGGTAGAGGACAGCAATCATTACCTCATGACAAAAGAAGAAATCGAAAATAAGATTGCTACCTGCACTGGCGGTCGGGCTGCAGAAGAAGTCGTTTTCGGCACTATTTCCACAGGGGCTTCCAATGACATTGAACAGGCTACCAGACTGGCACGTGCCATGATTACCCGTTACGGTATGAGCGGGGACTTTGACATGGTTGCACTGGAAACCGTGGACAATCAGTATCTGGGCGGTGACACAGCTTATTCCTGTTCTGCAGAGACGCAGGCAAAGGTGGACCGTCAGGTGGTGGAGCTGGTGAAAAAACAGCATGAGAAAGCAACGGCTATTCTGATGGAAAACCGGAAAAAGCTGGAGGAACTGGCAAAATTCCTGTATGAAAAGGAAACGATTACCGGAGAGGAATTTATGGAAATCCTGAATGCCTGATTTGACGGTCAGCAGATCAAAAAACGCTGCAGCCCTGTAAATACAGGGGATGCAGCGTTTTTTTTTGATCTGCTGACCGTGAAAGAAAGGATTATAGCAGAGGCCGGGTTGGGAAAGCAGGATATGTTTTTCATAAAGCCCCGTTTCCATATTCCGCCCCGGCTTCTTCCTTTGTCCGCTTTCTCTGCATCATCAGGCTGCGGTAGACGGTATCACTGCTTAGCTCATACTTCCCGGCCTTTCTGGGGACGCTGCCCCTCTCGAAGACGAACAGGGTGTTAAGGGGCAGGTTGAGCACCGTGGAGACCTGACAGTTGAACTTTCTGGCAAAGTACTCCGCCGTCTGAAAGTCCGTCCCTCCCAGGTACAGGCAGTGGTCGCAGCCGTTGATGATGGTCTGGGCTTTGGCATGGTCATAGAGGCCTTCCAGCTGGGAGATGCTCTGGATGACCAGGCTGACGTAGATCTCCCGGGAACGGATCACGGAGATGATGTTGTCAAAATCCGGGATCACGGTGTTGGTGCTGAAGTCATCCAGAATGAAACGCACCGGGATCGGAAGACGGCTGTCCGGCTGCCGGTCCGCAGCACCCATGAGATACTGCAGCGCCTGGGTGTAGAAGAGATTGACCAGGGCGTCCTGGCTGCGGTCCGAATCACTGATGGACAAAAACAGCGCCGTTTTCCCTTTGAGAAAGGCTCTCATATCCACCTGCTCCTTCATGCAGAACATCCGCTTCACGCCGGGATATGCCACCACGTCCAGGTGCTGCGCCAGGATTCCCCTGATGCTGGCATCCATTCTCTCCGCTTTTGCGTTCTGCCGGATCATCCGTATCTTGCGCGCAAAGGCGCTGTCAGGATGGTCGGCACACTCATCATCGATCATATCGTTCAGGTCGTCTGTACCCATCCTTGAAAGGAAGGTGAAGGCCTCGAACAGGTTGTGCCGCTCCTGTGGCAGCACATTCATGATAAAGAGAAGGATTGCCTCCAGATACATCTGGGCTGCCTGATCCCAGAAGGGTTCTTCTGAATTTAAGCAGGGGCAGATGGCCTGCGCAATCTTTTTGATATCCTGCTCACTGTAGTAATCGCCGGATTTATTTGCCTGACTGTCCCGGCATTTCCGGATAAAAGCCAGAGGGTTGTAGCCCCAGGGGGTGCTCGCCACGTCCGTGAAGTCCAGGTGCATGACCGTGTAGCCCTTTTCCTTTAAGTATCCCCCGTACAGCCTGCACAGGTTCCCCTTGGTGTCGGCGACGATCAGACTGTCCTGGGCGTGGAGGATGTTGGGGATCACATAGCCCCTGGTCTTGCCGCTGCCCGGCGGTCCCACCAGCAGATCGTTGTTGTTGATCTCTGTGACCCAGGTGTCATTGCTGACGATGATGTCTTTTGCAAGGATACGTTTGGTTTTGATGTTGCTGTACATATTTTTCCCTCCTCTGATAAAATGGATCTTATACGGCTGCAGAACAGATACCGCCGGATCACTTATCCGCAAGGCTTGTGATGATGTGGTCGGCGAGGCCGAATTCCAGGGCTTCTTCTGCCCGGAAATAGCTGTCACTGGCGGTTTTGGCTAGGATCTCCTCCATACTTTTGCCGGAGTGCTCCGCGATGACCCTGGCGATGATCTGCCGGGTTTCCATCAGGTCATCGCTGACCGCTTTCAGCTTCAGGGCGCTGCCGCCGGTCTGCACGATCAGCGGATCGTGAATCATGAGGCGGCTGTGGGGCAGCATGTCGCGCTCCGCGCCTGAGACAAAGAGCAGGGCAGCCATGGAGGCCGCCAGCCCCACGCAGACGGTCCGGATGGGGCAGCTCACCGCCTGCATCACATCGTAGAGCGCCATACCGCTGTCCACATTTCCGCCGGGGCTGTTGATGTACAGGGTGACCGGCGCCTTTGGATCCTCCCGCTGCAGATAGCGCATCTGCCGGATGAGAGCGTTCACCGAGTCCGCGTCCACCTCCCCGACCAGCTCCACCTCCCGGTGGGACAGCATCTCATCCTGAATCGGAATGAGATCATAGCCGTGGAAGGTTTCCCGGATAATTTTTGCTTCATTTGGATTGTACATGTTCGTTTTCTCCTTTCTTTTCCCCGGCCGCTGTCTTAATCCTCGTCCCAGCAGCCCATCATTTCCTCTGCCGCTTCCACCGCCTCGTCATATGCGTCCTGAAGTTCATCTCCCTCTGCGTCAAGGTAGTATTCCCAATCAATCGCCATTTTCATTTCCTCCTGTTTTCATCATTCTGAGTTTTACATTACTCTGTTAAATAGGTTGTTCCGCGCCGCCCACCTGCTCATCGTCCTCAAAGAAAAGCTGCTGTCCGGCCTCCATCTCAAGCGCCAGTTCTGACTCTCCTGCCTGGTCATATGCAGCCTGAATGGTTTTCTCCGCCAGGCCCGTATCCCGAAAAGCCCCGTCACCAATCCATACGACGCTTTCTGGAATCGTCACATGGATCAGATTCCTGCAGCCGGCAAAGGCATCTTCGCCGATCCATATGACCCCCTCCGGGATCTTCACATGGGTCAGAGTGCGGCAGCCCGCAAAGGCTCCATCCGCAATTTCGGTGACGCCTTCCGGAATGCTCACATCTCCTCCCGGGCCATTGTATCTGCCCAGACATCCTTCGACGACATAAAAGCCGCCCTCCCGGTTTGCATTTGACATATGTAACCTCCTTTTCTGTTTCGATTTTCGTCTGCCCCGTTTCCTTGTGGACGCAGGCTTTCGGACGGTCATTCGGCTGTCCATGTGCGCCTTGCAACCACTACTTTACCAGGGCGGAAAATAAAATTCGTAAATTTTACAAAGTTTTTTTGACTTTTTCGTAATATAATGCTAGGATAGCTGTGCGGGGAAATCCCGCCCGCCATCCGCATTTTAAGAAAGGAACGGTGAAGATGTATGGAATTGTCTAAGGAAAAACTGGAAATCTGTGAGAAAAACCTCCAGAGCCTGCAGGAGGCGGCGGAGGAGCTCATGCGCCGCATGAAGGGCCACGACTACTCCTTCCGGCGGGAGATTACAGATCAGAAGGGGGAGTTTTGTCCGGAAAAGCTCCACACCCTGGTGGAGGAGATGCTCTCCCTTTGGGAGGAGAAGCTGCTCGCGAAGCGCTACATTAAGAAAGGCTGGGTGAAGTCCTACCTTCGGACGCGGCGGGAGCTGTACGGCCTGTACCTTTATCTGGTCATGCGGTGCAGCCTGTGCCGGGGAGGTTACTACTACGCGCGGGGCGGCGAGTTAAAGGAGCGGACCGACTTCGCCTTTCTGCTGGAGCAGGCAAAGTGGTTCTCCCGGGGCTGGTGTATCACAAAAGGGCAGGACGGAACCAGCCAGAATGAGCTGTACGGGGGATATGACGGGAACTTCGGCTTCCATCTGTATTCTCCCATCAACCATTACCTTACCTTTAAGGATCTGAATGTAAGGATCCTGGATGACGACTGGGCACTGTCCCCTCCGCATCTGCGGACCGAATACTGGATCGAAAACCTGACAGAAGAAACGGAGGAAGCAGAACAGCCGGAAGAAGCAGGCGAGACGGAGGAGACAGAACAGCCGGAAGAAACAGACGAGACGGAGGGGACAGAACAGCCGGAGGAAGCAGACGAGACGGATATGGACGACGATCTTTTTTATGAGGACGGAGAGGATGACGACGGCTTTGCCGATGCCTTCTCCGACTTCGAAGAAGACGATTACTGGAGTCCCCTGGATGAGCTGGATGAGGAGGACCGCGCCGCATGGTGGGAAGCTGAGTATGAACAGCAGAGCGAGCTGGAGAGCAGAAACTGGGAACTGCTGCAGCTGGTTCTGGGTTTTGAAGGTTTGGACGAGTACTGCTCCGCCTGCCTGCGCTTTGTGGAGCTCTTTCGGAAGGCGGGGACAGAAATTCCCCGGGATTTCTGCAGGGAGCTGGAAGAGATCGTGAACCTGTATCTGGGCCAGCATAAGATCGCCCCCCTGGCAGATACGGACAAGGCGCTGGATGTGCACAGCCGCATCTGTGAAGGGCCTCTCCGGCTGGCGAAATCTTATGGGAGGGAGTTGCAATGGAAGGCTCTGTAAACTCAATCCGTGACAATTTCTACCGCGATCTGATCCTCGAATATACCAGCAGGGCGGAACGTTCCTTCCTGTACCGCTACTTCTGGGCGGACAGCATATCGGGGCTTCTGGAGGAGCATTTCCCCGAACTATCGACGAAACGCGCCCTGAGGCGAAAGGATGAAGCCCTGATCAGGAAAAAGCTGGCCGAACATCTGAAGAAAAATCCGGACCGGGCCGCAGACAAACTGTTGAAAAAGATTCCAAAAAAAGGGAACCGGGCCACGGATCAGCCGTCAGAAAAAACATCAAAGAAGGATTACCAGACTTTCTGGGAAGCGCTCTGGATGAATGACGCGGGATACCAGGCGGGGCTGAT
Source organism: uncultured Roseburia sp. (assembly GCA_947642555.1). GTDB lineage: Bacteria > Bacillota > Clostridia > Lachnospirales > Lachnospiraceae > Roseburia. Next base: position 39,035 of record CANRSX010000033.1, on the reverse strand, counting down.
CGGGGAAGACGACTATTACCTGTGGCTGCTGGAATACCTGACGGCGCACGACATTTATTATAAGGACACCAGCCTGTGGGACCAGCGCCACTGCCTGGATCTCCTGCTGCAGACGGGCCTGCCGGATGGCGAGAGGAAGCCGGGCTGCCGGAAGCGAAAGAGCAGTACAAAGAAGGGTGCAGCGGGTGAGACCATGTTCACCATAGCACAGCTGAAAAAGGATCTGGCGGAGCTGACGAACATGCTGCGCATGGAGCATGAGGCGGGCGGGACAGAGATTTCCGCCCGGCTGCACGGCCTGAAATGCTATGTCGGGACAAAACGAGACAAAAAGCTGACAGACTATCTGCCCTGGCTGACCGGTCTTCTGGAACGGATGGCGCTCCATATCAGGATCAAGACCTGGCTGGAATACAGCGGATATCCCATGATTAAGCCGGCGGCAGAGACCGGGAATGATGACCGCACAGATCCCTTCACCACAGGATCCCGAAAAAAGCGTGACTTTTCCATGCGATTGTTCGAGGCATACTGCAACAGTCCGCAGGGCTACGAGATCCATAAAAAAAATCCGGACGGCGACGCGGTACCAGACGGCTGGCGCATGAACTCCGCCGGATTCTGCATGATGGATCCGGACCAGATTGGCGCGCTGCAGCATACCCTCGAAAAGAGCAGCGCGACGTCTTTTAACATTCCGCTGGCGGTGGATCTGTACAGCGGCTGCGTCTTTTTCCTGGCAGGGAAAAAACTGTACACGGCGCTGTACCGTCGGGAGGCGGAGGAGCGAAAAGAGGCGTATGAAAAAGCAAAGGCGTACAAAAAAGAGCTGGAACGCAGGATAGAGTGCGATCCCGATCAGGCGGAAGCGCTCAGAAAAGATCTTGCGGATGCGGAAAAGGATTATCTCACGGCGATGAAGGAATACAGACCCGCGGCAGAAGCATGGACGAAATTTATAAACAGGCAGGACCGCTTCTGCTTCGACTATCTCCGCCTGGATGAAACGCACCTGGAGCGGTTTCCCGGAGATGTGCGGGGCGCATTCCGGCTGGGCCGCCATTTTCTTGAAAATGCAGGGGAGAGAAGCCAGAGCTGCGAGCTCATCCTGAACGAGTTCCAGTGGTACTGCGAACGCGGGGAAAACAGTCTCCGCGCGCGGGTCCGGAAGTTCAATCGGGAACAGCCTGCCGGCATGCCGAATCCGGACACGTTCCTCTGGGCTTTTGATGATATGTAGAAAACTTTTTGATTTTTTGGATTTTTGTGGTTACTACTATACAGATGGAGGTGGTCCTTGTGATTTATAAGCTGCCGCTTGCCACCGTGATGGCTCCTGACCGGGCAATACGCCTCCGCAATGATACTGGCGGAAGCGTTTATGATAAACGAGGAATCATGTTTTGGTAAATTCAAACCTAAACGCATCTAATGAGTTCTAGTTATTGATTTTTTGCACCTTTTCTCATATACTATAGAAAAGATGTAAAGGAGGCATGATTATGGCACAGGCAACTTTCAGTGTCCGCATGGACGAGACATTAAAAAAACAATTTGATGGCTTATGCCAGGACTTCGGCATGAACGCTACTACAGCAATTAATGTATTCGCAAGAGCCGTTGTCAGGCAACGCAGGATACCTTTTGAAATATCATCTCCTGAAACTGATATCACCAGGGAAGGCACAATGCAGGCATTCAATGCCCTGCGAGCACAGGCTAAAGAAAACGGCGTTGCAGATATGAGTCCTGATGATATCAACAGGGAAATTGATCTTGCGCGTGCTGAGGTGTAAAGAATGATCTGCTATGTGTTGTAACACCTCGTGAACTGCTCGATATCCTGAACGAAAACTAATAACAGGCCGCCATTGTCCGGCGGATATATAACCTCTTCCTTCAGAGAAATTCAATCGGGAACAGCCTGCCGGCATGCCGAATCCGGACACGTTCCTCTGGGCTTTTGATGATATGTAGAAAGCGTCATTTATCAATTTTACGATATTTTTATCAAATTCAGACAACTTTATATTCCTGCGGCGGGTATACTATTTCTATGAAAAGTTCAGCCAGTCGGAATCGCATGGGGGAAATCGTGCTCGCACGAATTTTCACACATCGATTCTGACTGAGGGAGCGCCCGTATATGAGCAAAAATAAGTTGCGAAGCAACGGAGAGTGCCGTCAGGCACGGTTTTGCGAATGGCGCGGGCTGAACTTTTCGTGAAAAATAGCAAAGGAGCAATCACATGCCGCAGGATATTCTTTTTCTCATCTCAGACCAGCATTCTTACCGGCTTATGGGCAATGCCGGAAATCAGATTGTGCGAACGCCCTGCCTCGACCGCCTGGCCGCAGAAGGAACCGTGATGCGGGACTGCTATGCCGCCTGCCCGCTGTGCGTGCCGTCGAGGCTCACCATGCTCTCCGGGCGGTATGCCTCCTCCATCAAGGCGCTGACCAACGACGCGTCGCTGCACCCGGATACCGCGACATTTGTCCATTCCCTGAACGCGGCCGGGTACGACACCACCCTCTGCGGACGGATGCATTTTATCGGGCCCGACCAGCGGCACGGCTTTACAAAACGTCTTACAGGCGATATCACCCCGACGACGCACGGGCGCAGGAAGCGCACCGGCACAGACGCGCTGCCCTGGAACGCCGGACGCATCGAACACCTGGCCATCCGCTGCATGGGCGGCGGGGATTCCACCGTCCTGTCCTATGACAGAGAGGTCACGGATGCCGCCGTCCGGTATCTCACAGGCACATATGAACGGCCGCAGTTTCTGTGTGTCGGCATGTACGCGCCCCATTTTCCCTATGTTGCGCCGAAGGAGCTGTTCGATTATTATTACGACAGGGTCCATCTCCCGGAGGCTTCCTATGAGGGGGACATGCATCCTGTTTTTCAGAAAAAGCTGAAAGATACCGACCCGGAAACCGTGCGCGCCGCCATGGCCGCCTATTACGGCATGACGGAATTCCTGGATCAGAATATCGGCCGCATTCTGGATGCCTGGGAACATTATCTTGCGGCAAACAAACGGGAGGGCATCGTGATCTACGTCTCCGATCACGGGGATATGAACGGCGAGCACGGTTTTTATGGAAAAAATACGTTTTATGAGGCCAGCGTCCATGTGCCGATGATCTTTGCCGGCGCCGGCATCCCGCGGGGAAAGGAGGTGTGTTCCCCGGTCAGTCTTCTGGACCTTGGCCCCACGATCTGCCGGATGACAGACGCGCCTCTGCCGCCAAAACAGGACGGGAGGTGTCTTTCTGATCTGATTTGTGGTACGATAACAGAGGAAGACCGGATTGTCGTCTCCGAGGTAAGCCACCGGTTCGGCGCAAGCTCCATCGGGCGCATGGCAATATGGAGACAGTACAAATACGTCACCTTTTCGGGTTTCGACGGGGAAGACCGGCTTTACGACCTGGCGGAGGATCCTTATGAGACCAGAAATGTCATCCGTGACCACCCGGCTGTGGCGGAACGATTATCCGGCGTGCTGAAGGCGATGAAAGCGCCCGATCTCGTCCTCGCGGAGTTAGCCGAGCAGAAGGCGAACCTGGACCTCATCTCCCAGTGCAGGCAGGAGGGCGCGGAGGAATGGGCCTGCCCGAAGGGCCTTGCCACGGAAGCGCCGGAGCCAATGATTGCAACGAAGATAGAACTCTCATTTTAACACCAACATTCATAAAAATGCTGAACAATTACGTTGAATCCTTACGAAAACTGAACATATTAACCAGACTTGACCTGCTTCTGCTTCACCCGGATGAAACTGTGGTTGCGGATTTTACCCGCTACACACAGCACAAAATGATCCGAAACCGCAGGGCAGAGGCACGAAGGAAATTCCTGGCACAGATTCTCCCGCTGTTTGCCGATACGCCGGATTACCCGGGCACCGAAACGCCCGTGGAATCGGAGGGCTATTATTTTTATGCGCTCCCGGTCACGGTCGCGGGAAGCCGCCTGCTGCTCTGCCTCGGCCCCTTTTACGTCGACCAGCTGGTCACCGGCATCATTGAGGCGGATCTGCCCCACTACGGGATCAATGAAATTCCGGACGCCGCCTCCCTGTTTCTCCGGCTCCCCGGTCGGGATCCCTCCGGCTCCAGGCACTTCCCTGCCCAAAATGATGCGCCCACCCCTGGCGCGCACACACCCTCCGCCGGCCCGGCAGAGGAAGAATTAAAGCTGGCGGAGCTGGCCCGGCAGAACCCGGTGGCGCACATCCGTCACAATGCCAGACTCGAAAAACTGATGCGAAATGCGATTACAAATGGCGATATCGAATTTATGGAACAGGAGCTGAAAAATCTGTATTTCATGGAGGCCGGCCACTACCAGGCGGAGGCGGATCAGCTGCGACGGATGAAGCAGATCGCAATGCTCGTCAATACCGTCAGCTGCCGCGCCGCGGAGGACGGCGGCGCGCCCTCCGTGTGGATCCGAAGCATCTGCGCCGCCCTCTCCGATCAGATCGAGGCGTCGGATGACATCACAAAACTGAACGAACTAACAAAAGAGCTTCCTCTGCTCTACTGTAAAAAGGTAAGGGAATCAAAGCTGGAGGGATACAGCCCTTACGTCCGGCGCTGTATCCGCCTGATCCACGCGCGCCTCAGGGAGGACATCACCTTAAAGGCCGCCGCAGAGCAGAATGGCATCTCCTACGAATACATGTCCCGCCTGATCCATCAGGAGTGCGGGTGCAGTTTTTCCGAGCTGCTTCACCGAATCCGCTGTCAGGCCGCCACCGACTTTCTCCGATACGGATCCAGCGTCAGCGAAGCCGCGGAAAAATGTGGCTATAAAACCAGTTCGCAGTTCTGCCATGCCTTCCGGAAACAGTACGGCATTTCCCCGAAAAAATGGCAGCAGGAGCATACGTAAGCCTTCCTGCTGCTCCATACTGGCACAGTCTTTTGCAAAACCTTTCTTTTTATCAATATCAGAACATACCCGTCAAATACAGGCAAAAACGTTTCGCCCCCTTTCCTTATAATAAAATCATCGAAAGGGGGTAACATGAGACCAAATATCATTATTTTTAATCCGGATGAAATGCGCTCCGACGCCCTGGGCCACCTGGGAAACCCTGCCGCCCACACGCCTTTCCTCGATCAGCTGGCGGCTGCGGAGGCCGTATCCTTTCGCAACGCCTTCTGCCAGAATCCGGTCTGCGTGCCGAGTCGCTGCAGCTTCACCACCGGCCTCTACCCGCACGTGAACGGACACCGGACGATGGCGCATCTCCTTCACGAGGGGGAGGAAACCATATTCAGCGAGCTGAAAGAGAACGGCTATTATGTGTGGATGAACGCGCGAAACGACCTCATCGCCGCGCAGGAAAAAGGCGCCCTGGAGCATCACGCCAGTGAGATCTGGTACGGCGGGGAGGCTCCGAAGGCAGAAGGCCCGGTAAACGGAAACGCCGCGCCGGGGAGTCCTGATTTTCACGCCATGTACGGCGGGAAGCTCGGCCTGGATGAGCAGGGAAAAAATCATTCCGGCGACGACGAGGATCTCGATGCTGCCATCGACATGATCCGGCGCAAACCAAAAGATCAGCCCCTGTGCCTGTTTCTCGGGCTCTGCTGGCCGCACCCGCCCTACCAGGCGGAGGAGCCCTATTTTTCCATGATCGACCGCGCAAAGCTGCCAGAGCGGATCCGCCCTGACGAATGTGACGGGAAAGCGGACATTTTAGAAGCCATCCGCACAAACCAGCAGCTGGAGGGCTATTCCGAAGCACAGTGGAGCGAACTGCGCGCCGTATATTTAGGGATGACCGCAAAGGTGGACGACCAGTTCCGGCGGCTGTGCGACGCGTTAAAGGAGGCGGGGGAATATGACAATTCCGCGATCTTCTTTTTCTCGGATCACGGGGATTTTGCCGGCGACTACGGCCTCGCGGAAAAGGCGCAGAACACCTTCGAGGACTGCCTGACGAAGGTACCGTTTCTGATCAAACCGCCGAAAGGTTATGGGACGGATCCCGGCGTCTGCGACAGCCTGACTGAGCTCGTCGATTTTTACGCCACGGCGATGGAGATGGCGGAGGTGACGCCCTGCCACACCCACTACGGGATCTCCCTTCGGGATGCACTGCGGGACCGGAACACAAAGGTCCGGGAATTTGTCACCTGCCAGGGAGGCCGCAATCCCGATGAGATTCACTGCGACGAGTTCCACGCAGGGGGGCCGAAGGGGACGAACCCGGCGAGCCCGTATTATCCGAGGCACCTCGCGCAGATGGACGCGGACGCCCACGCGAAGGGGTTTATGATCCGCACCGACCGGTACAAGCTGGTTTCCAGGATAAACGGACGCGACGAGTTTTATAATCTGAAAACAGACCCCGCGGAAACCCGGAACGTGATCGACGACCCGGACTATCTCCCCCTGATCCGGGAGCTGGAACAGAAGCTTCGCCTGTGGCTGATGCGGACGGCGGATATCGTCCCGTTTTCCTACGACAGACGTTTTTCGGAGGAAATGATCTGGGCAAAGGTAAAGCGCCTGGTTCCGGCGGAATATGAAGAGGAAATCCGCGAAAAAATCCGATCCGGGGCAAATATGTTCCTTTTAATCAACGAATGCCAGCAGAGATTCGGCGACATAAAAAATTAAATTCTGATTTAATAGTTAGGATCACTGACTGATTTTTCAAAAAAACTGAGGAGAACACTTATGAATAAGAAAATGAAAAGCGCACCGTTTTATGAGATCTTCTTTCTGACGCTGATCGCCATCACCGCAAATTTAAACACACAGTTCGGAGGCTTTCTGAGCTATTATCTGAACGGCGTGGTCGGATTCGGCGTGGTGCTGGCGGGAAGCTTCGTCACAATCTTCCGGATCTGGGATGCGGTGACGGATCTTGGAATGGGAGCCATCGCAGACCGGACAAAGACCAGATTCGGCCGGTTTACCCCGTACATGTTAGGCGGCGCCATCGGCGCAGTGATCGTCGGGCAGCTGATGATCAACCTGCCGCCCGCGCTCCTGGAGGGAAATGTGAGAAAAGCCGCCTTCATCATCCTTTACATGCTGTTTATCATCTTTACCACCATGGAGGTCTCCGGACTGCGTTCCACCTCCCAGGTCTGCATCAAAGAGGGAAAACAGCGCGCCACCTTCGGCATGGTGAACGGCATTTACGTCACGATCTACTACTCCGTGGCAAATATGTACATTTATTCCAGACTGATGCCCCGAACAAAGGGCTTTAACCTTCCGTTTTTCCAGACCCTGATCACGGTTTTTACAATCGTCGGTCTGATTGCAACCCTCGTCTACCTGGCCTTTTACAATAAATACGACCGGCAGGCCGTGACAGAAGAGCAGAATAAAACGCAGGAAAAGGTAAGCCTGAAGGACGCGCTGTACCTGTTTAAACGCAACCGCCCCTTCCTGATGCTGATCCTCTCCGCCGGCTCCGACAAGCTCGCCACCACCCTTCAGGGGAATGCCACTGTGGTCGTCATCATGTTTGCCATCGCGGTGGGAAATGCAAAGCTGAACTCCGCCATCAACGGCTACACCATGATCCCCAGCATCATCATGATCCTTTTGGGACTCGGCGCGATCGGCCGCAAATACGGGACGAAAAAGGCCATGGTCATCTCCAGCTGGGGTGGCATCGTCACCTGCGTCCTCGGCATCCTTCTCTGGATCTTCGGGAACTATAAGACCTTAAACTTCCCGGGGTATGAGGGCTTCTCGGGCTGGAACTTCTTCACCCTCGCCTTCCTGATCCTGACCGTCATCATGAAGGGCTTTAACCTGATCGCCGGGCAGGCGTTAAACCCCATGCTGGCCGACGTCATTGACTTTGAATATTATACCTCCGGCAAATACTGCCCCGGAACCATCGGCTCGCTGTTTAACCTGGCGGACAAGATCATCTCCTCCCTCGGCCCGACATTTGTCGCAATTCTCTGCGCCATGATCGGCTTTGGCGGGACGCTCCCGACGGCGGAAGATCCCTTCTCCATCCCGCTGTTTGCCATCGGCATCCTGGGCTATTACGGATTTGCCTTAATCGGTCTGATCATCAACGTGATCTGCATGAAATTTTATCCGCTGACGCCGGAATACATGAAGGAGATCAGAGAGGAGCTCGAGAAAAGAGCCGCCGCATAACAGACCGGCAGGGGGATTGTCCCCCTGCCGGTTATATAAAGGAATCCACCTCATCCGTGCCCGTCAGATAATCGATCTTATACAGCACCTGATCCAGGTAGACCAGACAGTAAAAGATACTTTTATGACAGCGGAAGAAATTATAGACATATATGCATCCGAAAATGGAATCACTTATATGTTCGGTGATAACGACAGCATGATGGATTCCTCCTTTTATGGTACCTCTGGTTAGAAAAACTTATTCCTTTGGCGTCACAAATTCCCGGATCCTTCGTTCCGCTTCTTTATAAACCGTCTCATCATCACGGATTGAAATCACGATAATCCTCATGACCTCGCCATCCGTCACCAGCTGGTATACCACACGATAGCCCAGATCCCGCAGTTTGATTTTGTAATATCCGCTCAGTCTGGAACCGGCATGATTTCCCAGGGGTTTCCCTATTCCATCCGGTGGCGGCAGCGGGCGTTCCGCTGTCTTATCAATCGCTTTTAAAATAATTTTACGGTTATAGGGATCCAGCCGCTTTAAGTCCCGCTGCGCTTCTCTGATATATTCTATCTTCCATTTCATCTTCCCTGTCCCTCACTCGATTTCCACTACCACATCGTCAAGATCGTCATCTGTAATACCAAAAGACTCCATGACTTCGCGCCGGGACATCGTTTCATCAGGATCATACTGTGTCATTCTGGCCTCCGCTTCTTCTTCCATGATATAATCAGAAAGCATTTCCATCAGAGACTCATACTTTTCCGGGGACATCAGAATGCAGGCCGGCCGGTTATTTTTCATAACAACTTTCGTTCCGCCAGCTTCCACTTCATCAAAAATACGGCTGGCTTCCCCCTTATTAAAACGTGTAATCGGAACAATCGATTTCATAACACCCAGAACAGACATCTCATTCATGATTCGAACCTCCTTAAAAACATTTTCCTATACTTCTATCATACACAGATAGCGGAAATATATCAATATTTATATCTATAAATTCATTGATGTAAATATTATAAATCCTATTTTATCGCCTCACGACCCACTGGACTGATACCGCCCAACCCCGAATCTCCACAGCCCATACGCCGGCAGCAGAAACAGGCACGCCAGAAGCGGCAGCACGATATAAAAAGGCTCTGTCCTTCTCCCCAGCAGATACAGCAGCGGGTAATACTGGATCAGCGCATATGGTATGACGAATGTCGAAAACAGCAGGATCTTCTTCCCGTAGACGCCCACCGGGTATTTGCCGAATTCCCGCGCGCCGTCCGTGAAGACATTCATGAATTCCAGCCCGTCCAGGGTGAAAAAGCACAGCGCCGCGTAGATTAAAAACAGCCCGGAAAACACCGCCGTCCCGCCGATCAGCATGAACAGCACTGTTACTACTTTTGACGCATTCCACGTGACCCCGCTTTTCGCGATCCCGTACACAAACATAACCAGGGCCTGGAGCATCCGCCCGAACCTCGTCAGCTCGAACTTACTCCCCAGCACCTGGAGGATCTCATTCCGGGGGCGCACCAGAATCCGGTCAAATTCCCCGCTGCGCACCGTCCCCGGAAACAGGTCAAACCCCCGCGCCGACATCTCCGCCAGCGAAAATTCCATCAGGATGATCGAAAAGCCAAGGAGCACCTCGCTGTAGGTAAACCCCTCCACCCGGGAGAACCGCTGAAACATAAAAAAGACGCCCAGAAACACATTAAATGACACCAGAAACTGCCCCACTGCCGTCAGAAAAAACGACATCTTATACTGCATGGCAGATCTGACGTTGATCGAGATATAATGCCCGTAAAGCCGGAGGCCGCTGCATAATTTTTCCATATAATCTGTCCTTTCCCCGAATCCACGCTGCCCGGCTCTCAGCCGCCCTGCAGTGTGATCTTTCGCTCCGCTCTCGCGCACAAAAGGCTTCCGAGCCCTGTGACCGCCGCCAGCCAGAACACCTGCAGCACAATGGCCCGCAGCATCTGCGCATCGCTCATGCTCCCGCTGTAAATCCGAAGGGGCACGTTCTGCATCGACGCAAAGGGCAGCAGCTCCACCACCCGCAGCACCGCGGGCGGCAGAAACGGCAGCGGGATGACGCCGCCAGCCAGGAATTCCACCGCCGAGACAAAGAGCATCCGAAGCCCCTGGGGCGACACGGTAAAAAAGGTAAGCACATAGACCAGCATGCAGAACGACACCGTCACCGCGAGCCCAAGAAACAGCGTCACAAGAAACAGCAGAAAATGCCGCGCGTCCGCGGGCGCCGCAATCCCGTAAGGCTTTGGCAGCAGCGCGGCCACAATCAGGATCGGCGCGCAGCGAAGCAGGGCCCGCGACAGGCGGTTCGCAATGCTTCTCGCATACCACATCCGGTAAATGCGGATGGGCCGGCACAGCTCATAGACGATATTTCCGCTGATAATCGCGTCGAAAATCTCATCCTCCATCACCCACGTCGCGAACAGGGCGAGAAAAGCCTGCTGCAGCCATATGTAGGAAGCCGTCGCGGAAAAGCTCATGGGAAACGCCGCCGCATCCGCGCGGTAGAAGGCGGAAAACATCATGATTTCCATAAATCCCCAGAAAAACTGCGTCACCATCCCGGCAAGCGCGGCTGTCCGGTACTGAAGCCCCATAGAAAAACGCAGCCGGAAAAAAGAAAGGTACTTTTTCATACACACCTCCACTCCGAGATTAAGACCGTCCCGCCGTCCGGGGTCATCTTCCGTTAAGAATTTTGATGGTGGAGCTCTTTCCCGCTCCGTTTGGCCGGTCTAGCCCCGCCGGATTCCGCCGGCGGATACCGAAGGTAACATATGCAGTTGTCCCCTACACGGGGAATAATTATTATAGCAGGAGGGAAAAATGTATGTCAATTTATTTTTAAAAAGTTCAGCCATACAGCGCAAAATGGGCGAATCATGCTCGCATGAATGAGCACATTCTGCGATGTATGAGCGGAGCGCCCGTATATGAGCAAAAATAAGCCGTGAAACGGCGGAGAGCGCGTTAGCGCGATTTTGCGAATGGCGCGAGCTGAACTTTAACTTTTATGATAAAAGTTCAGCCATACATCGCGGTATCTGCCGGCTTGAGACCGGGCAGAATAAGTAGTAAAATAGATAAAAAATATTCAGAGGAGCTTCTATGTGCGGAAGATATTATATAGATGACAAAACGGCCAGAGAGATAGAAACGCTGGTCTGGCAGGCGGATGAGAGAAACAGGCAGGAATCTTTAAGAGCTGTAAGCCAGATCAAAGCAGCCGATCTCTATCCGGGAAGCAGCGCACCGGTGCTGTCCGAAAAAGGCGGTTCCATATGCTGCGGATGGCAGCACTGGGGCTTTCCCGGTTTTGAAGGGAAAAAACTGATCTTTAATGCCAGATGTGAATCAGCGTCAGAAAAGCCTCTGTTTCGGGACAGCATCCGGCGCAGGCGTATTGTGATCCCGGCATCCTGGTTTTATGAATGGAACCGAAAAAAAGAAAAGAACACATTTTACAGAAGCGATATGCCGGTTCTGTTTATGGCCGGGCTCTGCAGGCAGTATGAGGATGGGGAGCATTTTGTGATCCTTACCACTGCTGCAAATGCCTCCATGGAACCGGTTCATGACCGGATGCCGCTGATTCTGGAATATCAGGAGATTACGGAATGGATATTGGATGACGCAAAGACCGGACGCATTCTGCATCACATTCCCTGTCTGCTGGAGCGAAAAACCGAATATGAACAGCTCAGCCTGTTTTAAAGGGTCAGAATACCGGTTCTTTCTCTTTTACCGATACAGCACATAATCCCCCATCTCCCGCAGAAATCCTGCCCCGGACAGCGCCTCCGCCCCGTTGTCCGGGTATTCTTTTACCACAATACGCTTTTTACCGCGGAATAATTTTCCTCTGCGGTACTCCTCCGCAAGCAGTAGCAGGCTTTCCGCGAGATGCCCTTCCTCAAAGACCCGCAGCGTCTTTCCCTGCCGCTCCAGCACCGCCACCGGAAGCCCTGCACGACAGGCGACGAGGGTTCCCGGTACGTTGATAAAATTCCTCCCCTCCCGGTGGGTCAGCAGCTTTCCCCAGCACTGCGCCGGATCCGCCGCGCTGATCCAGGCAAGCTTGTCCTCCGGGTGCTCTAAGGCCCGCACGATCCCCGCGTATTCCGTCCCACGGATAAACTGCGCGCCGGAAAACCCTTCCACGAAATATCCTCTCCTGGCCTGCCCGGTGTACTCCCAGATCCGCAGCAGGGAAAGCGCCTCCTGCCAGGGCAGCCCGCAGGCCGCCGCCGTCTCCCGGCACAGCACCGGCTGGCAGTCAAAGGCCCGGTTTAGCCGTTCCTCCGCGGACAGCTCCCGAAGCGGGCGCACCACATCCCATCTCCCGGCATTCATCGTCTTTACCCGCGCGCCGACCCGCTGCTTTACCGCGGCCTTCCTGGTCTTCTCCCGATTCTGCCACTGGCGCACCGGCACATAGCTGTCGGCGCACAAAAGTCCTTTTTCCGCCAGGGACAGCAGGGTATCATGGGGCGATTCCCCGGGAAAGAGGCTGTTCAGGGACTGCATAAAGCTCGCGCCCCGCTTTAACAGGCGCTCATAGAGAATCTGCTCTTTTTCCGTGAGACCATCCACACTTCCGGCATCACTTTGTCCAGAGCCGGCCGCCCCTGTGGCAGACCTGCCTGCTCTCTCCTGGTCTCCTGCCGATATGTCCACGGCTTCCGCCGGATCCGCGTCCCAGTCGATGTCCTCCGTCCGGTCAAACCGCAGGCCGCCTTCCACCATATGCCAGAAAAATTCCCCCTCCGCGAGACAGCCGTCTAACATATTCTCCCGGTATCCTCTGACGCGGGCCGGAAGAATCACGTCCTCCCAGTACGCCGCCGGAAAGGTAATACCGGTGTACTGCTTTAACGCATGCTCCAGGCACTCCTTCGCGGGCGCGGCGGAATCCACGCGGGAGAGCAGCAGCGCGGCGTAGTCCTCCCCGGCATGGGTCCGGATCTCCGCTCTGCGGTTTTTGATCGTGCGCGTCCTCGCCCTGCGGTACAGCTTCGCGTGATAGTAGGTCTCATCCTGTTTTACCGCCTCCCCGCGCTGGCACAGCTCCATAAGGATCTCTTCCGCCACGGCAGGCTGCCAGTCGTAGCGCGCCGCAGTCTGATCGGCGGAGGCACCCCCACGGTAGCGGAGCATCCGCCTTACAATATGAAGGGCTTCCTCCGGAAGACCGGTTTCTGTCCCGGCAGTTTCGGCATTACCCTGGCTCCACTCTCCCAGCGCCGCCTCATACTCCGCCTGCTGCTCCGCGGCGATCCAGAGCCCCTGCTCCAGATAGAGCACCCGCTCCTCCTTCGCCAGCGCCTCCAGCCACTCCACCGGGATGTCAAGTTCCCCGGCCGCGAGATCCCCCTCCGTCATCAGAAGCGTGTGCAGCTGCGCCTCGTTCTGCGGAAGCTTCCCCCGCTCCTGCACCTCGGCCAGCTCCCCGCTTCCGGGGCGCAGCAGATCCGCTTCCTCCTTCAGGCTCTCCTCCACCGCATGATGGATCCCCCGGGGCGTGGGCGCGTAGTCATACATCACCGCGGCCTCCTGCGCCCACTGGAGCGGGAGCGACATCGGGGAGGGGACATCCGTATATACCTCATGGATCTGCACCGCGCCGGAATGAATATCGTACAAAAGCTCCTGCACGCCCTTCGCGTCCCACAGCTCCTGCATACATTCCCGCCTGGTCTCCCGGATTAACGGATGCCCCTGATCCCGCACGACCTGATTTAACATCTCGGCGCTCCTTAACCGCTGCATCCAGAGGGGCTGCCGGCCGTTTTTCCGTACGCCCATCATCAGGGCCCGGCCGCTGTTGTAGCGGAACGCCATGTTAAAAAGGGAGGTCGCGGGCAGTAAAAGCTCCAGCCGCCTCACACAGGACGCCGGATCCACCAGGTAGAGCGCCCCCTCCGGCAGAGCGCGGTCTTCATTATAAGAATATAGAAGAAACCCGTCCTCCTCATCCACACATCCCACCTCCGTCTGGTACGCCTCCCCGGCCGCCCTGGCCGCAAGAAGCGCCAAAGGTGCATTGATCCGCCGCCCGAACACGGAATGCACCATCAGCTGATGGTATCCCATGGCGTCCTTAAAATGTTCTACGATTATAGTCTTATGATTCGGCAAACACCCGGTGGCCTCGATCTGACGCTCCAGATAACCGGCGGACAGCTTTACCGCCGCCTCGTCAAGCCCCAGCCGCTCCAATGCCTCTGGCAGCCTGCCATCCTCCTTCGCCTGCTGCAGATCATAAAACATACGCCCGAACGCCTCCCCGGTACGCTTGTCCCTTCCTTTGATCTCGCCCTTCCAGAACGGCAGCCTGGCCCCCTCTGTCGGCGTATTGACTACCGTCACCGTATCCCTGCTGATATTCGTGATTTTCCATGCAAAGGAACCCAGGATAAACCGGTCTCCCTTCTGGGATTCGTAGACAAACTCCTCGTCCACCTCCCCTAATTTCACGCCCTCCTCCGTCCGCACTGTATACAGCCCCTTATCGGGGATCGTACCGCCCGCGGAGACCGCCAGCATTCTGCTGTAGCCGTCCCCCTCCACCCGCTCATGGATCCGGTCGTAAAGGACCCGCGGGCGCGCCGGAACATCTCTCTCGTGCTCATAATCTCCGGCCAGCATGCCGAGTACGGATTTTACATCGTCTTTTGTAATATTCTGAAACGGCCATGCCCGTGGCAGGATCTCCATGACCTCGTCGATCTCATAGCTTCGAAACGCCGCCATGGAGACCAGATGCTGGGCCAGCACGTCCAGGCACTCCGACGGCGGATTCACATATTCGATCCCGCCCTGCCTGGCCAGCTCCGCCGTCATCCCGCAGGAAATGCACTCCGCCGCCGTCCGCGGAAACAGATACATCACGCTGACCCGGCCCGGGTTATGCCCGGCCCGCCCGAGCCGCTGCATGGTCCCGGAAATCGTGCGGGGGCAGCCCACCTGCAATACCTGATCGATCTCCCCCACGTCGATGCCAAGCTCCATCGAGGAGGTCGCGCATAAAAGCCTGAGGCTCCCGTCCCGCAGCGCCGCCTCCGTCTCCATCCGCTGTTCCTTTGACAGGCTCCCGTGATGCACCCGCGCAAAGCCGTCTCCCCCCAGCAGATTGACATAATACGCCAGCTTTTCCGCATACCGCCTCCCCTCCACAAAGGCGATGACGCTGCGGTTCCCGTGGCAGTACTGATACACCAGCTTTCCCAGCTCCTCCCACACCGGATCCTTCCTGGCGCCCGCTGTCGCATCGACAAAAGGGCTTGTCACTAGAAGCTCTTTTTTCTTAGTCATCGACGGCGCGACGATCCGCACCTCCTCCGGCGCCAGATATTCCGCCGCCACCGGGAGCGGTTCGATCGTCGCGGACAGGCCGATCCTCTGCAACGGTTTTTTACAAATATAGTCCAGTCTTGCAAGAGAGAGCATCAGATGCGCCCCCCGCTTCGTGTCGATTAAGGCGTGCAGCTCGTCGAGCACCACCGCCTCCGCCGTGGCGAGAACCTTCTGCCCGTTTTTGCTGGTCAGCATCAGGTACAGGGATTCCGGCGTGATGATCAGGATATGGGGCGGATGCTTTATCATCTGCTGCCGCTCGCGCTGGGTCGTATCGCCGGTGCGGATCCCCACGACGATCTCCTCCGCGGCGTTAATCCCTTCCAGGGGGCGCCTTAAATTCTCCCGGATGTCCGCGGCCAGGGATTTTAACGGCGAGACATAGATCAGCTGCAGTTTTTCCTCCAGCGTCCCCTCACGCGCCTGCCGCTTCATCCGATCCAGAAACACGAGAAACGCGGACAGCGTCTTTCCGGTTCCCGTGGGCGCGGACACCAGCACATGACCGCCCGCCGCGATGGCCGGCCAGGCCTCCCGCTGTACCTGCGTGGGCTCGCCGAGGGCGTTCGTAAACCAGTTTTCTGTCTCTGTGTCAAAAAGATCCCATAGATGATTCATGTGCGATTCTCTCCATGTCTGTGTGGTATCAGGATTTATGATAACTACGTCTGATTCATATGTAACTATATAGCATAAAAGCTGAAAACAGCAAAATCATCACGATTGCCAATATCACAGTAACCGACAACACAATTTCCATCCATGACAGTTCTTTTTCCTTCTGAATATTCTTTTTCCTGCCTGTCTGACCAGTGTTTACCGCTGGCTTTGGCTTTTGATTTTTCATTCTCAGTTTCTGATATAAAATAGCGAGCGGATCAGACCGGGTCATAATCCGATCATAAAAACTCTGAACCCAGTCAATATCTTCCTTTGTGCAGACATTTTCATAAAACGATCCTTCCGAATGTGCCAGATGATTTCTGATATGACGAAGCCGAACTAATGTATTTAAATCATATTTCCAGTTCGGAACATATTGGTATCCCATATCTGCCTTGGTTTTCATATCATCGATATAGTGTGTAATACCATACGAATCATTATATAATTCTCCGCACAGCCTGTCCAAACGTTTATAATCCTCAAAAAAAATATAATTCAGATTTTCCATCCCAATTCCTCATCATCAGATATCATACAGTTCGTATAACATACTTCTAAAATGAATGTATTTCAGAAATTAGAAAAGCTGAGACGCGGTTTCCCGACAAATTTTGATCGAGTTTTCAATCGAGTGCCCATCGATTAGCACTCGATTGAAAACTCGATCAAATTATCCATTTCCCATATTTCCAGCATTTATAGCACCTCATAATCGAGTGCAGACAAATAAATCACTCGATTCATTTCAATTTATACCCGGTTGCGGAGCCAGCTCCAATTCTTATAAGCAGATTTTCTTCAAGCATCTTATCAATAGTTGTTCTGGCTTGTTGTTTTGTAAATCCACATAACTCTCTAATAACAGAATTTTTTATCGACGAATTTATTTTCAAATACTCCAATATCATCCCTTTTGCTTTAATATATTGTATTGTCTTATCTCTTGTATATTCTATATCAGATTTGACTACCTCATACACTCGCGCTGTTAACATATAATATTTCCCTGACAACTCAATCAGGCCATATCTTATCAGATTAGAAAAACATCTTCTGACTTCCTCTTCGGAAACCTGCGTCAGTTCCTGTGCTTTGTCAAGCTTAATCTGCCTGTTATCAGCCAGATATCTCAAAATCATCATTTCGGAAAGCGAAAGGAAAATCTGTTTTGTATCCTGTTCATTTACTATGAATCTGACAAAATCGATATACTCTGTTGCGCTGGCTATTGTAAGCTGCACAGCATCATTAAATACTCTGTATATTGGATATGGTTTTCCCATTGAAATCATTTCTCTAAAAATAATATCTACACCCTGGCCTGTTCTCTGAACATATTTTAATCTCTGTAAAGTCTCCGCTATCAGTTTGTTTCTTGGTACAGAAGGATGTGTAATAATATTCTTTTCTGTAATTCCGTCAGGAAATCCGCCTGGATTTTATGAAAAACTTTAAACTACCATAAGATTAATATCATCAACCGAACTTTCTGCAATAATCTGACTTGAAAAATCCGGTGATTGTGATGCTGAATATATATGGCTCATTTCATCCGGATAATACGGCTTGGAATTTTTTCCCAGTCTTTTCAAACACCTGCCATCTGTTGTCGCATAAGTATTTCCATCAGATGTAACAGTTATCGCAATTATCTTTTGTCCCTGATAATCAATTTCCTCAATATCCGTAAACATTGGTGGTCTTGTCTTATCATAAATAGATTCACATATATTCTGAAGCTCATATTTACCGTAACAACCTGTCACATCCCCGTTGTCCTCAATGCCCAGGTAAACTGTACCTCCCTTGCTATTTGCAAATGCAATAAGTTCTGGGATTGTTCATCCACCAGGATTCCCCTCCGTTCGTTTTACATAAACACGAGCTACCTGTAATCGTAATCTATTTTATCATACGGTTATGTAAATGCCGTGACCTGACAGGGACATTATACCAGAGGAAGTGATGCAGGGGAAGATAAAAAACAAAGAAATTATCCACACAGGCAGATAATACAGGAACATCTGGCCGTGTGGATAACTTTCCAAAAAAACAGGTGCTGGAAAACCATCTTCCATATTTACATCCCAAATCCCGCGAAGTACCCTTCATGGGACGCCTCATTGATCCGCCTCGCCTTCACGCAGTCGCCGATCATCTTCACGTCATAGACAAGCCCGAAAAAGGACTCCGCGAGCTCCTTTTTCGCCCGCATTCCCACGCAGGAAACAATATGCTGTGCCGGGATCTCTGAGGAATTTCCGTTTTTGTCAGTCACTCTCACGCCGGTGTCCGTGATTTCATCGCAGGTGGTCTCCTTCCTGACCTGAATGAGATCCGCGCATTCCTGTAAGCGGATTTCCGCCGCGGCGTGATACAGGCTGTTGCCGTTTTCCGCAATATTCTCACTCATCTCAACTACAGTTGTTTTCACTCCTTTTTCCGCCAGCGTCAGGGCAAGCTCGATGCCGGAGGGGCCTCCGCCGATGATCACGGTATCCCCCCAGTCCTCCTTTATGTGCTCATGCGCCTCTAAGACATCCCAGACATTCTTACGGTCCGCTCCGGGTATCCGAAGCTTCACCGGCTCTGAGCCCACTGCGACGACGAGCTCATCCGGTTCCAGGGACGCCGCCATCTCCGGCGTGGCCTCACAGTTTAACCTCACCTCAATGTTGTCGTTATGAGTGGCCTGCCAGACCAGGTAGTTCAGGTAGTTGTGCATATCCACCTTGACCGGGTCGTCATTCAACACGTTTAGAAGCCCGCCAAGACGGTCGGTTTTTTCCAGCAGGATCACCTGATGGCCCCGTTCCGCTGCCTTCATCGCGGCCCGGATGCCCGCCGGGCCGCCTCCTGCCACCACCACTTTTTTCCGCTTCTTCGCGGGGCGTTCCTCGGTGGTCAGACGAAGCTCCCTCTCATACCTGGGATTTACGGCGCATCCCTGAGTGGGGCCGCCGGTGGCTACCGTATAGCAGGAGACGCAGCGGATGCAGGGCAGGATATCGTACACCCTTCCCTCCCTGGCTTTATTCGGCCACTCGGGATCCGCGCACAGCCCGCGCCCTATAGCAACGGCGTCCGCCTTTCCGCCCGAAAGAATCTCCTCGGCCTCATCCGGCATCGTGATGGCTCCCACCGTCACCACCGGAATTTTCACCGCCTGCTTCATGGCCTCTGCAAACTTCACATTTACCTGATGCGGATGCAGGGAGGGGGACTCGATGTAGCTCGTGGGCCCCAGCAGCTTATCCAGCCCGGAGGACACGTGGATCATATCGATCTTATCCTCGATCCTTCTGACAAATTCGATGACCTCCTCCGGCTTAAGGCCGCCCTCCACATATTCTTTTGCCGCGATCCGCATGTCGATGGGATAATCCGGCCCTACCGCCTCCCTGACCGCATCCACGATCATCATCGGGAAACGGATCCGGTTTTCAAAGCAGCCGCCGTACGCATCCGTGCGGTGATTAAAGAAGGGAGACAGAAACTGGGCGGGCAGCCAGCCGTGCGCAAAATGCAGCATGATCATGTCAAAGCCCATCTCCTGCGCCGTCAGGGCGGACCGCACATAATCCTGAATCACCATCTGCATCCTGGCCTCATCCATTCCGACGGCCATTTTCACCACATCCGGCCTCGGAGGCTCATTTTTTCTGGGCGGCATGATCCCCTGATATCCCTGGAAGGTCTTCATGCTGATGGGCTGGGTGGTCGGGCCCACGGGCTGTATGCCGGAATGGTAAAGCCCCGCAAAATAACCGCAGTGGTGAAGCTCCACGGAGGCCTTTGCGCCATACTGGTGAATGATGGAGAGCTCCTCCTGATATTTTGATTTCTTCGGCCCGTAAAGGCTGCTGGAAAACCCTTCCACAATCACGGCCTCCGCGTCGTTGACCGAAACGGAGCCTAAGATCACAAGGCCCGCTCCCCCTCTCGCTTTGGAGGCGATGATTTCTAAGCTTTCCGCCGGAGCCTGCTCGTAGACGTATTTTGTGATCGGAGCCGCGACCACCCGGTTTCTCAGATATATAGATCCCACCTTTAACGGCGAAAACAGATTTTTATATGTAGTCATTCTTTCACACCCTTTCTGTATTTCTCTCTTCCCGTCAGACCGTGTAGCTGTATTTCCCGCTGCCCACCGCATAGGTGCTTCCGTCGGGCAGTGTGATGTCCGCCGTGGTATTGGCCGGAATCTCAAAGGAAAAGAGGGTGACATCCCCGTCCTTTCTCCAGGAAGAGCAGATCGGCCCGTAAGGGCTCTCAAAGCGCGCCTCGGAGCAGGTGAGGCTGCCGCCCGGCACCGGCTTTAAGAAGAAATGCCGGTATCCCGGATGCTCCCGGTCGATCCGGATCCCGTTCACATAACTCATCAGAAAATCGCAGACAGCGCCGTAGCTGTAATGATTGAAGGAACCGAAGAACAGGTTCGCGCCGTCCCAGCTCTCGTAAATTGTAGTCGCACCCTTTGTCACGGGATACAGCCACGACGGGTTTCCGGTCTGCTCCAGCACTTTATAAGCCGCCTCCGTGTACCCGCAGTCCGCCAGCACATTCAGCAAAAACGGGGTGGACAAAAATCCCGTATTCAGATGATACTTTGCCTGCACGATCCGTTTCAGCAGCTGCTCCTTTACCCTCTGCAGCTTTTCACCGGAGGCGAGGCCAAACTGAATCACCCGCGCGCAGGGAGCCTGCCGCCCCTCCTCCGTGAAGCGGACGCCGCCGTCCTCCGTGATCAGATATTTTTCGTATAATTCTGCCACGTGATCAGAGTACTCGCGGTAAAATTTCTGATCTTTTGTCTTTCCCAGGATCCCCGCGAGAACCGACAGCAGATTCGTGGAATACCGCAGATACGCGGTCGCTACCGCAGGCTCTCCGGCCTTTATCTTACCCTCAATAAATCCCGGCGGGAAGTAACGCAGCACAAAGCCCGGTTCCGACCATTCTCCCCAGTGAAATCCCGCATCCCAGATATAATCCGAATCCGGTGTGCCGTCCTGTCCCGTCCCGTGATTCCAGGGTTCCTCCAGATACAGGGGATTCTTCTTTTTTGCCCTGCGGATCATGCTGTCCACCCAGGCCTTCGCGGAATGGTACTGATTTCTCAGGATCTAGTTGATGGTCAGATTGTCCCGCATCAGATTAAAAATGCGGTAATACGCAAGTCTCCCCATCCCCGGCGTATCCACCGTGGATGCCACGATAAAATCCTCCTCTTTCTCCTCCAGGTAAAACAGATAATTCTTCAGAATCGACATCTCATTGTTCAGATTTCCCGCGTAGACCGCTATGATATTCTCCCCGGATCCCACCGCCACATCCTTAAGGGAATGCATATACTGTGTCGTGACAAGAATCAGAAACAGATTGATCGGAAAAATGACAGCCACAAACAGGGTGATGACCCAGGTCGAAATCGTGTACTGTCTCCCAAAATTCAATAAGCGCTTCCTCATGATGACCTCCCGCCTGACATTGATACCGGTTCATTATAGCACAGCCCTTTATGCCGGTACAAGCCAGCGGCCAGAGAAGGCGCCGGCACCATCATTTTCAAAAAAAAATCCCCGCCCCATGCAACATTCCGCCCCCATTCTGCGTCTTATATAACAGGACAGTCTACAAAGGGGGAGCTATGGAAAACTACTTACAGCTGGTAAAGCGCGCAAAGCGCGGCGATGCGGAGGCATTCGCCGGCCTTTACGCCGAGATCTATGAAAATATGTACCGGTTTGCGCTCTATACCCTGCGGAATACGGCGGACGCGGAGGATGTGGTGAGCGACGCGGTGACGGACGCGTATGCCTCCATCCGAAAACTGCGCTCCGAGGAGGCATTCAATAGCTGGATGTACCGGATTCTGTTACATAAATGCAGGGATAAGCTGCGGGAATACGCCAGGAAAACCGTGGAGCTTGA
The DNA here is from genome assembly GCA_947642555.1 of uncultured Roseburia sp. Lineage (GTDB taxonomy): Bacteria > Bacillota > Clostridia > Lachnospirales > Lachnospiraceae > Roseburia. The sequence goes on along the minus strand of CANRSX010000033.1, from coordinate 16,872 downwards.
GGATTACATGCTCGAGGAGCAGCAGGCCGCCCGGCCGCGGCTGGAGGAGTCGGAGGCCCTGTATGTGCGGAAGCTCTTTTTTGAGCTGCCGGACGAGGAACGCCTGATCATCGGCATGCACCTGTTCTGCGGGTATAAAAGCAGGGAAATCGCGTCGCTTCTTCATATGAACGAAAACACGGTGCGCTCAAAGGAAAGCCGCGGCTTAAAAAAGATGGCCGGACGGATGGAGGGAGGAACACAATGAAAGAATATGAAATGACCGAACGGATCCGGGCGTCCGCAGAGACGGTACAGATCCCGGAGGGACTGATGCCAAATCAGATTCAGGTACGCCTGGCGCAGCAAAAAGAAAAGACCGATACAACGGGAAAACACCGCGCTTCTATCGTACAGATTTTCCGCTCAAAAGCATTTACAGCGGCAGCTGTTTTTCTCATATGCGGAGCCGGTATTTTTGCCACCTGCCGGGCGCTTGCTCCCGGCGGCCTGACCGGAGGGGGTGCGGGAAGCCCGCAGAATGGCGCAGCCGCAGATCAGATCGCGGCGTCGAGTGGGACGGAGGATGCAGCAGGCCAGGCAGCCACTGACAGAATGTCTTCTTCTGACGCATCACAGCCGGCGGATACATCCCCGGATAGTGCGGCGCAGCAGTCCGGCGCGGCGAAAGCCCACGCTCCGAAACGCGACGCCGGGGAGCTGTATGTGGTGGCGGACAACTACGGCCAGATCTATGATCTGCTGGAGCAGCAGACCAGCTATTACAAATACGGCGACATCGCAGCGACCGGCGGCTCCGTGGAAAGGGGTGAATTCGTGGAGGATCTCGCCTGGGAGGAATCGGCCGACGACCTCGTCATGAATTCTGCCCCGGCGGAAGAGATGAAGGGCGCCCTGACCGAAAGCGCCTCCTCCGATGCATCCAGATCCGGGGCATATTCAAAGACAAATGTGGTCACACAGGGTGTGGACGAGAGCGACATCATAAAGACGGACGGGACTTATCTGTATATCCTGCACGGGGATACGGTAAAGATCGTCGACATATCGGGCGGCGCCATGAAGGAAGCCGGAGAGCTCCAGATCCTCATGGAGAGCGCCTCCTCCCGGGTGATGGAGATGTATGTAGAAGGAAATATCCTGAATCTGATCCTGGAAAAGCAGAAGACACAGCTGACACAGCAGGAGGATGAGGACGTCTTTTACATGGATTCCGATACCGTGACGGAGCTTCTGACCTACGACATCAGCGACAAAAGCAGTCCGTCCCTTTCCGGCAGCGTCACCCAGGACGGCTCCTACAAGACCTCGCGGAAGATCGGAAACATCGTCTACCTGTTTTCGGATCAGTATATGGAGACAAATGGCATGGTAAAGGAGCGTGCCATCCTCGACGAAAATACTACCGGCTGGATCCCGGTGGTAAACGGGACGCCGGTGGCCGCGGACTGCATCTACCTGCCGGAGCAGGGAAATAACGGCCTGCTGGTCACTTCCGTGGACGTAACCTCCCCGGAGAAGACCATCGATCAGACCCTGATCCTCAATCACTTTGTGGAGGTCTACGTGAGCACCGGATCCCTGTATCTCTACCATTCGGATTATTCCGGGAGCAGGATAAACACACAGATCGCAAAATTTTCCTTACATGAGGGAAACATCGACGCTGTGGGCGCCGCATCGGCGGAGGGCGAGGTCTATGACACCTTTGCCATTCAGGAACAGAACGGAAAGCTCCGCCTGCTCACCACCGACTGGAGCGGATCGGAGACCGAAAACGCGCTCTACCTGTTCGACGCGGACTTAAACCTGACCGGTACCTTAAAAGGAATCGCAAAAGGGGAGGAAATCTACGCGGCGCGCTTTATCGGGGACACAGCCTATTTTGTAACCTACCGGAATACGGATCCTCTGTTCGCTGTGGACCTCTCCGATGAAAAAAATCCGAAGATCCTCTCCGAGTTAAAAATCACCGGTTTTTCCGAATACCTGCATCTGTGGGGGGAGGATAAGCTCTTCGGCATCGGCTACGAGACCGACCCGGATACAGGCTCAAGAAAAGGGCTCAAGCTCACGATGTTTGACATTTCAGACCCGTCGGACCTCTCTGTGGCGGGAAGCTGCGTGATCAAAAACATCGATTACAGCCCGGCCCTCTACCAGTACAAATGCGTGCTGGCGGACCCGGAGGAAAACGTAATCGGCTTTGCGGCGAAATCCTACCAGAACAGGGAGAAAAACAGCTATCTCCTGTTCTCCTGGGAGGATGGCTCCTTCAGAGAGATCCTGACCGAATCCCTGGGAGAAAACGGCGCGGTGGAGGAATACCGCGGCATCTATGCGGGCAGCCGTTTTTACCTGGTAAGCCCGGATGCAGTGACAGCCTACGACCGTGAAGACGGATACCGCCGGATCGAAAAACTGACATTCTGAAAAAAACTATTGACAACTTTTCTTGTCATTCATATAATGAATATGACAAGAAAAGTTGTCAATTATTTTATTTCGGAGGAATCACATGAATTACGAAGATCTCAGACAAACCAGAAAACACTTTTCAAAGATCGGCCTGATCTATTTTCTCGGAACCCTGCTCATCACGACGCTGCAGACCCTCTGCAATGTGATCACCAGCCTCTTTTTCCCGTCGCTGCTGGAAAACCCGGATCTTTCGCTGATCATCAACATGATCCCCATGTACGTGATCTCGATGCCGCTTCTGATGTTTCTGATCCGCACTTTTATCCCGACAGCGCCGCAGACAGGATCCGTTCCGGCCTCATCCGGCGGTCCGGACCCTGACTTAAGCGGCGGCTATTCCGGCCCTCAGGCCGCTCCTGCCACGCAGAAGAAAATGACCGTCGGACAGTGGCTCGTCGCCTTTATCATCTGCTTTGCCGGCATGTACATAAGCAACATCCTCGGGACCATCCTCACCACCTTAATCGGCCTTGCGAAGGGCAGCATGGTAAACAACGGTATCCTTGATATCGTCAGCAGTACCGGCCTTGCGGCAACAATCCTGATCATTGTGATCCTCGCGCCGATCATGGAGGAAATCTTATTCCGCAAGCTGTTGATCGACCGCATCGCGCCTTATGGCGAGGGAACCGCCGTGCTGATCTCCGGCCTGTTTTTCGGCCTGTTCCACGGGAACTTAAACCAGTTCGCCTACGCGTTTGTGCTGGGCCTTCTGTTCGGCTTCATCTATGTAAAGACCAGAAACATCCGCTATACCATCCTCATGCATATGGCCGTCAATTTCATGGGATCCGTGCTCTCCATGTTCGTATTGCGTGCCAGCAGATACGAAGAGCTCGCCCGTATTATGACCGAACAGCCAGAGGCGCTCACGGAATATATGATGGAAGCCTTACCGGGCCTGATGATTTTAATGGTCTATGCTTTCCTGCTCGTCGGCCTCACCATCGCGGGCGTTGTCCTCTTTTTCGTCAACCTCCGCAAATTTTCCTGCAAACCGGGCGTCGTCGTGATCCCGAAGGGGAAGCGTTTTACCACCTGCATCTTAAATCCCGGCATGATCCTCTTCTCCCTCTACTGGATCGTCATGATTATTTTGCAGCTGTTTCAGTAATGGCTTATTGACTTATGTTTTTTTGCCGATATAATAGAAGAGAAGAGCCCGTGCAGAGAGGTGTTTGCCGCGCTGCACGGTTTTTTTATCTCTCATGATGCCCGGCTTTCTTACCCTGGCATCCTTTCATCAACGCTGCAGAATCGTTCAGGGAGGAACATATGATTATACAGCACAACACACAGGCCGTATTTGCAAATGGAAAGGTAAATACAGCCGCAAAGCAGACAGCTGCAAACGCGGAAAAGCTCGCATCCGGCTACCGGATCAACCGGGCGGCGGACGATGCCGCCGGCTTATCCATTTCCGAAAAGATGCGTACCCAGGTGCGGGGATTAAACCGCGCCTCCGACAATATTCAGGACGGCATATCTCTTACAAATGTAGCGGATGGTGCGCTCACCGAGATTCACAGCATCTTACAGCGTCAGCGCGAGCTTCTGGTTCAGGCCGCCAACGACACGAATACCGAGCTCGACCGGCAGGCCATCGAGGATGAGATTTCTGCGCTGTCCGGAGAGTTCGACCGGATCTTTGACGACACGGAATTCAATACCTTAAAGATTTTCAAGGGAAAAGACGAGATCATCGAGGGCCCTGACATCACGGCACAGACGACGCCGGTCAGCTCGACGACAAACACGACGACACGGACCACAGGCGCGGATGTGTGGCTTCCCAAAAACCCGCCCCCCAGTCTGACACCGCCTCCGACGATCAATACGACGACAAAAACATCATCAGATACGGATTACATCGAGAAGGAGACGCCGCGCGGTCAGGATGCCCTTGCCCATGATTCCTACGATGTGGAGCGTACCTACCGCACCACCACCACGACCACCACCACAGAGGTCACGACGACAAAGGTCTACACCCCTATCAGCAGCAAGGATTACACGGATCTGCGGAAGCCCGGCGACATGGTGGGATCAAACGGATATATCAATGTCAAAAACGTAAAGGGAAATCTGGATCTCTCCTGCGGAATGTCGCAGCTTGGCGTAAAGATTGACGGACAGGTAAAAAGCTATGACCTGTACAACGACAGCGGGATTCCGAAAAAAACGACGCTCTCCCCAGATAAAAATACTGCAACGACGGAATACGATCTGGGGGACGGGTTATTCCTCACCCAGACGATCGCTCTTGTCGGCGACAGCTATGGTATCTCCTACGAGGTGGAAAACCGCGGCACCAACACCCACGCCGTGGACGTACGGCTCGCTTTTGACACGATGAACACCAAAACCACAGCGGTCAATACAAGGCCTGCCCCGTCCAAATTTAACCTGGCGAACAGCAACGCTTCCATTGATATTGCGCCCACGAACACGACACACACTGTACTCGGCGCAATCGAAAATTTATATGATCACTGGGACGACACAAATGTAAAAGACGGTGTAACTGTTCCCAATCACACCGGTGTCGGCTGCTGGTGGGAGGGCAATCAGATGGCGCCCGGCAGCAGCATTCCCCTCGGCGGAGTCTCCTACGGTCCGATCACTCTGCTCGCTGATCCGTACAGAGAGACCACGACGATCGATACAAAGACAACGGTCGACGTCACGCAGCAGGACGCCGTTACCTCCTACGCCTATATGCCGGATTACATCGATATTCAGTCCGGCTCGCTGGCACGTCAGAATATACCGATCATGCTGTATGACTTAAGCTCCGCGACGTTAAACCTGCGTGTACCGGACGATATGTCCGCTTTTACAGCGGACAGCTCGCTTGACAATATCGACCGCGTGATCAATAAAATATCCTCGATCCGGTCCTACTACGGGGCCCTGACCAACCGAATGGAGCACGCTTACGCGGTGGACGACAACACAGCGGAGAATTCCCAGGCTGCGGAATCCCGGATCCGGGATCTTGACATGGCGGAGGAGATGGTGGACTACACCAAAAACAATATTCTCTCCCAGGCATCCCAGTCGATGCTGGCGCAGGCCAATCAGAGCACGGGCCGCGTCTTAGAGCTTTTGCAGGCGTAATGCCTGTCAGCCCCGAAGCCTCAATTGTTTCGATGTTTCGCTTCGGGCAGATTATTCCGATATCAGAAACCCCCGGCACATATCCGCTGCCGGGGGTCTTTTTCTGCCTGATTTCAATTATACTCATCCGCTATGCATTCAGCAGGCTAAGCACGGAATTTGTGCTCTGGTTCGCCTGCGCCAGCATGGACTGCGCCGCCTGCGCAATGACATTCGCACTGCTGTAGGCCACCATTTCCTCCGCCATATCCGTATCGCGGATGCGCGACTCCGCGGCCTGCGTATTCTCCGCGGAATTATCCAGGTTCGCGATCACATGCTCCAGCCGGTTCTGCATGGCTCCGTAGTACGACCGCACATTCGAGATCGCGCTGATCGCATCTTCTACAAGCATCATCGCATCGGAAGCCTCCTCAAACGACATCACGCTTAAACTGCCGCCCTTTAAGAGCGCCGCGGAAGACACGTTAAATCTGCCGAGCGCGATTCCCTGGCCGCCTAAGCTTCCCACCTGAAGCATCAGGCCGTCGCCGCCAAATGAGCTGCCGCCGCTTCCCGAGCCTCCTCCTCCGGTTCCGCTCGCGTTCCCCTTATCCGGAAAGGTAAAGCCGGTTCCGTAAATATTGGTATAAGCCGTCGTATTTGTCAGAATCTTATAGCTGTTCGCATAAGGGCTGCTTGCATTTAAAATATCCGGCGTTAAGGTGGTAAGCGACGGAGCGATCACGGAGCCTGCTCCATTGGCGCCTCTCGCCGCGATAAAATCCTTCGTAAACTGAACGGCAGCCGCATCATTACCCACGCCCTTTTCAAACGCCTTGTAGTTTGCATATTTGCCGTTGGAATATTTTGCGATCACCTGGCTTAACGTGGATCCGCCCACCATGTCGCCCATAATCTTATTCAGGCCGTTCCGCAGGCTGGCTGTGCTGACCGCCGTCTGCCCGGACGCCATCTGCGCCAGGTACAGCGTGCTTAAATACCCCGCGCCGTACGGCATGGAAGCCGTCTGTGAGAGGTAATTCTTTATGGCAGCGTCCGAAGAATTCGCATTTAACCGGTTTGAGAGCCATCCGTCGTCACCGCTGGCCGTCTGCGCCATCCCCTCCACAAACCACAGGGGATACGGCTCCGAATTTCTTCCGAGCATCCCGGATGTCAGCGTATCCTGCATGATCAGATGCGTCATCTCATGCGCGATCGTCGCCGCTAATCCGCCGTCGTTATAATTATTGATATTGTAGTCGGAAGTATCGACATTCATGGTAAATGTCATCTCCGTGCTGCTGCCCGACCAGCGCATGGACAGCGCCGCGGAAGCTAACACACTTCCTTTTCCGTCTATGTTCGCCAGGTTTAAGCCGATCTGAATATTGGCGCTGGACGCGCCGGTCAGCGCCGGGTATGCCGCAAGAACCGCCTGGGCCGCCTTGGATGCCTCGCTGGCCACATAGTCTGCAATGACCTTTTTATCCCCTGTATAGTTAACCGCTTTGTTGGCATTTCCGCCTGTGATGGGCTGGATCGCTCCGTTCTGATCGATAAAACCATAGGTCACGGATATGACGTTAAACGAAGGCGCATCCATCACCGCATACGGATCTCTCCCGTCCTCGCCAAACACGTTCATCGTGTTATACTGCGTCGTGGAAGAGATGCGGTCGATCTCCGTGACAAGCTGATCCAGCTCCTTCTGAATCGCCGCGCGGTCAAGATCCGTGTTCGTGTCATTCGCCGCCTGGACGCTTAACTCCTTGCTGCGCTGCATCAGCGCGTGCATCTCGCCGAGCGCACCCTCCGCTGTCTGAATATAGGAAATTCCGTCCCTGGAATTGTCCGAGGCACGCCCAAGCCCCCGCACCTGCCAGCGCATCTTCTCCGATATGGTAAGTCCTGCCGCATCATCCGCCGCACGGTTTACCCGGTAACCGCTGCTTAGCTTCTCCGCAGAGTCCGCGATCACCTTCTCGCCTGTTGAGACCTGTCTGTTCGCATTCGCGGCAGACATGTTATGCATTATTACCATATCGTCCTCCTTTACTCACCGGCCGGTCTGCGCCTCTTCGCATCACCCGGCCGTCCACCTCCATGTGGACATTTTCATGCTTTATCTGTTATATCGGCCATTTTCATCTGATTCCAAAGCCTTCCGGCACAGATTCCGATTAATCCCAGAGTCCTGTCCGCTCTGGTGTCAGCATATTTCCGCAGTCCGGACAGGGAACCGTCTCCCCGTCCTCATCCGCAACCAGTCTGATCTCATGCTCACTGTCCGGGTCGCACGTACACTGCTTACTGTAAAAGACAGTTCCATCTTCAAATGTAATCTCAGGAACCTCCTTTAACATGCCGCAGTCCTCACAGCGTCCCAGCCGGTAGCGGAAGGTCAGATAGGCGGAACTCTTCTTCATCTCCTCGACCTTTGCCGCCCAGCCGTCCATCATATCAAAATGGGAATACACCGCTTCCCGGTCAAAATCCTTTTTTCCGCATCCGAGCTGAAATTTTCTGCTGTAGCCGCAGTCCGGACAGCGAACCTCACAAAAATAGCCCATATCGTACCCTTTCCATCAATCTGTTCCGACATCACTCCTTCTTTAGTTTATAATGTTTTCTGCCCTGTTGTAAAGTGTTTTTTCAGGTTTATACAGCTTATCACAAAGAAAGCGCCCCTTAGGAGCGCCCTCTTTCCTGTTCATTTAACGCCAGCACCACAGCTCTGTAGACCGGTTCCGCCTCCGGCGCGATGGCCGCCACCTCGGACAGGGTCATCGGATAGGCGAACTGGATCATCGGGCCCTCCATCATCCCCGGCGCAAACTGCTCGAACATCTCTAAGGCCAGCGGCTCCTTCGCGATCTCCCCGAAGGTGCTGTCCATGCTGAAGCGCTCCGTGGAGAGATCCGTCGCCGTCTCATATTCGTACTCATAGACGCCGGACCCGACGGTCAGCGGCTCCTCTTTTTCCGGTAAAACTATGACAGCTGTCGTATTCGCCGGCACCTCCACATGGACCCGGATCTTCCCGTCCTTACAGCTCACAGCGGAAACGATTTTCCCGTACACCGAATCAAATTCCGCCTTTACCTCCTCCATTCCTTTTACAAACATAGGACGGATCTGAAACCTGTGATACCCCGGCTCCAGCTGGCTGATCCCCGCCACCTTGCGGTACATCCAGTCGCCGATGGATCCGTAGGCATAGTGATTTAAGGAATTCATGCCCGATTCGTCAAAGCTTCCGTCCGGCATGATGGAATTCCATCTCTCCCAGATCGTCGTGGCACCCATATTCACAGCATACAGCCAGGAGGGATAATCCTCTCTCATAAAAAGCGTGGCCGCCATCTCATGGGCGCCGTTTTCGGACAATGTATGACAAATGTAAGGTGTTCCCACAAACCCGGTCGCCAGGTGGTTCTTGTGCTTTCCGATATTATTTAACAGCGTCTCTAAGATCCGCTTCCGGTCTTTTTCCCGCGCCAGGTGAAAATACAGGGATAAAACCGCCCCGGTCTGCGTCTCGCTCACGATTCTCCCGGTGGCGGTGTAATATTCCTCACGGAAGGCCTCCAGCGTCTTTTCATAGAGGCTGCCGTATTGTTTCGCATCCTCCTCTTTTCCCAGAATCTCAGCCGTCTGCCGCACGAGATCCGTCACATACAGATAATAGGCGTTTGCGATCAGATAGGGATCCGTGGCCCCCGTGCGGTCCGCGCTCTCCTCCTTGTCCAGCGCCAGCCAGTCCCCGTACTGATAGCCGCTCATCCACAGCCCGTTTTCCTCACAGTGATTCCTGATATAATCCACCCACTCATGCATACACTTCCAGGATTCCTCGAGAATCCTTTTATCGCCGTAGGTCTGATACACCACCCAGGGCACGATCACAGCGACGTCGCTCCAGGCGGAGGAGCTGTACTGCCCCAGAAGATCGGGGACCACGTGGGGCACGCCCTGTTCCAGGGAGGATTCCGCCGCCACATCCCGCATCCACTTTGTGAAAAACAGGGCCGTGTTCCGCAGAAACGCCGCTGTCCAGGAAAAAATCTGCGCGTCCCCGGTCCAGCCCAGGCGCTCGTCCCGCTGCGGGCAGTCCGTCGGGATATCTAAAAAATTACTTCGAAGTCCCCAGGAAATATTGCTTTGCAGCTGATTCACCCTGCGGTTCGAACACCAGAAGCTTCCCGTCTGCTCCATATCCGAGTGCATGGCGCAGGCCGTAAACTGCTCCGGCTCCATCTCATCCATGCCTTCTACCATGAGATAGCGGAACCCGTGAAACGTAAAGTGCGGGAAAAACACCTGCTCCTCTCCATTACAGATGTAAGTATCAACCGACTTTGCCTGCCGCAGGGTATCCGGATAAAAATTGCCGTCTTTATCCAGGGTCTCCGCATGATGCACCACGATCTTCTGCCCCTTTTTCCCCCGGATGCGGATCTCGGCCGCCCCCGCCAGGTTCTGTCCGAAATCCACCAGCTTCTCCCCCTTCGGCGTCACAAACACCCGTTTTGCGGGAATGCGCTCCGTGATGCGCACCGGCTCATTCTCCTGCGCGGTGAGGGTACTTTTGTCAAATTCCAGGACCGAAACCGTGCCCTCCCGGATTTCTGGCGCGTCCGTGTCAATCGTCTCCCCCATATAAATCTCACTGTAACGGATCTCCCCGGTCCTCACCTTCCAGCTCTCATCCGTGGCAACGATCTCCTTTGTCCCGTCCTCGTAAAAAATATGGAGCTCCGCAAAGGCTCCCACTTTGTCCCCATAGTGATCCGGCTGGCACAGAAAGCCGAAAATCCCCTTATACCAGCCGTTTCCCACGATCATCTCCACACAGCTCTCCGGCTGCAGCAGTTCCGTCACGTCATAGGTCTGATACTGCAGACGGTGATGATAGCTGGTCCACCCGGGAGTCATATGATCCTCCCCGACCCGCCTTCCGTTGATCCGCATCTCATAGACCCCCCAGGCTGTCGCGCAGGCCACCGCCCGCTTTACCGGCCCCTTTACGCTGATTTTCTGATAAAAACAGGGGCAGGCCGTCTCCTCCTTCGGAAAATCGTGGGTGATCATCTTCGCGGCAAAATGCTCCCCGGAAAAAATGCCTGTCTCAAAGGACGCCTCCGCCTCTGCCCGGTTTCCGTGATTATCCTCCACCTCCACCGTCACCTGGTAGCGCGTCTCCTCCTGTAGCGGCTCCCCCTCATAGGGGATTAACACCGACTGCTCCGATGAAACCCGGCCGCTGTCCCATGCAATTACATCTGACGTTTTCACTGTTATCCGGTACTGTGTCTGTCTCGTATTTTTGACATCCGATTCGATTTTCCACGAAAAACGGGGCTGTTTTACCGCCAGCCCGATCGGATCTTTGCGATATTCTGTTCTTATATCATAAAGTATCATCCTTTTCACTCCTTGCATCTTTCTTTTATCTGTCCTATAATTTCTTAAACGTTTTGTTCAACCCGCACCATTTTGCGGAACAAACCATTTTACCAGGAGGGAGAACCGCCGATGTTTCATTTAAACACCTTCTGCCGGCTGTATCAGCAGGACACCCGGCTTCCCGTCTATCTCTACGAGAACGGGATACCCTTATCCGCTTTTCCGGACCAGACCCCTCTCACCTGGCCCCCGGAAACATACACCCGAAGGCTCATGGAATCCGACGCCTCCGTCTCCTTCTGCGCGACGGATTACGGCGTTTATTTCGGCTCCGTGGCCCGGCAGAACCATCACCTGATCTTAGGACCTGTCAGCGCAATCCCCCACTCGGATTTCGACCTCCACAGGCTGTATGCCGATTACTCCGTTCCATCCGAACGGCACGGGGAATTCCGCGCCTTTGTGGATTCCGTTGAAAAACTCCCCCTAAACCCCTTCCTGGAAAAACTGATTTTTTTAAACTACTGCCTGAACGAGGAATATATCGACGTCAATGAGATCATCGATCTGTCCTCCGACGCCGGTTTTTCCATGAAACTGGCGGAGCAGACCTACGAAAAAAAAGAAAACCTGGCGCACAATGAATCCTATAAGCTGGAAAACCTGGTGCTCACCATCATCCGCACCGGCAGGCCGGAGGATCTGCTGAAGCTGCACACCAACCTGACCAGCTACAATCCCGGAATCCTCGCGCCGTCCGCCCTGCGGCAGCTTAAGAACAACCTGATTGTAACCACCACGCTCGCAACCCGTGCGGCCATCGACGGCGGCCTTGACTATGACACCGCCTACCAGCTCTCGGACCTCTATATTCAGAAAGCAGAGCATATCAACGACGCGGATACGCTCTACACTCTGATGGGGCAGGTCAGTTATGACTTTGCCAGACGTGTGCGGGAAAACAGGATTCCGGTCTCCTCCGACGATCTGATCCAGAAAGCCATCCGCTACGTCCAGCAAAACGTCAATTGTCATATCACTGTGGCGGACGTCGCAGCCCACGTCGGTTTCAGCCGCTCCTATTTTTCCACCTATTTTAAACAGCAGCTGGGATTTTCGCTGGGGGATTTCATTCTCCGCTGTAAGTTGGAGGAGAGCCGGCTCCTGCTGCAGTTTACCGAAAAATCACTGACGGAGATCAGCAATTATCTCTGTTTTTCCAGCCAGAGCCATTTTCAGACGGCCTTTAAAAAACAGTATCACGTCACTCCCCTGCAATACCGGAAAAATCCGGTGTAACGCTTACGCGGGGACGGCCGCCTCGAATCTCCCGTTTCCCAGCTCCTTCACGGTCCCGTCGGGCAGATCCAGAAACGCGGAGGAATTCGCCGGTATCGTGCCGGAGATCCGGTACGTATCGCCCGCTTTTTCCCACCGGAGGCTGATCGTCCCGTGGGGGCCGTGATAACTTCCTTCCACCCAGGTAAGTCCGCAGCCAGAATCCGGAGCAATGCGGATCCTGTCATACCCGGTTCCGGCATTCTGAATCCCTAAAAGCCGCCGGTACATGAAATCCCCGACGCAGCCAAAGGCGTAGTGGTTGAAGGAACAGCCGCAGACCGAACCGTCCTCCCGGATCGCATCCCAGTTTTCCCACATGGTCGTCGCACCCCGCTCGATCTCATAGAGCCAGGAAGGACACTGTCTCTGCCACAGGACTTTGTATGCGGTATCCCGGTATCCGTAACCGCACAGTATATCTAACAGATAGGGTACCGACATAAACCCCGTGTCCAGGCGGTTTCCGTTTTTCTGAATCAGCTCATTTAAATGTTTTGCCAGAAGCGCCTCTTTTTCCTGCGGCACCATGTGATGTTTTAATGCCAGAATATAATTTCCCTGCAATTCCTGACCCAGCCTGCCGTTTTCGTCCACGTATTCCTCATAAAATGCTTCCCGCACCCGCTTCGCATACGCGCGGTATTCGCGTGCTGTTCCGTCTTTTCCCAGCAGTTCGGAAATCTCCGCAAACAGATCCGCATCCGACGCCAGGATCGCCGTATCCGTGTAGTTCATGGTAAGAAACGCGGACTTCGGTCCGTCCGAAAATCCATGCTCATCCTTCACCGAGGGAACCAGCCAGTCCCCGAAATGAAACCCGGTATTGATCAGATAATGCTGATTCTCCTTCTGCCGGTCCGGCATCGCGTCATACTGCTTCTGCGTGATCCCGCCCATGGGATTCTGGGTCGGAAGCTCGTGCGCGCTGTTTCGCATCGCCTCCATCCATTTTTTCATCGCGGCATAGTTATCCTCTAACACCTGTCTGTCGCCGCGCAGCCGGTACAGCTGCATGGGCAGCGTCAGGATCACGTCCCCCCATCCGAGAGAACCCGCCATGGTCTGCTGCACATAATTTTTAATCAGGGGAACCGTGTTTAACACATGCCCGTTTGCGGTCTGCTCCATGCGGATGCTCGTAAGCCAGTCCTCGTAAAACGCGGTCATCTCCTGATTGTACAGGGCCGTCTGCCCGTAAACCACCACGTCCCCGGTCCATCCCGCCTTTTCCCTGGTCGGGCAGTCCGTCGGAATCGTGATGTTGTTGCTCCTCTGGCTCCAGAGAATGTTGTGCTGAAGCTGCTCAAGCATCTCATCCGAGCACCAGAAATTACCGGTCAGCTTATTGTCCGTCCCGACTGCAAACGCGGTAAACTGTTCTTTTTTCCAGTTCTTTCCACCCGTCACCCGCACATAGCGGAACCCGTGATAGGTAAACTGCGGACAGAAGATCTCCTCCCCCGTTCCCGCACAGATGTAGCAGTCCCTCTGAGCCCGCGTTTCGTCCCCCTCGAAGGCATAGGTGAAATTACCCTCCGCATCCAGCACCTCGCCGTGCTCAAAGGTAATCGTCTCTCCCCGTTCCCCGCACAGGATGACCTCGATCATACCCGCCATATTCTGCCCGAAATCGACAAGTGTCTCACCGTTTGGCGCCTGCCACACCCGCTTCGCCGCGATTTTTTCATAAACCCGCACAAGAGGCATTTTCTGCGCCTCCAGTTTTCCGGTAAAACATGCGCCCTCACCCGGTCTGGCATCCCCCGGCTTTTCCTTTACCACCACCGGCTTCCAGTTTTCCGCCGGATAACCGCAGACGGAAGGCTCCCCGTCCTTTAATCTCCCATCCACGGTCTGACCGAGAAACAGATCCGCCTGCCGGACCGGCCCGTCAAACGAATAATGCCAGCTGCTGTCCGAGCAGATTTTTTCCTTTGATCCATCCGTGTATGTCAGCTCCAGCTGTAACAGCAGACCCGGGACTTCCCCGTATTCGCAACCTCTGCCCAGGGCGATCTTTCCTTTATACCATCCGTCCGCAATCGTGACTGCAATGGCGTTTTCCCCTGTTTTTAACAGATGCTCCACCGGGAAAACCTGATAGAGGATCCTCCTGTCATAGGTCGTAAACCCGGGATTGAACAGGGAATCCGTCACCGGGCGGCCGTTTATTTTTACCTCATACATCCCGTGTGCAGTGAGATACAGGCATGCAGATCTGATCTGGCCGTTCAGTTTAAATTCCCTTCTCATGCGCACCGGCGGATCATAGGGCTCCAGTCCCTGAGATTTTAAATTTTCCTCATCCGAGATCATGGGCGGATTCTTTCCCTGCATCATATCCGACAAAAATTCCATCCACTTCCGGTTTGCGCCCTCCAGCGGATTCTCCGGCAGCTGTGGGAGCGGATCCGGTTCGATCCACTCCGCCTCCCAGTCTGTCGTGTGAAAAAACGCAGTCTGAAAAAATTGTGTCTGACTTTCCGCTTCCTCACCGTCCTGATTCCAGGATATAATCTGATAATGATATTTCTGTGCAGATACAAGGGCTTTGCCGTTATATTTTATTTCTATCGTATCTTTTCTCTCTGTCTTACCGCTGTCCCAGACTGTTTCGCCGGTTTCCTTTTTCACGATGATCCGGTATGCGCTCTGATATACCTGATTCTGATCTGAGCTTACCTCCCATGAAAAACGCGGATTCTCCACATCGATGGAAACCGGATTCTCTATGTGTTCGCAGGTCACATGACTGATCTCATACATCTTAATCTCCTTATTATTTCTGCGCTTTTCTTCTCGCAATCTCCTCTTTTAAGGCTGGAAGCCGCTTCTCAAGATCAAACCGGCAGCTCATGATAAACAAAATGCCAAACATGATCATCGGAATATAAATTGAAAAGGTAAAGATCGCCTGCTTTGTCGCCATGGTTGCAACGGAGAGCGTCGCGTCATATGCAACGGCCGCTAAGCACCATCCGATCACCGAGGCGCCGAGGCCGCTTCCGATCTTGCAGCCGAAGCTGGACGCAGCCTGGGAAGAAGCCACCATCTTTTTTCCGTACTGATATTCATTGTAATCGATGGACATTGCCGTCAGCACGCCCATCAGGCACATCATCGGGATATTCGCAAAAGTTCCGAAGCAGCCCATCGTCACATTAAATCCGAAATGATACGGATTTACAATTCTTACCACATTGCTGACACATCCGATCAAAAACGAAACCTTCAGTGTCTTTGTAACCCCCAGGTGCTTGATCATCGGCCCCACCAGAATAAATCCGAGTAAAGTCGGGATCATACCCACAGCCCCCATAATGCCCATCAGATTGTCATTTCCGTAAATCCATTTCGCGTAGTAAGCGCCGGAAGCCCCGCCAATTCCATATAACACATTTACGAAAAAGTTCATGACCAGGATCATAACCCAGTATTTGTTGTGGAATAATTTTACCACTGCCTCCAAAAACGGAACCGGTTCTTCCTCTTCCTCCGGATTCGCGGCTGCTGACGCATCCTGTACCGTCTCCCTGCTGGTCAGATAGCAGATCAGAAATGCGAGAATGACAAGGGCGCCTGCAATCGCACCGAACTTAATCCAGGCGCTCTGCGTCCCGCCCAGCATATTGGTGAGGGGAATGATCGCAACCGCGATGATCATACCTGATACATAGCCGGACGCCGCTCTCCAGGTCCCCATTCTTCCTCTCTCCTCCTGGCTGTTCGTCCGCACGATCATCAGAGAAGTATAAGGAATACACACCGCCGTGTAGGCAACCGCCGTAAATAAGACGTTTGTAATCAAAAGGTAGGCAACCTGTAATCCAGAGCTTCCTTTTGGCACCGTAAACATCAGCACCGTCAGAATACCCGCGGGAATACCTGCCTTTAACAGCCACGGTCTGTACTTTTCTTTTCCAGGCTTCGTGTGATCCACGATATTTCCCATGATCAGATCCGTAAACGCATCGATAATCTTGCAGATCAGCAGAATCGTCGCCACGGATCCGGCCGCCACCCCGACCTTATCCGTATAAAAATACGTCATCTGCCCGACCAGGCCGCTCATCGTATTCAGCGCAAACATTCCCAGGGAATCCCCGAAAAAGTCTTTTCTGCGCATGGTCCGCTGCACACCGAATTTGTCTTTGCCAAGTTCTTTTGCCATAACTAATTCTCTCCTTTTCTCCTGATAGGTTCTGTATCATTTTCCCTATCTTATCTGATGAATCCTTGATTATATTCTATTTTTGTTTGATTTATTATATTTTTGTTCTCTTATAAAAATAAAAAAAAGACCTCAAAGCTTTGCTTTGAAGTCTTAAAAGGCGACTGACGGATTTGAACCGACGATCAGGGAGTTGCAGTCCCACGCCTTACCACTTGGCTAAGTCGCCATATATACTATTCATATGCAAAAAATCGCCACACTATTCCAACCCGTGACGCTTTTTCTCCATAATATCAGATCCTTTATGGAAAGCTCCCCGAGTAGGACTCGAACCTACGACAGCGCGGTTAACAGCCGCGTGCTCT
>CANRSX010000032.1 GCA_947642555.1 uncultured Roseburia sp. | reverse complement strand
TGATTGACCTGTGGATGGCACGGTTTATCTCAAAGCCCGTGTCTGAACTGAATGAAGCCGCCGGTCGGATGGCAGATTTAGACTTCTCACATCCTTGCGAGGTGACAGGACGTGATGAGTTTGGGCAGCTTTCCCATAGTCTGAACGTTATGGCCGGGAACCTTCAGAAAGCATTTGAGGAGCTGGAACAGGTAAACGGAAAGCTGGAACAGGACGTGGAGCAGAAAAAACGCCTGCTGGCTGAGCGGAAGGAACTGGTGGACAGTCTTTCCCACGAAATGAAAACGCCGCTGGGCGTGATCCGGGCTTATGCCGAAGGGCTGCAGGATGAAACGGATGAGGGAAAAAGGCAGGATTATTACGAGGTCATCATAGCAGAAACAGAACGTATGGGCAGCCTGATCACAACCCTGCTTGACCTGTCTGCGCTGGAAAACGGGGCCATAGAACTTACCCCGGAGCGCTTCGACTTTGTGGAATTTCTGGAGACGGTAGCCGGCCGGCTGCTGATGGATATCCCGGATGCCGATTTTGAGCTTCAGTATGAACTGCCGGAACATCCTGTCTGTGTCAATACTGATAAGAACAGGATGGAGCAGGTGCTGAATAATCTGATCATCAACGCAAAACGAAATGTCCGGCCGGGCGGCATTTTGAAGCTTTCGCTCAGAGAACGGGACGGTATGCTGGATTTTTCTGTCTATAATCAGGGACATCCGATTCCGCAGGAAAGCCTTTCAAACATCTGGACGAAATTTTACCGTGATAAAAATACAAAATACAGCGGTTCCGGGCTGGGGCTTGCGATCGTGGCGCAGATTCTTTCCATGCAGCATTTTGCGTATGGCGCAGCAAACCGGCCGGACGGAGCAGAGTTCTTTTTTTCTATTCCTGTTATAAAATAAAAATTTCACATCAACTTCACACTGATTTCACACAGACTTCATCGCATGTTCTTATTCTTACCCCATCATCCTGCGGCGGACGCCGGATCGGATACGCAGAAAGATCCGACCGGCCGGCTGTCCGCGGAAATAAGGAGGTAACGCTTATGTTTTTAGGACTGGAATGGTACTGGTGGCTGGTAATCGTGGCGGTGCTGATCATCTCCATCCCCTTCAAGGTCAGGTTTATGAAGTGGTGGAGCAGGCGCCAGCAGGAGCAGAAGAAGGGTCAGCATGGAAAGTGGGGTGATGACGAATGATCGAGGTCAGGAACCTGACATTCTCCTATAGCAAAGACAGGCAGGCCCTCCACGGGTTAAACTTCACTGTGGAGGATGGGGAGATTTTCGGCTTCCTGGGGCCGAACGGCTCTGGAAAGTCTACAACGCAGAAGATACTCACCGGGATTTTGAAGGGGCACGGCGGGAAAGTCTCCCTGTTTGGGCAGGACATCTCCGCTGCCCACGGGCAGGAGTTTTTCCAGAAGATTGGCGTCCTCTTTGAGTTCCCCTATCTGTACGCCAATTTAAGCGCCGTGGATAATCTGAACTATTTCGCCTCGTTCTATCCAAAGGAGCAGCGGCGGGATGTGGGGGAGCTGCTGGACACGCTGGAGTTTAAGCCGGACTTTCTGAAAAAGCCGGTGTCCTCCTACTCCAAGGGAATGCGCCAGAGGGTAAGCATGGCGCGGGCACTGGTGAGTAACCCCCGGCTGCTGTTCCTGGACGAACCCACCAGCGGCCTTGACCCCTCCGGCGCGGTGCTGTTCCGGAAAATCATCGAGCAGGAACGGAAAAAAGGGACAACAGTGTTTGTCACTACCCACAATATGGTGGACGCTGACCTCCTGTGTGACCGGGTGGCATTCATCTCTAACGGGAACCTGGTAGCCCTGGATACTCCCAAACGCCTGAAGGAGAAAAACAGCAATCACCGGGTGGTCATCGACTATCTGTACCAGGGACAGCGGGAGTCGAAAACCATAGAGGCCCCGGAGCTGGAGGCGGGCATCCCCTTTGCCCATGATGAGATCATCAGCATCCACTCCCAGGAACCGACGCTGGAGGATATGTTCATCCAGTACACAGGAAGGGGGTTATCGTGATGGGAAAAGGTTTTTGCGCTCTGTTCAAAAAGGACTGCAGGATGCTGGCATCGGGGAAGTTCTTTCTGATGGCGATCGGTTTTCTGGCACTCTATACGGCCTATGTGAATCTGGGCTATATCCGCTTCATGCAGATGGAACCCTACCATGTGTACCTGTATGACCCGGCGGAAACGCAGGCCTCCAAATCCTCCCTGGTACAGACCGTTCCGTCTATGGAGGCTATGGACGCCGCCCTGTCCTCCGATGCCAACGGAGTGGGGCTGGACGCCAGCGCCGGGGATGTGCGGGTGGTGATTTACAAAGGGGCGGAACACATTGACCGCCACCGGGCGGACTATGCCCTGTCCCTGCTGGAGCCCTCGGTGAGTCTGCCCCCGGAGGTGCTTGGCACAAACACGCCGGAACAGAAAGCCAGGAAAGAGATCACCTGTGAACTGCTGTTTTTTGAGTTGGCCGCTGTGGGCTTTCTGGGGATTGCCGCTGTACTGTTCAGGGAAAAGGGCATGGGCGTGATCCGCGTCCACGCTATCCTCCCGCTGCAAAAAGACCTGTTCCTGCTGTCCAAGCTGGCAGTGTTCCTGCTCTGTGATCTGGTCTTTGCGGTACTGCTCACCCTGCTGAATACGGGTCTTGCAGATGGGGCGGCGGTGCTGCCTGCCGTTTTGCTTCAGACAGCGATTCTGTCGTTGCTGATGGCCCTGGTGGGACTATTCTGCGCACTGCTGCTGAAGGACTTCCGGCAATTTACACTGGCTTATCTGGTCATTGCCATTTTTGCCGCAACACCTGTATTTTTGTCCGCCAACACATCGGTCAAGTTTGACTGGATCCATTATCATCCGTTCTATCATGTCTACATGGGGCTGAAAAACGCCTATTTTGGAACGGCTGTTTCGCCAGTCTATTATATCGGTGCTGTCGGTACAATCGTGCTGCTGTTCCTGGCGGTGCGGCTTGCGTTTCATCGGGAAATCGGAAAGGAGGGGTGAGGCATGAAGGGGTTAAAATATCAGATGAAAAGCGTTCTGCGGGATAAATTCTGCCTGATGACCTTCCTGCTCCCTGTTCTGGTGGCTGTGGCTTTGAATTTCATGGGTTCCATTGATATGTCCAGCCTGGGGGAACTGCACTTCGGGGTGCTGGAAAATGAGCTGTCCCCGCAGACGGTCACATGGCTGAAGCGGTACGGGCCGGTAACGGCGTATGGGACACAGGAAGAACTGACCGCCGCCATCAATGAACCGTCTACCAATGTGATCGGCGTGAGGGCAGACGGTGACAGCCTCAAAACCGCAGTCAGCGGGGACGAGCTGGATATTTTCCGTCAGGCGGCGGCGACTCTGCCCACCCTCTATGAGCGGCGGGAAGCGGCGGACCAGGCAGAAATCCGGATACTGGATCGTCCCGACCTTCTGGAAAGCGTGGAGGGCATTTTCATCCCTGCTGTGCTGATCGTCGCCATGTTCATGGGCTGTACCTTCAACGCCATGAACATCATTTCCGAAAAAGAGGATGGCGTGGCCTTTGTCAACGAAATCCTGCCGCAGACGTCTGGCCAGTACATTTTGCAGAAGGTGGTGGTGGGCTTCCTCTTTGGCAGTCTGTCTTCCATAGTGACTGCGTGTATCTGTTTCCGATTGTCCCTGCAGAATTTCGGGCTGATGCTGGCATTGATCGTGCTGTCATCCTTTGTGGCGGCAATGATCGGACTGTTCATCGGCAAGCTCTCCGAGGGACTGATGATCGGAGTGGTCTATATCAAGATTGTCATGCTGCTGTTCCTGGCCGTACCTCTTGTATGCGCTCTGATCGGGGTGAGTGGGCCGCTGGCGGTCATCTGCAATATCGTTCCATCCCAGCCGGCCTTTGAAGGCATTATGGCCCTGTCCGCCGGGAGTATGGGAACGGCGATGAAAGATACTGGTATTCTCGCAATTCACTGTATCGCATGGTTTGTACTGTATGTTTTGATTTCTACCCGGCGAAAAAGGCAGGCGGTTTGAGCATCCGAAAAAATCGACCCGGCGGCGGTTTCGCTGCCGGGCTGACAGATTATGATGGATTTATTCTCCCACTGGGGCCGTATAGTGCGTGCGGGCATATGCCGTCTTTTATCTGCCGCGCCGCAGATGCGGAAGCCGGTTGAACCAGCTCTGCGGCAGAGCGAAGCCGAACACGATGCCAAGTACGATCGCGCCTGCGACCTTGACGGTGTCCATCCCGGCTTTCGAGCACTCCGCCATCTCGTTCATGATAAAGTAGTACGACGTATAGTAGATGCCGGCGCCCGGTACCAGCGGGAAGATGCCGGAGATCAGGTAGATCGTCACCGGCATTTTGTGCAGGGCGGAGATGATTCTGGCCAGCAGGGTCAGCGCCAGGGTCGCGAGCAGATTCGCGATCGTGGCGCCGGTGTCAAGCTCAAGGCAGGACAGATATACGATCCAGCCGACCGCCCCGCACAGACCGCAGAAGATCAGCTCGGATTTCGGCGCGGTAAAAAGCACGGCAAAGGATATCGTGGCAAAGATACAGACGATAAATTGCAGAATCATGTAAACAGTCCTCCTCCCATCAGAGAGCGGAACACGGTGATCACCGTGCCGACGCCCACAGCGATACAAAACGCGGTCAGTATTGCGTCAATCATATGGATCGCGCCCGATAAGTAATCGCCGTTAAAAAAGTCGCGGATCGACGTGGTGAGCGCAATTCCCGGAACCAGAGGCATGATACTGCCGATGATCACCTTATCATAATGCACCGGGATACCGGGCAGCATGGCAAGAAGCGCCAGCAGCGTGACAAGCGCGCTTCCGAGAATATTTTTGATGAATTTCGAGCTTTTCGAGCGCCCGAGCGCATCTAAAAAGATCTGCAGCACAAGTCCGATGAAAAAGGCGGTGACGGCATCGAGCGGTCCGCCGCCGAACAGATAGCCGAAGCACGCGCAGCCGAGGCCGCAGAAAAACAGCCGGACCGCCGTTTTGTTATAGGGGATTGTTTTGCAGGTTTCCAGCCGTTCCCAGGCTTCGGAGAGGGAGCACTCGTGGGAGCAGATCTCCCTGGAGAGCTGGTTTAATGCGGCGATGCGCCCTAAATGTGTCGCGCCGAGCGGGACGTGGCGTATCATGCTGCACGCGTCGTCGCGGTCTTCATTGGCGCTCGCAAAAATCCCGTTTGAGAGGACATATACATCATAATCATGGATCTCGTAAGCATTTAAAATATGCATGACGGTGTCCTCCACACGGTATACCTCCGCGCCGTTGCGCAGCAGAAGATCTCCCATCTCCACGGCGAGCGCGAGTATTTCCTTTGTCACTGCCATCTGGTCTTCCCTTTCTGGTCTGTATATATTTTCAGAAATCAAACGTATCACGTTTTCCGGCAAAATGCAATCACATACATAATATTTGTGAAAATAGAAACAATAACCAGTAGAAAAAAGAAAGGACGATGGCATATGAACTGTAAAAAATACCGGGCATATCTGATCGGGCTTGTCGCGGCGGCGCTGGTCTGCGGCGTGCTCATTTACGTGGTACAGGGCAGACAGGATAAGATACCGGCGGAGGGAACGCTCGTGGAGCGCGAAATGGAAGCGGAAGACGGGATAAACGTATGAGCGCCGGTGGAGAGACGTTATATCTGAAAATTGACCAGAACACGATTGTGACAGACCGGCATGTGAAGCTTTCCGATATCGCAAAAATGGAATGCGCCGATCCGGCTGTAGTGCGTCAGCTGAAGCAGAAAAAAATATATACGTTTGAGGATGCCATGAATCCGCGGAAGCAGAAACCGGTGATGAAGGTGTTTTCCGTGTTAAAAATCATAGAGCAGATCCATGAGGAATATCCGGGACTTGACATTTCCAACGAGGGGGAAAGCGATTTTATTATCGAGTATATCCCGAACCCGGACAGGCCGAAATGGGTCGACGCGGTAAAGACGGTGGTTCTCTGCATCATTATTTTTTTCGGGGCGTCTTTTACCATCATGGCGTTTAACAACGACGTTGGCGTGACGGATGTCTTTTCGAAATTTTATCTTCAGGTGATGGGAACGGCATCCGACGGCGTGACGGAGCTCGAGGTCTGCTACAGCGTGGGCATGGCGCTTGGAATCCTGATCTTTTTTAATCATGTGGGACACAAAAAGATCACGCCGGATCCAACGCCGATCCAGGTGGAGATGCGCAAATACGAGAAGGATATCGATACGGCATTTATCGAAAACGCGGAGAGGAAGGGACACGGCATTGATGTTAATTAGGCATATCTTTCTCGGACTGTGCGGGCTTTCGGCCGGCTTTGCGGTATCGGCGGGTACGTTTGCGTTTCTGATCGCGATCGGGGTGATCCCGCGGATGATCGGAAAGTGCAACCGGGCGGCCGAGACCATGCATTTTGAAAACGCGGTGATCCTCGGCGGGATTTTCGGGAATCTCGCCTCGGTTTTTCCATTCCTCCGCTTCCCGCTCGGACCGCTGTTTTTATGTGCATACGGGATTTCCGCAGGGATTTTTGTCGGCTGTATTGCGGTGGCCCTCGCGGAGATCATCAACACGTTTCCGATCATGTTCCGCCGGACGAGGTTAAAGACCGGACTATTTTGGGTGATGCTTATGATGGCGCTCGGAAAATGTGTCGGGGCGCTCTATTTTTTTATCGGGAAAATGGCGGCGCAGTGAGACGGCGGGCAGCAGCGGGGCGGCGAAAGAAAACGGATTGACGCGGCGGGCGGTACGGGATAAACTGTTAAAAAAAGCAGAAATGAGGAAAATACCGATGGTCACTTCCATTGCGCGCCAGAGCGTTATCATCAAATGCAGCATGCAGGCATCCGTGCTGATCGGAAATTATGAATATTATTATGCAGCGGGACTCGCGGCAAAGCTGGCCGGACTGTCCCTGGAGGAAGAGATACAGCCGAAGGAGCTTGCATCCTTTGTTGCTGAAAATTTTACAGATGCAAAGAACGAGGATGCGAGAGCACGGTATCTGTTCACAATCCTTAAGGATTACAGTCCGACGGAGGAGTACGACGGGCAGATGAGGGAGCTGCTGTCCATGGGGCTTTACGAGGAACGGGTATGGGAGATGCAGGCGGCCGGTTAATCGTCAGAAAGACGGCAGATGTCTCGTGTATACTCCGACAGAAGCTGGCACATACTAGTACTGCATTGCGGAAGTCGGTGGCATCGTTGACTGACGACAACGCAGTACTGGCGCAAAGAGTGGGTGCTGAATTCATCGAAATCTCCGCAATGCAGTACCAGATCAGACAAAGGGACGGGCCGGCGCGGTATGCGGCATGGGCAGAATGTCCCGGCGGGACAGGAGGATGCGGTATGGACGAGAAAAAAGAGCGTTTGCAGAAAAAATATAACGATTATGTAAAAGAGGTGACGCCGACACATAATCTGTGGTGGAATATGGTGAAGGCGTTTGTGACGGGCGGGATCATCTGCACGATCGGGCAGTTTATCTTAAATACCTGCATGAGCTACGGCATGGAGAAGGAGACGGCGGGCAGCTGGTGCAGCCTGATCCTGATTCTGATCTCGGTGGTGCTGACCGGACTGAATATTTATCCGTCGATCGCGAACTGGGGAGGCGCCGGAGCGCTGGTGCCGATCACCGGGTTTGCGAACGGCGTGGCCGCTCCGGCGATCGAGTTTCAGAAGGAAGGGCAGGTCTTCGGGATCGGGTGCAAGATCTTTACGATCGCGGGGCCGGTGATTCTGTACGGGATCTTTTCCAGCTGGGTGCTGGGGCTGATTTACTGGGCACTGAAGCTGCTGGGGATATTTTAGAGGAGGAAGGAGGGATTGCGCATGGATAGAGAAGCAGATAACAGTTATGATATGCCGATGGGGCTAAGCTTTCAGCTTGGAGCAAATCCCAGGGCAATGGATGCATATGCAAGATTGAAGGATGAAGAAAAACGTCAGGTGGTGGAGGCTGCGAGGAATGTTACCAGTAAATCGGAGATGCACCAGATTGTGAGAGGACTGGAGCGGGATTTTTGCTGATGATGCATAACATATAGTCTGCGTCAAAGATATTTACGTACCTGGCAGGGCAACGGACTTAAGGGTTCGTTGCCCTGCTTTTTTGATATATGGAAATTTTCTCAGTGGCTGGTGCAGATGATGTGATTATGGTAATCTGGGTGCCGGGCGCAAAGCGGGAGCAAAAGCCGGTATACATTAATGATGATTTGTTTGGAGGGACATTTCGCAGAAATTGGGAAGGAGATTACCATTGCACCAGATTGCAGGTAAAAACAATGCTGCGGGATCAGGCAGAGGAAACCATGGATATGGAAGTTCTTGAGGAGGCTGAAATTGAAGATTTGAATCAGGAGTCCATCCGCGGTTATCGCAACAGCCATAAATCCTTTAAGCCGGGACACCCTTTTGAGCGACTGGATGACAAGGAATATCTCAGGGGAATATTTTTGGGATTACAGGGAAAATCCGGATACGGTAATCAGATGGACAGACAGGCTTCAGTCTTCGTCCGGTGAGTGGTCGGGAAATGTATTTGATTTTTATTTTCGTGTATACAATAAGATTACGAAAGATATTAAAGTACCGTTTCGGATGGAGGGCGGTTTTCGTGTTGATGATACGCCTGTTCACAGGGCATTGAGGGAAGCGTTGGCGAACTGTATTATTAATACAGATTTTTATGGAAAATATGGCGTTCTTATAACGAAAGAGGAAAATAAAATTGTATTTGAGAATCCTGGCTATATCAGACCTGGGAAGGAGCAGATGCGCAGGGGAGGAAAATCTGATCCGAGAAATAAGAGCCTGATGAAAATGTTTAACCTGATAGATATTGGTGAACATGCGGGAAGCGGAGTGCCTAATATCTTTAATGTATGGGAAGACGAGGGATGGGAAGAGCCTGACATAAAAGAAGATTTTGCTCCGGACAGGACATCGCTGACTTTAAAATTCATAAAAAACAAGCGATAAAAACAAGCGATAAAAAACAAGCGATAAAAAGCAAGCGAATAAAACATATAAAAATATGGAAAAAATCAGGCGGTATCTGCGAGAACAAGAAACAGCGAAAACAAAAGATATTGCCAAATTGCCTGGTTTGAGTGTAGCGAGAACCAGGATTATACTTTCTGAGATGGATGATGTCGAAGTGCCTGGAACCAATAGAAATAGAACATATTGACTAAATATGTAATTTGACAGATTGGTTTTCAGCGATGAAACTGACGAAATATATGAGAATGTGGAATATAAGAATGCACATAAAAATTATTATTTATCAGAGATACATAAAGATATAATTTTTTATGAATAGTCCTATTCTTATATAATTTATTAGGAAGGGAAATTGGACCTGATCTTGTACCGTGTTTGTTTCCAAAATGGAAAGACCATTAAAAAAGGAAACAGAAAAGGGATAGTATAGAATCATAATTGACATCAGAGGAATAAAATGCAGTTTTATACTACAGCTTCAATGACAAATAGTGAATCCTCTCTTAAAATGAGTTTATGCGAAGCCATTTTAAGGAGGATTTTTAATATTCATGACAAGGGGGAAGATTATATTTATAGATGAGACAGGCCGCCATTATCAGACTCCTGAGTTTAATGGAGATATGTATCAGGAAGGACACGGAGGAACAATTATTGATAAGTATGAAGATGGAGGGATTCAATCTTATGGCGACTATGAAAGATTTTCCATAGGATTTGACAGGAGATATTTTGGGTACGCGGATTCTGTGGATGAGTTTATTTCATCATTTATGCCAGAAAACGATTGTGTGGATTACAGGAACAACTGGACGGATTATCTGTATGTTATAAACGGCTCCGGCAGGATGATTAGGGCATTAACAGAAGATGGGACTGTAGAGATTCCGGCTGATCATATGGGTGTGTTTCGATTCCAAAACTTTAAGCAGCTGGTACGGATGAAAAAGAAAACAAAAACGGTATTTCCTAAGAAAAAGTTTGTGGAAATCATAGACAGACTTCGGGAAATTCATGATCTAAAAGACAATATTGATAAACTGATCCACGGGAAAGGAGGTGTGATTGATACAGATTCTCTAAATGGATCGGGAATGCTGATCTGCCATGAACGTTCCGTGATAGAACTGCTTGAATTTATCATGAATGACCAGGCAGGGAGCATTGAATATTTTATTTATAGACTTGACTATGGAAGAGCATACACAGCGGGAAGGGTCATGGATATCTGTGGGAATAACATAGACTATAGTTCAGCGGAAACGGTATATGATTTCTTAATGAAAGAAGCGGCTAATAAGAACTGAGGGAAATTTTATGGGTGATAATTTTTTATAAAAAGCAGGAAATGTGATGATTCCGGAAGAAAAGCGGGAGAAATTCAATTGTTATATTTTGTGGCGTTAGGCGATCCGGTGGGTATCAGAGATGATCGTCACAGGTTTTATAGTACTGCTTCAATGACAGGAAAGGTTCAAACATGTATACTAAATATAAAAACACAGGGAGGTCATGAAGCGATGAAAATAAGAACCGATTTTGTATCCAACAGTTCCTCATCATCTTTTATATTAGCCAGGAGAGGGGAATTAAGCGACAAACAGAAAGAAGCCATTATCCGTTATATCAAAGAAGAGATGCTGGGAAAACCTTTGCCGGTTATTGAAGAGGGGGAGGATCGGGAGGCCTACAGCGACAGGGCCGGATGCTGGATCTCATATCATATTAATATGGATGAACTGAGAAAAGCACAGCAGGAGGGCATGACATTATACGGCGGAAGGGTCGATTTTGAAGAATGCAGCTATCAGTATTCTGAAATTTTTCAGAGAATCTGGGATATTATTGAAAAAGAGGATGAGGGATCGAATTTTCAACAGATTGATACGGATTTAAGTTATTGATTGGGGCGCCTATGAGAAAGATTGTTGATAAAGCCAGGCGGTTTCTCTCTCTTTTTGATGAAAACTCCGGTTTTTATATGCGGAGCGGCATATTCAGGGATGGGAAAGAAACGGCGGAAGATCCGTTTATGGCCGGCTTTCCCGAATTGTTGGATGTAGGAATTATGGGGCACTGTGCTCATGGATTGTCTGGCTTGTGCAGGGAAAGCGGTGTCCAGTGCTACCAGAATGGCTGGAATATAAGCCAGCCGAATATGAGTACCGACGATTTTCTGATGGTTGCAAGGCAGTGTCAGGGCAGAAGCTATCAGTTTGCCCTTGGGGGAAGGGGAGACCCTGATCAGCACGAGGAATTTGAGGGTATTTTGCAGATTTGCAGGGAGTATGAGATTGTACCGAATTTTACCTCTTCGGGTCTGGGATTTGATGAAGGAATTATCAGATTGTGCAGAGCATACTGCGGTGCGGTAGCTATCAGCTGGTATGGGCAGCCCTATACGAAAAGAGCGATAAAAGGACTGATTGATGCAGGGGTAAAAACCAATATTCATTTTGTCCTCAGCAGAGATTCCGTGAAGAAGGCAGGGGATTTTCTTCGCAGTGAGGTTCCGATCGGGGTAAATGCAGTTATTTTTCTTCTGCATAAACCTATAGGCCTTGGGAGGAAAGAGAACATTCTTTCATGGGATAATGACGATCTGAGGGAGTTGTTCCGGTATATTGATGAAGAGGCGTTTCCGTTTAAGATCGGCTTTGACAGCTGTTCGGTTCCGGGTCTGCTCTCATCTATGAGGCATGTGAATATTCATTCTCTGGATACCTGTGAGGCAGCGCGGTGGTCGGCCTATGTCACGCCGGATATGAAGCTTCTTCCCTGCAGCTTTGATAACCAAAAAGAGCGATGGGCCGTGAACCTTAGAAGCTATTCCATCGAGGAAGCATGGAACAGTCCGGAATTTGTGCAGTTCCGCAGCAGTTTTCTTACTTCCTGTCCTGATTGCAGCCTGCAGAAACAGTGTATGGGAGGCTGTCCTGTCTGTCCTGAGATTGTATTGTGCAAAGATAAGATGGTGGTTTGCTCGTAGTTTAGGGTCATATTAGCCTGAAAAAGCATATGTTTTAGAGCAGAGTAATGGACAAACCGTTCATCACCCTGCTCTTCTTGTAATTGGATGGTGTTTGCCCTATAATAAAGGTTATCAAAACAGCGGATGGGAGGTGGTCAAATGAAAAAGAAAGTCCCTCAAATTGATATATACAAAACAGGCCAAAATATCAAACATATTGCACAGATGAATGGAATGACCGTTAAGGACATTCAAGAGTACTTAGGGTTGGCCTCCGTACAGAGCGTTTACCATTGGTTTGCAGGAAGAAGCCTTCCAACGGTAGATAATTTATATGCGCTCAGTGAGTTGTTTGGTGTTCCGATGGACGTTCTGGTATGGGGAGACAGAGAAAAAGAATTTTGCTTTTACTGTACTCCTGCATATCAGCGCTTTATTATGTACTATAAGAAATACCAGAAACTTAAAGCAGCAGGATAGCAGAAAGAGCGCTTTATGCTATCCTGTAGGTGGGCTAAAACAGCATACTTTCTGTGATGGATGATGTCGAAGCGATAAGTCTATACTTTTTTGAAAAAAAAGCAACCATTTCTTGAAAAGAGTTTCCTAAGCAACCAATCAAAAAACACTGACCATTGATTCCTGCGCGAAAGTGGATTTTTACATAAAACGAATTAAGAAACAACAGTTGCCAACAGGCCCGGACAATCATTCGGAGGAGAATTCTCCATGACAAGTGTAGGGAGAAAAATGATCTTCGACAGAAATGAAAAACAAAGATGTAATCGCGCTGCCTGGAGCCGGCAGCATGGGAACGCGCAACCATGGTTTCTTATAACCGGTTTCTAAAATTGAATGCAGGGTGCGGACATGATTTTGAGGGGAAATGAAGATACAATGATGCCGGGTGGCGGGATTCAAAAGAATATCAGAAGCTGTCTGATTTTGAAAAACGGCTTCTTTTGGACTTTAACAATAACTGTATGCTTTCCGCTTACAGAGGCTGGATTGAGAGCGGAAAAACCATACCGCTGGAAGAAGTGATAGAGATCAATAACCGTATCCAGCTTCGCGGGGTAAAGGAGTTTTTCAGGGAGTGAGTGGAAGATGAAAACAAGGCTTTTGCGGGACATTGAAGTTTCGGAAGTCGGGATGGGCTGTATGGCATTCTCCCATGGATATGGCAGGGATTCCGCCGGAGGAATACAGCATTGAAGTAATCCGTAACGCTTACAGCCATGGCTGCACGTTCTTTGACACGGCGGAGGTGTATAGTCCGAACCTTTTCGGGACAGGGCATCCCTGATATTATGAAAGAACTGGCGGCATTAAAGCAGTAAATCCGCAAAGGAAAGGTATTCTCATTATTGACAGTTACCGAAGATACCGGATCTGTCCGATTTGGATTGTTATTTCACTTTGCTTATGGTAAAATGAGGAAGTATCGCGATAACGAAGAACCTGGGATGGGAGGTTTGAAGAAATGGAACAATATAAGCAGGAATTTATCGAATTTATGGTAGAGAGCGATGTCCTCAGATTTGGGGAATTTACACTAAAGAGCGGGAGAAAGTCTCCGTTTTTCATGAACGCGGGCGCGTATGTGACGGGATCCCAGCTGATGCGGCTTGGGGAGTATTACGCGCGTGCGATTCACGAGCATTACGGCGATGAGTTTGATGTGCTGTTCGGGCCGGCGTACAAGGGGATTCCGCTGTCGGTGGCGACGGTGATCGCGTATTCAAAGCTTTACGGGAAGGAGATCCGCTACTGCTCGAACCGCAAGGAAGTGAAGGATCACGGCGACACCGGCATCCTTCTGGGCAGTAAGATGAAGGACGGCGACCGGGTGGTGATCATCGAGGATGTCACGACGTCTGGCAAGTCGATCGAGGAGACCTTCCCGATCGTGAAGGCGCAGGGGGACGTTGCGATCCTCGGGCTGATGGTTTCCTTAAACCGCATGGAAAAGGGGCTTGGCGGCAGATTAAGCGCGCTCGATGAGATCCGGGAGAAATACGGCTTCCCGGCGCATGCGATCGTCACGATGGAGGAGGTCACGGAGCATCTGTACAACCGCCCATGCATGGGGAAGATTGTGATTAACGATGAGATAAAGGCTGCCATTGACGGATATTACCGTCAGTACGGCTGCCATGCGGGAGAAACGACAGGCAGCGGTTCACATGAATAAAAAGAAGCACCGCCTGGTTGCGGGAATTTTGTTTCTGATTTATTTTGTCGTCCTGTTTTATTTTCTCTTTTTTTCGGAGCGGATGGGCAGGACATTTACAGAGCGCGCCTATCATTATAACCTGGTTCCTTTTAAGGAGATCGGGAGGTTTTTAAAACACTGGAAGACGCTGGGGACAGAGGCAGTACTGTTAAATATCGTGGGAAATGTCATGGCGTTTATGCCGTTTGGCGGTTTTCTGCCGATCTTCTCGTCGCGCTGCCGGAAGGCGCTCATGACGGCTTTTTACAGCTTTGAGTTAAGTCTTCTGGTAGAGCTTCTGCAGCTGATGTTTCGGGTCGGAAGCTTTGACGTGGATGATCTGCTGTTAAATACAGCAGGCGGGATTCTTGGTTTTTTTGTTTATAAGGGTACGATGCGTATCATAAGGAGTAGAAAACGTGGCGGGACATCATAAGAGAGCTTATAAATTTACAGAAAAGACACAATCGCCGCGGGGTATTGCGGCGTTTCTGCTTGCCCTGCTCTCGCTCGGTGTATTTGCAGCGGTTGTGACGGAATCCTTCCGCAGCCGCGGGGAGGGCAGCATGTACCTGGGGAGCGCTGGAGTCGCTTCGATGCTGGTGGCGGTGGTCGCCCTGATCCTCGCGTTAAAAAGTCTCGGCGAGGAGAATTCGTTTAAGCTGTTTCCGTATCTGGCGACGGTCTTTTCCTTTTTGGCTGCGGGGATATGGATTGCGCTCTATGTTGTGGGATTTCAGATGTGGTGATCGGAGGATGAGATGACAGAACTGGAACGTCAGATGAAGTTTATAATGGAGCTGGATAAGGCAAAGCAGATCGGCAGACAGACCTATCTGTCGGACGGCAGCCGCAAGGAAAATGACGCCGAGCATTCCTGGCATATGGCGCTGATGGTGTTTCTGCTCGCGGATTACGCGAACGAGCCGATTGACGTCCTAAAGACGATGAAGATGATCCTTCTGCACGATGTGATCGAGATCGACGCCGGGGATACCTATGCCTATGACGCGGAGGGGAACCAGACGAAGCGGGCGCGGGAGTGCGCGGCGGCGGACCGGATCTTCGGGCTGCTCCCGGAAGGCCAGGGGCAGGAATGCCGTCTGCTGTGGGAGGAATTCGAGGCCATGGAGACCCCGGAGGCGAAGTTTGCCAATATGCTTGACAAGATACAGCCGCTGCTGTTAAATGACGCGTCGGGGGGCAGATCCTGGCGGGAGCACGGGATTAAAAAATCCCAGGTGATGGCGCGCAATGCGCGGGTGCACGAGGGCTCGGAGGAGCTGTGGGCCTATGCGAAGCGTCTGATTGAGAAAAATGTGGAAAACGGAAATTTAAAGGACGAGTGATCCAAAGGGAGGTGATGAGATGAACGAAGAAGAGCTGTGCCGGGAGGCGGAGGAGACGCTTCGGGAACGGTTTGCCCTTGTGTCGGAGCGCATCGCGGAGATGTGCGGTATGACAGGGCCGTCTGCGTCATATTTCCGACAGCAGGCAGCGTTTCTGACCAGGCTTGCGGGGCTGTACCGGAGGATGGAGGCAGCAGGCGGGCTGGAGGCTGACATGGAGGAATGCCGGCGGATCCAGGAGGAGCTATACGCGGATATCCTGCCAAAGGCCTATGGCACGAGCTACGCGAACCCGGCCTATGCCGTGCAGATGCTCGGGGAGGAGTTCGGACCCGCGCTCGCGCTGCTTGCGGCGCAGATCAGGCGCTGCATCCGTGAGGTGTTCCGCGGGAATCTTCTGGAGCTTGTGATCACCATGGAGCTCTTTGCGGAGGTTTCCGGCTGTTTTGAGGCGGCTGCCTGCGACGGCATGGGCACAGAGCTGCCGGAGAGCCGGGAGGTCAGGCAGATTTTTTACTGGCATTTTCATGATTACAGCGAGCTTATGTCTGAGCAGAATCTGCGCAGAATGACCGACCCGGCGGAGGATTTTGAACTGCGGATCGTGACGGGGGCGGATCTGGCCGACCTGCGGTATCTTTATCGATACGGGGCCTGTATCAGTGAAAATGAGCGGAAGCTGGCGGCATTTTTAAACGGTCTGCCAAAGGAAGAGATTCAGGCGATGGCGGACACGTACACAGAAGGATACCGGATCGGTTTTGAGGTGACGGGCAAGGATCTTGCGAAAAAACAGACGGTGCAGATCCGCTATCCGATCGGCTTCGAGCGCGTGGTGCGGGCCGCTGTCCGAAATTTTGAAAAAATGGGACTTCGAGTGACGATGCAGGCGGAGGGGACGCCGCCAAACCGTCAGTATGACTACGACCACCGGGAGGACCGGGCGTATTACCTGGACAAGGCGTATGTGGAGCATAGTCTGGAGGTACGGCGAAACTGTTTTGAAAAGGAGAAAAAGAAGGCGGCAGCGCTGGCGGGACCGGCGGTGATTGAGCTGTTCGGCGAGGAACCGTTCGCGCCGGAGCATAAAAAAGAAGCCTTTTCCTATACGGACAGGCAGCGGCAGCTTCTGGTCTATGAGGCCGGGTGCGCCGGTAAGATCACGAACCAGTATATGCCGGGGGAGGAGCGCAGCTTTACGATCATCGCGTTCCCGATGCCTGCGATCGGGGAGCGGTTTGAGGAGATTTTCCGGGAGACCGTGCGGATCAATACCCTCGACTATATGCTTTACCGCGACATGCAGCAGAAGCTGATCGATGTCTTAGACGGAGCCGACCGCGTGCATATCACGGGCCGGGGGGATAACCGCACCGACCTGTATGTGAATATCGTGACGCTCGCCGATCCGGCGAAGGAGACGGCGTTTGAAAACTGTGTGGCGGATGTGAATATTCCGGTGGGAGAAGTCTTTACCTCGCCGGTGCTGAAACGCACGGAGGGAAAGCTCTTCGTCAGCCAGGTCTATCTGCGGGGGCTGAAATTTGAAAATCTCGAGATCGATTTTAAGGACGGGATGATCGCGGAATATACCTGTACGAATTTTGCCTCGGAGGAGGAAAATAAAACCTATATCCGAGACAATGTGCTGATGCACCACGAGACGCTGCCCATGGGGGAATTTGCCATCGGCACCAATACGGCGGCCTACCGCATGGCCAGGGATTACGGGATTGCCGGCAGGCTTCCTATCCTGATCGCGGAAAAGACCGGGCCGCATTTTGCGGTGGGCGACACCTGCTACTCTCACGAGGAGGATAATCTGTCCTGCAACCCGGATGGGAAGGCCATCGTGGCCAGAGAGAATGAGATCTCGGCGCTGCGGCATGAGGAAAACGGGGAGCAGAAGGCATACTATAATTGTCATACGGATATCACGATCCCGTACGACGAGCTGGACCGGATTACCGTGATCCGGGCGGACGGGACGAAGACGGATCTCATTGCCGGGGGCAGATTTGTTCTGGCGGGGACAGAGGCGTTAAACGGGCCGCTGGATTCGTAAAAATCAAAAGAATGAAAAGGAGAGAGAAGATGCCAAGAGTAGGAATTGTGATGGGAAGCGATTCGGATATGCCGGTGATGGCGAAGGCCGCCGGGATTCTGGATGAGCTGGGGATTGACTATGAGATGCGGATCATCTCCGCGCACCGCGAGCCGGATGTGTTCTTTGAATATGCGAAGAGCGCGGAGGAGCGCGGGTTTAAGGTGATCATCGCGGGAGCGGGCATGGCGGCGCATCTGCCGGGCATGTGCGCGGCGATTTTCCCGATGCCGGTGATCGGGATTCCGATGCACACCACCTCCCTGGGGGGCCGGGATTCCCTGTATTCGATCGTGCAGATGCCCTCCGGGATTCCGGTGGCGACGGTGGCGATCAACGGCGGCGCGAACGCGGGGCTTCTCGCGGCGAAGATCCTTGCGACCTCCGATGAGGCGCTGCTGGCACGGTTAAAGGAATACGCGGCAGGGCTAAAGGCGCATGTGGAGGCGAAGGACGCCAGGCTTCAGGAGACGGGATACCAGAACTATTCATTTTAAAACAGGAGGGACTACATATGCAGGTAAAAACCAGAACCTACAGCGGGTCAAAGAGCCAGGAGGTGAGCGCGCGGGAGCTTAGTAATCGTAAGGTGGCCCGGGCGGCTGCGGCGGAGGGGATCGTCCTCATGAAAAACGACGGCGTCCTGCCGATCAAAAAAGGGCAGACGGCGGCGCTGTACGGAAACGGAGTCTCCCATTTTATCAAGGGTGGGACCGGATCCGGCGACGTCAATGAGCGCGAGGTGGTGACGATCCAGGAAGGGCTGTCCGCAGCCGGCGTGACGCTGGTAAACGAGGCGGCGGTGATGGCCGCGCCAAAGGCCTATATGGAGGCAAAATATGCCTGGAGAGACGGGATCATCGAGGCGATCAACGCGGCCGGCACAGGAAGCGATATGGCGTTTTTTAAGGTGCTGCAGGAGAACCCGTTTGTGGAGCCGGAGAATGTTCCGATTATCCCGGAGGAGGTTTCCGCGGCGGATGTCGTGATCTATATCATCAGCCGGATCGCCGGCGAAGGCAAAGACCGTTTTGACGCAAAGGGAGATTACTATTTAAGCGACGCGGAGGAAGCGGAGCTCGCTGAGCTGGCGAAGTATACGGAGAAGCTCGTGGTGCTGATCAATGCCGGGGGCCAGATTGACCTGAATGCGGTTCTTGCGAATTCGTCCGTGAAGGGACTGCTCAATATTTCCCAGGGCGGAATGGAGACCGGAAACGCGGTGGCCGACGTGCTGACCGGCGCAGTGCCCCCGTCCGGAAAGCTCACCAGCACCTGGACAAAGCAGTACGGCGATTTCCCGAATTCCGCAACGTTCAGCCACAATAACGGCGATACCGACACCGAGAAGTACGAGGAAGGCATCTATGTGGGCTACCGCTATTTTGACAGCTTTGGCGTGGATGTGCTCTATCCGTTTGGCTACGGGCTTTCCTACACACAGTTTGAGATCAGAACCGATGCCGTGACCTGCGACGAGACGTCTGTCAGCGTGACAGCCACCGTGACGAATACCGGGAAGGAACATGCCGGAAAAGAGGTGGTGCAGATTTATGCTGCCCTGCCGTTAAGCGGGATGAAGAAGGAATATAAGCGTCTGATCGGATTCGCAAAGACCGGGCTTTTAGCCCCGGGCGAGAGCCAGAACCTGACCGTCACCACACCGGCGAAGACGCTCGCCTCGTTCGACGAGAGCCGTGCGGCCTGGGTGATCGAGGCCGGAGAATATGCGGTGCTGGTCGGCAATTCCTCCGCGGATACCACGGTGGAAGGCATTCTTTCGGTGGCGCAGGATACCGTGATGGAGCAGGTGACGCATATCTGTCCGCTGAAGGAAGAATTAAACGAAATCGTGCGCCCGGATGAGGTGGCGGAGAAGCTGACGGCGGCCTGGAAAGGCGCGGCAAAGGAGAAGGGACTTACCCCGATTCCGTTTGCACCGGCAGCGGAGAAGCTGACCCGGGTTCCGGCGGGAAGCCTTGCAGAGAAGGCGGCGCAGATCGCGAAGGAGCTGACCGACGAGGAGATCACCGCCATGCTGATGGGCGAGATTACGAAGGGGCAGGATAACCTGAAGGAAGACGAGCTTGTGGAGACCGGAATCTATGTGCCGGGGGCTGCGGGAGAGACCAGCTGTGCGTTAGAGCGGCACGGCATTCCGGCAATTTCCATGGCGGACGGCCCGGCGGGGCTTCGTCTGCTGCGCTCCTACGACGTGGACCGGGCCAGCGGTAAGATTTACAGCCAGAATCTGATGGCGGCGCTGGAGAACGGACTGTTTGCCATGAAGCATGTGCATGAGAATGCGGATACCTACTATATGTATGCGACCGGAATTCCCATCGGGACGCTGCTGGCCCAGTCCTTTGATCCGGAACTTTTAGAGCGGGTCGGCGCTATGGTCGGCGGGGAGATGCAGGAGTTCGGCGTTGCATGGTGGCTGGCGCCGGGGCTTAACATTCACAGGAACCCGCTGTGCGGAAGAAACTTTGAGTATTATTCGGAGGATCCGCTGGTAGCGGGCGTGATGGCGGCGGCGATCACCCGCGGAGTGCAGTCGGTGCCGGGCGTCGGGACGACGATCAAGCATTACGCCTGCAACAACCAGGAGGATAACCGCCTGGGATCCAACAGCGTGGTATCCGAGCGTGCGCTCCGCGAAATTTATCTGCGCGGATTTGAGATTGCGGTGAAGAGCTCTCAGCCGATGTGCATCATGACCTCCTACAATCTGATCAACGGCCTCCACACGCCAAACAGCCGGGATCTGAATACGGTGGTGGCGAGAGGAGAATGGGATTTTAAGGGCATCATCATGACCGACTGGACGACCACGACCGCCGGAGGCAGCAGCCCCCACGGCTGCGCGCTGGCCGGGAACGACCTGATCATGCCGGGACACGGGATCGACGTGGAGGACATTAAGGCTGCCCTCGCATCCGGCGATCTCCCCAGGGAGACGGCGAGAGAATGCTGCGCGCGGCTGTTTGAGGTGATCTTCCAGACGCTTGGCATGGAGGATGCGCCGGCCTACGGGGCGCAGTTTGATGTGAAGCCGTATATTGCGGTAAAATGATGCCAAAAAAAGGAACAGGGCTGTTTACCCGGGAGAGGGGGAGGCCCTGTTCTTTTTTCGGGCATAGACAGCCGGTAAATTCTGCCGTGAATCGCAATTGACAAAAGCTTCCCCCGGGGATAGAATAGGAAAAGATGCTGTGAGGGATCAGATTAAAAAGGGGAGAGCCTGTAAAGCCAGGCGTAGTTGTGAGAGATGAAAGCGGAGTCAGAACACACAAAGCCGGAACATACGGTACCGGGAGAAAAAAAGCAGAAAAAATACGAAATCGACATGTGCAGCGGGTCTGTCCTTGGGAAAATGCTTTTATTCGCATTGCCGCTGATGCTGTCGAGCCTTCTTCAGCTGCTGTTTAATGCGGCTGATATTATCGTGGTGGGCAGATTCGCGGGGGATAATTCCCTGGCGGCGGTGGGCTCAAACAGTTCGCTGATCAATCTGATGACCAAT
This sequence comes from uncultured Roseburia sp., assembly GCA_947642555.1. Lineage (GTDB taxonomy): Bacteria > Bacillota > Clostridia > Lachnospirales > Lachnospiraceae > Roseburia. The sequence goes on along the minus strand of CANRSX010000032.1, from coordinate 37,268 downwards.
TTCTTTATGGGTCTGTCCGTCGGTGCAAACGTGCTGACAGCGGGATATTTCGGCGCGAGGCAGAAGAAGGATCTCGTGGAGACAGTACATACGGCGATGCTTTTAAGCATTTATAGCGGACTGATACTTACTATTGTAGGCGTTGCGGGTGCACGGCAGCTTTTGATTCTGATGAAGACGCCGGATGAAGTGCTTCCGCTGGCGGTGCTGTACTTAAGGCTGTACTTCCTTGGCATGACGGCGATGATGCTCTATAATTTCGGAAGCGCGATCATGCGTGCGGTGGGAGATACGAGAAGACCTCTGTATTATCTCGCCATTGCCGGTGTGATCAATGTGGTCTTAAATCTTATTTTTGTCATTGTGCTTCGGATGGATGTGGCCGGAGTCGCCATCGCGACCGTGGTGTCCCAGTGTATTTCCGCGTTTCTGATTATCCGTTGTATGATGGGAATGAAGGATAGCGTTGCCCTTACTCTGTCTGGTCTTCACATTTATCGCGACAAATTCAAAAGGATCCTTGCCATCGGTCTGCCGGCCAGCTTTCAGGGGATGCTGTTCTCTTTTTCCAACGTGATTATACAGTCGTCGGTGAATTCCTTCGGCGCGGTGACGGTGGCGGGAAATTCGGCTGCGGCAAATATCGAGGGCTTTGTCTATGTGGCCATGAACGCATTCCATCAGGCGGCGATCTCCTTTACCAGCCAGAATATCGGTGCGGCGAAGTACGGAAGGGTGAACCGGATCGCGTATACCTCGCAGCTGTGCGTGATTGTGGTGGGAACGCTTCTGGGGAACGTGGCAGTGCTCTTCGGGCGTCCGCTGCTCGGGCTGTATACGACCAGCGCGGCGGTGGTGGATGCCGGGATGATCCGTCTCGGGATTATCTGCCGGCTATACGCGCTCTGCGGCATGATGGACGTGATGGTGGGCATCCTGCGCGGACTTGGCTATTCGGTAATGCCGATGATCGTGTCCTTAATCGGCGCCTGCGGACTGCGTCTGATCTGGATTTTTACCTTCTTTCAGATGGAAATGTTCCATACGATTCAGTCGCTGTATATCACGTATCCGGTCAGCTGGTTTATCACATTTGCGACGCATGTAGTCTGTTTTATCGTCGTGCGCAGAAAGCTTTCCAGAAAATGGGGCTGTTAAAATAATAAAGTTCTGATGCAACCGGAAGATCCCCTTTTGCGTCATACCATGTGAAAGAGGCGAAGAACATGGTATGACGGAAGGGGGATTTTTTATGGAAAGAAACGAAAAAAAGAACAGGGAGAGACGATGCGCCGGACAAAGGGCAGCAAGGGCAGTCAGAGCGGGGTGCTTTCTGACGGCGCTGTGTATTGCGGCCGCCTGCGGGGGCCGGGGGCGTGAGGCGAAGCTGTCGAAGTCCACGGTGGAGCTGACGGCGGATTACAGGGAAAAGGGTTATGACGGCGGGACGGCGGCGGCAGAAGACGCGGCATTCCAGGCAGCTTACCTGGATTTCTCGCTGGAGCTGCTGCGGGAGAGCCGGTCAGGGGAAAATGTGATGATTTCACCGGCGTCCATTCTGCTCGCCCTTGAGATGACCAGATGCGGGGCCGACGGGGAGACGCTCGCGCAGATGAATGAGACGCTCTATCCCGGCCTTACGCCTGAAGAAGGGAAGGAGGGTGCGAAGGCACTTTGGGCAGTGCTGGACGGGGAAACCGGTGTGCCGGATCAGGTGCTTGCCGTGGCGGATTCCGTGTGGATCCACACAAATGATACCTTTGTGCCGGAGGAGATGTTTCTTCGGACGGTCGCGGCGGATTATGACGCGCAGATTTACGGAGCGCCCTTTGACGAGACGACGCGCTCCGATATCAACCGCTGGGTGGAGGCAAAGACGAACGGGCAGATCCGGGACATTCTGGACCGGATTTCAGAGGATGCAAAGGTATATCTGATCAATGCGGTAAATTTTGACGGAAAATGGAAGGAGCCCTACGAGCAACGCCAGGTGCACGACGCGACGTTTTACGGGGCAGGCGGCAGTGAGACGACGGTTTCCATGATGTATTCCTCCGAGTCGCGGTATCTCTCCGGGGACGGGGTGCAGGGATTTGTAAAGCCCTATAAGGACGGCGTCAGCTTTGTGGCCCTGCTGCCGGATGAGGGGATCTCCCTGGAGGAATTTCTGGCAGGGCTTGAGGGGGAGACCTTTCGGGAACTGCTCTCGGATGTGGAGGAAACGGAGGTAGAGACGGGACTTCCGAAGTTTGAGAACACGATGAAAATCGAGCTGGCCGATATCCTCTCCGGGATGGGAATGCCGGTTGCGTTTGACGAAGAGCAGGCGGATTTTACCGGGATGGGATACTGTACGGACGGCTGGAACCTCTATATCAGCCGGGTGATCCATCAGACACATATCAGCGTGGATGAGCAGGGCACGAAGGCAGCGGCAGCGACGGCTGTAGAAATGGACGCGGGCGGTGCGGCGATGATGGGGGAGACGGTGATTTTAGACCGGCCGTTCCTCTATGCGATCATTGAGGATGAGAGCGGACTGCCGGTATTCTTAGGGACGGTGGAGCAGCTGTGAGGAAGGGAGAGACAGAGATGAGAAATGGAAAAAAGGCGGCAGCAGCGGCAGCGACGGCGGTCTTTGGGCTGTGTCTTGCTGTGGCGGGCGGACAGACAGCGGGAGGCGCGGGACTTTCCGCCTCCACACAGGATCTGACGGCAGAGTACCGCGGAGGAGCCGCGGCGCGGGAGGGATATGAGATGGAGGAAGGTTTTCGGGAATCTTATCTGGACTTTTCTGTGAAGCTGCTGAAACAGAGCCGGGAGCTGTCCGGCCAGAACGTGCTGGTATCTCCCTTTTCCGTCCTGACGGCGGTCGGGATGGCGGGGGACGGAGCAGAAGGCGGGACGCGTTCCCAGATCGATCAGACGCTGTACGCGGGGATTGCGCCGGAACAGGGAAAGGAAGGGACGCTCGCGCTGCGGCAGCTTTTGGAAGAGGAGAAAAAGGGCGCTGCGGTAAAGACGGCGGATTCGGTCTGGCTTAAGACAGGGGGCCCGTTTGTGCCGGATGAGGAATATCTGCGGGCGGAGGCGGATCTGGGCGCGGCGATTTACGGGGCGCCCTTTGACGAGAGTACCTGCGCGGACATCAACCGCTGGGTAAAGCGGCGGACAGACGGACAGATCCCGGAGATTCTTGATGAGGTTCCGCGGGACGCGGTGATGTACCTGATCAATGCGGTGGCGTTTGAGGCGGAGTGGGAGGAGCCGTATAAGACAAATCAGATCCACGACGCGGTATTTTACGGGGAAGACGGTACGGAGAGCACCGTATCCATGATGTATTCCGAGGAGGCGGTGTTCCTCTCTGGCGCCGGGGCAAGGGGGGTAAAAAAGCCCTACCTGGGCGGATACAGCTTTGTCGCGCTCATGCCGGAGGAGGGAACGTCCTTTTCGGAATGGCTGGCAGGCTTTGACGGGGCGGCGCTGCGGCAGATTCTCGCGGACGAACGGGCGCTGACCGTGCAGACGGGCATCCCGAAGCTGGAGAGCCGGACGGACCTGGAGCTGTCCGCGGTACTTTCGGACATGGGAATGCCGCTTGCGTTTGACGAAGAACAGGCGGACTTTTCGGGAATCGGAAGCTGCACGGACGGATCGAATGTCTTTATCAGCCGTGTGATTCACGGGACACAGATCTGTGTGGATGAGAAGGGGACGAAAGCCGGGGCGGCGACGGTTGTAGAAATGACGAAGGAGATGGCGGCGCTCGAGGAGGAGCGCGTGGTGTTAGACCGGCCATTTCTCTATGCGGTTATCGAGGATGAGAGCGGACTGCCGGTATTTATCGGGACGGCGGAGCAGTTTTAGCGGGAGAACGGGATGGAAGACGAGAAGATTATTGACCTGTACTGGGAAAGAGACCAGGCGGCGATCACACATACGGAACAAAAATACGGAGGCTACTGCCGCCGCATTGCGGGTAACATCCTCTATGACAGGGAGGACTGTGAGGAATGCATCAACGACACCTGGTTTCGGGCCTGGAATTCGATGCCGGAGGAGAGACCGCGCATTCTGTGTGCCTTTTTAGGGGCGATCACACGTAATCTGTCGCTGGACTGCTATCGCAGAAAGCATTCCGCGAAGCGCGGCAGAGGGGAAGTGACATACATATTTGATGAGCTGCGGGACTGCGCGGGCGGGGAGGAGCCGTATCATCACGTACAGCAGAAAGAGCTCGCGGAGGAGATCAGCCGTTTTCTCTCGGGACTGGGAGAGGAGCACCGTGTGATTTTTGTGCGCAGATACTGGTATATGGACAGCATCGGGGACATCGCAGAGCGCCTTAAGATCAGTGAGAGCAAGACAAAGTCCTCACTGTTCCGCACCAGGGCAAAGCTGCGAAGCTATCTTTTGGAGGAGGGCCTGCTGTGAGAGTGGAAGATCTGATTGACGCGATCGGCGCGATCGACCCGGTCTGGGTGGAGGAAGCGGAAAACTGGAAACGGGCAGAAACACGACATATATCGTTCAAAACAATGAGGGAGAAAGTGCGGGCAGGGCGTAAGGTACTGCTGCCTTTGGCGGCCTGTCTGTGTCTGATCGTGGCGGGAAGTGCATACGGGCTGTTTCGCGGCGCGGATTACTTCTCCAAAGATAAGGGCATGTCCGGGGGCGCGGCGGGATCGGCAGCGGATGCCGGAGCAGACGGCGGAATGGAAGAGAGCGCGGACAGCGCGGCGGATGCCGGACTGCCGGAGGCAGCGGCAGGCGGAGCGGCGGACGCCGGGGCACCGGTGCAGGAGACGGATGCCGGAGCGGAGGAGACGGGAGAAGCCGTCGGGACATCAGAGTGGGGGAAAGAGACGATTGCCATCAACGAGGTGGAAGAGCTCTGTTCTGCAAACATCGACATGGAGACGCCGGCATCTGTGGAGTACTGGCTGCCGGAGGAGCTGGCGGGGTATTACGGGACAGACGTCCTGCCAGAGGAGCTGCCGGAGGGCTATGGGCTTGTCCGTATTCCGGCGGAGGGCTATGTCGTCGGCTATGACAAAGACGGAGCTCTGCTGGACGACCATATCCTGCTGGAATATGAAGGAGAGGATGGAGGATTCTTTACGGTTTCTGTGCGGACGACGGAAACCGGAGCCATCACTTCCTTTGCAGCGGATGACCTTGCGGTATCCGGTATCTGTGGAAATGAGGTGACGATCGGGCACTATATGGAAGGAACCGGTGAGACGCTGACGGACGGCTATCTTGCGGTTTTTGAGAAGAAAAATGTGATCTTCACCGTGCAAAGCCACGGGATGGGGGAGGAACAGTTCCTTGCGGTGCTGCGGGGGCTGCAGGATTGAAGCACATGATACTCTGTCCCGGCATCCTCACATATAACCTGAATCTATGCTGTTTATAAGCCTCCGGAATAATCTTGACACAGAAAAAGAAAGTATTATAATGTGTTCAGACAGATTCAGAAAGGAATGGTTGTGGAGATGGAGATCAGATTTGTAAAAAAAGACGTGTTAAAAGAAAAACCGGACTGGAAGCATCTTGGATTTGGCAAATACATGACAGACTATATGTTTGTGATGGACTGGACAAAGGACGAGGGCTGGAAGGACGCGCGGATCGAGCCGTATGCGCCGATTACCTTAGACCCTGCCTGCGTGACCCTGCATTACGCGCAGGAGACATTCGAGGGGATGAAGGCATACCGCACCGCGGAGGGGAAGATTCAGCTGTTCCGCCCGGAGATGAACGCAAAGCGAATGATCCGCTCCAATGAACGTCTGTGCATGCCGGGATTTCCGGTTGATATGTTCATCGAGGCGACGAAGGCTCTTGTGAAGGTGGAGGAGGAATGGGTGCCGTATGAGCCGGATACCTCCCTTTATATCCGTCCGTTTATGTTTGCGACAGAGTCCGCGCTCGGCGTACATATGGCGACGGCGTATAAGTTTATGATCATCTGCTGCCCGGTGGGGGCATATTACGCGGAGGGGATCAATCCGGTAAAGATTCTGGTCGAGGACGAGCTGGTGCGCGCCGTAAAGGGCGGGACAGGCTTTACCAAGTGCGGCGGCAATTACGCGGGCTCGATCTTAGGACAGGTGAAGGCGGAGAAGATGGGCTATTCCCAGGTGCTCTGGCTGGACGGCGAGCATCGGAAATATGTCGAGGAAGTGGGGACGATGAACATCCTCTTTAAGATCAGCGGTGAGATTTACACGGCTCCGGTGGACGAGGGCACAGTGCTTGCGGGTGTCACCAGAGACTCCATGATCCATATTTTAAAGGACTGGGGCTACAGGGTAAACGAGACCAGGCTCTCGATCGACGATCTGATGAAGGCAGGCCATGACGGTACGTTAGAGGAGGTATTCGGCACGGGAACGGCGGCGGTAATCTCACCGGTTGGCGAGCTCCGCTACAAGGACGACGTGGTGACGATCAACGATTTTAAAATCGGCGAGCTGACCCAGAAGCTCTACGATACCTTAACCGGGATTCAGTGGGGAAAGATCGAGGACAAATACGGATGGACGGTTCCGGTGGAATAAGATAAAAAGAGCGGTTGTGCCCTTGACGGTACAATCGCTTTTTTTATATAAAACGGCTGGCTTTTTTCCTGGATTATGGTAACATAGTACACGTAGCTGCGATGGAGCCCTTCAGAGAGATGCGGCGCAGCAGGAAAGGACGAAAAGGACATGACAGAGACAGAATATTTATTCGACTTATTAAAAGCCGGCGTTTCACCGGTACATGTAGTTTTAAGCTGTGAAAGACGGCTGAAAGAGGCGGGCTTTACCAGGATTTATTATGAGGATTCATGGGAGCTTGTGCCGGGCGGCCGTTACTATATGGTGCACCATGACACGACGCTGTTCGCCTTTACGCTGGGTGAGGAGACAGCGGCGGCAGCGCAGCCGGAAGCGGCCGTTTTGCAGGGGACGAAGGCGACTGCTCAGCCGGAAGCATCTGCGCGGCGCGGATCGCGGGCGCCGCAGATCCGCATGGCGGCGGCGCACACGGATTTTCCGTGCCTTCGGATCAAGCCGTCGCCGGACGTGACGTCAAATGGCTATGCGCAGGTCAATGTCGAGGTGTACGGCGGCGCGATCTTAAATACCTGGCTGGACCGGCCGCTGGGCGTGGCGGGGAGAATCGCGGTGCGGGGGGAGAACCCGTTTGAGCCGCGGGTGATCCCCTATGTGTCGGAAAAGAGCCTGCTCACGATCCCGAACCTGGCGATCCACATGAACCGCGAGGTCAACAAGGGAGTGGAGTTAAATAAACAGACGGATCTGCTGCCGGTCGCCGCTCTTCTTACGAAGGAACAGAAAGAAGGAGATTTTCTCTCCTGGCTGGCGGAGGAGATTTCCGTGCCAAAGGAGGATATTCTGGACTATGAGCTGACGGTGTACTGCCGGGAGGAGCCGGAATTTACCGGCCTTCACGATGAGTTCATCTCTGCGCCGCGGCTGGACAATCTGACCTCCTGCGCGGCGCTCGTATCCGCGATCATAAGCGCGAAGCAGACAAATGGAATCCGCCTGATCGCCCTGTTTGACCACGAGGAGATCGGGAGCCGCACGAAGCAGGGAGCGGGCTCGCTTCTGCTGCATGATCTGCTGCTCCGGATCTTATCGGAGACCGGGAAGGAAAAGGAGGCGCAGCGGGATCTCTATCAGAGTATGCTCCTCTCGGTGGATGTGGCGCACGCGACACACCCGAATCAGCCGGGAAAGACGGATCTCACGAATAAACCGGTGCCGGGAAGGGGAGTCTGTATCAAGGAGGCAAGCGCACAGTCGTACGCGACGGACTGCGAGGCGGTCGCGATCGTACAGCAGATCTGCGAGGCCGGGAATATCCCATATCAGCGGTTCGTCAACCGTTCCGACATCCCGGGCGGCGGGACGTTAGGAGCGATCGCCTCGGCGCTGGTGCCGGCAAAGACGGTGGATATCGGGGTTCCGATGCTTGCCATGCATTCCGCGAGAGAGCTGATGGGCCGCGCGGATCAGGAGGCGCTTGCAGCGCTGGTGAAGGAGTTTTTTGTACGATAGTCTGAGTGAGACAGAACCGGGAGGAAAAGATTGAGGAAAAAGAGATGGGTCAGGAAGGGAAGAGGCCATGTGTTTTTTACGATGGCACTGATCCTGTTTCTGACGGCATCCGCATCGTGCGGACCGTCCGACGCGGTCAGAGAACTGTGGGACCGGAAGCAGACAGGAAATACGGCAGAGGACAGCGCATCCGGCGAAATGAAGGCTCCTGTGGGAGAGAGTGTGTCCGGCGGGGAAAAAAAAGCGGATGCCGGCGATGGGACTGCAGGGAGTGAAAAAATGCCGGGAATGTCCGGGAGTGCGGGAGGCAAAGCAGAGCCGGCGGATGACGGAGCAGGCGGCACGGGACCGGATGAGGAAAACGCAGATGCCGGCGGCGGACAGATGGTCAGCAGCTCCGCCGGCCGCTACGTGTATGCGACGCTGAGCGGGGAAGGGCAGAAAGTGTATGACGAGGTGCTGCGGCTGCTCTCCGACCATGGGGAGTCCGTGCGCGTGAGCACACTTGACACAGCCGTGCTTGATGAGGCGTATAAGGCGGTGATGGCGGATTACGGGGAGATCTTCTGGGCCTCCGGATACGTTTACACACAGTACACGAAGGGCGACGAGATGATCGGGCTTGATTTTGCGCCCAATTATACGATGACAAAAGAGGAACGGGAAAAAATTCAGGAACAGATCGACGGGAAGGTGGAGCAGATTCTGGCCGGCGTGCCCATGGGAGCATCGGAATATGACCGGGTGCGCTACGTGTTTGATTACCTTGCGTCAAATATAGAATATGTGATCGGATCCCCGGAAAATCAGAATATCATCAGTGTTTTTGTGTACGGACAGACTGTCTGCCAGGGATACGCGAGCGCCACGCAGTATCTGCTGTCCGAGCTTGGCATTCAGTCCGCGATTGTGACCGGGGAGGCGGAGGGCACGTCCCACGCCTGGAACCTGGTGCGCATGGACGGGGAGTATTATTTTGTGGACACCACCTGGGGCAATTCGAGCTACGCCGGGGAGGATGCCGAAATGGCGCGCTTCATCAATTATAATTATTTCGGGGTGACCAGCGAGGACATCGCGCTGACGCACACGGCCAATGACTATTTTGTCCTGCCGGACTGCACGGCGCAGGCGGATAACTATTATGTCAGGGAAAACCTGTATTTTACGGAGTGGAACCCGGACGCGGTGGGAGCGCTGCTCGGCGAGGGATATGCGACGGGGGATACGGCGGTTTCCGTGCGTTTTGCGACCAGGGAGCTCTACGATCAGTATCTGCAGTATCTGATTGCAGAGGAGCACATTGCGGATTACTGCGCCGGGATCACCTCGCTGTATTATGTGGAGGACGCGCTGCAGCGTGTGCTGATTTTCCGTTTTGTGTAGAGAAAACATTCAGCCCGCGCCATTCGCAAAAGTTTTCATTTACAGCCCGTGGTTTTTGTGATAACATAACATGGTAATAAAAACTATGTGCAAAAGCCGGAAAAAACATGTCATGTGATTTTGAATAACAAACCTGTTTTTCTTTCATAATAAATAAGGAAAAGCCGGGACATGTGACTGAGCGGTTTGGATGGAGGCACCGGGATGTATAAGATTATTGTGGACAGCTGTGGTGAGCTGACCGGGGAACAGAAGCAGGACGGACATTTTCAGACGATATCGCTGGAGCTCGAGGTGGGCGGTGTGCGGATTGTGGATGACGAGAGCTTTGACCAGGCGGATTTTCTGCGCAGAGTGAGGGAGTGTCCGACCTGTCCGAAATCCTCCTGCCCGTCGCCCGAGCAGTACATGCACGCATACGAGGGCGGTGCGGACCATGTGTACGCGGTGACCCTTTCCGGGGAGCTCAGCGGTTCTTATGAGAGCGCACAGCTCGGGAAGCGGCTCTATGCGGAAGAGCACGGCGCGGACGGGAAACAGATTTATGTGTTCAATTCGCGATCCGCATCGATCGGCGAGACGCTGATTGCAATGAAGGTACAGGAGCTCGAGGAGGAAGGCAGGGGCTTTCAGGAGATCGTGGAGACGACAGAGCGCTACATCGATTCGATGAATACGTTTTTTGTCCTTGAGACCTTAGAGACACTGCGCAAAAACGGACGGCTGTCCAATCTGAAGGCGCTGATCGCGGGCACGCTCAACATCAAGCCCGTGATGGGATCCACAAAGGAAGGACAGATCTGCCAGCTCGGCCAGGCGCGCGGCATGACGAAGGCGCTCGAGAAGATGGTCGCCCAGGTGATCGAAAAGACGAAGGACTGCGAGAGGCGGATCCTTGCGATCTCTCACTGCAACTGTCCGGACCGCGCGGTTTTTCTGAAAGAAAAGTTAGAATCGCTTGCAAAATTCAAAAAAATTGTTATCCTTAATACTGCGGGAGTCAGCAGTATGTATGCGAATGACGGAGGCGTCATCATCGCGGTGTGAGAGGACGGGCAATGACATATCAGGAAGTGGTGGAAGAGATTCAGGGAAAACGGAGATTCGGAACCCTTGCCGGGGCCAGGATCTCCAGACGTATGCTGCGCATGCTGGGAGAGCCGCAGCAGGGGATGAAGCTGATCCATATTGCAGGGACGAACGGCAAAGGTTCCGTCTCTGCTTTTTTGTGTGAAATTTTAAAGGCGGCTGGGATAAAAACAGGAATGTTTACCTCACCTCATTTGGTGGAGTTTGAGGAGCGCATCCGGGTGAACGGCCGGATGATCGGACAGGAATCGGTCAGACGGATCGGGGAGGCGCTGCTCTCCATGGATGTTTCCGTGCAGCCGACGATGTTTGATTACGCGTTTGCGATGGCGCTGCTTTATTTTAAAGAGCAGCAGTGCGAGGCGGCGGTGATTGAGACAGGGCTTGGCGGGCGGCTGGATTCTACAAATGCAGTCGAGACTCCGGCGGTTTCCGTGATCACGACGATCGGCTACGACCATGTGGAGGTGCTCGGGAATACATTGGAGGAGATTGCCGCGGAAAAAGCCGGGATTTTAAAAGAGGGAACCGCGTTTGTGACGGAGAGCCAGGCGCCGGAAGCGCTTCATGTGCTGCTGAAAGCGGCGGAGCGGGCCGGGGTGAGCAGCTGCGATCTCACAGATTGCGGCGCGATTTATGACCGGCGGATGGAAAACGGGGAACAGCATTTTTCCTTTGGACGGTATGAGGATCTGTCCATGCGGATGCTCGGGCTGCATCAGTATGAAAATGCGGCTGCGGCGATTCTTGCGGCGGAGCGGTTTTTTGAAAAAACGGACACCGGACGGTCAGAGGAAGAGATTGCGGCAGCCATCCGGCGCGGCATTCACGACGCCGTATGGCCCGGCCGGATGGAGATCATCCGGGACGATCCGTTTTTTCTCGTGGACGGCGCGCACAACGGCTGCGGCGTTACGGCTCTGCGCGACAGTCTCGCGGCGCTTTTTCCCGGAGAGAAATTTCATTTTCTGATGGGCGTCATGGCGGATAAGGATTATGAGGCGATGGTGGAGCTTCTGCTGCCGCTTGCGCATTCTTTTACGACGGTGACGGTGGAGAACGCGCGTGCGTTAAAGGCCGGGGAGCTGGCAGCGCTGATTGAAAAAAAGGGGGTTCCCGCGCACTGCGCACAGGAGCTTCGCGACTGCCTTGACGGGAAACATAACGACCGCGCGCACAAAACGGTCGCCTTCGGGTCGCTCTATTTTATCGGGGAGATAAAGCGGCTGTTTAAAGATTACAGATTCATTACAGATTCCGTGGATTATGACAAAAATGATACATTTTGACGAATTTTGCTTAATAGATGGTTATTGTGAGAGTTTTCGTCTATAATAAAAAGCAGCCGCATAAGATAAAGGAGTACGACGGCGGCTGCCGCGTTGTCATGTTTTTGTTTAGAAAGTGTTCCAGGGATGGTATTTAGCAGCTTTGAATTTTTATTCCGGTTTTTACCGGTTTTTTTAATCATATATTATCTTACGCCGAAGAAATATAAGAATCTTGTTCTGTTTCTGGGGAGTATCGCGTTTTATACGGTCGGGGAAGCGGAGTATGTGCTTCTTCTGGCCGGCTGTGTGCTGGTCAATTATCTGTTTGCGCGCCTGATGTACCGGGATTATATGGAAGGGCGCGGGACGAAGCAGAAGATCCTGATGATCCTGGCGCTGCTCTATGATTTCGGCCTGCTGTTTTTCTTCAAATACAGCGGATTTGCGAAGGAACTGCCGCTTGGAATCAGTTTTTACACGTTTCAGATCGCCGCCTATATCATCGACGTCTACCGCGGGAAAGTGCCCGCGGAGAAATCCTTTGTAAAGCTCGGGACGTATCTGACGATGTTTCCGCAGCTGGTGGCGGGGCCGATCATCAATTATTCCGAGGTGCGCGCGGCGTTAAATTCGCGCAGGGTGCCGATCGAGCAGTTTGAGGACGGCTTAAAGACGCTGATCTTAGGGCTTGGCGCGAAGGTGATTATCGCGGACCGCATCGGCCTTTTGTGGAACCATATCCGCATGATCGGGTTTTCGAGCGTCTCGACGCCGCTTGCGTGGATGGGCGCGTATGCCTATTCCCTGGAGCTGTACTTTGATTTCGCCGGATATTCGATGATGGCGCGCGGGCTGGGCAGCATGCTGGGATTTAAGATACCCGTCAATTTCAGGCAGCCGTATATGGCGAAGTCCGTATCCGAGTTCTGGCGCAGATGGCACATCACGCTCGGCAGGTGGTTCCGGGAGTATGTGTACATCCCGCTCGGAGGGAACCGGAAGGGAAAGTTCCGTACGTTTTTCAACCTGTTTGTGGTGTGGACGCTGACCGCTCTCTGGCATGGGTCGGGTTACAACTACCTGATCTGGGGAGGGTCACTTCTCCTGTTCCTGGCGATGGAAAAGCTGTTTCTGGGGCCTTTTCTCGAGAAAAGCAGGGTGGCGGGCCATCTCTATGTACTGTTTGTGGTTCCGCTGACCTGGATGGCGTTTGCGATTACAGACATAGGAGAACTGGGAATTTATATGACGCGGCTGTTCCCGTTTCTCGGGCGTACCGCGATTGCGGTGAACGGGCAGGATTTTATCCAGCCGGCAAAGGACTACTGGCCGCTGTTCGCGCTGGGCATCCTGTTCTCGACGCCGCTGCCGACAGAGGTGTACAAAAGGATCAGACGGCGCTGGGCGGGGAGCATTGCGGTTGCGGTGATCCTGGCATTCAGTGTGTATTACCTGACGGTGTCTGCGAACAATCCGTTTATGTATTTTAATTTTTAAGTGTGGTGAGGATCAGTTGAAACGAATTATAAAATGCAGGGTGACGATTTTTCTGCTCCTTGGCTGGGCGGTTTTATCGGCGATCGGATATATGGGAAGAAACAATATTTATAAGGCTTACCGGAAGGACGTGCGGACCACGCCTTATTTTGTCATGGTATTCGAGGGGATTCATGACGGGGTCTGGCCGTGGATGATGAGCGGGATGCCCTGGGAGAGAGGGCAGAATGTGGCGGGAGGCGGCCCCGGAGGGGGTGACGAAGCTCTCTTCCCCGGCACGGAAGCTGCCGGAGGGGAGACCGAAGCTGTCGGAGGGGAGACCGAAGGCGAAGCCCCGGGAACGGATGACGGCGCAGTCTCTCCCGGCGCGGACAACGGGGCGGGAAACGCACAGCCCGGCACGGAAGGAACCGGCGCCGCGGATGGCAGCACGGGCGTTGCGGGCGACGGGACGGAAAGTCCGGCGGGCGACGGGACGGAAAGCCCTGCGGGCGGAGCCGGGGACACGCAGGCGCCAGGACAGCAGACGAAGGACTTTGTACAGGTGGACGAGAGCTGGTTCGACAATGCGGTCTTTATCGGGGATTCGAGAACCGTAGGACTCCGCGATTACGGCGGGCTTGAGCAGGCGACCTTTTACGCGACCGTGGGGATGAATGTCTATGACCTGTGGGAGGAGAAGTTCTGCGAGGTGGACGGTGAGAAGCTGACGCTTGAGGAGGCGCTTACCGCAAAGCAGTACGGAAAGGTCTATTTCCAGATCGGGATTAACGAGATGGGAACCGGGACCATTGACAGCTTCATGCAGGAATATACCGCTGCGGTGGAGCGGTTAAAGGAGCTTCAGCCGAACGCGATTATCTATGTCCAGGGGATTATGCGCGTGACGCAGAAAAAATCAGACGCGGATCCGATTTTTAACAATCGGGGAATCCAGCTGCGCAATGAGCGGATTGCCCTTCTGGCGGACAATGTCAGGGTATTTTATATTGATATGAACGAGGCGGTCTGCAACGACGCCGGAAATCTGCGCGAGGATCTCACGTTCGACGAGCTTCATCTCTACGGGTCAAAATACGGGATCTGGGTGGATTTTCTGCTGACGAAAGGGGTTTCGCTGTAGAAGCGCGGCGGGCGTACAGCGGCAGGGAATAGAATGCTTCCTTCTGTACATACTATCGTTATGAAACGATGGATCGAAGGGGGAGAACACATGTCGCTGATGATTGAGATTACAGACGTCCATGCAAGACAGATACTGGATTCGCGGGGGAATCCGACCGTGGAGGTGGAGGTGACCGCCCAGACGGAGACGACAGGAAAAAAGATCACGGGCCGGGAGTCCGTTCCGTCCGGGGCGAGTACCGGGAGATTCGAGGCGGTCGAGCTGCGCGACGGGGAGAAGGCGTACTGCGGCCTGGGTGTAAAAAAGGTGACGGAGCATGTCAATACGAGGATAAAAGAGGCGCTGATCGGAATGAATGTGCTCGATCAGGCCGGGATTGACCGGCGGATGACGGAGCTTGACGCGACGGATAACAAAGGGAGTCTCGGGGCAAACGCCGTCCTGGGGGTCTCGCTGGCGTGCGCAAAGACGGCTGCGCTTGCGCTCGGGATACCGCTGTGGCGCTATATCGGCGGCGCGAATGCCAGACAGCTGCCTGTGCCGATGATGAATGTGATCAACGGCGGGGTGCATGCAAAGAACTCGCTGGACTTTCAGGAATTTATGATTATGCCGGTGGGTGCATCCTGCTTTTCGGACGCGCTGCGGATGGGAGCGGAGATCTATCATTTTCTCCGGCAGCTGTTAAAGGAAGAAGGGATGACTACATCTGTGGGAGACGAGGGCGGTTTTGCGCCGGATTTCCGCGACGTCAGAGATGTATTCCGGATGCTTGGAAAAGCGGTAGAGCTGGCCGGTTACCGGGTCGGGGAGGATGTGGTCTACGCGATGGACGCGGCCGCGAGCGAGCTGTATGACGAGACGCGGGACGTCTACCGGTTTCCGGGGGAGACCGGGCAGACGGCGGATCCGGCGGAAGAGGTGATGCGCAGTACGGATGAGATGATCGCGCTCTATGAAGAGCTTACGTCGGAGTTCCCGCTCGTGTCCATCGAGGACGGGCTTGCGGAGGACGACTGGGACGGATGGCAGAAGCTGACCGGGCGGCTGGGCGGTAAGGTGCAGCTGGTCGGGGACGATCTGTTTGTCACAAATCCAAAGAGGATCCGCTGCGGGACCGGCCTTGCGGTCGCGAATGCCGTGCTGGTTAAGGTGAATCAGATCGGGACGCTGTCGGAGGCGCTCGACGCGATCGAACTGGCGCAGCGCGCCGGCTACCGGACTGTGATCTCGCATCGGTCCGGGGAGACGGAGGATTCCTTTATCGCGGATCTTTGCGTCGCGGTAAACGCCGGGCAGATCAAGACCGGAGCGCCGTGCCGTGCGGAGCGCACGGCAAAATATAACCAGCTGCTTCGCATAGAGGAGAGCCTCGGGGAGCTGGCGCGGTTTGAGGGCAGAGGCTGAACTTTTGGCAAAAAGTAGTTGAAAACAGGAATGATGTGTGCTATAATATCCAAAGTTATGAGTTCGGAACTGCAGGAGGGAATAGCTTTGGAGATTTTAAAGACGATCTTAACCGTTATTTTTATACTCGTCAGTCTGGCACTGACCGTCATCATTCTGATGCAGGAGGGAAAGTCCGCGGGCCTTGGGGCGATTGCGGGCGCGGCGGACACTTACTGGGGCAAGAACAAGGGACGCTCCATGGAGGGGATGCTCGTGAAGGGGACCAGGGTGCTGGTGATCCTGTTTCTTCTTCTTGCGATCGTACTGAATATCGGGATATTCTGATTTGGTGCGGATTTATGATATGGTTTTGCAGGTACAGGCTGTCGCGCAGTTGCGGCAGCCTTTTTGATATCATAGGAAATTGCTTTGCAATTTACCTATGATATCAAAAGCCCTCCGGGCAGGATCGCACTGCGGCGGAGAAGAAGCATGTCGCCGAAGCGACCCGCCGCAGGCGGAGAATCCTGCGAAGCAGGATTTTATTTTATATACTGAGCCGGACTGCGCTGCATACAGTCAGAAGGAGATTTCTATGGAACAGCAATTATTTGAAGAGAGAAAACAGACGATATACCGGCTGCTTGGCGACGAGCTGTATGTGCCGATGAAATTAAAGGAGCTGGCCGCGCTGCTTGACGTGCCAAAGGAGGAGCGGACCGCGTTAAAGGAGGTGCTCGACGCGCTGGTGGCGGAGGGCAGGGTGGAGGTGACGGCCCGCGGGAAATATATAAAGACCGAGGGAAAGCTTTTTACCGGCACCTTTACCGCGCATCCGAGAGGGTTCGGATTTGTCACGGCGGAGGGTGAGGAGAACGATATTTTCATCCCGGAGACACAGGTAAACGGGGCGTTTCACATGGACACGGTTCAGGTCGCCTTAACCGGCGGCATGGGGCATGGAAAGCGCCGGGAGGGCAGGGTCACAAAGATCCTCGCGCGTGGCATGACGCAGGTTGTGTGCACCTATGAAGCGGGCAGGACGGCGCACAGGAGAGGCGCGGACGAAGAGACGCGGTCAGAGAGCGGTACGTATGGATTTGCGGTGCCGGACAATCAGAAGTTCGCACGGGATATTTTTATTCCGACAGAGCGTTCGATGGGAGCGGTGACCGGCCATAAAGTGGTCGTGGAGCTGACGGATTACGGCAGGGAAGGGAAGAATCCGGAAGGAAAGGTGGTGGAGATCTTAGGGCATATCAATGATCCGGGCTGCGATATTCTTTCCATTGTAAGAGGATTTGATCTGCCCATGGAATTCGCGGAGCGCGTGACGGCGCAGGCGGCGCGCGTGGCAAAGCCGGTCAGCGATGCGGACAGGGCGGGCCGTATGGATTTGCGGGACTGGCTGACCATCACCATCGACGGGGAGGATGCGAAGGATCTGGACGATGCCGTTACCCTGACAAAGGAGGGCGATGCGTACCGGCTCGGCGTGCACATCGCGGATGTCAGCAATTATGTCCAGGAAAACAGCGCGCTCGACGCGGAGGCGCTGCGGCGCGGCAATTCCGTCTACCTTGTGGACCGGGTAATCCCCATGCTGCCCCATGCGCTCTCAAACGGGATCTGTTCGTTGAACGAGGGGGAGGACCGGCTGGCGTTAAGCTGTCTGATGACAATTGACGCGAAAGGGAATGTGACGGATCATCAGATCGCGGAGACCGTGATCCGGGTGAACCGGCGCATGAGCTATACCGGAGTCGCCGCGATCCTGGCGGACCGTGAGGCGGCAGAACAGGGAGAATACCGCGAGCTTGTCCCCATGCTTTCCGGGATGGAGGAGCTGGCCGCGATCCTGCGGGCGAAGCGGATGCAGGGGGGATCCATTGATTTTGATTTCCCGGAGGCAAAGATCATTCTCGATCAGGAGGGCAGGCCGGTGGAGATAAAGCAGCATGACCGGAATGTGGCGACGCGGATGATCGAGGATTTTATGCTGGCGGCGAACGAGACTGTGGCGGAGGACTTTTTCTGGCAGGATCTGCCGTTTTTATACCGGACGCATGACAATCCGGACCCGGAAAAGATACGGACGCTTGCGGCGTTTATCCATAATTTCGGGCTTACGATCCGCATCGGGCAGGACGAGCTGCACCCGAAGGAGCTGCAGAAGCTGCTGCATTCCATCGAGGGGACGCCGGAGGAGCTTCTGATCGGACGCCTTGCGCTCCGGTCCATGAAGCAGGCCCGCTACAGCCCGGCGGCTGACGGACATTTCGGGCTGGCGGCAGCGCACTACTGCCATTTTACCTCGCCGATCCGGCGTTATCCCGATCTTCAGATCCACCGCATTATCAAGGATACGCTGCGCGGACGGATGAATGAGGAGCGGATCGGCCACTATGAGAGGCGTCTTCCGGAGGTGGCGAAGCAGACCAGCGAGACGGAGCGCCTTGCAAACGAGGCGGAGCGGGAGACGGAACGCATGAAAAAGGCGGAATATATGGAGTCGCGGATCGGCCAGAGCTATGAGGGCGTGATCTCCGGCGTGACGGAGTGGGGATTTTTCGTGGAGCTTCCGAACACGGTCGAGGGGCTGGTGCATGTCACGGCGCTGGAGGGAGATTATTTTACGTACCATGCGGACCGTTATGAGCTGGCGGGCGAGACGACCGGGGTGAGCTACAAGCTGGGACAAAAGGTATGCGTGGAGGTGGCGCGCGCGGATAAGCAGATGCGGATCATTGACTTTAAGCTCAAACGTTAAAGTCCGGCCCGCGCCTTTCGCAAAAGGTGTCGAAAAAATTTGAGCACGAATGTGAAGAAGCTTCTTGCAGAATGACCGGTTTTGAGGTATACTAAGATGTGCGGAGCCGGGATGATGCGGGGAGCTTCGGACAGGAGAGAGGGAGAGTCAGGTGGCGAAGACAGAGAAGAAATTAATCGCGAATAATAAGAAAGCCTGGCATGACTATTTTCTGGAAGAGCGCTTCGAGGCGGGGATCGAGCTGCACGGGACGGAGGTAAAGTCCCTGCGCATGGGCAAATGCAGTATTAAGGAAGCGTTTGTCCGGGTCGAGAACGGAGAAGTCATCGTCTATGGCATGCACATCAGCCCGTATGAGAAGGGCAACATCTTTAACAAGGATCCGCTTCGGCCAAAGAAGCTGCTGCTTCATAAGTCGGAGATCCGCAGGCTTGCGGGAAAGCTGACCGAGCAGGGATACACGCTGGTTCCTGTGGAGGTATATCTGAAGGGAAGCCTTGTGAAGATGGAGATCGCCCTCGCAAAGGGCAAAAAGCTCTACGACAAGCGTCAGGATATCGCGAAGAAGGATATGCGGCGTGAGGCGGAGCGTGATTTTAAGGTAAAGAACCTGTACTGACAGGGATTACAAGGGCTTGTAATGGTTTCGACAGGGATCACGAAGCCGGAGAAGCGTGCCGCACGGGATGCGTCAAATTCCAAACCTAAAATTAAACGCTGAAGATAATTTAGCATACGCAGCCTAGCTGCGTGACGCAGCCTTAAGGCTGCCTGTCTGATCCGGGGCACCTGCACTCCGGAACCCAGGCATCGACGATGCAGGAAACGACACCGGCTAAGCTTTGCGCCGGCGGGCGTACGATGAAGCTACTGAAACCGGAATTGTGCTTGTGGAAGTCCGGCGGAGGGAATGTCAAAGCATAAGCTACGCACGTAGAAGGACGGTAGACTGGTTTTTGGACACGGGTTCGATTCCCGTCAGGTCCACTCGTTACGGACGGGGCTGTTGCATGGGATCATGCGGCGGCCCCGTTTTCCGGTAAGGAAAAGAAGAATGCCGGGGGCATGTGAGACGTTATAAGAGAGATGAGGATAAACGATATGGCACAGACAGATCAGAGTCAGGAGAAGCAGGGGACGCAGGAAAAACAGGCGGCGCAGGAAAATCAGATGGTGGTAAGCGGGTTCCTGTTTACAAATGAGGAAGAGGCAAAGCAGGCGGAAAAGGAAGCGGAGGGGATTACCTATATCCGGCAGAAGGTCGATCTGGACGAGCCCTTAATGGTGCTGCAGGTCTATAATAAGATGGTGGATCAGAAGCTTTTTGAGACGGAGGTCGGGTACAGCTACTTAAAAGAGCTGTGGGATTACCTGAATTCGATCCCCTTTGTCCGCAAGGAGGACATCCGGCCGATTCCCACGGATCATCCGATTCTTGAGGCGGGCTACCGGCAGCATGCCAGGAGGATCTACGGGAGACAGCAGGCATCCGGGCAGAAAAAAGAGATCAATACGGACTACAAGGTGCGTTTTTGGGTGGCGTTTGCGGTCAGTATCGTGCTCTTAATCGGGATCGGCGCAATGTTTGCCATCACGGCGACATCCGGAAATGCGACGATTTTAAACTATGAGCAGCAGCTGATCGACCGCTATGAGGGCTGGGAGCAGGAGCTTACAGAGCGCGAGGCGGTGATAAAGGAGCGCGAGGCGGAGCTTGGAATCCGTGAGTAGAGCGTGAAGTCCGGGCGGGAAAGGAATGTGGTTTTATGGGGCAGGGCAGGATTCTTGTGGTGGATGACGAGAGCCGGATGCGCAAGCTGGTGCGGGATTTTCTGACGCGCCAGGATTACGAGGTGTTAGAGGCAGCGGACGGCGGCGAGGCGCTGCGGATTTTTTATAAGGAAAAAGACATCGCGCTGCTGATTTTAGACGTCATGATGCCGGTGAAGGACGGCTTTGAGGTCTGCCGGGAGATCCGGGAGGTCTCGGATGTGCCGATCATCATGCTCACGGCAAAGGGGGAGGAGAGCGACGAACTGAGCGGATTTGAGCTCGGGGTGGACGAGTATATCGCAAAGCCGTTTTCTCCGAAGGTACTGGTCGCGCGGGTCGGCGCGGTGCTAAGACGCAGCGGGAAGCAGCAGGAGGAGAACGGGGCCCTCTCAGCGGGCGGGATTGTGCTCGACAAGGTGGCGCACCTGGTGACCGTGGACGGCGCGCGCGTGGACTTAAGCCACAAGGAGTTTGAGCTGCTGGCGTATTTCCTTGAAAATGAGGGGATTGCGCTCTCGAGGGATAAGATTCTGAATCATGTATGGAATTATGATTATTTCGGTGATGCGCGCACCGTGGATACCCATGTGAAGAAGCTGCGCGCAAAGATCGGCGCAAAGGGAGAATATATCCGCACGATCTGGGGCATGGGCTACAAATTCGAGGTGGCGGATGAGTGAGAGACAGCTGCCGGACGAAAAAAAAGAGACTGTGCGGCGGACGATGCGTTTTCGGAGAGGGCCGCGCCGGGGCTCGCTGACACGGGAGATTGCCGCGATTATGATCGGGCTTGTGGCGGGGACGGTGATCCTCTGCTGGTTTTTAAATACCGTGTTTCTGGAGAAGTATTACGTCCGGAACAAACAGAGCGTACTCCTCTCCGGATTCCGGACGATCGACGAGGCCAGCGTGAACGGACGGCTGCTCTCGGATGAATTCGACGTGACCTTTGAAAATCTGTGCGCGAACGGCAATATCACGGTCATGATCATCAGCCCGGACCGGGCGATTGTCCGCTCGTCTGTCAACGACACCCAGCAGATGCTGATCGAATTTCTGGATATCATTTTCGGGGAACGGGAGAATGAGATTACCGTGCTTGCGCAGGAGGAAAATTATGTCATACAGCGGCAGACGGACCGGCGGCTGAATTCGGAATATCTGGTGCTTTACGGGTCGCTTTCCAACGGCAATCTGATTCTGATGCGTTCCGCGCTCGAGAGTATCCGGGAGAGCGTGAAGATTTCCAATCAGTTTCTGGTATACATCGGGGTTCTCGCGATTGCGGTCAGCACGATTGTCACGGTTTTTGTGACGAGGAGGGTGACGACCCCTGTGCGAAAACTGACGGATATTTCCAGGCGGATGACGGAGCTGGATTTTGAGGCGAGATATACGCCCGCAGGCAGAAGAAGGGATGAGATCGACGAGCTGGGCGCACATATGAATGAGCTGTCGCATACCTTAGAGAAGGCGATCGCGGATTTAAAAAGCGCGAACAATCAGCTGATGCGCGATATCAGGAAAAAGACGCAGATCGACGAGATGCGCCGGGAGTTTCTCTCCAATGTCTCCCATGAACTAAAAACGCCGATCGCCCTGATCCAGGGATATGCGGAGGGGCTGCTGGAAGGGGTAAACGAGGACGAGGAGAGCCGGAATTTTTACTGTGAGGTGATCGCGGATGAGGCGGAGAAGATGAATCTGATCGTCCAGAAGCTTCTGACGTTAAATCAGCTCGAATCCGGGGGAGAGACGGTGGCGATGGAGCGGTTTGACGTGACGGAGCTGATCACCGGCCTGCTTCACTCGGCAAAGATCCTGATGGAGCAGAGCGGGATTACGCTCACGGAGTATCCGAAGGAACCGGCCTTTGTGTGGGCGGATGAGTTTATGGTGGAGGAGGCGGCGGGCAATTATCTGAGCAATGCGATCCACTATGCAAAAGGAAAAAAAGAGATCGCCGTGCGCTATGAGCGGTACCCGGGCATTCTGCGCGTCTGCGTCTTCAACACAGGCGATCCGATTCCGGACGAGGAGACCGGAAGAATCTGGAATAAATTCTATAAAGTGGATAAGGCGCGCACCAGGGAGTACGGCGGAAGCGGGATCGGCCTTTCGATCGTGAAGGCGGTCATGGAAGCGTTTCACCGGGACTGCGGTGTGACAAACCGCAGGGACGGGGTGGAATTCTGGTTTGAGCTCGATACACAGACACACATTTTGGAATAAATATATTTTCCTGTTGCCTTATTTTCGCAGAAATGCTAACATAATGATAGTCTAGAATTTTTATTTGTGAGGATGCATATGAGAAGAAAAATATGGATGACGGCCGCCGCACTGGCGGCGATAATGCTGTTCGGCGGGTGCGGGCCAGAGGCTTATGACCTCACTGAGCAGGAGGAGAGTCTGATTGTGAGTTATTCTGCGCATGTAGTCGCGAAATACAACCGTTTTCAGACCGAAGGATTAAAGTATGTGAATCTGGATGCGGAGGAAGAACTGCCCGCGGAGGAGATCCCGGAGGAGAAGCCTTCCGAAGAGCCGGAGGATACGGAAAGTCAGGCTCCTGCAGATGGAGAAGCCGGCGGGGAGGAGATTCCTTCCACAGAGGATGCGGGACCCGTGATGCAGACGGCCTCGCTTGACGACCTGTTCGGAACGGGGGATGTTCATATTACATATGCAGGCGCGGAGCTTGTGGACAGCTTTGTGGAGGATACCTATTTTGCGATGTACCCGGACGCCGGATCACAGTATCTGATTCTCTCGCTTTCCGTCGCAAATGACGGGGATACCGCGGCGGAGATGGATGTCCTTAAGGAGGAGGCCCGTTTTACGGCGAAGGTGAACGGGGAATATACCGCGGCGTCGGCGGTTACGATGCTGACGGAGGATTTTTCCTGTCTTAAGACGACGCTTGAGGCAGGGGAGGTAAAAGAGACGGTCCTGATTTTCCAGGTGCCGGTTTCCGTGACGGAGATAAAGGAGCTGACGCTGGTGATCAGCAGCGGTGAGGATTATCAGATCATTTTGTAATCGGGCGAAAACTAATGCATTTCCGATATGATTATGCTATAATGATACGCAGGAGGAGAGATCATGGACACAAATATTCTTTTGGAGTCAGGTACGAATGAACTGGAGGTACTGGAATTTACCCTGGGAAAGAGCCATTACGGGATTAACGTCGCGAAGATCAAGGAGATTTTAAGCTATTCGCCCGTCACCCCGGTGCCGAATTCGCATCCGAGCATTGAGGGGATCTTTATGCCGCGGGATGTGATGATTACGGTGGTGAATTTAAAGAACTGCCTGGGCATGATGGATGATGCCGACGAGGGCGGTCTGTTTATCATCACGAATTTTAATAAGCTTAATATCGCGTTCCATGTGGACGGGGTGCTCGGGATCCACAGAGTTTCATGGGAGTCCATTATTATGCCGGATTCCACGATCAATACGGAGGACAACAGCGCGTCCACCGGTATCATCAAGATGGATGACAAACTGATTATCATTCTTGATTTTGAGAAGATTGTGTCCGATATCAGCCCTGAGACAGGACTTAAGGTATCGGATGTGGAGAATATGACAGAGCGTGAACGGTGCGATTCGCCGATCCTGATCGCGGAGGACTCTCCGCTGTTAAGCCGGCTGATCACCGACTGCCTGAAGAAGGCGGGCTATACGAATCTGATTGTCACGGCGAACGGCCAGGAGGCGTGGGATAAGCTGAGCGAGTTCGGAAAAGCCGGCGTTGTGCGTGACAGGGTACACTGCATTATCACGGATATCGAGATGCCGCTGATGGACGGACACCGGCTCACCAAGCTGGTGAAGAGTGACGACGATATGAAGTCGATTCCGCTGATTATCTTCTCGTCGCTTGTCAATGAGGAGATGCGTATCAAGGGAGCCAAGCTTGGGGCAGATGCCCAGCTGACCAAGCCGGAGATCGGTAATCTTGTCTCTGCGATTGACGATCTGATTGACAAGAGTTTGGACTAAGTAAAAAGAGGGGGTGTGATGCATATCACATCCCCGATTTGGGTCAGAGGGCGGAGGAGGTATAAGGATGAGCGGAACGGAAGATTATCTGGATGGTTTACTGAATTCGCTGGACGCAGACGCGATACCACAGGATACAGAGACAGAAAAGGAACCCAGGGAGGCAGATTTGGCAGACGCAGAGAACAGCAGGAAGGATGAGACGGGCGCAGGAGAGGATTATCTGGAGTCTTTGGAGAAGGATATCCTTTCCGGGGACAGTCCGGATGATTTTATACGGCAGTTTGAGGAAGAACTGGAACAGGAGGGCGTACAGGAGGCCGATACGGCGGATCCGCTGGAGGATGATAACCTGTTCGGCAGCCTGGACGAGATTGTAAACAGCGTGAAGGAGCGCATGCAGGACGATATCATGGTGGATACGCTCGGGGATATCCCGGGGATGGACATCGGGATGCCGGCTGTGGAGGAAGAAGCGTCGGACACGCCGGAGAATATGGAGGAGGAGCTGTTCGGCGCCCCGTCGGAGATGGAGGATGACACTGTGCCGGCAGGGGCAGGAGGAACCGGTTTCGGGGACGATGATCCTGAATTTGCGGAGCTGTTCCGGACGGACGGCGAGCTGCCGGATATCGAGGAGCTGCTCGGAAAGGATTTCGGGGAGGAGCGCTTTTCCGGGGAGGAGCCGGAGGAGCTGTACGGCGGAGAATCGGAATTCCCGGTCGGCAGCTTAGAGGAGATTCTGGGCATGGACGAGGTGCCCGCTCAGCCGGCTGCGGACGAATTGCCGGAGCAGGAGCCGGATCAGAAAAAGAAAGAAAAGAAGAAAGATAAGGCGGAGAAGAAGGAAAAGGTGGATAAAAAAGCACAGAAGAAGGAAAAAGGAGAATCTTCCGGATTTTTTGGAAAGCTTTCATCAGCGCTTTTTGAGGAAAACGGCGAGGACGAACAGCCGGCTGCGGAGGAGCCGAAAAAGGTGGAGATGTCCGACGAGAATCTCCAGATTTTACAGCAGCTGGAAGGAGATACGGTAGTGGATCTGCAGCAGGAGAAAAAGGCTGCGGATGAGGAAAAGGCGAAGAAGAAAGAAGCGGCAAAGAAAGCGCGCAAAGAGAAAAAGGAGCAGGCAAAAAAAGAGCGCGAGGCAAAGAAAAAGAGCAAACCCAAAAAGGAAAAGAAGCCGAAGCAGCCGGATAAGTCAAAGCCGCTGCCGAAAAAGCCGGTATTTCTCATTTTCCTTATGACGGGATCGTTTCTGGCGCTGGTGCTGTTTGGGATAAAGTTTTCCGGCTACGCGGGAAACCGGTCGAGGGCGGCGGAGTATTACGCGAGGGGAGAATACGCGAAGGCTTATCAGGAGCTTTCCGGTCTTGAACTTGCGGATGACGATAAAGATACCTATGAAAAATACCGCATTCTGGCAAATGCAGCCGGCGAGTTTGATGCGTACGGCAGTCTGATGGATGCAAAGATTTACGATATGGCGCTGGATTCCCTGATCCGGACGGTCGGACGCTGTGAGAGGTACCGGTCGGATGCGCAGGCATATGGATGCGCAGGTGAGCTGGATGGCGTGAAGAACCGGGCGGTCGGCGTACTCGCCGAATTCGGCGTATCGGAGGAGCGTGCACTGGAGCTGTACACGCTGGAGGACAGAAGCGTTTATTCCGCACAGCTCTACAGGATACTGGCGGAAGCCGGATATGAGACGAAATAGGACGGACGGAATGATAGCGATTATTGATTATGACGCGGGCAATCTGAAGAGTGTGGAAAAAGCGTTCGGGGCGCTCGGGCAGGAATGTGTGATCACGGGGGATTACAGGGAGATTCTCGCGGCGGACCGCGTGGTGCTCCCGGGGGTCGGCGCGTTTGGCACGGCGATGGATCAGTTAAAGCGCCGCGGGCTGGATCCGGTGATCCGGGAGGTGGCTGCAAAGAAAACCCCGTTCCTCGGGATCTGCCTGGGACTTCAGCTGCTCTTTGCGGGCAGCGAGGAGAACGGCGGCACGGAGGGGCTTCATCTGCTGGACGGAGAGATCCTTAAGATCCCGGAGTGCGAGGGGCTTAAAATCCCGCATATCGGATGGAATTCCCTCACGCTTTCCGGCGGGGGACGCCTGTTTGCGGGGGAGGAGAATCCGTATGTCTATTTTGTGCATTCCTACTACTTAAAGGCAGCGGATGAATCGATTGTCAAGGCAAAGACAGAGTACGGCGTGACGATCCATGCCTCCGTGGAGAAGGATCAGATCTTCGCGTGCCAGTTTCATCCGGAGAAAAGCGGAAAAACAGGACTTGGGATGTTAAAGAGATTCGCAGAGCTTTAAAAAGCCGGCAGGAGGCGCAGGGATGTTTACAAAGAGGATAATTCCCTGCCTGGACGTGAACAACGGACGGGTGGTCAAGGGTGTTAATTTTGTGGATCTTCGGGATGCGGGGGATCCGGTGGAGATTGCGGAGGCGTATGACGCTGCGGGCGCCGATGAGCTGGTGTTTCTGGATATCACGGCGACCTCCGATGCGAGGGAGACAGTTGTCGATATGGTGCGCAGGGTCGCCGAGAAGGTGTTTATTCCGTTTACGGTCGGCGGCGGGATCCGCACGGTGGAGGATTTTAAAGCGCTGCTCCGCGAGGGCGCGGATAAGATTTCGATCAATTCCTCTGCCATCAACCGGCCGGAGCTGATCTCGGAGGCTGCGGATAAATTCGGCAGCCAGTGCGTGGTGGTCGCGATTGACGCGCACCGGCGCGCGGACGGGAGCGGCTGGAATATTTATAAAAACGGCGGACGGATCGATACCGGGATCGACGCGGTGGAGTGGGCGATGCGGGCGGACCGGCTCGGAGCGGGCGAGATCCTGCTGACCAGTATGGACTGCGACGGGACAAAGGCAGGCTACGATATCGGGCTGACCAGGCAGATCGCGGAGCATGTATCGATTCCGGTGATCGCTTCCGGCGGGGCCGGGACAAAAGAGCATTTTTATGAGGCGCTGACCGCGGGGAAAGCGGACGCTGCGCTTGCGGCGTCGCTGTTCCATTATAAAGAGCTTGAGATCGCGGATGTAAAGCAGTACCTGGCGGAGCGGGGCGTATCCGTGCGTCGGGTGTAGGATGATATTGAGACAAAAGAGAGCGGGTGATGTGCGATGGCGATGATTGACAATGACTGGCTGCCTGCAATGGGAGCGGAGTTTAAGAAGCCGTATTACCGGGATCTGTACCAGTTTGTAAAGGAGGAGTACAGCAGGGCTGTGGTGTATCCTCCGGCGGATGATATCTTCAATGCGTTTCATTTTACGCCGCTGAGCAAGGTAAAGGTTCTGCTGCTCGGCCAGGATCCGTACCACAACGTAAATCAGGCGCACGGGCTGTCGTTTTCCGTGCTGCCGGAGCAGAAGGAGATACCGCCGTCGTTGCAGAATATCTATAAAGAATTAGAGGATGATCTGGGATGTTATATCCCGAATAACGGATATCTGAAAAAATGGGCGGATCAGGGAGTGTTACTGTTAAATACGGTGCTGACCGTGCGGGCGCACCGCGCGAACTCTCATCAGGGCAGAGGCTGGGAGAACTTTACGGATGCCGTGATCCAGGCGGTCAATGCGCAGGACCGGCCGGTCGTCTATTTCCTGTGGGGGAGGCCGGCGCAGATGAAGGCGGCGATGCTGAACAATCCGAAGCATCTGGTCTTAAAGGCGTCCCATCCGAGTCCGCTGTCCGCACACCGCGGATTTTTCGGATGCAGGCATTTCAGCAAAGCGAATGAATTTTTACAGGAGCACGGGGAAAGCCCGATCGACTGGCAGATTGAAAACATATAAGCTGCATAAAATAAGAAAAAATGACGATATAAAGAATAAAGAGTCAGGGAAAGGAGTGAGCGTATGGCAACGATTTCAGGATATGATTCCGCATCGATCGGCGTATTGTTTTCCAGCTTAAACCGCGGCAGTCAGAATACCGGGCTGATGGGCGGCGGGACTTCGGATCTTCTGGGGATCAATTACATCGATTATGCGACGATCCGCAGCGGCAGTTATTTTAAACTGCTGAATGCGTTTTACAGTAAGAGCGACGCCGGGGATGAGGTGAAATCATCGACCGTGTCCAGGTCCACGTCCACCTCGAAGGATGACGCGAAGGTGCTGACCGCGGAGAAGAGCGCGGCGACCTCCTTAAAGGCATCCGCGGAAAAGCTGACAAAGACGGGCAGCGGATCCGTGTTCGAGAAGGTGACGACAAAGGATAAGGACGGCAATGAGACGACGGATTATGATAAGGATGCGATCTACAAGGCGGTGAGCGCGTTTGTGGACGACTATAATCAGCTTGTCGACAAAGCGTCCGATTCAAAGACGACGACGATTCTGCGCTCGGCGCGCTCGATGGTAAATTACACCAAAGCGAATGAGAAGCTTCTGTCAAAGATCGGGATCACGATGGATAAGGACAATCAGTTAAAGCTTGACAAGGAGGCGTTTCAGAAAGCGGATATGGATACCGTGAAGTCGCTTTTCCAGACGCGCGGTTCTTACGGACAGCAGATTCAGACGCAGGCATCGTTTATCGAGTCGTATGCGAAGAACGAATCCGCGCGGTCGAATACGTATGCGCGGACAGGGAGATATACGTATAATCACAATACAGGAGACCTGTACAGCTCCGTGATGTAGCGGAATGTGAACCAAAGGCTGTCCGCAAAGCGCGGCGGCGTCTGGTGGATTGTGTCGGGAAGCCTTCGGGATTGCGCAGGCGCAGAAGCGCAATGCGGCCCGGGGGCTTTTTCTGTGTCAGCACAGGGATCGTGCGCGGAGCGTGCGGTCCGCTGCTGCGGCAGGATGCCGGTCGTACCGGGATCGTGGAGGAAGAGGATGTCAGGAAGAAAAGTAGTGGTCGGAATGTCGGGCGGGGTGGATTCGTCCGTGGCGGCATATCTGTTAAAAGAACAGGGATACGAGGTGACCGGCGTCACGATGCAGATCTGGCAGGATATGCCGGACACGCTGCAGGAGGAAGAGGGCGGATGCTGCGGCCTTCGCGCGGCGGAGGATGCCAGGCGGGTCGCGAACGCAATCGGAATTCCTCACTATGTGATGAATTTTAAACAGGAGTTCCGGGAAAAGGTGATGGACTATTTTACCGCGGAATACCTGCGCGGGAGGACGCCGAACCCCTGTATTGCCTGCAACCGCTATGTCAAATGGGAGTCCCTGTTAAAAAAGAGCCTTGCCCTCGGAGCGGATTATATTGCCACCGGCCACTATGCGAGGGTGGAGCGGCTGGAAACCGGCAGGTATGCCATCCGGAATTCGGTCACAGCGGCGAAGGATCAGACGTATGCGCTCTATAACCTGACGCAGGAGCAGCTGGCGCACACGAAAATGCCGGTCGGGGAATTTACGAAGGATCAGATCCGGGAGATCGCGGAAAAGCTGGGGCTTGCCGTGGCGCATAAAAAAGACAGCCAGGAGATCTGTTTTATCCCGGATCACGATTATGCGGGATTTATCGACCGGGAATGCGGGGGATGTGTGCCGCCGCCCGGGAATTTTGTCTCGCCACAGGGAGAAATCTTAGGGAAGCATAGGGGGATCACACATTACACGGTCGGGCAGAGAAAGCATCTGGGGATCGCGCTTGGATTTCCGGTGTTTGTCACAAAGATCCGGCCGGCGACAAATGAAGTTGTGCTGGGAACGGACGCGGAGGTCTATGCGGACCGGCTGTACGCGAATCAGCTGAATTTTATGGCGCTGCCGGACTTCACAGACGGGATGGAGCTTGTGGCGAAGATCCGGTATTACCATGCAGGAAGCCCGTGTGTCGTGCGGCGTACCGGGGAGGATGAGATCTGCTGCGAATTTAAAGAGCCGGTGCGCGCGGTGACGCCGGGACAGGCGGTCGTGCTCTATACCGGCGATTATGTGGCGGGCGGCGGGACGATTACCGGCTGCTGACGGAAAGGAGATAAGATGCCAGCATTAAATATCATGATGAAACCTGCTTCCGGCATGTGCAATATGCGCTGCGATTACTGTTTTTACTGCGATGAGGCAAAGAAGCGCAGCCAGGAATCCTACGGTTTTATGACGGAGGAGACGTTAAAAAATGTGATCCGGAAAACCATGGCGCGCGCGGAGGGCATGATTTCCTACGCCTATCAGGGCGGGGAGCCGACGCTTCGCGGGCTGGATTTTTTTGAAAAGGCGGTTTTTTATCAGAAAAAATATGCCAGGGGCGGCATCCGCGTCCATAATGCGCTCCAGACCAACGGGTTTGGGCTGGATGAGGACTGGTGCCGGTTTTTCCATGACAATCAGTTTTTAATCGGCGTGTCCGTGGACGGGACGGGCGCCACGCATGACCGCTACCGCCATGACGCTGCCGGGAATCCGACGTATGACCGCGTGCTGGAGCATACCAGGCTGATGGACCGGTATGAGGTGGATTACAATATTCTGACTGTGCTCACGGGGAATACGGCGGATCAGATCGGGGACATTTACCGGGCGTATGAGAGGAACGGCTGGCGTTACCAGCAGTACATTGCCTGTCTGGATCCTTTGGGGGAACCGCGCGGGGAAAGTAAGTACGCGCTGACGCCGCGCCAGTACGGGAAGGCGCTGACCACGCTGTTTGATCTGTGGTATCAGGATCTTGCGAGGGGAAAACAGCCCTATATCCGCAGCTTTGAAAATTATATCGGTATCCTGACGGGACGCCTGGCCGAGTCCTGCGATCAGCGCGGAATCTGCGGCATTCAGACCGTGGTCGAGGCGGACGGGAGCGCATATCCCTGTGATTTTTACATGCTTGACGAATACTGTCTGGGAAATTTTAACGACTGCCGGATGGATGCGATGGATCGGAAGCGGGAAGAAATCGGGTTCGTGGAGCGATCCCGCAGGATCACGGAAGAATGTCGGGCCTGCCGGTATTTTAAGATCTGTAAGGGCGGCTGCCAGAGGCACCGTGAATGGAATCACGCGGCGGAGGGATATGAAAATTATTTCTGCGAGGGATTCCGGATGTTTTTTGACGCATGCTATGAGAGGATGCAGGAGATTGCCGCTCACATCCGGTGAGGGCGGAAGGAATAAAGAAGAGGAAGAACAGGATGACCAGAGAAGAATTTAAAACGCTTACCGGACAGGGGCCGGTGATACTTGACGGTGCGACGGGCACGAATCTGCAGAAGGCGGGGATGCCGGTGGGGGTCTGCCCGGAGCAGTGGATCTTAGAGCACCCCGATGTGCTTTTGGGATTGCAGGAGGAATATGTGGCGGCAGGGACGCAGATCCTGTTCGCGCCGACCTTTACGGCGAGCAGGATCAAGCTTGCGGAATACGGGCTTGCGGACGGCCTTATGTCCATGAACCGGGAGCTGGTTGCGCTCTCAAAAACCGCGGCGGCGGGCAGGGCATACGTGGCCGGAGACCTGACGATGACGGGAAAGCAGCTTTACCCGATCGGGGATCTGATGTTTGAGGAGCTCGTGGAGGTGTACCGCGAGCAGGCGCGTGCGATCTGTGAGGCGGGCGCGGATCTGTTTGTGGTGGAAACCATGATGAGCCTGCAGGAATGCCGCGCGGCGGTGATTGCGATCCGCGAGGTATGCGAGCTGCCGGTGATGGTGTCCCTGACCTATCAGGAGAACGGACGGACGCTCTACGGGACAGAACCCGCGACAGCTGTCGTCACACTGCAGAGCCTGGGCGCGGACGCCGTCGGGTTAAACTGTTCGACGGGGCCGGAGGCGATGCTGCCGCTGGTGGCGCAGATGGCGGAATACGCGACGGTTCCGATCCTCGCGAAGCCGAATGCCGGGCTGCCGGAGTTAAAGGACGGCGCGACCGTTTACCGCACGTCGCCAAAGGAGTTTGCCGCGGCCGGGAAAGAGCTGGTGGAGACGGGAGCGTCAATCATAGGAGGATGCTGCGGGACAACGCCGGAGCATATCCGGGCGCTCGCCGGCGCAGTGGCCAGCCTGCCGGTGAGGGAGCCGCTCACAAAGGCGCGCCGCGTGCTGACGTCGGAGCGGAAATCCGCGGAGATCGTGCCGGGCGGGCGTTTTATGGTGATCGGCGAGCGCATCAATCCGACGGGGAAGAAGAAGCTGCAGGCGGAGTTAAAGGAGGGGAGCCTTTCCCTTGTCCGCTCGATGGCGCTGGAGCAGGAGAAGAACGGGGCGGACGTCCTGGATGTCAACATGGGCATGAACGGCATCGATGAGAAATCGATGATGGAGCAGGTCATTTACGAGGTGACGTCCACCGTGGATCTGCCGCTCTGTATCGATTCGAGCCATGTGGATATCATCGAATCGGCGCTGCGTATTTATCCGGGACGGGCGCTGATTAACTCGATTTCACTGGAATCGGAGAAGATGGATGCACTGCTTCCGATTGCAAAAAAGTACGGGGCAATGTTTATCCTGCTGCCGCTTTCCGATGCGGGCCTGCCGAAGGATTCCGCGGAAAAACATGCGATCATCCGGGAAATCGTGGCGCGCGCAGAAGCGGCGGGACTTGCAAAGGAGGATATCATCGTGGACGGGCTTGTGGCGACGGTCGGGGCAAATCCGTCCGCTGCGCTCGAGTGCTTCGAGACGTTTGACTACTGTAAGGAGCTCGGTCTGCCGACGGTCTGCGGGCTTTCCAATATCTCGTTCGGCCTGCCGGAGCGCAGCTTTGTCAATACGGCGTTTCTCACGATGGCGATCGCGCACGGGCTTACGATGGCGATTGCGAATCCCTCCCAGGAGCTTCTGATGAATGCGGCGTTTGCGTCCGACATGCTGCTGCATAAGCCGGGGAGCGACATCCGTTATATCGAGCGGATGAACGCCGTAGCGGAAGCGAGGGAGCGGCGGGAGAAGGAAAAAGCAGAGCGGCAGACGGAATACAGGGAGACCGCGCTCGTGCCCGGGACGGCGGTGCGGAAGGAAGCCGCGCCCATGCCCGGGACAGCGGAAAGCGGGATCGCGCCGGAGCAAAGCAGGGTCGTGCCGGAGCGAAGCGGCGTCTGGCAGGCAGTATTAAAGGGGAATAAGGGAACGATCCTCGATGAGGTTAAGACGCTTCTCGCGGCGGGTGAACAGCCTGACCATGTTTTAAACGGTCATCTGATCCCGGCAATCAACGAGGTCGGCGAGCTGTTTGACCAGCAGAAATATTTTCTTCCGCAGCTGATCGCATCGGCAAATACCATGAAGCTGGCGATCGAATATCTGGAGCCCATGCTAAAGCGCGGTGAGGGGGAAGAGAAGGCGACGCTTGTGGTTGCGACGGTGGAGGGCGACATTCACGATATCGGGAAAAACCTTGTGGTGCTGATGCTGAAAAATTACGGCTACCGCGTGATTGATCTCGGAAAAGATGTGCCGGCGGAGCGGATCGTGGATACCGCCATCGCGGAGCATGCGAAGATCATCGGACTGTCGGCCCTTATGACGACGACCATGATGCGCATGAAAGAGGTCGTGGAGCTGGTGAAGGAAAGAGGCGCGGACTGCAGGGTAGTGATCGGCGGCGCGGCGATCACGGAGAGCTTCGCGGAGGAGATCGGTGCGGACGGATACTCAAAGGACGCCGCGGACTGCGTGAAGCTGGTGGAGCGGCTGCTGGGCGGAGCGTGAGTTTTTAAAGCCGGCAGAAGCAGGATGGAAATTTTGTGTTGCGATTAAATTCATATATGTTATACTATGTTTGTGGGAAACCATAGAGCCAAAGACAGCCGCCACTACCAGCAATAGTGACGGCTGAATGAAAATTTAGCTATTTACAGGGTAGAGCCGCTTCTATGGCTTCCCTTTTATGTCTCTACTATAACATACATATCTTTTGGATTCAAGGATAAAACAGTTTTTAAACTGTTAGAATATTGAAATGCAACATTTCTTAATAAAATGTTGCATTTTTCCGTTACATTTATTATATCGGACACTGACTTTGAAAGTTTAGTGTCTTTTTTTATTTTTCAATAATCTTTTTTTATCCTATATGACTTCTGTTTTTTGATGTTTCCTTTCTAAAAATGCGTCATTATCTCTATAAAAATATAAACCATGTGCATAGAAAAACAAAGTGTCAGAATATAGCACGAAAACTCGAAAAAGCGAAAAAATTTATCCGTTCAAATGCAACATTTTATTAAGAACTGTTGCATTCGGGATGGATCAGAAACAGGGAGGTAAAACCTCTGCTCCTTCATGAGCAGTCGCATTTTCCTTCGGAAAACAGGGAGGTTTTTATGCTGAAACTTACATTGCGCCCCGGAGAGTATATCGGAATCGGCGAGGATATCCGCGTGATCTTTTCGGGAGGCTCTGCAAACAACATTCATCTGCTGATCGACGCGCCGCGCGAGGTCAATATCGCAAGGAGCTCGGCGGGCGGGAATCAGGGGAAAACGCCTTATTATAAGGAAGCGGGCATCTCGGACGAGGCGAAGCGGGAGATCACACAGATCATCCGCAGGGAGCGGCGCGAGAGCCGGGCGGGCAGCAAAACGGCGGGCAGTGTGGCCGACGCAAAACGTCAGGCTGTACAGAAGTAAGCAGCAGGAAGAAAACCATCATGATAATAACGTCAGGCTGTCCTGGGGGTCTGGCTTATTATAAAAAATTGCGCTATGGCGCAGAAAACAACAACACAACCAGCCGCAGGAACGGATTCCGCGGCAGAACAATTTTTCATCACATGGAGGTAAAAAAATGGTAGTACAGCACAATTTAACGGCAATGAACGCGAACAGAATGTTAGGTGTCACGACAGGACAGCAGGCGAAGTCTTCCGAGAAGCTTTCTTCGGGTTATAAGATCAACCGCGCGGCGGATGACGCGGCGGGATTAACGATCTCCGAGAAGATGAGAAAGCAGATCAGAGGCCTCGATCAGGCATCTGCAAACGCACAGGACGGCGTTTCCTGCGTACAGACTGCCGAGGGTGCGTTAACGGAAGTGCATTCCATGTTACAGCGTATGAACGAGCTGGCAGTGCAGTCGGCGAACGGGACCAACAGCCAGTCCGACCGCGACGCGATCCAGGCGGAGATCGACCAGCTGGTGACGGAGATCGATCGTGTGGCGGAGACCACAAAGTTCAATGAGACTTATCTGCTGAAGGGTGATGAGGCGAAGGGGACGAAGACGGTGTATTCTTATAAGGAGGTTACGACACCGGCAAGTTTTACCGCATTGAATAACATTACTGATTTCTATGCAAAAGATGAGCAGACAACTGCATTGACAGAAGATGAAGTAAAGACAGCTTTGGCAGCTGGAACGACAATTTATAAGGATGCAGCGACAGTCACAAATCAGGATGCGGCAGATGCAACAGACGCTGCATACTGTACGGTAAATCCGATGTCGGCAACGACAAGTGATACAACAAATATTACCAATATTGGTACAATTGCAGCAGGGACACAGGTTGGAACCTATACCTGGGATCAGAACAATAATAACTGGGTGGCTCCGGATGGAACTACGCATGCAAATGGAGCGATGCAGACTGCGCTCGGAGGAGCTACAATTACAATAGCAGCAGTGGCAGATGGAACAACAATCACCGTTGCGCCCGAGACGGTGACGAAGGCAGGCGCGGTGTATGCAGAAGGCGGTACAACAGCGCTTACAGATGCGGAGATTATTACAGCGGTTGGAAATGGTGATACGCTGTACAAGGTAGCTGCTACTGTAAGCCAGACGGCAGCTGTGGCCGGTACAGACTACAATTTTACACCGGAAGAGACAAAACCTGCTCAGCTTTACGACAAGGACGGCAAGGAAGTAGCAGCGCATCAGCTTGACGATATGCTTGCAAACGGTGACAAGATCTTTTCCGATAAAGATGCGACAACGGAAGTGGCGGAAGCGGATCTTACGAATTATGCGACAACCGCGACCGTGGCGGAAGCGCTCGAGCTGAGACTGCATGTAGGTGCGGACTCTACGGACACGAACAAGATCAGTGTGACGATTGAGGCGATGAGTGCGGCTGGAATCGGCGTAAACGGCTTAAAGGTTGACGGGGAGGATACAGCGACCGCAGCGATTGACACGATTGCCGCAGCGATTCAGCAGGTATCCGCACAGCGTTCCGCTCTCGGTGCGGTTCAGAACCGCTTAGAGCACACGATCGCAAACCTCGACAACGTCGTGGAAAACACCACCGCGGCAGAGTCCCGTATCCGCGATACCGACATGGCGGAGGAGATGGTCGAGTACTCCAAGAACAACATTCTCGCACAGGCTGGACAGTCGATGCTGGCACAGGCAAACCAGTCCACGCAGGGCGTACTTTCCCTGTTGCAGTAAGTCAGATTAATAAACGCCGGGAGGCTGCAGAAACATTATGTTTTTGCACGCCCCGGCGTTTTTTTATGGACTGTCGCACTAAGCAATTAGTGCGCAGCTCCTTTACAAAAAATCATTGCAGATGCATGGTATGAAAGTGAGGAGAATTACGTTTTCTTAGATAAGAACCAGCAGCTGGCATTTATCAGGCCATCGAATTATGCGATTTCAAAAACAAGGAAATATAAGAATGATATCGGACGGATAGAAAAAAAGGATTTGGAGAGGATAGTCTCTGATGAAGGAATTCTACTGCGGACAAACAGGAGCATCCAGGCAGAAGGTTCTTTTGGCGAGTTGAAACAGGACATGCAGTTTCGAAGATATTTGAGCCACGTTATTGACAAACAGTATAAGATTTGCTACACTAAAATGGTCAATAAATTGACTGTACTGCAATTGACTTTTTAGGGGGGGGGGGTGGCTGATATAACAAAGGAAACCAGGAAAAACGCATATCTGTATTGTAAATTTCGGGATGAGCAGCTTGCATTGTATGAT
>CANRSX010000031.1 GCA_947642555.1 uncultured Roseburia sp. | reverse complement strand
GCAAAATCGTGTCTTCGACACTTTCCGTTGCTTCGCAACTCATTTTTGCTCATATACGGGCGCTCCCTCAGTCAGAATCGATGTGTGAAAATTCGTGCGAGCACGATTTTCCTCATGCGATTCCGACTGGCTGAACTTTTTAAGTAAAAAGTTATCGTTCAGCCCGCGCCATTCGCGATGCATGGCTGAACTTTTCTTTTAAGGATTGACAAAATCAGTATTGCGGTCTATAATATAATTTATGTTATATAACACAAATTATTGATCAGAGGAAAAAGCTATGCCGCCAAAACCTAAAATCACAAGAGATATGGTTATTGACGCTGCATTTGAGGTTGCCCGCAAAACAGGCGCGGAAAACATCAATGCACGGACCGTATCAAAGAAGCTACGCTGTTCCACACAGCCCGTTATGTACCATTTTGCAACGATTGAGGAATTAAGAAAAGCTGCTTACAAAAAAACGGATGACTATCATACGGAATATTTGATGAACATTCCAGAAACACAGGAAGACAGAATGCTTGGAATCGGGGTGAATTATATCCGCTTTGCGGTTGAAGAGCCTTTTTTGTTCCGCTTTCTGTTTCAATCGGGATTTGCGGTTGAAAACAGTTTGACTGAAATGATAAATTCCGAGGAACTTATACCTGTTATTTCTGCCATGCAGGAAGAAATGGATATGGATATGGAACAGACAAAAGAGGTTTTTATAACGCTCGCGCTGTTTGTTCACGGATATGCCAGTATCATAGCCGGCAATTCACTGGAGTATGATGAAAAGCTCATAGAAAAGCATTTGAAACGGGTATACACGGGTGCGATATTAGCGATACAGGAGGAAACAGATGAAAAAGCTATATGAAAAAAACGAACAGGCTTTTGCGATTGTATGGATCGTGGTGTATTGTGTTCTGCAATCTTTCGCCAATCCACTAAATGAAAAAACAGGGGTTGAATACTCTGCAAGTGCTGTTTTTTGTATCCTGCAGACCATTATTCTTTTTGCCTTTATCCGAAAAAACAATTTACAGAAACGATACGGGCTTTGTAAATCACCTGTTCCTGCCCGTCGGTTTCTTTACTATGTACCGCTTATTATCTTAGCGACAGGAAATCTCTGGAACGGTATTGCTGTCAATGATTCGTTAGCGGGAACGGTTTGCCGTATTGCGTGTATGCTTTGCGTTGGTATTTTAGAGGAAGTGATTTTCAGAGGCTTCCTGTTTGTATCAATCGCAAAAGATAATGTAACATCTGCAATTATTATCTCAAGTGTAACCTTTGGTGTCGGACATCTGATCAATTTATTTAATGGCAGCGGTATGGACCTGATAAACAATTTGTGCCAGATTTGCTTCGCGATTGCGGTAGGCTTCCTGCTTGTAACAATTTTTTATCGTGGCGGAAGTCTGCTCCCCTGCATTATTGTCCATTCTGCGATCAACACTCTCAGTACTTTTGCAAATAAAGCAGGGGTTACAGCGGAAAAACACATAATTCATGTTTTAATTTTAATCTTCATAACCGTTGCCTATAACTTAGTCCTTACAAAAACGCTCCCGAAAAGCCAGCGGACAGATCAGGACAGATCATAACGATACGAGGGATTATCTGCGTTAAAAATCGTGATAGCGGAAGCATGATAAAGATTATTTCAACTGTTATCAGCAGCTTTTGGATCATGCTTCACGCTATTTTATCTGTCATAAATATAAACGGCAACGATCGTATCGCCCTGTCTGCTGTACCCGATTCCGTACGGAATGTCCTCTCCCGGATGCTCCGCCATAAACGATGCGGCTCTGGCATCATACCATGCTTTGAATTCCTCATAGCTGACGATATCTTCTACAAACAGCGTCATCTCTCCTGTGTCAGGATGCTCTGCATATCCTCCGTTCTTTGCCCAGATACAGCTCTCCGGAACGATATCTTCCCTGGTATCTCTGGAATCCGCCACGACATGATAGAATTCCATCGTCAGCGTCCCCTCCGACCATTCAAACGAATAAATTGCCGGCATCATGCCGCCGCTGTCTGATTGTTCCAGCCACTGTCCTGTGGACTCCCCGCCAGTCTCATCTGTGTCGTCATCCGGAGCTTCCGGCTCCTCTGCCCCGAAATCTTCCGTTTCGTCCGCTTCCTCTGTCCCGGCAGGATTCGTTTCGTCCGGATCTCCTGTCACGGCGTCTCCCGGATCCTCCTGCTTTAGCGAAGCGTAGATCTCCTCCTGAAGCGCGGCATCCAGCTTCATGGTCTCTTCCAGGACGAAGGCCGGAATCTCATCCTTTCGGAAGCCGTTCACGGCAATCTCTGCCTTTCCGTCCGTCAGCGTGACCTCCGCCATCTCTCCGGCCGTGACGGTTGCCGTCTGCAGCGCTGCCCCGTTTTCCTCTTCTCCGCCGGCATACACCTCCACCGTACCCTCCAGCAGAAAAACCTTCATCCGCTCCGGATTCGATGCATCCACCCAGCCCATCGTGCCCCGGATCCCTACAACCATCGTCGATGTCCGGATGGACAGTGTCTCATCCGAAAGCGGTTCCGTGACGTGGAAAAACAGGCTTCCGCGATCCACGATCACCTCGAGATCCGTCCCCGACTTCTGGATGTGCAAGGCGCTGTCCGTATCCATCTTCGTCAGCTTTGTATCGTCCAGGTTGATCCAGGCAAAGCTGTCCGCCTGTGTACCGACCTGATAGCCGCTGTAGAGCGGCAGATTCTCGATCAGCTCCACAGCCTCATTGTCTCCGTCGGCCACGTCCACGCTCCCCTGCGTCCCTGCCAGCTTCATCGTGGTTGCTTTTGCATCATTGCCGCATGCCGCCAGCATAAGACCTGCCAGAAGCAGGGCCGCGGCCAGAAGGCGCCAGGCATATCGCTTTTTCAGAGTTCCCTTCATACCTGCTCCTCTTCCCCGCCGTCCTCTTCCTGATTCCAGCGCACAAAAGCGACCAGATCTGCTTCTGAGCCGGCTTCCCCGTACTCACACACCATCAGATACCGCTCGTCGGCGGCCAGCCCGTAGCACCGGTCACTGCCGTGCCTGCACAGCTGATTGCCAAGGTAAACGCGCTTATCGTCCCAGACCTTTACCTTCGCCCCGCCCGGGAGGGTATATTCGAGGTTAATAAAGGACCCCGGAAGGGCATTCAGATCCGTCACCTCATCCATATCCTCAATCGAAAGCGCGTTAAACGCCGCGATCAGTTTTTTCTTAAACTCCTCAAAGGCCTGTCCGTTTTTCTGATAGCACCGGGCCACCACACAGGTTCCCCCAAACGGACAGCCGTCCGTCTCCGCGCACCCGGCAC
This sequence comes from uncultured Roseburia sp., assembly GCA_947642555.1. Taxonomy (GTDB): domain Bacteria; phylum Bacillota; class Clostridia; order Lachnospirales; family Lachnospiraceae; genus Roseburia. Next base: position 56,753 of record CANRSX010000031.1, on the reverse strand, counting down.
AGCCGCTCTTCCACTCACATTTGTCACAATCGATCCCACAGACTGAAGCTGACATAGAACTCTCCTTTTCTCTTTTGAAATGGTATGGCCAGAAACCGGTTATGCCTCCAGCTCCGGCAGCTTCTTTGAGCACGCCACCGCCAGCGCTCCCGGCCCGATGTGGCAGGACACGCTTAAGGACAGCGGATCCATCTGAATCACCATCCCCGGAAATGCCTCCTGCACCTCCTGTTTAAAGCTCTCCGCAGCCTCGCGGTCGTAGGTATATGCCACCTCAAGGTACATATGCTCTCCCGCCGGATCGCGGAACCGGTTCGTGAAATCATTCTTCATCGCCTCGATCATAATGCTTTTCGCCTGCTTTACAGTCCTCGCCTTCGCGAACGCGTCAAGCTTCTCCCCCTGGATCTGAAGCACAGGCTTTAACCGCAGCAGCGTGCCCAGCGCCGCGGCCGCCGGCGTGATCCTGCCGCCTTTTTTCAGATAATAGAGGGTATCCACCATGATATAAATCGAGGATTCAAACTTGTCGCGCTCTAAAATCTCCTTAATCTCCGCCGCGCTCCTGCCCTGTGCCGCGAGGTCGCGGGCGTCAAGAACGGACTGGCGCTGTGTCACCGAGATCCGCTGGTTGTTCACGACCTGCACCTTCCCGTCATAATCCTGAGCGAGCATCAGCGCCGTCTCGCAGGATCCGCTTAAGCCGGAGGACATGGGGATATGCACGATCTCATCGTACTCCTGCAGCAGCTCATCCCAGAGATCCGTCACGCTCCCCACCGCCGGCATCGACGTGGATATGCCCGTATTCTGGGTCAGCATCTGATAAAACTCCTCCTGCGTTAAGTCAATGTCCTCAAAATGCGTCTCTTCGCCCACAAAAAAAGGCATCGGCAGTATCGTCACACCAAGCTCTTTTGCCTGTGACTGCGTGATGCCGCTGTTGCTGTCGGAAACAATCGCTACTCTGCTCATATCTGTAAACTCTCCCTTCGGCCTGTCTTTTTCTTTTTGTCATGGCCGGCCCGCATTCTTCTCCCGGCCTCTTTTGCTGTCGCTCTCACCGCCTGTGACCCCCGTTCTCCGGCAGTACCACGTCCCCGTCCAGAATCATGCGCACAAACGCGGTATCGCGCAGAATCCACGGATCCTTTGCCACGTGGTTCCTTTTGCAGATCTCCTCCGGCGTCGCCCAACGGAGCGTATAGCCCTTCGCGATCTCGCTCGGCGTTAAGGCAAGCGCATCCTGCCGGTCTCCCGTCCTGCAATAATAGAACAGAGAATGACAAATGTATTTCTTCGTGGGATCAAAGATATCCCGTCTGAGCTCCGTGATCTCGCCGAGCTCCCGCACCGTCTCCGCGATCACCAGGTAACCGGTCTCCTCGTGCACCTCCCGGGTGAGCGCTCTCACGATATCCTCCCCTGCTTCCATGCCGCCGCCCGGGATCTTGAACTCGCCGTCGCGGCTGCACTGCATCGCCAGCCTGCCGTCCTGCATGATAATGCCCCTGACCGTATACTTCTCACAGATGCCGGTCGTATCCTGATAGTCTTTTGCATCGAACGTCGCAAGGATTCTCATCTGCCATACCCCTTTCATGATCGAAACGGTTGATGAAGCTTGTCTGAATTGTATCACAGTTCGCGCGGTTGCTCAATCTTTTTCCTTACATTTCTATATGGACTTTTCATTTGTTTTTTCTATGTTATAATAAGGACAGGACGAACGCTGCACAGGGATCAGGGCACAGAGACAGGAGGTGAATTATATGCCGACAAATGAAAAAGAAATCAATTGCAATCTGTTTGATCAGCTGTCCATCCTCGAACGGATTGAAGCCGTGACAGACGATGAAAAAGCGTTAAAACAGATCGCCATCGAACGGCGGCAGATCGAACGCAAGCTTTATCAGCAGCCGCCGAGAGCAGAATAAGGAGAAAACGGGCTGCCCTGCCGGCAGCCCGTTTTCTCCTTATTGCTTTGCTCTCACCGGGATATAGTAGTCCATCTGCTCGTATCCCATGATTTCTTTTGCATGCGGCGATGTGATGATATTTCCCAGCTCAGGACGCAATGGATCCCGTTCAAACCCGTTTTCACTCAGGAACGTATCCATCTTTGCATTCATGCGATCCCGATCCGTTTTCTGGTCTATGTCGGTTGCGACAGCGTAAAGACCGCCCGGAAACTCTGTGATTTCCAGTTCTGGCGGAACCGTCATTCCATCCTCATACAGATACAGCCAGACAAATCCGTCTCCTTCCTGGTACAGGAAATCCTTCGGAAAAAGGCCGCGGCTCTGTGAAGAAAACCATTCCTCAAAAAGCTGGAATTTTTCTTCTCCAAACATCCCTTTTCCCGATGAAACCATCTTACAGTCAGGCATTTCATAAATTCTAATACTTTGCATCTGATTACCTCCAGGCCGTTTTTTCTGAACATGCATTCTGCTTTGTTCGACATGTTCAGTATACCGCAGCGGCATGGCGAAAAATGAACTTTTTTTATCATTCTGCAAAGAACCCTGTTTTTTTCGCCGGCATGTAAAATTCAAACAGGCAGTACTCGCCGTCAAATTCATCCATGTCTATTTTCTCCAGATGGATGTCAGCGGGCGGATCTTCCGTATTGCAGTATCTGCCTATGGCGGCGTACATCTCATGTGCCGTTTCCTGTGAAATTTCCCTGTAATGGTGCCTGCCAATGTAATGAAATTTTACGCAGAGATATCCCCCGAAAGAATCCGTCTTCATGCCTTCCGGAATCTCATCCGTGCGCTTATACGCTACCGCAGTCATGTATTTTGAAGAAGCAGCTCCGGCTCCGGGATGATGCGTCAGTCCGTAAAATACGTTATTGTCCGCAACGCCATGAATCTTTTGTCTCTGATGGTCCCAGAATTCCAGCGCAACCTTCGGACAGAGCCACACGGAATCCTGATACGGAATATCATGCTCTGTTCCGATGAGCCGGATTTCAGGAAACATGACATACTCAGGGCCAAATAGCAGGCCGCTGCCGCACTCATATCCAAAATCCTGAATGGGCGGGGTAACCGGGAGTACAGGGTGCGTCATGCGGTATTTTCCGGGGGTCATACCGAATTCCTCTTTAAACGCGCGGGAAAAAGACTGCTCATACTCATAGCCACAGGTCACGGCAATATCCAAAACGCTTTTTGTCTGGTCCGATAACATCAGCAGACTGCTGGCAAGTTTTCTCTTACGAATATAGTCAGATACAGAAATACCGTATGCAAACGTAAAAAGCCGGTGCAGGTGTGAAGCGGAGTACCCCGCAGCTCTGGCCGCTTCCTCCATACTGATTTTTCGTTCCAGATGTTCTTCAATATACTGAAATAATGTCTTAAACATATGAGTCTTTACTTCGGTATTTTATTCAGCCTCTCGTTTAACAGATAATACGCCTCATCCGGCAGCATTTTGCTGATGTGGTGCCAGATCGAGGTAAAGGTCAGCGCGCCGCCCGCCGAAAAACGGCCTGCCATCGCCGGATTTGCTGCCGAAAGCGGGGCTGTGATCAGCTCCTGCACCGCCTCCATCGCCTCCGGATACCGGCTGATGACGTCCATCGATTCATCCACCGACAGATACCCGTCCCGGATCACGATCTCCTTTGTGACCGCATCCCCCTCGGGGAGAAGGTTCGCAAACCACTGGGCGACCGCCCCGGAGATCTTCTTTTCTTCCTTATAGACATATTCCTCCGGCGACTCCTCCACGTGCTCTATGATCAGCGTATCCGTGCACCCGTCCGGGGTTTTTACAAAAAGCTCCGTAAACCGGCCAGTCAGCGCTACCTGCTCAAAGGTAAAGACATGCCGCCCCTGTTTTGCGCCTGCATACACGCCGTTTACCCACAGCTTCACCTCCGGCTGGTTGCTGTAAACCTTTACCGCAATGTGATCTTCCGCGCGCCTCGTGAACCGTTTTCCACAAATGTAAACAAACGGTTCGCTGCTCCAGCAGGCCTTGTAAAAATAAAACGCCTGCTTTTTTACCTCCCGGTCAAAGGTCACCAGCCCCTTGTTGTTCCGGCCCTGACAGCCGCCCTCGTCGCGCCCGTCCGCCGCGAAATCAAACAGGTTCCAGAGCCAGGTCGCCCACAGATAGGGCCGTTTTTCAAAATCCGCATACGCCTTCTCGTGCACGATGGCCTGGTATTCCTCGGTGTAATCCTTCACCTTCGGCTCTGCACTGTGCCAGCGCAGCACACTGTCCGCGCCGTATTCGCTGACCGCCAGCGGGATATCCGGGATCTGCGCATGCCGCTCGTCGCAGAACGCGCCGTGGTCGTCCGCCGTCCCCTCGTACCATCCCATATATTCGTTATAGGAGGTCAGGTCCGAAATGTGAAACAGCGGGCTGTCCGTCTTCGTCATCCCCACATTGGCGATGGTGGTCAGCCGGGCGCCGTCGAGCTCCCCCGCCGTCTGATGCAACTCGCGCAGGATCGCGTACATCGCCTCCGACTCCCCGCCGATCCCAAGCTCGTTGGCCAGTCCCCAGAAGCAGATCGACGGATGGTTGTAGTTCTGTAAAATCAGCTCCCGCAGCTGCTGCCGCAGGTTCTCATCCGCCTCCTCCCTCGCATCGTACACGCTGATAAAGGGAATCTCCGCCCAAACGATAAGCCCGTTGCGGTCGCACAGGTCATAAAAATAAGGCGCCTGCTGGTAATGCGCAAGCCGGATCGTGTTTGCACCGATCTCCCGGATGACGGCCATGTCGGAAAGATGCTCCCGCTCCGTAATGGCCCAGCCCATATTTTCCCGATCCTGGTGACGGCAGACCCCGCGCAGGGGATAAGACGCGCCGTTTAAGAAAAATCCCTTCTCCGCATCCACCAAATATCCCCGGAAGCCGAAGGAGGCCGTGATGCTGTCCGCCGTCTGTCCTCCCGCAGAAAGGGTCGCGCACACCCGGTACAGATACGGATCCTTCAGGCCGTTCCAGAGATGCGCCTTTGGCACGACCGCTTCCAGCGTAACCTCCGTTATGGCGCCGGTTGCCGGGGCTGTTTTGGCCTGCTGTCCGATCCCGCAGACCGCCGCGTCACCCGTTTCGGCCACGCAGTTTCCCTCCGCGTCGTAAATCGACGCGCGGACGCTCTCCCCGCCCGTCACGCAGACGCGGATCTTCACCCTGCCGTCCCCTGACAGCGTCACGGCGCGTTTTCCCGGCTCCCGGACTGCCGTGTCCACAAAAATCGCGTCCGTCCCGCAGCCCGCGACATCGAAATGCTCCGCCGTATCGAAGCAGATCAGCTCCACGTCCCGGTATATCCCGCCGAAAAAGGTAAAATCCGCCTGACCCGGATAGACCGGCAGATCCGCGCCGTTGTCTGCCTTCACCAGGATCTCGTTCTCCCCGTCAATAAGATGCGGCGTCAGATCCACCGTAAAGGCGGAGAAGCCGCCCCGGTGGCTGCCGCAGAGGGTTCCGTTGCACCACACCTCCGCCGTCTTGCTGACCGCGCCGAAGCGCAGAAACACCTGCTTTGCCCCCGCGTCCTTTGTCAGGGTCTTCTGATACCAGGCCACCCCCTGATAATAGTCGCTGCCGCCGTCCTGGCCGTCCGCGGCGTTCCAGGTATGGGGGAGCGTCACGCATTCCCACGCGCCGTCACCGTCATTTGTCTCACCCTTTCGAAATCCCCAGCCGCTGTTCCACTTCGATACTGTCCTCATATCCTTCCCCTTTCTTCCTCTGCCCTTCTCCTTCCCGCACGAAGCAGCTCTGCCCGGCGGTCCGGCAGGCATCTCTGCCTGTCATCATACCATATCGCAGCCATCACCGCAATGTCATATAATACGGATCCTCCTCTGTGCAGACCCTCCATTCCCGGCTGCCCTCTCCATTGGGATCCCCCGTCTTCATAAAATTGCTCCAGTATGTGATCATCCGGCGGGAAAGCGCGTAATCCGCATCCTCCATCGGTCTCCAGCAGTAGCGCAGGCTGCCGAAGACGTACCACAGCTCCGCGGAGTGGAACGCCCCGCTCTCATCCCCCGGCAGCTTCCGGTCAAAGTAATAGACATACGCTTTTGCATCCGGGTTCTGGTTTACGATCTGCGCGAAGGCCACATCCCCCCGGTGCAGAGGATTCGTCTTTGGGCTTCTCTCCCCGTTCTCCGCCGCCGTGATGTCGTCGCCGTTTGCCCCGATCAGATAAGGAACCGGATGATACGCGCCGGTCTCGATCAGGCGGTTTCCGTCCTCCGGCAGCAGCTCCCCGTCGATGACCGGGACATAGGGCATGCCCTTTTTCTGCGCGAAGGCCCGCCCTATGGCCTCCTCCATGGCGCGCATCATCTCCTCCGCCGGTGTCTCATACAGCGCCGCCAGCGCCTTCTGCCGCGCCGCCCCGCTCTGCTTCCACTCACTTACCCCAAGTGCTGCCAGCAGATCCTCCGCAAAGCCGGCGGCGGTCCCGATATCCCGGTACTGCGCCAGCGGGTTTTGGTATCCGCCGCCGCTCTGTAAGATCATCCGGTGAAACAGCCCCTTTGCCCGGGGCGATACCGCGAGCACCTGAAGGCTCATGGCCCCCGCAGACTGCCCGAATACCGTGACATTTGACGCATCGCCGCCGAAGGCTCCGATATTTTCCTGCACCCAGTGAAGCGCCGCGATCTGATCCCAAAGCCCGTAGTTTCCCCCGGCCTCGTTTTCCCCCTCCACGGCCAGCAGCGGGTGGCAGAGAAACCCAAACGCGCCCAGCCGGTAATTGATCGTCACCACGATCACGCCGGCGGAGGCGAGTCCGTCGCAGACAAAGGGGAGGTTGCTGCCCGCGCCGCCGAGAAACGCGCCGCCGTGGACATAGACCGCAACCGGCAGCTTTCCATTGGGACATGCGCCATTGCCCGGCTGCCCTGCGCTTCCTACAGATGCACCGCCCTTCGGCACCCAGATATTTAAATACAGGCAGTCCTCGCTCATGGGCACCTCAAATTCCGGGTTGCTGTAAAATTCCTTTTTATAAAACATGTCCCTGGGATTTTTACTCTGCATCGACTTACATCTGTAATGATCCGCCCGGTACACCCCCTCCCAGGGCTTTGGCGGCTTTGGTTTGTGGAACCGCAACGGGCCCACCGGCGGCTTCGCGTAGGGCACCCCCTTATAGACGACGCAGTTTCCCTGCTCGATCCCCTCGATTTTCCCGTATTTTGTGCTGACTGTCATTCTGATTTTCTCCTTTCTGTCTGATCCGTAACGCGCATATGCCGGCACGCCGGCCTGCATCCTGTATACCTTTTCCTGATATCGCCGGCGGTATGCTCACCTGTGACTCTGTCGGTACTCCTGCGGGGTCATCCCGGTCTGCTCCTTAAAGATCCTGGTAAAATAGGACGAATAGGAGATCCCCACCCGCTGTGTGATGCTGGTGACGGAGAGGCTGGTCTTCGCCAGCAGCTGCTTTGCCACCGCGATCCTTTTCTTCATGATATAGTCGGAGAGGGACATCCCCGTCTCTTTTTTGAAAATCCGGCTTAAATGGCCGGGGCTGACGTGCACCATGGCCGCCAGCTCATCCCGCTGCAGATTTCCGACGGAGAGATTTTCCGCGATCAGCTTTTTCACCTGATCCACCACAGCCCCCGCGTCCTCATCTGCACAGTCCTCCGCCAGCTCCGAGAGATCCACGGTTTTCTCCTCGACGCGGATCTTTTTTATGATCTTCCTTACAATCTCCTCCAGCTCGTCGTAGGGGACCGGCTTCAACAGGTAATCGTCCACCCCCAGCCGCAGCGCCTCCTGCGCATAGGAAAAATCCGCGTGGCCGGTATAAAAAACCGCATGGATGCCCGGCCGCTGCTCCCTCACCCAGCGGATCAGCTCCAGGCCGCTGCCGTTTGGCATCTCGATATCCGTGATCATGATATCCACCGGATACCGCTCCAGCATGCGGATGGCCGTGTCTTTGCTGTGGCATTTATAAACCTTTTCCACCTCCAGGCTCTCCCAGTCGATTCCCTCCTCCAGCCCCAGGATCGCCAGTTCTTCGTCATCTGTAATTAAAACATGAAATCTGCGCATCCTGCTTCACCTCTCCTGTTCTTTCTCCGACAGTGCATCCCGTTTCACCTCCCCGGTTCCTCCTCCACCGGCATGTCCTCCATCGCGATGTACGGGATGCGGATCGTCGTCACCGCTCCGCCCTCATTTGAGAGCCACAGCTTCGCCTTCTCCCCGTAGATCAGCTTCAGCCTGCGGCAGACGCTCGTCAGCCCGATGTGTCCCTCCTCCCCCTCATGCTTCCAGTCGGAGGCCAGCAGCTCCTCCGGGTAGCCGGCGCCGTTGTCCCGGATCACAAGCGTGACGTATTCTCTTTTTTCATCCGTCTGCGCATCAATCCGGATCCGGCAGTCCTTCTGGGAGGAAAAGGCATATTTCACGCTGTTTTCCACATAGCTCTGAATGACAAATGGCGGCACAAGTACGTCATGTAACTCCTCCGGCACCTCCATACGGCAGGAAATCTGTCTCATGTAGCGGATCTCCTGGATCTCCATATAATCCCTGACATGCTTTAACTCCCGCTCCAGCTCCACCAGCTCGGACGCGTCGTGGAACATATACCTGGAATAGCGGACTACCGCGGCGGAGACCTTCTGTATCATCTCATACTCCCTGCGCTGCGCCAGCGAGTAGATGATATTGAACATATTTGCGTAAAAATGGGGTTTGATCTGAAGCTGCAGGTACTGCATGGTCGCCTTCTGCACCTCCAGCTCCCCCTCATACTTCTCGATCTTTAACTGCCGGATCCGGCCGGTCATGTGATTGAAGGTGCGAACCAGCTGTCCCAGCTCGCGGATCCGCGGCTGTTCGTGAACCACCACATCCAGATCCCCCGCCGCGATCTGATCCATCGTCGCCGCGATGCTTCGGACCGGCTTCCCCACCGAGCGCTGCATCAGGGCCAGCAGCAGCGGCATGACAAGCATCAGCAGCAGAAAGACCACGAAAAACAGTCCCTGGAACACCTTCATATCCGCCAGGATATCCTCCCGCCTTGTGAGGATCCCGAAATAATAGCCGGTCCGCTCCGAGACATAGCCGGTCTGCAGGTAACTGACGTCTCCGACGCTGATATAGGTTCCCTCCCGTTCCGGCGTCAGGGTCAGCTCCGCCGGCTCCGAGGACGCGATGATCCTTCCGTCCTCCCCCGCGATGCAGGCGATGCCGCCCTCCTGGTACGCCGCGCCCTTTAACATCTGAAGGATCTTCTGCTCCGAGACGCACACCAGAAGATAGCTGTCCTCGATTTTTAACAGACGCAGCATATAAATCCCCTCCGGGCACTCGCAGATCATATATCGTTTCGGCGAATTATCGTCATCTGTAATTATTTCTTCAAAAACTGCCTTTACCTCCCTGCGCGCCCGGAAATTGTCCGCTGCCCCGGTCTCAAGCCACGGAAAATCCTCCCGCCCGGTATACACCATCACAAAATCGATCATGTCCGACCATGACACAATGCTCTGCAGGGACGCGAGAACCGTATTCTGCGTCTCTAAAAGCATCACCGGGTCCGTCTCGTTGCGCAGAGAATCATACAGCTTTCGCGGGGCCTGTTTCGCCCCGCTGTACAGTGATTCATATAAAAAACTGTCCACGATTTCCAAAGAATCCTCGAGATCGCTCTGCACGATGCGGACGCTCTTCTGCACGCTCTCCTCCGCCCGCTCCGTCAGCATCCGCAGCATATAAGACCACGCAATCCCGTATACCACCGCAAATATAAGCAGCATACCAAGCCAGTAATACCGGATCAGGCTTTGCAGTGAAAGCTCTTTCTTCATCCGTCCCCTCCCGGTCTATCCCTTTACGGCCCCTACCGTCAGACCCTTCATATAATATTTCTGAAAAAACGGATACAGCACGATCATCGGCAGCATCCCCACCACGGCCACCGCCATCCGAAGGGACAGGGAGGGAATCGCGGCGGCATCCGTGGCCACCATGGAGGCGTCCATGGACTGGGTCAGGTATTTTGCGTTGGTCAGCATATTGTTGAGCAGCGCCTGGATCCCGACGAGCTGTTTCTCTGTGATATAGTATAAACTATTTGTCCAGTCATTCCAATACATTAATGCTTTCATAAAACCGATGGTCGCAATAATCGGAACGCTTAAGGGCAGCACGATCTTAAAAAAGATCCCGAACTCCGTCATCCCGTCAATCCGCGCGCTCTCTAAAATCTCCTTCGGGATGTTGTTCTGAAAATAGGACCGCGTGATCATGATGTGGAAGGCGCTGCACAAAAGCGACGGCACCAGAAGGGCCCATATCGTATTTTTAATATGGAAGATATTGCACCACATCATGTAGCTGGGCACCAGCCCGCCGGAAAAAAGCATGGTAAACAGCACGTAAAAGCTTAAAAGCTTTCTTCCCGGAAGGCCCGGCACGGTGAGCGTATAGGAGATCATGGTGGTGATCACCACGCTTACCACCGTCCCGACCAGGGTGACCGCGATCGTCACGAGGTAGGAATGAAACACGCTCCCGTCGCCGAAGATATACCGGTAGGCGGTGACGTCGAGCTCCCTTGGGATCAGCGAATATCCGTATTTGATGACATCCGCCTCCGGCGACAGGGAGGACATGATCAGAAGCGCCAGCGGAAAAAGTACCATCAGCGACATCACGATCATAATGATATGAGCGGCAGCCTGAAATCCTGTATCTCTCTTAACCATGTTCTCCTCCCTCTAAAACATTGCGTTTTCACTGCTGAATTTTCGGACAAGTGTATTGGTGATCATCACCAGGCAGAAGCCCACCACCGACTGGTAGAAGCACGCCGCCGCGGACATTCCCATATTTGCCGTGTTCATCAGCCCCCGGTAAACATAGGTATCAATGGTCTGCGTCACGTCCAGAATCGCGCCGCTGTTCATCGGGACCTGGTAAAACAGACCGAAATCGGAATTAAAAATTTTTCCCACCGACAGAATCGACAGTGTGACAATCGTGGGAACCAGGCAGGGCAGCGTGATCTTAAAAAAGCACTGGAACCGGTTTGCCCCGTCTAAGTTCGCCGCCTCATAAAGCCCCGGATCAATGGCCGACATATTGGCGAGGTACAGGATGCAGTTTGTCCCCGTCATCTGCCAGAGATGGATGAAGGTCAGGAAAAAGGGCCACCACTTCTGCTCGCTGTAAAACGACACCGGCTCCAGTCCCAGGGGCGCCAGAAGATGCATATTGATAAAACCGGTATCCCCCGCCAAAAGTGCGTTCGCCAGATAGGATACGATGATGACGGACAAAAGCCCCGGGAACAGGATCACCGTCTGATAAATTTTCCTGGAGACCGTGCTTCTGATCTCGTGCAGCAGATACGCAACTACAATCGAAATCGATGTTCCCAGCACGATGAAGGCCAGGTTGTACAGGATCGTATTGCGCGTCATGATCCACGCGTCCGCGCTTTGGAATAAAAATTTGAAATTGTTTAACCCGACCTTCTCGCTGCCGAAAATCCCGCCGCTCACCGTATATTTCTCAAAGGCGAGAATCAGGCCGCCCATCGGGATATAATTATTGATAAAGAAATAGATGCAGGCCGGCAGCGCCATGATGTAAAAGGGTCCGTATCGTTTTACCTGCTTTACCGCTCTGTGTTTTCCCATTTTCTTCCTTACTCCTTCCCGGTCTGTGATCCGGGGGCAGTATTTTCCCGGACTGCCCCCGGCCGTTCCGCTTCCTACTGGCCGCCTCCTGCCAGGAATTCATCCAGCTGACGCTGTTTTTCCTCGATCACCTTCTCGATCCCGGCTGCCTTTAACTCCTCGATGAAGACGGGAAGCGTCGTCTCCGGATCCAGCGCGCCGCATTCCAGCCCGACCTGATATTTACTGCAGACGTTATCTAACTGCGTAATCTCGTTGGTCACGCTCTCCGTGTTAAAGGAAAATCCCAGCCCGGCTGATTTCTTCGCATTCGCGTTGCTCTCCACCAAAAGGTCCGCGTAATCCGGGTTCTCGCTCTCCCATAAGATCCGGTTGATGTTGGAAAGATTGGATCCCAGATGATACGTACAGGAGGATGCGTCCTGCCCCTTTGGGTAACAGCCCATCCCGTTCTCATTGATCTCGTAATGCTTTCCCTCGATCCCGTAGCTGACCAGCGTGCCCACCTCCGGATCGGAAATCCACAGGTTTAAGAATTTCATGCACGCCTCCGGGTGCTTCGTGTTGGACATCACGGTGTAGGTCACGTTGTTGTAGGTGCGGGCAACCGGATCGCCGATCAGCACGGTTCCCATCTCCTTCCCGCAGGTCGTCGTCTGATAAAAGGATGTATTAAAATCTCCGTTTCCGATTGCAGAAAACGCAGCATCATTCTGTGTCAGGACAATGAACGAATCCGTCTGCGTCTGAATATCCTTGCTGGAATATCCTTTTTCATACCAGTCGTGCATCACGCCGCAGAGCCTTGCATACTCCTCCGTCTCAAAGAGATTTACCACATCGGAGGTCGCGCCGCCGTCCATCAGGACGCCGTAATTGTTTCCCAGGTCATCCCATGTCCCGTACTGGAACACCGGAGCCGTATTTCCGCTCATGGAGACAATCGGCGTCATCTCCGGTTTTTTCTCTTTCACCACCTCAAGCACGGCGCCCCAGTCCTCTAAGGTCTTTACCGCCGCCACCTGCTCCTCCAGGCCCAGCTCCTCCACGACATCCTTCCGGTAAGTAATCCCCATGGTCCAGGCGTAGGAGGCATAGATCGGGATCGCGTACTGCACGCCGTCCACCTCGCCGCTCTTTAAGTAGTCCCCCTCCAGGGCGATGATGTCCTGCCCGTATTCCGGGAGCAGCTCCGTGAGATCATAGGCCGCGCCCTGGGACACCGCGTTTAAATATCCGCCGTAATTCGCCAGAATGTCGATGTCCTCGGTTCCGCTTAAGAACAGGGAATACTGCTGAAACCACTGGCCGAACTCGTATGCCTTAAACTCCACCTCCACGCCGATCTTCTCCCTGGAGATCTCGTTGATCGCTGCCATCACCTCGTCCATATCGTCGAATTTACCGCTTGTTGGCACATAAATCCTGATCTTCTCCACTTCCCCTGTGGCCGCCTTCGGCGCATCGGTACCGGATGCGCTGCCCTCCGTGCCGGACGCGCTGCTCTCCTTACCGCCCTCTCCTCCGTTTCCGCTTCCCGCGGTCTCGCCTGCGTTTCCCCCGCATCCCGCCAGTGCGGTGACAGACACCGCCGCGGCGATCAGTGCGCTTATCATTCTTCGTTTCATCTTCAGGAACCTCCCTTGTTTTGATAGGTACAGTTTAGCGGATTTGGGCGGGACTGACTATCACTATGGAAACAGGAAATTATACTTTGGGAATATACAGGATTGACAACACTTTCAAACGTGTTATAATGTACTTATACATTCAGTACATTAAGTACAATCAGACCACAAAGGCGGAATATCATGGATATCATTATCAGCAACAGTGCCGGTAAACCGATTTACGAGCAGATCACTTCGCAGATCAAGGCGATGATCATGAGCGGCGAGCTGCAGGCAGGCGAGGCCATCCCCTCCATGCGGGCGCTGGCAAAATCCATCCATGTCAGCGTGATCACCGTTCAGAAGGCCTACGAGGACCTGCAGCGGGACGGATTTATTGAGACCACGGTGGGCCGGGGGAGCTTTGTGTCCGCACAGAACAGGGAATTCTATCAGGAGGAGCAGCAGCGCATTGCCGAGGAGCACCTGCAGGCCGCCGCGGAAATCGGGCGGACGTTTCATATTTCTCTCGAAAAACTGACGGAGCTGCTCGCTTTATTTTACCAGGAGGAGGATTAGAATGGAGTACATATTAGAACTGGAACAGGTCACGAAAACCTTTCCGAAATCGGGGTTCACGCTGGATTCCCTCTCCTTTTCCCTGCCCTGCGGCGCGATCATGGGCTTTGTCGGGGAAAACGGGGCGGGAAAGACGACCGCCATCGGCTGCATCTTAAACACGCTGAAAAAAGACGGCGGGACGGTGAGGCTGTTCGGCCGGGAAATGTCGGATCAGGATACCGCCCTGCGCGAAGGAATCGGCGTGGTCTATGACGGGGAAAACTTTCCCGGCTACTGGACGGCAGCCCGGCTGTCGCAGATCATGAAAGGGCTTTATACCCGGTGGGACGATGCGTTATTCCAGCACTACACCGACCGGTTCCGGCTGCCGAAGGCCCAAAAAGTAAAGCATTATTCCAAAGGGATGACGATGAAGCTTGCCATCGCCGCCGCGCTCTCGCATCACCCTTCGCTGCTGATTCTGGACGAGGCCACCAGCGGCTTAGATCCCGTGATGCGCGATGAGATGCTGGACATTTTCCTGGAATTTGTGCAGGACGAGCGCCATTCCATCCTGCTGTCCTCCCACATCACGGAGGACCTGGAGAAGGTGGCGGACTATATCACGTTTCTTCACAACGGGAAAATTCTTCTGACCGCATCCAGAAATGAGCTGGCATCCCGCTACGCCGTGATGCGCTGCAGAGAGCGCGAGCTCCCCTCGCTGGATCCCGGTGACGTCATCGCCCTTCGGAAACGCGATTTTCAGACAGATGTCTTAATCTCAGACAAAAAGGCCGCGCAGCGAAAATACCGGGACGCCGTCATCGATCCGGTCTCCATCGACGAGATGATGCTGCTGTTAGTAAAGGGGGAACGAGTATGAAAGGACTTTTGAAAAATAATATCTGTGCAACGCGGTCAGCCGCGACGGTATTCTCCGTGTTTCTGATTCCCTTCGGGATCTTCGCCGCTGCCGTGATCAGCCAGTCCTTACAGATCGGATATGTGATGACCGCGACGATCGGATTTTCATTTAACGCGGCCTCCATCGTCAAAAACGAATCCGCGTCAAAGTGGAACCGGCTGAAGCTCACGCTGCCCGTCAGGCGCGCGGATGTCATAAGAAGCCTGTTTGTAAACCAGCTGATCTGGCTTTCCGCCGGAATCCTCTTTTCGGGGGCGGAGCTGGGCGTATCGTGGCTGCTTCACGGATGCATGTTTGACCAGCCCCTCGATATCCTCTCCCTGTTCGCGCTGGGGATCAGCATGAGCCTGTTTATGGGTGCGGTCTTCTTTCCGCTCTGCTATGCCGGCGGCGAGGAACGGAGCGAAGCCTTTCTCATCATCTCGGTTCTCTGCGCCTTTGTCCTTGACTTTACCATCATAAGCATGGCAAACGATCTGCTGGAACCGGGAACCAGAGCCATCGTGGCCGGAGCCGTCCTGCTCATCGCCTGCTCCCTGCTGGCCTTCGCGCTGTCTTATCCGCTGACGGTCTGGATCTATCAGAGGAAGGATTACTGAAAACGGAGCCGGTTCCCCGGCTCCGCTGTATTTCTTACATCATTCCCATTCCGCCTGCGCCGCCTGCCGGCATTGCCGGAGCGTCTTCCTTGATGTTGGCCACCACGGACTCGGTGGTCAGCAGCGTGGATGCTACGGATGTCGCATTCTGTAAAGCGGTTCTCGTCACCTTTACCGGATCCAGGATCCCCTGCTCTACCATGTCGACATACTCCTCGGAGATCGCGTTAAAGCCGATACCCGGGTTGGACTCTTTGACCTTGTTGATGATCACGGCGCCCTCGAGACCCGCGTTCACTGCGATATAGTATAACGGGGACTCTAATGCCTTTAAGATCACCTTCGCGCCGGTCTTCTCATCGCCGTCTAAGCTGTCGGCAAGCGCTGCCACTTCCTTCGCAGCATGGATATAAGCGGAACCGCCGCCTGCGATGATGCCCTCTTCCACTGCGGCTCTCGTCGCGTTTAACGCATCCTCCATGCGCAGCTTCGCTTCCTTCATCTCGGTCTCGGTCGCCGCGCCGACACGGATCACAGCAACGCCGCCCGCTAACTTCGCAAGGCGCTCCTGGAGCTTTTCCTTGTCGAACTCGGAGGTCGTCTCCTCGATCTGCGCACGGATCTGGCTGATTCTGCTGGCAATCGCATCCTTCTCGCCCGCGCCGTCCACGATCACGGTGTTCTCCTTCTGAACCTTCACGGACTTCGCACGTCCTAACTGATCCATCGTAACGTCCTTTAACTCAAGGCCCAGCTCGGAGCTGATCACCTGGCCGCCCGTTAAGATCGCGATATCCTCAAGCATAGCCTTTCTTCTGTCGCCGTAGCCCGGAGCCTTCACTGCAACCACGTTGAAGGTACCGCGCAGCTTATTGACGATTAAGGTTGTCAGCGCCTCGCCCTCGATATCCTCGGCGATGATTAACAGTCTCGCGCCGCTCTGCACCACCTGCTCTAAGAGCGGAAGGATCTCCTGGATGTTGGAGAGCTTCTTGTCAGTGATCAGGATATACGGATCGTCGAGTACCGCTTCCATCTTATCCATGTCGGTGCACATATATGCGGAGATATAACCGCGGTCGAACTGCATACCTTCTACCAGGTCAAGCTCGGTCTGCATGGTCTTGGACTCCTCGATGGTGATAACGCCGTCGTTGGAAACCTTCTCCATCGCGTCGGCCACCATGTTTCCGACTTCCTCGTCGCCTGCGGAGATCGCAGCCACCTTCGCGATCTGATCCTTTCCCTTCACCTTGGAGGACATCGCCAGGATCGACTCCACAGCCTTGTCGGTCGCTTTCTTCATCCCGCGGCGGAGGATGATCGGGTTCGCGCCTGCCTCGAGGTTCTTCATCCCCTCGTGTACCATCGCCTGGGCGAGCACCGTAGCGGTCGTCGTACCGTCTCCGGCCACGTCATTTGTCTTCGTCGCCACTTCCTTTACGAGCTGCGCACCCATGTTCTCGAATGCGTCCTCAAGCTCGATCTCCTTTGCGATCGTCACACCGTCGTTCGTGATTAACGGGGTGCCGTAGGATTTGTCGAGCACGACGTTTCTTCCCTTCGGTCCAAGCGTCACGCTGACGGTATTGGCCAGCTTGTCAACGCCGGCTCCCAATGCTGCTCTGGCTTCTGTTCCGTATTTGATTTCCTTTGCCATGATAATCTACCTCTTTCTATATTTATGATGTCGGGGTCAGATCCATGTAACCCCATACTGCTTTCGGGCTGGCGGAGATCCTGCGCTCCTGCTCCAAAGCTTTTACGCCTCCCGCCCTGCTGCGACGTCTTACTCCACCACTGCCAGGATATCGTTCTGCTTTACGATGATATACTCCTCGCCGTCAAGCTTCACTTCCGTACCTGCATATTTGGAATAAATCACCTTCTGTCCTTCCTTTACCTGCATCGTGACTTCCTTGCCGTCCACCATGCCGCCCGGTCCTACCGCGATCACTTCCGCCTCCTGCGGCTTCTCCTGTGCGCTGCTGGTAAGGATAATACCGGACTTGGTCGTCTCTTCCGCTTCACACTGCTTTAACACAACTCTGTCGCTCAATGGTACTAATTTCATGTTCCATGCCTCCTGCTCATTCTGATCTTGATTGCTGTTCTTTTGCTGTTATTAGCACTCATTTGATTTGAGTGCTAACCGATAGTGTTATAATAGGGATTTGCCCCTGAATCTGCAACCGGATATATTCCGGCGGATTACTATATTTTCCCATTAAACATATATTTTTCTTTCTTTTTCTCATTTATTCATATGTTCTTTGATTTTTTGTGATTTTATATTTTTTTTAGAATTCACCTTTACATTTTTGCGAAGCGCGTCATTGCCGGCCTTCCACAGCAGTTTTAAGGCCCGTGAAAACAGCTCCTTCGTCTCCTCCGGCAGGCTCTCCCGCGCCCTTAAAAGCTCCTGCACCGTCTTCCATCTGCTGCGGTAAAAATCGTCGACCGTCCGGATCCCCGCCTCGTCAAGCAGCGTAAAGGCGGCATCCACGATCTGCTCCCGCTGCGCTTTGTCGAGCTGGGACAGCCAGCTCTTAAACGCCTCATCGAGCAGGATGCTCTGCTGCGCCACTGAGGGAGCGCGTAAAAATCCGCATCCGAGCACCTCCCAGGACATCGCGTCATGCTGCCCGATCCCGCTGTTTGCGCTTCTGACCACCTCATACTCCTCCTCGTGCTCCATGATCATCCCCACGATGCTCGATTCCGGCAGGATCGTGTGGATCCGCGGCAGCATTTCCTGGTGCTCCGCGCTCTTTAGCATCTCCTGACTGAATCCGGGCCCGTCATTGCTGTAGACCGCCGCGATCCGCTCCCGCACGCTGCGCTCACATTTCACCGAGGCATACACGGAGAGATTGCCGCCCTTGGAATGTCCCCCCACGCGCACTGTGCGCTCAGCCGGCCCGATCATACGGTTTAAATAATCCACCGCCTTTAACTGCCCCGGCGTCTCGGAGAGATAACCCATGTTAAAATTCTCCCTCCACCCTACAATTGTATTATCCGTTCCGGAAAATGCCACATACAGGCTCCCGTCGGAAAGCCGGACGCAGACCACCGAAAACTGCGACTGCTCCTCGTCG
Source organism: uncultured Roseburia sp. (assembly GCA_947642555.1). Taxonomy (GTDB): domain Bacteria; phylum Bacillota; class Clostridia; order Lachnospirales; family Lachnospiraceae; genus Roseburia. The sequence continues at coordinate 38,279 of CANRSX010000031.1, read as the reverse complement.
CTGATATCATTGACATAGCCGAAGAGCCTGGCCTGCCCGAACCGCTCCGTCTCCGCGGCCTTCCGCATCACAAAAGCGGCGGATTTCGTCATGGAAACCCGCGCGAGAATCTCCTCCTCCGTGTGCCGGCTCCAGAAACGCTCCGACGCCTCCCGAAGGGTGATGCCGGCCGGCCCTTCATCCTGCCCGGCCGCAGACCCGGCCGGCTCCGGCCCCGGCACGATCCCGTCAAACTCCACATAGACTAACTGTGCCAGGATCAGATTGTCAACCTCGTTAAACCCGGAGGCCGCAAAGGAAAGATCCCCGCGCCAGTCCAGGTAATCCATCATATTTGCCATCTCATTCCTCCCGTCCCTCTCCGATCAGCCGGAAGTGACGCAATCCGTTTAAAATCCCGTCCTCCTCCATCGCTGTCGTCACATATTCCGCGGCCCGCTTCGCCTCGCTGCTCCCGTTTCCCATCGCCACGCCGTGCGCCACATAGGAGAGCATCGCAAGATCGTTCGCGCTGTCGCCGAACGCATAGGTATTCTCCCGCGCGATCCCCAGCTTCTCGCAGACCCGCATAATCCCGGTCGCCTTGGAATGCCCCTTCGGCCCCACCTCCGCAAGCCAGTCGTTGTGAATGATCACGTCAAACCGGCTGCCGAATGCCTGCACGACCTCCTCCATCCGGTTGCCTTTCAGATCAAGGCTGAATTTGTTGATCTCAAACGAACGGCAGCCTGTGATCTCCTTTACGCGCTCCCCGATGTCACGGCGCAGGCCGATCACGTAGGGATCATCCTTAAAATCATTAAGATCCACATAGATGTAGCGCGGGCCTTCGAGCACTGCCATCATGTGCATCCGCTCAATCACCGCGAGCGCATGCGACACCTCCTCCTCTGGCATCAGCCGTTCAAACACAATCTCCCCGCGGAAATCGATGTCCGTGCCGCAGGACGCCACGATCCCGTCAAAGCCGATCCCCAAAAGCCGCTCGTTGCAGATATTCGCCCGGCTCCTTCCGCTGCAGAGAAACGCGTAATTCCCAGCCGCCCGCAGCGCGCGTACCGCCTGCACCGCACTCTCCGAAATCCGCTGGTCATCGTCCCAAAGCGTCCCGTCTATATCAAAAAATACTGCCTTTCTCATTCGAAACTCCATTCTGGTGCAAAACGACAGAAGAGATAAACCATCCCGCCGGATCCGCTTATCTCTTCTCTCTGATCTCTGTTCTTATACTGCCGGCGCACTTACGTCATTTCACTGCCGGCGCGCCGGATTTCCTCCTGCGTGATACCCCTCGCCGGCCGTGATCACTCGCGGTGCATCGAGAAGCTCTCCATATCGTAATTCTTCAGATTCTCTAAGATACCGCGTCCATCCGCCTGGGAAATCAGCGCGTCACGGTTCTTTCTCGAAGCAATCTGATCATTGAATGCGCTCGGCCCGCCGACGCAGCCGCCGTCACAGACCATACCCTCGATAAAGTCCTCCGGAAGTCTCGCAACCTTAAGCAGCAGCAGGGCTTTCTTACACTCCTGGGCCCCGTTTGCACGGCAGACCTTCGCGTAAATCTCATCCCCGGATTCCTTTAAGCTCTCGAGCACAGCCGCCGTCACGCCGCCCGAATTGGCAAAACGCTTGCCGAAGGTGGACGCGATCTGGTCATCGTTGGCACACGGCTCTAAGGCGACGTCCTTCGCCTTCATGATCGCGCGGATCTCGCTGTAGGTCAGCACATAGTCCGCATTGCCCGGGATCTGCTGATCCACCACCTCAGACTTCTTCGCAAGGCACGGGCCGATAAACACGGTGACGGCCTCCGGATCCCTGGCCTTGATCAGACGGGAAACCGCACACATCGGAGAAACCGTCGTGGAGACACAGTCCGCTAACTCCGGATAATGCTTGCGCACCATATTCACAAAGGCCGGACAGCAGGAGGTCACCTTCTTCTTTCCCTCCTTGTAGGCCTCCGCCCACTCCTCCGCCTCATACGCAGCCGTCATGTCGCCGCCCAAGCCCACGTCATAAAAATCGGTGAAGCCCAGCTCCTTCATGGCCTTCTTCCAGCTCGCCATCGTGATATCCGCCCCGAACTGTCCCTCGGTCGCCGGCGCGGCCATCGCATAGACCGGCTTCCCGGACTTTAAGGCCTCAATCACGTCCACGATAAACGTCTTGGATCCGATCGCGCCGAACGGGCAGCTGTGGATACATTTGCCGCAGCTGATGCATTTCTCCCGGTCAATCACGGAGATACCACGTTCGTCATATGTAATCGCATCTACCGGGCAGCTGAATTTACACGGTCTCTTTAAATGCGCGATCGCGTTGTACGGGCACGCCTGCGCACACTTTCCACACTCCTTACACTTTGACGGATCGATGTGCGAGCGGTGACGGCCCGACTCGATCGCGCCGAACTGGCACGCATTGATACAGGCTTTTCCGATACAGTTCTGGCAGTTCTCCGTCACCGTATAACTGGAGATCGGACAGTCCTCACAGGCGGAGCTGATCACCTGAATGATATTGCCGTCGTCCACCGGACCGGGCGCCTTGCCCTCCGCCAGACGCACCCTCTGCCGGATGATCTCACGCTCCTTGTAGATACAGCAGCGAAACTGCGGTGTCGGCCCCGGAATCAGCTCTAACGCGATATGGTCCCGCTTCGCGTCCAGCTCTCCCGCGAACGCGAGCTTCGCCACCTCGTAGAGCACGTCATGTTTGATTCGAATCACATTTCCATCAGCATTCATCGTGTTTACCTCGCTCTTTTCTCAATCGTTGATTGTTCTGCTGATTAAAATTATATAGAATCCGGGCTGAATTTCAAGTTTTTTTTGTGTTTTTCTTCGGATACACCCGGGCCGGTTTTCCCGCCGCCTCACCTCTCCCCAAACAGCCTGTGGGCGATATAGTGCGACACGTTAAAATTCCGGATCGTGATCTCGTGAATCTCCTGTTCATTCTCCTTAAGATACCGGTCCAGCCAGGTTCCCGCCGGATGATCTTCCAGATATGCGTCGATGGCGGGCGCGGCGTCGGTGGAAAGCGTGTCGATATAGGCATAGTCCACGGCCGTCCTCCCGCTGTACGCCACATCCTCCTGCGACAGGTTATACTTCGCGATAAAATAATCCACATGTGAAAACGAAAACGCCAGGTATACCACGCTGACCACCACGATCCCATAGCGGAACAGCGGGAACTGCGGTTTTACAATCACGCACATCACACCCGCCATCAGAAGCGCGATCACAAGCAGCGCCACCAGCACAAAGATCCGGAGGAAGGTCAGCTGGTACGCCCCGATGTAAAGCAGCATCCGGTAGGCGCTCGACGCCGTCATGACAAGCGTGCAGCCGGAAATCACAAACAGGATCACATTCAGAAGCCTGCTCTCCCGGAAAAATTTCTTTACCGCGAGCACCAGGATCAGGTTGAGCACGCACACATACAGCAGCTGGAAAAAGCCCCTCCTCGCATACTGCGCATAGGTCACGCCCTCCGGCAGCTGCATGTTTCCCAGAAATAAATACACCACCTGGATCAGGCAGAACACAAGGTATAAAAGCGCGATCAGCGCCGTCACAGTAATCGCGATCAGCGGCTCGCCCGTCCTGTGATCCTTCACCGTCACCTGATCCGCGTGCGCCCGGATAAACCGTACTCCGCAGTAGGAGGAAAAGAATCCGAACAGCAGCATGAATGCGATGCCGAATATTTTTTCCGGGCGCAGAAACGCCAGAAAGAAGCGCTCGATCATGTCCGCAAACACCAGGTCCGCGGAAGCCAGCAGAATCCCGAGAAAGATAAGACATGGAACCGCAATCCCGATCCCCGCGGCGACATACCAGCCCGCTCCGGCATTCCCGGCGTTTTTTTCCTTTCGGACCCTGATATAGGCGCCGCCGTCCGTAAACGGCCGGAACATACTGCCGATGGCCCCGCAGACAGCGGTCCCGATCTCCAGCAGATATTTCCCGAAATCCCACTGCTCATCCCGGCAGAAATTGTGCAGAAGCAGCGCGACGACCAGCAGAAAGACCGCCACATAATTCAGCCACAGGATCCACTTATTTCCGGTCAGGAAATTTGAGACGCCAAGCAGCGCCATCACCACCACCACAAAAGTGCTGTCCCGTTTCCAGCAAAGATCGGAAATCCGGAATACATAATACGTATAGCCGAGCAGCGCGGGAACCCAGATCGCCGCCGTGATCCCGGACAGATTCTGATACAGGCAGAACGTATAGATCAGCGTGTAGATCAGGCTGGCTGATGCGAGCCGCCCGAACAGCTGCGCCCCTACCTGACGCTGGCGCTCTTCCTCCCGACGCCTGCGCTCTTCCTCCATGCGCCAGGCATCCTGCGGGGACACCGCCGGCTGTGACTGCGGCTGCGGCGCCATCCCGGCTGGCGCATTTTCATATACCGGCTGTCCCCCGCTCTGAGGCATCAGCTCCGGGTCATACATACGTTTTTCTTCCATCATGAATCCTCTCCCTCCTCATCCGGCACAAATTCCAGCAGATCCCCCGGCTGGCACGACAATGCCCGGCAGATTTTATTTAAGGTATCCAGCCGGACCGCTTTGGCCTTCCCGTTTTTTAATATGGAAATATTCGCCATGGTGATCCCCACTTTTTCCGATAATTCCGTCACGCTCATCTTCCGCTTCGCGAGCATGACATCGATATTGACAATAATCGACATTTGTCTCCTCCATCCCTGTACCGCGGATCCGCCAGCCCGGTACGTCACAAAGCCGCCCGGGGCACGGTTCAGATCGTCAGCTCATTCTCCTGCCGCATCTCATATGATTTGTACACCAGGTGGGACAGCGCCGCCGAGAGCACCGCCACCACGACTGAGACAAAGGCGATCAGAAGCATAAAAAACGCTAACGCCGCCCCGAGGGCATGCACCAGAGCCAGAAACACCACCCCGGCGAACCACACCACCGCCAGCACCAGCGCCAGGCGGCTGATTACCGCAAAAGCTCTCGCGTTCTCCGCGGAAAAGGAATTGTCCCTGCCGATCTCCACGCACACCTTCCAGAATTCCCACAGAATCGCGTAGCAGATCACGCCGATTCCCCAGCCGTAAATCATGCCCGGCCAAAGAAGATACGCGGCCTCCGGATACATCACCGCGATATCGTGCGCCATGACCGGCATCACGAGAAAGAAAAAGAACAGCCCCGCAATCCCCGTTAAGACGGTGATCACTTTTAACCATTTTGACACTTCCATCTGCTTCATAGCTTTCTCCCTGCCTCCTGTCCGTATTCGTTTCCGCGTCCGCTTCCGCATCCGCTGTCATCCTCTATTATATCCGTTTTTTTCCTGATTTCAATGCTTTTTTATCGAATTTCGATAAATAAGTATCGTTTTAAGAAAATCTTAAAAAAATGACCGGATTGTATTTTATTTCTTTTCTGTATGATATAATAGAAACGGGAGACAATCAGACGTTTATTCAGGAGGAGGAACGCACATGCCACTGCTTTCGTCAGACACTTACACAACCGATTACATTTACGCTCTGCCGCAGGGCCGGCGCGCAGAGCTGATTGACGGTCGTATTTACGATATGGCGCCGCCGAATCTGCTTCATCAGGAGCTCGTATCGGAACTGATTTATCTGATCAGAGATCATATCCGAAAACACGGCGGTTCCTGCAGGGCGCTCGCAGCCCCCCTTGCGGTATTTCTGAATGCAGATGATAAAAACTATGTTGAACCCGATATCTCTGTGATTTGCGACAAAGACAGGCTGGATGAAAAAGGCTGCCACGGCGCCCCGGACTGGATCATTGAAATCGTTTCTCCGTCCACCCAGCAGATGGACTACGGAATCAAGCTTTTTAAATACCGAACCGCCGGCGTACGCGAATACTGGATCGTGAACCCGGCAACACAGACCGTGAATGTATTTGATTTTGAACACGAAAAAATGACCTGTCAGTACGGCTTTGACGATGAGATCCGCTCCTGTATCTTCCATGACCTGATCATCCGGTTCGCTGATCTGACAGAATAACTTTACCCCATTCACACCAGCTGATAGCACCCTCTCCCCCGCTTCACGATCCGCCCCTGCTCCGCCAGTTCCTTCACCACCCTCTGCAGCTGCCTGCGGCTGCAGCGAAGCTTTGCGGCGGTGCGGTCCATGCCGCTCATCGTCTGGTGCGGGCACTCGCAGCCGAGGTGATACAACAGCCGCTCCCGTAACCCGGGCAGCACCACCTGGTTGCGCGCCGTCAGGATCTTGATCTGCGACGCCTGACGCAGCAGATACATCAGGAAGCGGCAGTCACGCTCCAGCCGCGCCCGGTTTACTTCCATGGGCAGGGCCAGCACCGTCACCGGCGTCACCGCCTCCGCATAAAAATAAGGCCTGCTGCCCAGGACAAACTCCATATCCCCCAGCAGTCCCGCGCCCTCGAGCACCGACACATTTCTCCGCTCGCCCTCCCCGTCCAGGTAATACAGCGCCGCATCCCCGCTCACCAGAAACTGAAAATTCTCAATCGCCTGCTCCTGCCGGGACAAAAATTCGCCGGACTCATATCGGATGAGAAAGAAATCAAGCTCTGTCGTGTCAAACTGCTCCGCCAGCCCTGCTTTTGCGAGCCAGCGCTCCGTCACATCTCTGTCGTATATTTTTTCCATTTCGGACCCCTGTTTTTGTTTTATTGTGACACATGTCACAATGAAATGCAATCTCTTTTGTTAGAATCGTTCATAGAGGAGGTCTGTAATGAAAAACGAAAACCGCAACGCATTATTTGAAACCACACCGGTCCCCAAAGCCTTTCTGACGCTGGCGCTTCCGGTGGTACTCTCAAAAATCGTCGGCCTGATCTACAATATGGCCGATACCTTTTTCATCGCCCGCACCGGGGACGCTGATCTCGTCGCAGGTGTCTCGCTCTGTGCTCCTGTTTTTCTGCTAATGGTATCCCTGGGCGATCTGTTCGGCCTTGGCGGCAGCAGCGTGATGAGCCGTCTGTTCGGCCAGCAGAAGGACGGGGAGGGGAAGCGGGTCAGCGGCTTTTCTTTTTACGCCGCGATCCTCACCGGAATCGTTGTGGCGGCGCTCATGCTGATCCTGCGCACGCCCATTCTGCACATGCTGGGGGCGGAAGGCGCAGTCTTTGACTATGCCAGCGAGTACTACATATGGATCGCGCTCGGCGCTCCGTTTATCATCCTGACCCTGATCCCGGCGAATCAGCTGCGCACCGAAGGGCTCGCCAATCTCGCCATGATCGGCAGCGTCGTCGGCAGCATCGTCAATATCATCTTAGACCCGGTCTTCATCTTCGGCCTGAATATGGGTGCGGGCGGCGCCGCGATTGCCACCGTGCTCGGCAATATCGTCACGGATGCCGTGTTTGTCGTCTGCATTCGGAAGAAAAGTGAAAAGCTCACCGTGGATCCCCGGATGTCCCGGATCGACCTCGCAACCATGGGCGCAGTGCTCGCGATCGGACTGCCCTCGAGCCTCAATAACCTGATGAACAGCTTTGGCACTGCCGTCTTAAACCGCAGCCTGATCGCCTACGGCTCCGACAAGGTCGCCGCGATGGGAATCGCCGGCAAGGTCAATATGTTAGTGGCCATGGTCATGATCGCCTTCGCCTTCGGCGCACAGGCCCTGATCGGCTACAACTACGGCGCGAAAAATAAGGCCCGTCTGCGGGAGGTGATCCGGTTTGACCTGCTGGTACAGATGATCATCGCCGTGGCCGGAGGCGCCCTCCTCATGCTCGCGGCGCCGCAGATGATCCGGATGTTCATGGACGATCCCGTCATCGCCCTTCACGGCGCCCTCATCCTGCGGCGGATGCTCTTAGGGCTGCCCTTCACCGGCATCTTCCTCGTGTGCAGCACACTGTTCATGAGCGCGGGCAAATCCATGCCCACCCTGTTCATGTCCTTAAGCCGCCAGGGAATTATCTTTGTAATTGTTCTGTCCGTCTTATCGCACGTATTCGGCTATGAGGGCGTCATCACGGCACAGCCGGCCTCTGATCTTTTTTCCGCGCTCTTCGGAGTCTTCCTGCTCCACGTCAGCGGGATCGACCGGGAAATCTTTCGTTAAACGTTCCATCGGGGGACAGACATCCGCCTGTCCCCCGATCTCCTACACCCGCACAAACGACACGGTCACCACAAACAGATCCGCGTTCGTCTCCACCTCAAACCGGCCGCCGCATGCCTCGGTGAAGCTCTTCGCGATGGAGAGCCCCAGGCCGCTGCCGCCGTCCGTCCGGCTCGCGTCGCCGCGGACAAACCGCTCGGTAAAATCAGCGTCCTTCGCCAGCTCCTGCCTGGATACATTCCGGATACAGGCCACCGCAAAGGAAGCGTCCTCGCGCAGCTCCACAAAGACCCTGGAGCCCTCGAGCGAATAGGAAAGCGCATTCTGGATCAGGTTCTGGAACACCCGGTACATCCGGCTGCCGTCCGACTGGATCGCGATCTCATGCTCCGGGATCACCGCACGGACCGTCACCGGGCTCTTTTTAATCTGCTCGTCCATATCCGCCAGCGTCTGCCGCAGCAGCTTGCCGAAATCGATCCGCTCCAGCTTCACCGGCAGCTGGTCGGACGCGGCCTTGCTGATCGCAAACACATCCTGCACCATATTGTTGAGGCGCTGGGATTTTTCATCTAAAATACTGATGTAGTCCTTCACGTGGTCCGGCAGATCCTGCTCCTGTTTCAGGAACTGGACATAGCTGATGATCGAGGTCAGCGGCGTGCGGATGTCGTGGGAGACATTCGCCACGAGCTCCACCTTCATGCGCTCGCTCTTCATGCGCTCCTCCACCGCCTTTTCCATGCCCTCGCGGATCCCGCCAAGATCCTCCGCCATCTCCTTTAGCTCCACACAGCCGGCGAGATCCTCCGATTCCCCGTAGTCGCCGTCATGAATGGCCCGCACCCGGCCTGCGACCCGCTCCAGCTCTCCCGCCTGCTTTCTGGTCCGCGAAAGATACCAGACGCACACCGCCGCAAACGCTGCCGGAGGGATCAGAAACAACAGCACTGCCGCCGCACCGTTTCCCCACACAAAATTTGCGAGCATCCCGTTTCCGGTGATGGAAACGACAAGGGCAAATTCCGTCACGATCAGCACCGCGCTCACCAGCATCACCAGAAGGAACCTCCACACCATCCGCTTCGTAAACGGCAGCGAGAGTGATTTCGTCTCAAAGCATTTTGCCAGCCGCGAGATACCGCCTGTAAAAAAATGCTTCCCGTTTGTCCGGACATCCAGCACCAGGAAATAAATCCCCCACACCAGGATAAGAAGCAGCAGCGGACTGCCTGCGATCAGGCTGGCAAAATCCCGCAGCAGGTCCCGTGAAATCTCCCACATGGTGTAACCTGACCCCCAGTAGCCGCCATACATCATCTCCTCATACAGCCAGGTATACTCATATCCCGCATACCGGAAAAACGGGAGGATCACGACAGCCACAAAAAACAGCAGCAGGAGGGCCTTCGGCTCAAACCAGATCTTTCCCAGGAAACGGCCGATCGCGGCATGTAAGACCTTCCTGTCTTTCCGGAAAAACACGCTGACGACAAGCAGGGCTGCTCCCGCCGCAAGACAGATCAGGCCGGACTGCATCTGCTCATAATTCTTCCTGGTATTTCGCGCAACCTGGTAAAGCTGACTGCCAAAGCTGGAATAGCCGTCATTTCCGTACCGCACATACACATAATCCGCCGGCTCTTTTGCCACGAGCATCACGATCTGCGCCTTCTTAAGCTCCTCGTCCACCGCGACATTCCGGTACCCCGGCACATACCACTGACCGGCCTCCCCGCGGTAATAGCCGTCGCCGTAGAGGTTCAGTTCCTCCCCGTCCTTCTGGGCCAGAATATGCACCCCGTCATAGAACATAAGAAAATTGTAGCCGTCGGGAAGCGGGTCGCCGTATTTCTTCCAGTCGGCATCTTCCATATTCGAGTAAAGCTCTTTCCCGTCACAGGAAATCCGGTAGAGAAGGTTTTTATCCTCCCGGATGGCCTCATGATACCGGTCCGCCGCGGCCTTTGCCAGCTCCCTGCGCTCCTTTTCCTCCATGCCGTCGGAAAGCCGCCGTCCGGCATCCTCATCTTCCTGTACTTCCAGCTCAAACCATTCGTCCGGTATCTCAGAATATGACGCTTCCGCTTCCGACAAGTATTCCCTGGTGGCTTCCTGGACAACGGAATCCGTGCTTCCCCACCAGCTGCCCGCCACGGCCTCCCGGACCTCGCCGTCATAACATGCCGCCAGGTAATCCTCGTAGGACGCAAAGCCGTAATCATACCAGGCGCCTCCCGAACCGTAAGCCCATCCGACCTCATCGCCGGTCGCCATGGAAAGAAAATCGGAAAATTTACTCTCCATCCGCCAGCGGAACTCCTCTGTCTTCTGATAATCCTGCTCGAAAACCTCCGCGGGATTTTCCGGGCTTCCGTAGCCAAAGAAGCGGTCCGCCAGCTGCCCCGCGCCTGTGACAGTAAGGCTCACCCCGAGAAAGAACGTGCCAAAGTTAATGAGTTGTTTCCATTTTTTCAATTTTATAGCCAATTCCCCACACCACCTTTAAGTATTCTGGCTCCTTTGGATTGAGTTCGATCTTTTCACGGATGCGTCTTATGTGTACCATCACCGTATTTTCGGGCGCGAAGGCGTCCTCCTCCCACACCCTCCGGTAAATCTCCTCCGCCGGAAAAATCCGGCCCGCGTTGCGCATCAGAAGCTCCATGATCTTCGTCTCCGTCGCGGTCAGACGGACCGGTTCTCCGTCCGCATAGAGCACGCGCTCCTTCGTGTGATAACAGAGCCTGCCGTTGCGGATCTCGTCGCCCGATGCGCCTGCATGGATGTCGCCGAGGCTGGTATAGCGCCGCAGATGGCTTTTGACGCGGGCCGCAAGCTCCGCCGGGTTATACGGCTTTGCCACGTAATCGTCCGCACCCATGGACAGACCTAAGACCTTGTCCGTCTCCTCGCTCTTGGCGCTAAGGACAATGATCGGAAGATTCTGCCGCTCTCGGATCCGCATGACCGCGGAAAGCCCGTCGAGCTTCGGCATCATCACATCGATGATGACCAGCTGGACGGAACAGGTCATCAGAAGATCCAGCGCCTGCAGTCCGTCGTACGCCTTTAATACCTGATACCCTTCCTGTTCCAGCAGAATGGCGATCGCCTTTACAATCTCCCTGTCATCGTCCACGACCAGTACACATTCGTTCATTCCGTTTTGTCTCCTCTCCCTGAAGCTGTCTTTATCTTATCCGGTCATCCTTACAAAAAAGCAGTGGGTTTTCTTACAAGTTTCTTACAAAATTATGCGAATGGCGCGGGCTGAACTTCTATATATATAATTCCCTCTTCTCAAACCAGATACTTCCGAATGCAAACAGCGCCGCTGCGCCCGCAGCCATGGCAAGGTTATACTGCCAGACGCCCTCCACGCCCTGCGCGATCCGGTTGCACGGAAGCAGGGTAAAAATCGTGAAGAATTTTAACCATTCCAGCTTTTCCCCCATATTGGCGATCGCCTGGATCAGAAAAAAGAGGACCGGAAGCCCTGCGCCGAACAGATAGTACTGTCTGGACTCGCTGCACATGCAGGCCGCGGCATACGCGATCCCGCAGATCAGAAGCTGCAGCAGGAAGGTGCTCGCATTCAGATTGATATATCCTGCGAGATCCAGCTCGCCGGGAAACAGCGCCCCGGCGCTTATGATCCCCACCAGCGTCACCGCACCCATCAGAACCGCCATCCAGAGAACCGCTGCCGCTGCCTGCGTGCGGATGATCTGCCGGCGCGAATTCGGCGTCGCGAGAAGATTTGCCATGGCCCCGCTGTCGATGTAACCGGTCAGAAGCTTCTGCATCAGGATCACTGCAAACACCATCGGCAGAAGCAGCATGACAAATCCGTACAGATAGACCTGAATCCACTCGAGCAGATTCGTGGCGGCGCCGGTCATGCCCATCGCTGCCATCAGATCCGGCAGCAGCTCCTGGTAATCATTTAAAATATGGGCAAACTCCGGATCATAGAGATAAATAATAATCACGGTATACATACAGATCACGGCAAACAGGATCAGAAAGATCCGGATGCATGCGGTGAAATCACGTTTTAATAATGGTATCATCATCGGTTTTCTCCTTTCGGGCCATGTTCTCCGGTGTCATAGTACTGCAAAAACAGCTCCTCTAAGCTTTCCGCGCGAACCGACAGATCCGCGACATTCGCCTCCGAGAGCATCTTAAGAAGCGCGGCAGGCGGACCAAAAACAGTCAGCTCCACCTGATTTTCCAGACACCGTATCACGGAAACGCCGGGAATCCCGGCTTCCTTCTGCCCCGGCCCGTCCGCGGTCCGCATGTCCCAGGAGGGATCCAGCCGCCGCACGAACCCCTTCGCCGCCTCCGCATCCGTAAACTTTGCCGTATAGATCTTTTTCCGCTTCGCGGCGAGCTTTCGCATATCAAGTGTATCGGCAATCTCCCCCTCGCGGATAATGGCCGCCCGGTCACAGGTTTTTTCTACCTCCTCAAACAGATGAGAGGACATCAGGATCGTCGTCCCCTTTTTCTTTTCCTCCAGAATCAGCTCCACAAAACGTCCCTGCATCAGCGGGTCAAGCCCGCTGGTCGGCTCGTCTAAGATCACCGCCTCTGGCCCGTCCATAAACGCGCAGATCAGACCCAGCTTCTGGCGCATGCCCTTTGACATTTTGTGCACCGGCCCGAACCTGCTGATCTCAAAGAGCTCCATCAGCTCATGCATCCGCTTTCTGCTCTTCATCCTCCTTAACCCCGCTGTAAATTCCAGGTACTGTTCCCCGGTGAGATCGGAAAAAAACACCGGTTCCCCCGCGAGATATCCTCTCTTTTCGCCAATCTGCGCGGCATTTGTAAAACAATCCTGCCCGAACATCCGGCATTCTCCCGCATCCGGCCGTAAAAATCCCATCAGATGCCGGATCGTCGTCGTCTTTCCCGCGCCGTTCGGCCCCAGGTATCCGAATACCTCCCCCTCCTCCACCGAAAGATTCACATCGAAAATCCCGCGGTGATTTCCGAAATCCTTTGTCAGATCTGAAAGCTCTATTACCGTATTTTTCATGTCTGCTCCTTTCCCTTCTTCTGCCCCTTCTCCTTCCGTCTCCGCAGCTGCCGGTTCATCTTCACGGTCTCCTCATAATTCACAAAACGAAGAAACAGCCACACCAGCACATAATATCCGCCCATCAGAAGATAAAAGGTGAGCGCCGCCCAGTCCGGGGTGCCCCGAAACCAGCCGAATACCTCCGCGACTGCCGGCACAAACACAGCCGGCATCACATTCCACAGCACCTCGCACACCGCATATTCCGTCCGGCTGTACACCTGTTCCCGCAAAAACAGCGCCCTCTGCGTCCACGCGCTCACATAGCCAAGCGCCATCATCTCAAAAAGGACCAGAATCCGCACGTTCCTCTCCCCCGCGATCCACATGACAATCCCGTAGAAGCAGATCATGGAGACGGCGTGTGCGCAGGAAAGCAGCTCGACATCCATCTCCAGCTTTAGCAGCTTTCTCAGTCTACGCATCTTCCTCACCTCCCCTTAACAGCTCCCGGAATCTCCTGGCGTAATGACGTGAGATGATCACATGCTCCCCGTTGTCAAGCGCCGCGTTGATCCGGCTGCCCAGCTCGTTTTTTACCGAATCAATCCGGTTTAAATTGAGCACCATCGATTTGTTGCAGCGGAAAAACCCGTACTTTTCCAGCCGCTCCTCCGCCTCGGCAAGCGTCATGGCAACCTGCAGCGTATGCTCTCTCGTGTACGCAAACGTGCGTTCGTCCACACTCTCAAAATAATAGATCTCCCCGGGCGCGATCCGGTACTGCCGCCCTTCCTCCCGGCCGGTCACCACCGGCATCCCCTGTTTCAGCAGGTGGATCAGGGCGGAAAGCTCCGGCGTCATCTCCCTGTATTTCACGATAATCTCATCTTCCCCGGAGACAATCTGCTCTGCTGTCAGTTTCATCCTCTCTCCCATCCGCACTGTTTTCTGTCGCTTCACAGACCGGTGCACCGGCGCGCCCATATGCTTTACCGCTCTGTGATATTTACAGCATAAACAGTCCGCGAAGGAAATGCAACCCGATTCCGGCAAGGTGCCTGTTTTTACGGGGCAGGCTGCAGCTTTCCCATAGTTTTTTTCTATCGAAATAAATCGCTTCTAACTATTTGCTATTTTATTCAGAGCGCTATATAGTAGATATAACCTGATATCACGCTGTCAGAGCCAGAAGTATCTGACAGAAATCGCCTGAAACAGGCACACGGGAAAGGAGAAATACATGAAAAAACTTGGTTTCGGACTGATGAGGCTGCCCCTCACCGATAAAAATGAGGCGGGAAGTATTGATGCCGCGCAGGTCAGAAATATGGTGGATTTATTTATCAGCAGGGGATTTACCTATTTTGACACGGCGTGGATGTACTGTGGGTTTCAGAGTGAGCCCATGGCAAAGGAAGCTCTGGTGGACCGCTACCCGAGAGACAGCTTTACCCTGGCCACCAAGCTGCACGCCGGATTTTTTGATTCCTTCGAGGATCGGGATCGGGTGATTCACGAGCAGCTGAAAAAGACCGGCGTCAGCTATTTTGACTATTATCTGCTTCACGGGATCGAGGCGGACTGTTATCCGAAGTTTGAGAAATTTGACTGCTTCCGCTGGCTGCAGGAGAAAAAGGAAGAGGGGCTCGTAAAGCACATCGGATTCTCCTTTCACGACACCCCGGAGCTTCTGGACGAAATCCTGACAAAGCATCCGGAAATGGAATTCGTACAGCTTCAGATCAATTACCTGGACTGGGAAAGTCCCTGGATCCAGTCCCGGAAATGCTATGAGGTGGCGGTAAAGCATCAGATTCCCGTCATTGTGATGGAGCCGGTAAAGGGCGGCACCCTGGCAGACCTGCCCGTGGAGGCAAAGCGTCTGTTAAAGGAGCGGGAACCGGAGATGTCGATCCCCTCCTGGGCGATCCGTTTTGCCGCCTCCCTGGATAATGTCATGATGGTGTTGTCCGGGATGAGCAGCATGGAGCAGATGGAGGACAATTTAAGCTACATGGAGGATTTCAGGCCCCTGGACGAGGAGGAAAAGGCTTTGGTATTTCGCGCGGCGGAAATCGTCAATTCCCAAATCGCCGTGCCCTGCACCGGCTGCTCGTACTGTACGGAAGGGTGCCCGAAAAAGATCGCCATCCCGCAGTATTTTTCGCTCTATAATGAGGATATGCGGGAGAAGCTGGACGAGAAGGGCTGGACGATCAATTACACCAACTATGACGTGCTGACAAAGAAATTCGGAAGGGCGAAGGACTGCATCGCCTGCGGCCAGTGCGAAAAGGTATGTCCCCAGCATCTGCCTGTGATTGAGACACTAAAAAAGGTATCGGCGCATTTTGACCGGTAAGAATGAACCTTTAAAAAACGGGGTTCACCACCCACTGTGATGAACCCCGCCAGACTTTCTATTTTCCCATTATTATATCATCAATTATTGAACGCCCTTCTATTAAAACATGATCGTCTAAAATATCTGCATTTTCTTCCCGTTCTGCTATAGACTTCATCAAATCACCTAATGTATCACAATCCCCTGCCAATGAACTTAAAACAGAGGATGTCTTTTTCAATAATGCTTCCTCAGCAATATCAAAATACTCTTTTTTATACACTAAGATGTTCTGTATCCTTTATTCGAAATTTAACGGAATGAACATGTGGCAAATTACCAATTTCATTTACATAATCTGCGGCAATTCTCTTAAAATCCTCCCGTTTTGAATCATAATCCTGTTCAATATCCATCAATGTATCCCACGATAACCCTGATTGAAAAAACATCTCTTCATTTTTATATTTCTTAAAAAAAGACTGCTGATTTATCATTTTTTCAATGTACTCCTATTCCCATTCGCTGTAAAAAAACTGCTGATTGCCATCTCTAAAGACTGGGCCGTAAAAACTCTGAATTTAAAATTATAAAACCACAAATTTGCCATTTCTAAAAGTGTCTTTTTTTGAATAATATCTTTATGTGAACAATGCCATTTCATTTTCGCCACCAGATTATTCACAATAAAAAGCTCATTTATATACAAATCTGTATCTTTTTCCACATTTGAAACCAATTGAATTGGCTGACGACGCAAAAACCAATAGCTGCTGTATGCATACACCTTATTCAGATTAGCATGATCTATTCCATGAAACTCTTTCATCCTTATCATATCTGCAAAGTAATCACAAACAGCATATCCTAAACGTCTGCTATTAATCTGTGCACAATCAGAAAGTCCTTTTTTCTCAATAAACTTTCTGGCATCCGAATACCAGACTCCAAAGCGCTCCTGTAAATCCTCGATTGTATAATAATCCAAAATATAATCGTACTCTGTTTCATACCCCTGACCTTCTTTTGTTCCCATACGAAACTTTCTCCTGCTATTTATAATAATTCATTAAAGTCAAAAAGAGCCTGACTAATAGTCAGACTCACATTTGTCAATTCAAATCTAAGAAGTCTTGTGAATCAGCATCATCCAAATATTCTTCAAACGCCTTTTGATCCTCCAATAAGATCATTTTTTTATAATTTGGACCTTTATTTTCAGATGTATCCTTTTTATATCGATTTGACATAAAATCCTTTTTAAAATTATCCATCTCGCGAAGTGCATCTTCATCAAATCTATATTGTTCAAATTGAGCACTCATAGTGTTTCCCCTTTTCTTTCCTGATCCAACTACAGTTTAATAATTCTAACATAGAAAGGGCTTTTTGTAAATGCATTTATTCACTTTTTGCAATATTTTTGCAATATTGCGGCATCTTTTATCCCTATTTATGAGGATACCCGCTCTGCTAGTAAATCTTCTCTACATCCATCGTCCCACACATCGCATAAAACATTTCCAGATCCTTCCGATCCCGGATGAACATGATCTCCTCCACCTTTCCGGTGGACCGCTCCTGGATCCCTGCCACCTGCTCGCCGTTACAGATGCTGCATTTTAACACCGGCCGGTGGGTCGCCGGGTCGTAGGACAGCGGTTCTGGTTTTTTCTTCTTACTGGTTTTCCCAAACATATCTCTTCCTCCATGATAATTTCACGACCGTGCTCAAAGCCCCGGCAGCACCGCCCGGCAGGGTGTTCTAAAGCTCCAGCAGCACCGCCCGGCAGGGCGCTCCGTCCGCTCCGCCCAGATTCACCGGCGCGGCGTTTAGCAGGTACGTCCCCTCCGGCACCCCGTTCAGGCGGATCCCCTCTAAGAGCACGACCTCCTGTCCGAGCAGCTCGAAATGGACCTCCTGCGGGGCATCCTCCGGCCCCACGGTCTGCGATTCCACGCCCACCAGCCAGATTTCCCGGCGGTTTAACTCCTCTGCGGCATCCAGGGTGATCACGGTCCGGCCGCGAAAGAGCACCCGCTTTGTATCCGGCATGAGAAGCCGCCTCACATCCGCCGCGGTGAGCTCCCCGTCAAAGGAGACCACCTGCGCCGTGCCGATCACCTTCTCTAACTCCAGCGCGTCGATCGTCCTGCCGTCCCGGTAAAAATGATACGGCGCGTCCACATGCGTCCCGTTGTGCGCGCACATCGAAAGGCTGGTCAGATTACAGTTGTCGCCATTTTCGATGGAAAGCACGGTATCCTTTTTTGGAGCCGGATCCCCGGGAAACACCACACAGGAAAACAATTCCTGGGAAATATCATAGATCTTCATGTCACATCCTCCGTCCCGGCCGGCAGATCCGGCCTGTCTCTCTCCACTCCATTTTACCTCACAGAGCCGGAAAATGACAGTCTTTTTTCTGCCGGCGGGCGAAGTTTCGTTCAGCAGCCCGTTCCGCTACTTCCGGATATCCCCGATCACCTCGTCTGGGATGACAAATTCCACGCAGCCCATATACATCGGCGCGACGTCCCCCTCGTTGAAGCAGATGACAAGGTTTCCGTCCTGATTCAGATAAAAGGACGTCTCGTCCGTGATCCGCTCAAAGTTCCATTCCGGCACATCCTCATTATCCACCCAGTACGCCACCATCTCGTCCGCAGCCATCTGCGCTTTCATCTGCTCTTTAATGTTTTCGCTGACCGGGGTGATATAATCCGCCCCGTCCGCAAACAGGTCCGCGAGCGCAAGGCGTTCCCCTGTATTCAGGTCAATCGTATAGAAATAATCCCACTCCGCGCCGCTGCCGGACGCCTGGTAGCAGATCAGCTTTAAGGTAAAGTAATCGTCGGCCGTCGCCAGGATCTCGCTCTTGACCATGACATCCTGATAGCCTTCCTCATCCGCTGCCGCCGCCTCAAATTCCGCAATGATCTCATCCGTGATCTGCCGGATCTCCTCGTTGATCTCATCCGTTGTCTTCTGAAGCCGCTCTTCCTTTTCAGAGGACGCCGCCTGCTCTGTGCCCGCCGCATCACCCGCCGCGGATCCGCCGCCCGATGCGCCGTTCTCCCCTTCCGTCTCCGAAAGCGTCAGCTCCGGCACCGTGATATCCGCATTGTGACGGTCTGTCTCATACTGGTAATCGCGGAAGGTCACAACCTTTACAATCCCTCCCACCAGCGGGAGATTGCTCATCGCGTACGCGATCTCCGGCGACAGGTTCGGCAGCAGTATAAACAGCGCGATCGCCGCCGCTGCCGCTGCAAACGTCTTCTGCCAGGTTTTTTGTCTCTTTTGTCTGTTTTCTCTCTTTGCCTTCATAATGCTCCTCCTGAATGCTTCCTTCTGATGTTCTGTCATCTGATGCTTCTCATACTGTTCTCTCAGCTTTTCCAGCTTTTCATAGTCTTCGCGCTTTCCTTCCATTCCGCTCCTCCTTATACGACAATTGTCTTCTCCGGTACTTCTTCCCACTGCCATTTGTCCGACAGCTCAAGCCTTAATTTTTTTAACCCGCGGTAAAGGCGGCTCTTGATGGTATTGATATTTTCATCCGTCACCTCCGCGATCTGCGCGAGCGTCAGCTCCTCAAAATACTTCAGCACAATCACCGTCCGGTCCGCCTGCGGCATCGCATCGAGCGCGCGCTTTAAGTCTATATTTTCATAGCTGTCTTCCCTTCCTCTCTCCTCCGTCTCTTCCAGCGAAACCATCGGCTTCTCCCTTAAAAAGCGGTAGATCTCGTTTAGCATAATCCGGTACAGCCAGGTCGACGCATACTCCTCCTTTTTCAGGGAAGCGCTGTTTTTAATCGCCTTATATGCGCCGTTCTGTACAATATCCCCCGCGTCCGCATCGTTATTCACATAGCTGTATGCAAGCCGGTAGTACCGGTTATAATTTTCAAGAAGAATCCGTTCCACCTTCTGTTCTTTTGTTTCTTTTCCCGGGAAAAACATCTGCTTTTCTGCACCTCCTTTGTTCTGTTCTGATGATTAGATCCTGTGCGGACCAGAAAAGTTTCACTGAACATAAAAAAAGCGGACAAAAATTTCTTTCTGTCCGCCGCAGCTTATTCTGGCTATGCATCCACGCTTCTTTTCCTTTGCAGGATTCCCCCGCAGACATCGGTCAGAAACCGGTACAGAACCGCCTGGTAAACTGGTTTTTCAAGAATATAATCCACGCCGGAGGCGAGCATCTGCGCCTCCTCATTTTCCTGCGCCCCCGTGATTCCCACGATAAAAATATCGCCCTCGGCAAAGACATTCCGGATCTCCCTCACCACCCCGGGCGCCTCCGTCATACTCCAGCTGATCAAAATGATGTCATAACCGTCCTCGAGCATCTGCGCCTGTTTCAGCTCGTGCATGGTATCCGCTCCGTTTGCCGTATGACAGCAGCGCACGCCGAGACGTGCCAGCATCGACTGGTGATAGCTCCTGGTCAGCTCGTTATCATCTAACAGCAATACCCTTAAGCCGTCAAGCGTCCGTTTTTCCCTCACGAACACTTCTCTTCTCCACTCTGACCCGGAAGCCACATACTCCGCCACCGTTTTCGCGGACCCATCCGGCGGGGAAGCCTCGCTCATCCGCCTCGCAAGGGCAAGGATCCTCGCAGCCCGCATGCGCACCATGTTCCAGTTTTCCTCATCCGTTTCATTCCCACAGCATTCCAGCAGCGCCTGTCCCTCTCTTATGATCTCCTCTGAAACCTGTCTCACACATTCCTCCTCTGTCAGTCTTTTTTTCTGATGCTCCGATTCTTCCTGTCCGTACAAAGCCTTGCGGAACCGATACCGCTGCATGAGATTTCTCACGCGATACATCACAACCGCCGGCTCATACGGCGAAAAGATAAAATCATCCGCTCCCCGCTCCAGCATCATTGCTTCCATGTTTTCGTCCACCGCAGTTTTGACAAGCACCGGAATCTCCCGCAGGGCATGATCCGCCCTCATCCTTCTGAGCACCCCCGCCCCGTCAAGACCGGGCATCACGATATCAAGAATTACAATATCAACCTGCCTTTTTCCGAGGATCCCAAGCGCCTCTTCGCCGTCCGCAGCCTCGAGTACCTCATATTCATTTTCAAAGATCGACCGCAATGCTTTGCGGTTCACTTCCATATCATCCACCACGAGCATGACTGTTTTTTCTCGCATAGCACTCATCCTTCCCGCAAAGCTTAAGACAGATATCCATTATCATGATTCCTACCCGACATTATAACCCATCCTTCCCCATTTGTCGGAAAAAAAAGCGTACTTTTTCATTTCCACGCTCTCTGTCGTTATTCTTCAACATCATTCGACACATATTTTCTGGTTCATCAGACAATCCGAAGCCCTTTCGGATAATGATTCTTTAAGATTCCCCCGGAAACCTTTCCCCAGCCCAGGCTGTAGCCGTCCGTCAGAACGAGCGTCCATCCCTTCGGGCCGTCGCAGGCAACTGCCTCCCCCGCAAGATATCTGCGGATCTGATCACCGTCTGAGGGAAGCTCCTTTGCGAACCGCACATCGCTGCCCGTCAGCACATGCGCAAGCGCATGCGACGGCTCAAACCGGTTCTTTTTTACCGTCCCCAGATGAAGGCCCGGGCGCAGCACCTTTAATCCCGCGATCCGCGGCATCTGGTCCGGCATAAGATAGAGCTGGTCGCCGAAGAACAGACAGCGTTCCGGATTTTCCGCGGCTGCATGACTGCCGGCGAGATACTCCGCGGCAAACGCCAGATATCCTGCGAAGCCTCCGCCCGGCTGCCTTGCCTCCCTCTGACGGATCCCGGGCTGCACACGAAAGCATCCGCCTGGCATGTCGGAAAGGCTTCCCTCCCTGCGAAGAACCGCCAGGTAATGCCCTTCCCCGGCAATCCGGTGCGGCCAGAGGCGGATGGTATCGCTCAGGCGCTCCTCCGCTTCCCGTTCCCCGCCCCACGCCGGCACACCGTCCGACATTCCTTCGTATTTTTCGGCATGCTCTATGTAAAAATCCGGGTGCTGCTTCAGAAATCGCTGAATCGTCCCTTCATTTTCCTGCGGTGCAAAGGTGCAGGTCGAATAGACAAGCCGTCCCCCGGAAAGCAGCATGGACGCCGCGCATGCGAGGATCTCATCCTGTCTCGCGGCGCAGGCTTCCACCTGCTCTCTGCTCCACTCCCCGCAGGCCGCATCGTTTTTCCGGAACATTCCCTCCCCGGAGCAGGGCGCATCCACCAGAATCCGGGTAAAGGATCTGCCGGAATGCTCCGCGAGCCGCTGCGGGCTCTCGTTTGTCACCAGAGCATTTGTAATGCCCATCCGCTCCATATTTTCCGAGAGGATCTTCGCCCGCGCCGGATGGATCTCATTGCTGACCAGAAGCCCCCTCCCGCGCATCGCTGCCGCAATCTGCGTGCTCTTGCCCCCGGGCGCCGCACACAGATCCAGAATCCGCTCCTCTTCCATCGCGATACCGGCGTCCGTAAATGGCTGCATGAGATACTCCGCAGGCGCCATAGCGCTGGGCTCCTGGATATAATACACCCCGGCCTCATGATACGGATGCTTTCCCGGCGCGTCCCCGCTTCCATAATAATATCCTGCCGATGCCCATGGGACGGGTTTCAGCGCAAAGGGCGAACGCCGCAGAAACCCGCCGACATCTGTCTTCAGCGGATTGACGCGCAGCGCATGCATATGCTCTTTTTCATATTCTGCCAGAAATGCCGGATATTCCTCCTTCAGCATCTCTTCCATCCTTTTCAGAAATTCCTCTGGAAGCATCTTTTGTCTCCTCCCGGCCGACGTGGGATCTTCGTTTTGTCACTCACCGCTTACTATATCAGACTTTTCTTTTCCTGTAAACCCACGGGCCGGCATCCGACGCCCGCTTCCTTTCACCGCGCGCCGGAAAAATCCCTGGTCAGAAGGTCGCTGTGCTTTAAAAAATCTTCTACGGTATAAAAGCCCAGCTTTTCGATCAGCTGCAGCACATACGGATTTTCCAGCGGCGTCTGGTAGACCGCCTCGCTCCCGTAACGGTTGACGTTTTCTGTCCCCTGCTCCGCCGCAATCAGCGCCTTCGGCCCGCCGACGCATCCTCCCGGACACGCCATGCCCTCATAAAAATTCGCGGTCACTTCCCCGTGTTCAATCTGATCGATCATCTTTCTGCACGCCGCCACGCCGTCCGCCTGCATGGGGCGCACCATGATCTCCCTTCCCGGATGCAGCTGCTCCACCGTACGGCGCACCGCCTCGCTGACGCCCCCGGTCCTCGCATAGATTCTGCCCAGCGTGGAAGAGTGCTCCCTCTCGTCCTCCGTGAGCTGCCACGGACGCGTCCCGGTCACCTTAAACAACTCCTTCGTCTCCTGAAAGGTCAGCACATAATCCACCGCGTCCGCGATATCCGGCTCCTTCGCCTCCTTTTTCTTCGCGAGACACGGGCCGATAAATACCGTCACAGATCCCGGATAGAGCTGCTTTACGGCGCGACCCGCCGCGATCATCGGCGAGACCGCTCCCGGCACATGCGGCGCTAAGTCGCGGTAAATATTGCGGATCATGGAGATCCACACCGGACAGCAGCAGCTCGTCAGCTGGAAGTCCGACTGTTTTACCACATGCCGGTCAAATTCCAGCGCCTCTTTTAAGGTCAGGATATCGGCAAATACCGCCACCTCGACCATGCCCCAGAATCCCACCGCCTTAAACGCCGCGCGGATCTGCCCGGGCCTGATATCCGCTCCGAACTGTCCCATAAATGCAGGCGCAATCAGAGCGTACACTTTTTTCTTCTGCTCCGCCAACACATCGAGAACACCGGCAAGATCCGCCCCGGACACCGTCGCGCCCTCCTTACAGGTATTGACCGGCCCGCGGCGTTCTCCTCTCGTGTCCGGGTGCAGCAGACAGTCCATCTGCTCCTTTTCCTGCATCGAAAGGATATCCCTGCCCTTCGCTGCCTCCCGCTCCCACACCTCTTCGTACAGTTCGCGCATTGTTTTCATTTTGACCTCCGTCCTCCGCCGTCTGAAATATCGGTTTTACACAGCAGCTTTAGTGTGTGCCGAAAAGCCGGTTTTTAAACGGTATGTCTGATCTGTTTTTCTCAATCTCCTGACAGCGGTGTTCTGGAACAAAAAAAGACATCTGACGGTATTCACTATCGCCAAATGTCTTTTTCATGGTTTGCTGTTATTTTATCCTTTTAAAGGAAAATATACTTCAGAATAAATAACACCGTAAGGATGTACATCAGAATACTGATCTTCTTCTCCTTTGCCTTTCCGGTGATCAGGTTTAACAGCGTCCAGGAGATCACGCCGATCGCGATCCCTTCCGAGATACTGTAGGCGAGCGGCATTGCGATGATGCATAAGAATGCCGGAATCGCGTCCGCCATATCGTCAAAGTCGATCTTAACGACCGCACCCATCATATAAAATCCCACGATGATCAGCGCCGGAGCCGTCGCAAAGGACGGGATCGTCAGAAACAGCGGGGAAAAGATGAGCGCCAGCAAAAACAGCAGGCCCGTGGTGATCGCGGTCAGACCGGTACGTCCGCCCTCCGTCACGCCGGAAGCGCTCTCTACATATGTCGTTGTCGTTGAGGTTCCGAATACGGCGCCAACGCTGGTCGCAACCGCGTCTGCAAGCAGCGCGTTTCTGATCCGCGGCAGTTTCCCGTCCTTATCGAGCATGTCCGCCTTCTGCGCCACGCCGATCAGCGTTCCTAACGTATCAAACAGGTCGACAAAGAGGAATGCGAACATCACCACGATAAAATCCAGAATCTTTACGGCTCCGAAATCCGCCTTAAATACCTGGCCGAAGGTCTGGCCGAGCGAGGAGAAGTCAAAGCTCACGATCGCAGCCGGGATCACGGAATACATGCCGGCGTCCGGGTTCGGCACATAAATGCCCACGAGCTCGCAGAGAATGCCGAGCACCCATGTGATCAGGATACCGTAGAGGATCGCCCCCTTAATCTTCTTCACGAGAAGAACCGCGATCACCAGCACGCCGAGCAGCGCGAGGATCGCACCGATCCCTACCGAGTGGAACGTCTCGCCCTTAAAGGTCTGGTAGGTCAGCAGCGTGGAATCGCTGTTTACGATAATCTTCGCGTTCTGTAAGCCGATAAAAGCGATAAACAGGCCGATACCGACGCTCACCGCGGATTTTAAGGTCAGCGGAATCGCGTTAAAGATCGCCTCACGCACATTAGTCAGTGAGAGAATGATGAAGATAATACCCTCGATGAACACTGCCATCAGGGCGATCTGCCAGGAATATCCCCTATTTCCGACCACCGTGTAGGCAAAGTACGCGTTCAGCCCCATGCCCGGAGCGAGCACGAACGGATAGTTGGCAAACAGCGCCATAAACGCCGTACCCACAAACGCCGCGAGCGCCGTCGCGATCAGTACCGCGTTCGCATCCATCCCCGCCGCGGAAAGAATGGAAGGATTCACCGCCAGGATGTAAGCCATGGTCATGAACGTCGTGATGCCGGCCATGATCTCGGTCTTTACATCTGTCCTGTTTTCCTTCAGTTTAAAGATGTTTTCTAACATTTTCATACCTCCTGTGTATAGTGTATGTAAAAAATAAATACAGTACCTATTCTATACTTAAATTACAGGGATGTCCATGAAAATTTTCACATTTTTAGAAAAACTGTTTTCGGGCTTCACTGGCTGAGACGCTGGATTTCTTCCTGAAGGGCAGCAATCAGAGCATCCTTCTTATCATTTTCCTCCGCTGCGGAATACAGCTGCTGCGTCAGTTCCCCGATCTCCTTTTTGCGAGCCTCAAGCTCTTTGCCCTGAGCCTCAAGCTCTTTGCCCTGAGCCTCAAGCTCTTTGCCCTGAGCCTCAATTTCTTTGTCCTGAGCCTCAATTTCTTTCTTACGGGCTTCGATCTCCTTCCCCTGAGCCTCAAGCTCTTTGCCCTGGGCTTCGATCTCCCTCTTTCGTGCCTCAATCTCTTTCTTCTGTTCGTCACACATGTACAGAACCGTATTGCGGTCCATGATGGCCAGTGCCTCTGAATACATACCGATCAGCTCCTTTGGATGTCTGCGAAAGTCAACGATGTCCTGGTAACATTCTGCAAACTGCGGATACGCCTGAACCAGCCGCAGGATATCGGCCGGGCGGTCCGAGCTTAAAAAGGTCAGCCAGGCATCCAGTTTCTTATCTATATTGTGAACTACCTCGTGGAATGTGTCAAGCGATATGTAGACGATATGCTCCAGCGACCGCACTTTTGCACCGCTGTCAAAGACCATACTGCTCCTGTGGATGTAGTGCGGTGCAGCCGCGCGAAATTCGCCGGAGCTGTTCTCCATGAGGATGATCAGCCACACCGGCTTTAAATCGCGAAACGAAAACAGATGTCTGCGCTCGCTTCTGACACGGTTGTACTGGCGCATGATAAAATCCGAGAGATAGCAGCTGCTCCGCTCGCCCGGGAAGGCGTAGCCGATTTTCTGCATTTCCACGTCGACAATCGTACCGTCGGAAAGCTCCATGAGAATATCCATAATGACCAGGCTTCCGCCATCGGAGAGCTTTGTACCCTCCACGGGGAGCACGGAGTGGATGCGGACCGGCTGCTCTAACAGGGCGGATAAAAACTGTTCCAGGCGCTCGGGATGGGTGTCAGGATTCATAATCCTTTTAAAGAAACTGTCATAGAGAACAGGAAGTCCCCGGTTTCCCTGAATGAACTCCAGAATCTTTTCCTGCTCCTCCTTCGGGAACCCCGAAAAGGACAGGTACGCATCTGGATCCTGACGGATCCGCGCCAAGGCTTCCCCCCTTGTGATGGACGGCCCGAGGATACCGGCAACGGCAGACGGGTTTACAGTGGTATCCGACAGATTTACGGATCCGGCGGATACAGAAGATGTGTGTTCCATAAGCATTTCTCCCTTCGTAACGTGTAATGGTTTGTGTAAAAACGGATTTAATGGCGAAACGCCGGATAAAAGAAAAAACAGAAAATCCGATTACATGATAAATGTAGTATATACCATACAGAAAAAGATTGCAAGCATATTTTTTGAATAAAGTCCGATCAAAAACAGCGGCGAACCGCCCGAACGGTTGCATTCCATCCGCCGCGGTGCTATACTGATTACAAGATATAAATTCAGAAAAAATGGAGGAACGACCAGATGAAGAAAGTAGAAGATTATGTAGTAAGCATTCCGGATTTTCCGGAGCCGGGTATTATTTTCCGCGATATCACAAGCGTCCTGCAGGATCCCGACGGGCTTGCACTCGCGATTGATTCCATGCGCGACCTCTTAAAGGACGTCTCCTTCGACGTGATCGCCGGCACGGAGTCCAGGGGCTTTATCTTCGGCGTTCCGATCGCCTACAGCCTGCACAAGGCCTTTATCCCGGTGAGAAAAGCCGGCAAGCTGCCCCGGGAGGTGATCTCACAGACCTACGACCTCGAATACGGTAGCGCCACGATCGAGATGCACAGGGATTCCATACAGCCCGGCCAGAAGGTCGTGATCGTCGACGACCTGATCGCCACCGGCGGCACCGTGGAGGCCACAATCCGGATGGTCGAGTCCCTCGGCGGCGAGGTGGTGAAGGTGATCTTCTTAATGGAGCTCGCCGGATTAAAAGGCAGGGAACGTCTCGCAGGCTACGATGTGGCGTCCGTCATCCGCTATGAAGGGAATTAGTAAAATGCCGTTGTCTGGTTTTTCCAGGCAACGGCATTTTAACGGCCTGTTTCCCAAACCTTTTCATCAAGGGGCACACGACACCCCCAGGATGCCGCCGCCTTCTGAAACATCTTTCTCGCAAGGGTTTTAAAGATCAGTCCCATCAAAAGGCGCATGGGAAGTGAAAAAGATTCCGGGCCGGTAAATTTTTCCGCCTCCTCACGGAAAAACCCGTCCCCCTCCGCAAACAGCCTGCCCATCGCCTGATAGGGTTTTGTGGCCTGGGCCTGTTTCTCTTCCTCCAGAAGCCGGATTCCGAAATTATCTCCTTTTACCAGACAGCCGCCGTAGCGAACCCCCAGATATTCCGGCAGTTTTTCCAGAAACGCCTCGCCGCAGCGAAGCTGGCACCCCTCCGCAAAACCGCTCTGCAGGATAAATGAAAGCCTCGTCTGCTCATCCTTTCTGGGAAGCGTCTCCAGAAATTCCAGGAGAAGGCCGGGCACGCATTCCACATATAACGGCAGTGCGATGAGGATTTCATCGTTTTTGAGATAAGCATCCCGAATCCTGTCCCATGTGCTGCGGTTGGAAACGGCATATGTCTCAAAGGTGACATCTTTTTCGGACAGTCCTTTTGCAAAAGCGGCAATGATTTTCTCCGTGTTGCTGTATTTCTGTACCCGCGGGCTTCCATTGATGATTACAACATGCATGAAACCGCCTCCTTTCCCCTGCGTTCCGAAAAGACGCCCAGTGAACGGCTCCCAAGATTTAACGCGGTGCGCTGACACCACCGTTCGAGGTAAGCCTGGTCGCCGTCCCCGGTATAAATAATCCCGATATCCGGCTGGTGATCATAGCGCATGACATGACGCATCTGCCCGTCTTTGAATTTCAGATACATGGTGACAATCGGCATCACTCTGTCTACAATGTTTTTGGTCTGCCAGGAAACAAATCCAAAGTGCGTATCCGAAATCAGCCAGACCTGGTCAGCGGCGCTCATTTTTCTTAAAACCGGCTCATAATCGTCCCGGATGGCACAGACACCGGGCGTTTTCAGCCAGCAGTCATTACATCCGACACAGTGCGAAATACGCATCCCGGTGGTGTCGATCCGCTCAAACCCGGCTGCATGTTTCCCGCTGCGAAGCAGTTCATCTTCAATTGTCGTTCCAATATGTTCCGTCGTTGTATCAATCAGTAAAACCATTTTTATTTTCACCTCATCCAGCCGCGGATGCCGCTGATGGCCTTCGCCTTCTCAAATATCACATCATTCTCCTTCGCGAGATACGCCTCCAGCCCCTCGATCTCCTCCGCGGAAAATCCCTGGCTTTTCGTCACCTTACATTCAGGCAGGCCTGCCTCCGCCATGTCGCTGCCCCGCTCAAAACGGACAAAGACATGACGTTTTCCTTCTTTGGAAATAATTCCCGTGTGCGTCATTTTCACTTCTTCATTTCTGTTCATGTGACAGGCCTCCTTACCCTGAATCATGTTTTTTTGCGCTCCTGCTGCCCGGGTGATGCGCTTTCCGCCGCACCGGCGCCGGATGATGCCGCTCCTTTCTGAACGTGCAGGTCCTCCTGAACGGTCAGCGCCTGCTTTACCTCCTCCGTCACGTTATCGAGCAGATAGCGCTTCCCGCTCTGCTTTCCCAGCCCGGCCTCCCGGTAGTCCTCCAGCAGCTCGCGGCTTCTTACCGCCACCTCCTGCTCTAATTCCCGGGCGGACATCAGCGCGCATCCCGCGCCGCGGATGATGATCTGCTCGAGCCCGTCCGAGGTCGCCACCGTCACCTGGTACCGCCTGGCGTTCTCATGGGCGAAGCGCTCGATATACTGGTCCGCCGTCTCCGCCTCCTTCGTGTAAACCACATGGATATTGTGGTAGTCAAACCACTCGGTCTGGTGCCCCGCCACCCGGTATGCGTCAAAGACGACGATCAGCTCACAGCCGCGGATCCCCTGGTAATTGCAGAGAATGTCCAGCAGCTTTCCCCTGGCGCCGTCCACATTTTTTTCCGCGAGTCCCTTAAGCTCCTCCCAGGCAAAGATGACATTATAGCCGTCCACCAGCAGATACTCTTCCCTGCGGGGCGCAGGCGCATAGCTTCTCGTGACGGCAGCGGACGCACCCACGTCACGCTGTGATACGCCTTTTGCCGCGTTCCCGCTCTGCGCGCTTCCACGGCGCTGCCCGCTTTGGCCCGACAGCCGGTACCCGCGCTTCGCCGTGCCCTCCCGCTTATTTGCATGATACGTCCGTTCTAAGATCCTGTCAACCTCATCCGTTCCGATCCATACCTCGCCGGCTCCCTCACCCTCCTGCCTGCCGGCAGGGGGAAGCATGCGCTCCGGCCTCCACTCCTCCTCTTCCTCCGCTTCCCCGGGTCCGGCCCACGCCGGGAGATGCATATACTCCGGCACGAGATCCCATGGAACTACAAATCCCGCTCCATGTGCGCAGAACACGGAGGAGGAGGGATTTTTCGTGTCGCGCTCGGGATCATATCCGGTCTGTGCGATGACCTCCTCCGCATTATGGCAGGGCAGATATCCGTGGAGCGAGGTAAACAGGTGTCCCTCCCCCTTCGAGTAGGCGGCAACCTCGGCCTGATAATTCTGCATGGCAGCCGCCGGCGCAATCCCGTTCAGACGGCACAGACGCTGTCCCGGTATTCCCTGATTTTCATAGGAAAACGTCCCGTACATGCGCTCGATATCCGTCATCGCGCGCCCCAGCGCCGTTTCCGGTATCTCGAGCACAAAATCATAATAGGGCTCTAAAAGCACGGATTTCGCGCGCATCAGCCCCTGGCGGACGGCCCGGTAGGTCGCCTGCCTGAAATCCCCGCCCTCCGTGTGTTTGAGATGCGCCCTCCCGGTGAGCAGCGTGATCAAAAGGTCCGTCACCGCAGCTCCCGTCAGCACTCCCGCGTGCTCCTTTTCCTCCAGATGGGTGAGCACCAGCCGCTGCCAGTTGCGGTCTAAGACATCCTCGCTGCAGGCGGACGCAAAGGTAAGCCCGCTTCCCGGCTCCCCGGGTTCCAGCAGCAGATGCACCTCCGCATAATGGCGCAGAGGCTCGAAATGGCCGACCCCCTCCACCGTATCCGCAATGGTTTCCTTATAAACAATTTTTCCGTCCCCGAATTCCACGGACACGCCGTACCGTTTAAGGATCATGCTTTGTAAAATCTCCGTCTGCACCTGTCCCATCAGCCAGACAACAATCTCCTGCTTTGCCTCGTCCCAGACCAGATGCAGCTGCGGTTCCTCCTCCTCCAGCTGGCGCAGCTTCGGCAGAAACACCGCCGGATTTACCTCCTCCGGCAGGATCAGACGGCAGGTGAGCACCGGCTCAAGCATCGGCGGCTCCGAGGCCGGCTGCACGCCGAACCCCTCCCCGGGATACGTCCTCGTCAGCCCGGTCACGGCGCACACGCAGCCGGCCGGCGCCTCGTCGACCGCCGTGTACCGCTCCCCGGAGCAGATCCGGATCTGGTTCACCTTCTCCTCCCAGTCCTCCCCCTCTCCGGCGCCCGCGGGGCGGCTTCTCCCGGATAAGAGCTGCTTCACCTTAAGGCTGCCGCCGGTGACCTTCAGCCAGGTCAGGCGCGTCCCCTGGGCGTCTCTTGTGATCTTAAACACCTTTGCGCCAAAGGCTTCCGGATACTCCCGCGGCGCCGTAAAGGCACGGAAGCCCTCCAGAAACTCCCGCACGCCCCACTGCTTTAGCGCCGACCCGAAATAACAGGGAAAAATCGTTCGCTCCGCGAC
Source organism: uncultured Roseburia sp. (assembly GCA_947642555.1). Taxonomy (GTDB): domain Bacteria; phylum Bacillota; class Clostridia; order Lachnospirales; family Lachnospiraceae; genus Roseburia. The sequence goes on along the minus strand of CANRSX010000031.1, from coordinate 7,308 downwards.
CGCCCGCACAAGCGATTCCCGCGCGATGCACCCTTTCGCCAGATACTCCTCCAGAAGCTCCTCGCCGCAGACCGCCGCGTTTTCATAAAACTCCTCCGTATCCGTGGCCGAAAAATCGACACACCCCTCGTCCAGCTCCCGCTTCACCTCCGCGAGCAGCGCGTCCCGGTTTGTGTCCGGCTGATCCATCTTGTTGAAAAAGAAAAACACCGGGATCCCGTAGCGCTCCAGAAGCTTCCAGAGCGTGCGCGTATGCCCCTGCACGCCGTCCGACCCGCTGATTAGAAGCACCGCATAATCGAGCACCTGAAGCGTGCGCTCCATCTCCGCGGAAAAATCCACATGCCCCGGCGTGTCGAGAAGCGTCACTTTCCCCTCCGGGAAATCCAGCACCGCCTGCTTGGAAAAAATCGTGATCCCCCTGGCGCGCTCCAGCTCAAAGTTGTCCAGAAACGCGTCTCCATTATCCACGCGGCCGGCCTTCCGGATCATTCCGCTCTCGTACAAAAGGGCCTCCGAGAGGGTGGTCTTCCCGGTGTCCACATGGGCCAGCAGACCCGCACAAATAAGTTTTGCCTGCTTCCCGGGCTTATTTCCCTCTGCCTGTCCGCCCATAAAAATCCTCCTCGTAAACGTATCCTTCTGATCAGATCTTTTTACAGTGAAATCCTCCGATACCGGTTGATGCAGGCAAAAATCTCCTGCTCCCGCGGCATCGCCAGCCCGCAGGGCAGATAGCTGCTCTCGCAGACCGCCGCAAGCCCCTTCGCATCCAGAAGCTTCTTAAGCTGCGCCACGCATTCCTTCAGGGTGCGCTTCCCGTCAAACAGGTGGCACTCCGCGTATTTTAACAGATAAGCCAGGGCGGAGAGCTGCTCGGAATCCACCAGCTGCTCCACATAGCGGACATCGATGGTGTCGTGATTGATCATGATCCCGTCGCGCCCCATGGTTTTAAGCTTCATGCGGCTGTCCTCGCGGAACGCCCGGTCGGCGCGGATACGGCGTTCAAAGGACGGGCTGCTCTGCCGCGGCGGCTCCACCTCCGGCATCGGGAACTGCGCCGCCTCCTTTTTCGCAAATTCCGTGATCTCCACCGGCACGTACTGGTTCATCTGTATGATGCTGTCCGCCTTGTGAAAATAAGAGCCCGAGCTGCCCGCCACGAGCACCGTGGAAATGCCATACTGTGCATAGAGCTCCACAATCCGGTCGATAAATGGCGTGATCGGCTCGTCCTCGCGGTTTACCACCCGCTGCATCAGCTCGTCACGGATCATAAAATTCGTCGCGCTGGTATCCTCGTCGATCAGAAAGGCTCCGGTCCCCGCTTCCATCGCTTCGACTACATTTGCCGCCTGAGAGGTGCTCCCGCTGGCGTCCTCCGTGCAGAACTTCTTCGTGTCCTTTTTATTGGGCAGGTTGCTGATAAACATGGAGATGTCCACTTTCTGAATGCTCCGGCCGTCCTCCGCGCGGATTTTCACCGCGGTGTCGTCCGTGATCACATACTCCCTGCCGTCCCCCGGGATGTGGTTGTACACGCCCAGCTCCAGGGCTTTCAGCAGCGTCGACTTCCCGTGATAGCCGCCGCCGACGATTAACGTGATCCCTTTTTTTATCCCCATGCCCCAGATCGCGCCGTGATGCGGCAGGGTAAAGGACACCCGCAGGGATTCCGGGGACGCAAAGCGCACCGCATCCTTCATCGGCCGCCCGGACACGCCGGATTCCCGCGGCAGGATGGCGCCGTCCGCCACAAAGGCCACGAGCCCCTGCTCCTTTAAGTGGTCGCGGATATACTGCTGGTCCTCCGCCAGATCCGTCACGCGCTTTACCGCCTTCGCGTCCAGCGCCGCGTAAAAAAGGCTGTGGGACACGCAGTCCGGCAGAAAATCAAAAAAGATTTTCGCCAGTTCCCTGGAATTCACCGTGCGCCCGTTCGCCGGGAATCCGACCTCAAACCGCAGCACGAGATCCCCGCTCTTTTCATCCATCTGGCAGGCCGTGCGCTCTAAAACCTCCTGCCCCGGACGGCTGACCGAGAGCAGGCCGCTCTTGCCCGAGCCCTTCGCCTTAAAGGAGACGCGCTCCAGCTCCCTGCCAAACTGCCGGAGCAGATAGTCGCACAGCGCCACCCTGCGGCATTTCAGCTGAAAAAGCTCCGCCGGAAACCGCGCCGCGCTCCCTTTGATATGAACCGAAACCTTCGAGGGCGCCGCGAAGGGATCCCCCTGCACGTGATCGATCGAGAGCACATAATTTCGAAAATCATAGCTGCCCCGGGTGTCCTTGTACGCCGGATAGCCCCTGTGATCAATCCGGTCCAGTAAGTTTCTCAAATCTGTCTGTGACTGCATGTTTTTTCTCTCCATTTCTCTCTGAACTGACTTGTCCGCTCACGCAGACATTTCCATCTGTCGCGGTCGGTCCCGTCTTCGTACTGCCTGCGGCAGTTCCCCGCATCCTGCCGGGCTGTCACTCCTCCTCTGCCCGCTCTATCTCCGCCAGAAGCTCCGCCCTTCTCGTCCCGACCAGCAGCCGGCTGCTGTAGTCCGCATACCGCTCACAGGCGTGCTCCGACAAAAAGAGAGCCGCTTCGCTGTTTAACGTGAGCTCCGTGACAAACACCACCATCTCCTGCCCCTCGCCAAATGCCTGCTCCATAAAATCAAAGGCGTACTCCACCGCCCGCGCCGTCTCCTCCTCCGCGAAAGACAGCCTCTCCTGCTGCGCGTCAAAGCCCTGCTTCGCATGCAGGAAGCATTTCCTGCATTCCTCCGGGTCTGCCGGTGAGCCTGGTCCTGTGGTATCCTCCGACCGGGCCGCCGGGGCAGATGCAGTGCCTGTCCGTCCTGCTGCCAGACCCTCTGCCTCCTCCGACCGGCCCGCATCTGCCACCGGACCCGGGGTCCACTGCCGCAGCAGCAGAAGCAGCCCGGATCCGCCATCTTCCTTCCGCAGCCCCCGGATCCGCCGTCGCTTCTTTGCGGCGAGCGCTTCCTCCTGCACCGCGACAAGCGTCCGGTACAGCGCGCACGGATCCTCCGTGTCATTTAACCGCTCCCGATACTCCTTTAAAAACGCATACCACGCGTCCGTAAGTCCCCTCTCCTTCGCCGCGGTTTCAAACTGCCGGTTCAGCCCAGAGAGCAGAAGGCTTGTCACGGCCAGCCGCTCGTCAAATGCCGCGGCGTAAATGCGCGCATACACCTGGGGCTTTACCCGTCCGGACAGAATCTCCGGAATCCCGTAATCGTCCCGGTACTTCCGGTACAGGTCAAAATATGCAGCCGCATCCTCCGCCACGCCGGGATGCTGCAGGAATTCCTGCACAATCTCCTCCGTGACGGGAATCCCCTCCTCCTCGTAGAGCTCCATCAGGCAGGAGAGATCCTCCCAACCCCGGGCCGTCACAAACCGCATGCCGTCCACATCCGCCTCCACGCGGTAAAAATTCCGCGGCCGAAGCTTCAGATAGCTTAAAATCGCACCATGGATGTGCTGCGCCCGGGCGTACTCCTCCCACACGGAATATTCCGCCTCCACATGGATATAGCGCACGCGGTCCAGCGTCACCATGTCAAACTCCCGCACCGTGCGGTTGTACTCCGGCGGATTCCCTGCCGCCACGATCAGCCAGCCGGGCGGCACCGCCTGGTTGCCGAACGTCTTGCACTGCAGAAACTGCAGCATCGTCGGCGCGAGCGTCTCTGAGACGCAGTTGATCTCGTCGATAAAGAGAATCCCCTCCCGCATCCCCTCGTCGCGGATACACCTCCAGACACTCGCGATGATCTCGCTCATAGTATATTCCGTGACCGAATGCGTCGTTCCGTCAAACTCCTCCTCCCGGATAAAGGGAAGGCCCACGGCGCTCTGTCTCGTGTGGTGCGTGATGGTGTAGGCCACCAGCCCGATCCCGCACTCCGCCGCGGCCTGCTCCATGATCTGGGTCTTGCCGATCCCCGGCGGCCCCATCAAAAGCAGCGGGCGCTGGCGGATGGACGGAATCTTATACTCTCCCGCCGCATCCTTTGCCAGATACGCCCGCACCGTGTGTTTGATCTCTTCTTTTGCCTGTCTGATATTCATGCCTCAAAACTTCCTTCCGCCGGTTTTCGCACCGGTTTCTTTGCCTATCTTAATACATTTTGTAGCATTTTACAATATAAAAAGTCTGCGTCCGGACTCAGACTTTTCGGTCTTTCCGTGTCACCACCGGCTTCCCTTCCCCATCCAGAAGCGGCGTCAGACCGCCTGCATACCCGTCCCTGTGAAACACATAATTCACCCCGGTCTCTGTGTCAGCCCAGATTTCCGTCACGGTGACAGTGCCCTGCCGATACACTTTCTTAAAACGCTCCATACCCATTTCTGCTCACCTCCCCTGTCTCTTCCTGCCCCTGCCGGTCACCACAATACCGGCCAGCATCAGGACAATCGCCGCGATCTGCGTCCCAAGCTTTATGCCGTGCCATGCCTCATCGTTTAAAAACAGCAGCGCAATACTGTTGAGCAGAAGTCCGCAGGGAACCAGCGGCGAGACACGCCTGCTGCAGCATTCCGCCGGTTCGCCCTTTCGTTCCTTAAGCTCCGCGATCGTATCGTTTAACTGCATATTCATATTGAGAAACGCAGCGACAACAAGCCCGATGAGACACACGAAAAACCATCCCGCCGCAAATCCCGACACGGCTGCCCAAAGCTCCATGAAAAAACAGGCCAGCTCCACCGCAAGGCCCACACGGAACATCTTCCGGATCGAACCGTAATGCGCCAGCGCCGAATCCAGGTCCGTGTACAACTCAAAGGCTCCCTCCGACGCCGGCCTGCGGACAATGATCCAGAAGCCCCAGGTCTGTACGATCTCGACACCGATCCCTTCCATAAACTCCCGGTATTCCTTCGTCACCAGCCCGAATTTTCTGCCAAAGTCGACCTGGTAGAGGTATTCCCCCGGCGCACACGCCGCAAACCAGTAAAATCCCATAAAAAACCGTGTCATCGCCCAGCCTTTCTCCGACATCCGGTTCAGCCAGGCCGTCTCCCTGTCCTTGTCCATATAAATACGAAATCTTAACATTTCCGTTCCTCCATCCTGCTCTGTTCACCCAAACTCCACGCCGTTTGTCGCGCCGCACCCCTTCACCGGAATGCATTCGGACGCATTTCCTCCATAAGCTCTGCATTGTGCAGAAGCTCCGCAAGGCGCGCCCGCTCCTGCGCAAAAATCTCCTCACCGTTTGGCGTAATCACATATTCCTTCTTTTTGCGCGACTCCGTGTCCACGCTGTAAATACGGATCCAGCCCTTCTTCTCCAGCGTCTGAATCGCCCCGTAGAGCGTCCCGGCTCCTAAGACCACCCGCCCGCCGGTCAGCCGCTCCACCTCCTGGATAATCCCGTATCCGTGATTGGGATGGCGCACCGCCAGCAGGATATAAAACACAACCTCTGTCAACGGCAGATTCTTATCCAATCAGCCTCCTCCTTTCCGGCTCCGCTTTCGTTTTGCCTGTTTTCCACATTGCCTCACAAAAATATATCGCTGACCGATATATCGTAATTACATTATATCGGGCGACGATATATTTGTCAACAGATAAATTTAAAAAGCCGTGAGTTCCTCTTCTTCCCGGTATCTCCGAAGTTCCACGTCCTGCCTGCTGATCAGCTCGATCGCATTGGCCAGCAGAGAGAGAACATTCATTTCGTACTTCGCCGAATCCTCCCCGGATTCCCCCGGATACCGCCAGAGGTCACTGATACATTTTATCGTGTCGAGCGCCTGCTGGTATTCGTCATCCGAGAGCTCGTCATAAACCCCTTCTTTGGCATTCCTGGAAAAATCCACCGCGGGATTCCGGAGCTTCATGACGTTTAAGGCGTCTTTCGTGGAGGTGACGTACTCGAGGCCGCTTAAGCCCTCGAATACGACATCCTCCATACTGAAATCATCGCTGAATCTGTAGGTTACTTCCATACCTGGTCTCCTTTCCGAAACAGATGTGCGGCAGGCTTAAAGCTCAAAGCACCGCTGGCTGCAGTTTTCAAAGAGCGCATCGTCAAGCATAGCCCGGATCCGGTTCTCCATTCCCCGGATGCCAAGCCCGCTGCTCATGGCGTCGCCGGCAAGCTCCCGGCGCGTTTTTGCGGTGAGACGGACGTCCGCCCTGTACTGTATACGGATGCGCCGCAGCGGGCCGCAGGCGCTGTCCGTGATCTGGTAATAGTCGTCAGCCGTCATGGGTTCCAAGCCGACGATCCGCTGGATCCGCCCCATAAATTCCGGCATCACGCCGAATTCGATCAGATCCTTCTCCGCCATGGGCCTTTCATACGCCCTCACGTCAGCCGGGGCGGCGCCAAAGCCGATCCGGCTCCCGCTTTCCTTCTGCGCGATCTGTCCGGCCTTCGTGGAAAATGCCCCGCAGAGCACAAAGCTGATCTTTGAGGTATTGATTTCATAGCTGGCGGAGCCGTCTTTTACCACCACGCTGGCGCCCTCCAGCATGGTCAGGCCCTCCGCCTGGACGTTATGGCTTGCGTTTTCTCCGCCGCTGGTAAATTTGGGCGACAGCATCTTATCCGCCTCGTCAATGACAAGGATCGTATGGCGCCCGGAACGGAAAATGGGGGACCGGAACAGACTGCCCCACTTCTTGTCGCCTTTCCAGCCGTCCTGGGTCAGATTGCTCCCGTCCACAATCTCAATCCGGTCCGGGAAAATCTGTTTTAAACACCGCCAGATGTGGGTCTTGCCGCAGCCCGTAGGGCCGACAAACATAGTATTCGATTTTACGGCTCTCTCGAACGCGTTGTAGGCGATGACGGACGCGGCCCGCTTTGCCGCATCCTGCTTATAGACGCGCTCGTTCAGATACCCGTAAATCGTTTTCGGGGTATCATAAACCGCTTTTCCGGCCAGGGTGCTGTACGGCCATTCGGGCTCTGACGCCTCTTCGCAGAGCACTTCCACTCGGTCGTCATACCACGGGTAATTCGGTTTGTCAGACATGTGATTCCGGTTCCTGTTGTCCATAAAAAACCTCCTTTACAAATCAGCAAAAGCATATTTTGGCAACAAAAAAAGACAATCTATCAAATGGATATATATGGGCAGACTACTAGACCCATATAATCCTCCTGATAAACTGACTTTCTCTTCCTGCTTACAATATACTCTCCTGATCTCTATGAGAGTCTGCTTTCTGACTGCTGTATCAGCAGTGCTCCGGCCAGCGACCGAAATGGAGATAGGGGGACTCGAACCCCTGACCTATGCGTTGCGAACGCATCGCTCTCC
>CANRSX010000030.1 GCA_947642555.1 uncultured Roseburia sp. | reverse complement strand
TTGCAAAATAAGGAACTTTTTTATTTAATTGGGATTAGAAAATGGCAAACTCGGGGGGAGGGAGCGTAAGGAAAATTCGTGACTGGCTTATTGAAAAAACAGTGCTTTTGTGCTATGTTTATTATTAAAAGTCAGGCATACAGGAGATGTTTCTTAAAATGAATGAGAAAAAAAGAGGAACTCACATTTCACTTGGTCAGAAGATTATTGCCAGCATGCTGGCCATGCAGATTCTTGTGATGACGGTTCTGTCGGTTTTTGTCGTTCGCGCTATCACAACCGATACCAGAAACAGCACCATCAACAGCATGAAGACGATTGTGCAGGATCGCAGCCAGATCATTGAGAATTATGTGGAGGAAGCGGAGCAGATGCTTCTCTCTTACAGCCGGGCAGGAGAGATCCGGGCTATCCTGGAAGATCCGGAGGATCCGGAAGCGACGGCGGCAGCCCAGGCGTACACGGAAGCGTTTTCCGGTGATATCGCCAATCTGGAGGGGCTGTATGTCAGCGAGTGGAACACGCATGTGCTGGCGCACACCAACCCGGATGTCGTGGGGATCACGACGAGAGAGGGCGAGGCGTTAGAGTCGCTTCAGAAAACCCTGCTTGATGCGGACGGCGTGTACAACAGCGGAATTATCATTTCTCCGGCCAGCGGCCAGCAGATCGTATCCCTGTATATGGCGGTGACGGACGGGCAGGGAAAGCCGGCGGGACTTGTCGGGGGAGGCGTTTTCAGCACGGGACTGATTCAGATTCTGGATCAGCTGACCATGGAGGGAATGGAGAACGCCGCATACTGTATGGTAAATGTAAAGGACAGCCGGTACATATTCCATGCGGACGGGGCAAAGGTTGCCGCGCCTGCGCAGGAAACCTATATCACGGATCTGTGTGAGGAGCTGAAGGGGGCTTTGGGTGATCAGGACGGATATGTCGAGTACACACAGAACGGCGAGAACTATATTTCGACCTGGTTTTATATGTCGGATCACGGCTGGCTCTTTATGGTTTCGGACAACCAGGATGAAGTGTTTGCCTCTGCGGACCAGATGACGGTTACGCTGATCATTTTCTGTCTGGCGGCGCTTCTCGTGCTGATCGTGGTTTCCTTCCTGATCGTGGGCAGGATGTTAAAGCCGATGAAGTCGATCGAGGGCGGGCTGGTCTCCCTGCAGAATTTTGACATTGCAGACAATAAAAATATTCAGAGATACTGCGGCAGAAGCGACGAGCTGGGAAATATTGCATCCGCGACGGAAGTGCTGACGCACTCGCTGCAGGAGATCACGGATACGTTAAAGGACTGCTGCAATACCCTTGAGGAGAAGGCGGAGCATCTGCGCAGATCCTCGCTGGAGCTGGTGGACGACGTCGCGGATAATGTGAGGACGACGCAGGAGCTTTCTTCCACGCTCGAGAGCACCAATATGGTGGTGTCCAATGTGAACGAGGAGATCCGTAATATCAACGACGTGGTAGGCTCGATTCTGAACAATATCTCCGACTCCATTCAGACGAGCAGCTCTGTGATCAAAAGCGCTCAGGAGATGCAGATGAAAGCGGATGACGCGTATAGAAACGGTCAGGACGCGCTGGTTCACACGAAGAGCTCCGTGGAGGAGGCGCTTGGCAGCTTAAGCAGCTTAACGAGAGTCAACGAAATGGCGTCTCAGATTCTGGAGATCGCCGGACAGACAAACCTGCTGTCCTTAAATGCCTCGATCGAGGCGGCGAGGGCAGGCAGCGCAGGGCGCGGATTCGCGGTTGTCGCCGATGAAATCTGCACGCTGGCGGAGACGTCCAGAAAGACGGCGACCCGCATCCAGGCGATCTGCAACGAGACAAATGAGAGTATTGCTGTTGTAAACAACTGTTTCAGTTCCATCATCGCGTTTATCGAACAGGAAGTGGTGGATCAGTTTAAAGATTTTGCGGAGAAATCTACCGGTTACCGCGTCTCCGTAAATGCCATCCGGGATCAGCTGGACGGCGTGGACCAGGCGGTCAGCCAGCTGGAGGCTTCCGTGAGACAGATTTCTGCAAATATCGGGGAGGTCAACAGCATTACCAACGAAAATCGTACCGCGATCGGCGTGATTGTGGAAAAGAATGAGAACACCGCACAGATTGCCGATCTGATTCAGGAGCAGTCGGGCCAGAATAAGGAACTGGCAAAGCAGCTGGACGGGCTGATCGGTAAATTTAAAAAAGGAGGAGGCTATTGATATGACGAATCAGTATACGTCGCAGGAGAGCAGGACGCTGCTCGCCAGGCAGATCGCGGAGGAGTCGGCGGTTCTGCTGAAAAACGAGAACCACTGCCTGCCGTTTAAGGGGGGCACGGCGGCCTTTTTTGGCCGGACATGCTTAGAACCGGTGATCGGAGGATCCGGATCCGGGGCGTCGTCCGTAAGCGGGGAGCTTCTGACATTTCCGGAGGCTTGTAAAAGAGAAGGGATTACACCTGTCGCGGAGCTTGTGGCGTATTACAAGGCATTCCTCGGGACGTTTGAGAAGACGGACGCGTTGGAGGAGTTCCGTAAAAAAGTGCCGGATCTCGTCGCAAGCGGTATGATCTATGAATTTTTCGGGCGTTATCAGGCGCAGACCGGCGAGCCGGAGATCCCGTCAGAGCTGATCGGACAGGCGGCGGAAGAGACCGACACGGCGGTGTATGTGCTGGGACGGGTGACCGGCGGGGAGGAATGCGACCGGCGGATCGCGGACGATTATGAGCTGCTCGAGAGTGAGAGGATGCTTCTGGATGCGGTCTGCGCGGCGTTCCCGAAGGTTGTGATCGTGCTGAATGTCAACGGGATCATTGATCTTTCATGGATAGATTCCTATCAGAGTATTCAGGCGGTGCTCTATGTGGGTACGGCGGGAGAGCAGGGCACAGTCGCGGCGGCGCGCGTTTTAAGCGGGGCGGTGACGCCGTCCGGGAAGCTTGCGTTTACGTTTGCAAAGGATTATCGGGATTATCCGACGGCGGAGGATTTCAGCTTTAATAAGGACCTGCCGGACAGCATTAAGGAATATAAGGATTACGGTCTTGACGCCGCGGCGAACGGGAGCGTGGGATTTGAGAAGAGCCCGGTGACGGTTTACCGGGAGGGGATCTACACGGGCTACCGCTATTTTGATTCCTTCGGAAAGGACGTACTCTTCCCCTTCGGCTACGGCCTGTCCTACGCAGGGTTTGAGCTCGGGAAGGCAGCGGTGACGGTGGAAAACGGCCGGGTAAGGGTATCTGTGCCGGTGAAAAATGTTTCTGCGGAATACGCGGGAAAAGAGACGGTGCAGGTCTACGTGTCAAAGCCGCAGGGCGAGCTGGAGAATCCGTATCAGGTTTACATGGGCTGTGCGAAAACAGCGTGTCTGGCTCCGGGAGAGAGTGAGACGGTGACGATTTCGTTTGCCGTGGCGGATATGGCTTCCTATGACGAGACGGCTGCGGCGTGGATTCTTCCGGCAGGCGACTATGTGGTCCGTGTGGGGATCTCTTCCCGCGAGACACATGTCGCGGCATGTCTGGAAGTGAAGGAGCGGATTATCTGCGAGCAGGCGACGCATGCGCTGGGTCTCTTGGCGGCGAATGAGGGAAAGATCGATTTCCTCTCCGCGAAGGGTGTGAAGCCGGTGTGCCATGAGGGTGAGGCGGCGGAGCGGGACGCTGCGGCGCGCATTACAATATCGGAGACGGACGTCGTGAAGTGGACGAAGCAGCCGGAGAGCTGTGTCAGTGCGGCTGCGGCCGGAAGGGATACCGGCACAGAAACTGACGCGCCGGTATCTGGAGCATGTTCGGCGGGGGCTGAAAAAGCGGCGGGAGCCGTGACACCGGAGACGGCAGAAAAGCCCGCGTATATCCTTGCGGACGTAAAAGCGGGAACCGTCACGATGGAGCAGTTTGTCGCGCAGATGAGCATTGAGGAGCTGGCTGTGCTCGCGAACGGCTACGGGCCGGGACTTCCCTTTGCGGCGCTGACCGGAGGCGGCGCTCCGACGATACCGTACGAGGACGGCACCGAAATCGGCAGCTGCACGCATCCCACCGGGAATGTGGGCTATGTGTCGCCTGCCTTAAAGAAATACGGGATCCCGTCCGCCTATTACAAGGACGGCCCGGCGAGCGTGGGGATGACGGCGTGGCCGACCGGGATGACGCTGGCCTGCTGCTTTAACACGGATCTGTTCTATGCGTTCGGCTCGGCCTGCGGGTATGAGGCCCAGATGCAGGATGTGGACAGCTGGCTGGCGCCGGGGTTAAACCTGATGCGCAGCCCCATCGGCGGCAGGAATTTCGAATATTTTTCCGAGGATCCCTACGCGGCCGGTATCTGCGGGATTTACATCTGTAAAGGCGCGATGGAGACCACGACGGCGACGCCCTGCCCGAAGCATTTTGCGGTCAATGAGCAGGAGACCTACCGGCGCGGCAGCGAGCGGTTCCGCTTTGACGCGGTGGATTCCGTGATCAGCGAGCGGACGGCGCGGGAGATTTACTTAAAGCCGTTTGAGATGGTGATCCGCAATACGCCGGTGCGGACCGTGATGACCTCCTTTAATAAGATCAACGGCACCTTTGCGGGGGGAAGCCATGATCTGTGCACGAAGATCCTGCGGGACGAGTGGGGCTTCCGCGGTGTGGTGGTTACCGACTGGGGCGACATGGATATCGTGGTGGACGGCGCGGATGCCGTTGCGGCGGGAAATGACGTGGTGATGCCCGGGGGGCCGCCCGTGATCGCCCAGGTTTTAAAGGGCTATGAGGAAGGCCGGGTAAACCGGGAGCAGTTAGAGGCTGCCGCGGCGCATCTGCTTTACTTTGTGATCCATTCGGCGCAGATGAAGGGATAAGAGAGTAAAAGAGAAGGGACAGTACCAGAAAGCGTACTGTCCCTTCTCTTTTACTCTGCCTGTTCTCCCCGCGGCTTTGGCTTGTATTGTTCTTCTCCGGATTCAATATAAAGCACAAAATCATTGATTTCCTTTTCGCTCCATCCGGCTGCCCGTAAGCCAAGCAATAATCTTGCAACTTCTGTCATATTCGTCGTATCTGGATCCCTTCCTTACTGATGCTGTTTTTTGCAGTTCTTCTGTCTGATAAGATTATTATAGATCACATGGAGAGGATGCGCAATCCGTTTCCGGATGTTTTTGCAGGTCCACAGGCCGTGCAGCAGGCCGTGCCATGGACCGTCATGACGGAGGTCTCACCTGCTTTGTCACAGGGGACTTTGTGGCATTCGGGCCGGCCGCGCCGGACGAATCGGAGCAGGAGGTGAATCTTGCCGCGATGATACGTCCGGGATTTTTGGAGCGGGAATACGGGGAGAGCCTTTTAAAGGCGGCACAGCTGGATGCGGATCTCATACTGCCGGGGCATATGATTACATATGAAGGGGACACGCAGGGGATGTTTCGCAGGGCATACCGGAAATATATGGAGGAGCATGAGATGGCGGATTTCATTTTTCTAAAGAAATATAAATTATTTAATTAAATTTATAAAAGAAACCGGGAAAGAAATTGTGCATTATGTATAATTTTCTTCCTGGTTTTTTGATATTATGCTGAAAATGATATTTTTACCAAAAAATACAGAATTTATCATTGACAGAATCAGAGGCGGGACGTATAATCCAGTTAAATAGTTTATAAATGATCGTTAAATAATTTAAAGATTATTTAAGCGCTATTTAAAACTTCACATTTTTCTAAAGGAGGAGAAATCAATGAAAAAACGTTTTGTTGCACTGGCTCTGATGGCCGTACTGGCAGTCGGCAGCGTTGCAGGATGCGGCAATGGGGATTCCGGAAATGCGGATGCGGGGAATGATACCGATGCGGGAAATCAGACCGCACAGGCACCGGAGCAGACCGAGGCGCCGACAGATGACGGAGACGCCGGGGATGACGCGGGAGATCAGGCGGATGCCGCAGGGGACGGGACCGAGATCACCGTGTGGGCGTGGGACGCCGCGTTTAACGGCTACGCGCTGGAGGAAGCCCAGAAGGTTTACGGCGACGGCGTGAAGGTGAATTTCGTGGAGATGGCGAAGGCGGACTGCCTGCAGAAGATACATACCACATTAGCTTCCGGCGTGACGGATGATCTGCCGGACGTGGTGCTGATCTCCGACCTGAATGCACCGGGCTATCTGATGTCTTATCCGGGGGCGTTCCGTCCGATGGAGGACATGATCAATTATGACGATTTTGCTTCTTATAAGAAATCCATGGTGTCGTATGACGGCGTGTCCTATGGTGTTCCGTTTGATACCGGCGTGGCCGGGCTGTTCTACCGCACGGACTACATCGAGGAGGCCGGCTACACGGCGGAGGACATGCAGGATCTGACCTGGGAAGAGTACCTGGCGCTCGGCGAGAAGTTAAAGGAGAACGGACATATGCTCCAGACCTTTAACCCGAACGACATTGCGGAGTTCCAGATCATGCTTCAGTCCGCTGGCAAATGGTTTACCGACGCGGACGGCAAGGCGGATTTCGTGGACAACGCGGCGTTAAAGGAGTGCTACGATATCTTTAAGACGTTAAACGAATCCGATTATGTCAAGGTGGTCAGCGACTGGACGGAGTTCGCGGGCGCGATCAACGGCGGCGATGTGGCATGCGTCTTAAGAGGCTCCTGGATTTCCTCGACGATCATTCAGGGCGAGGATCAGAGCGGCAAGTGGGCGGTAGCTCCGGTTCCGACGTTATCGGTGGAGGGTGCGACGCACTACTCGAACCAGGGCGGATCCAGCTGGTTTGTGCTTGCAAACAGCAAAAATTCCGACGCGGCGGCTGATTTTATGGCAAAGACCTTCGGCAGCAGCACGGAGCTTTACAACACGCTGCTCGGCGAGAAGAACATCATGGGGACCTATCTCCCGGCTTCTTCCGCAGAGGCATATTCCGTGGGATCTGAGTTCTACGGCGGACAGACCGTGAATGCGGATCTGGCGGACTGGCTCGGAAAGATCCCCGAGGTGCCGACCGGAGCATTCTCCGCAGAGGCGCAGGCAGCGCTGGTTGGCGTGACGCCGGAGATCCTCTCGGGCGGCGATCTGGATGCCGCGTTAGAGACGGCTGCGTCACAGTTTGAGCAGTCCATTCAGTAATACGGAAACGATGGGGCCGCCGTGCAGGGGTCAGAATCTGTGCGGCGGCTATCCTTATGCCAAAAAGAGAAAGGAACGTCACATGTCGAAGAAAGGGAAAAGCAGGCTGCGTCTGACCGGATGGTCCATGGTCATCGTCGCTTCTGCGTTTGTATTATTTTTCAGTTATGTGCCGATGATACAGGCATTTTTCCTGTCGCTTAAGACAGGCAAGGGAGCAAACCTGGAATTTTCCGGCCTTGCGAATTATGTCAGGATGTTTCAGGACAAGGTATTCTGGACGACGCTGGGAAACACGCTTCTGTACGCGTTAATCCAGATCCCGGTGATGATATTTTTGGCGCTGCTGATCGCGGTGCTGCTGAATGATCCGAAGCTGAGACTGCGGGGGATTTACCGGACCTGTATTTTCCTCCCGTGCGTGACGTCGCTGGTCTCGTATTCGATTCTGTTTAAAAACCTGTTTGCGGTGGACGGCCTGGTCAATCAGCTGCTGTTAAAGCTCGGGCTCATCGATACCGCCATCCCCTTTGTGCTGACGGACGGATGGGCGAAGGCGGTCGTCGTGATCGCGCTGCTCTGGAGGCATACCGGATATTTTATGATCTTCTTCCTCTCGGCGCTTCAGAACATCGACCAGTCGGTGTTTGAGGCGGCAAAGCTCGACGGGAGCAATTTCTTCCAGACATTTTTCCGGATCACGATGCCGATGCTGCGGCCGATTGTATTTCTTACAAGCGTCATGGCGTTGAACAACACGCTGCAGCTGTTTGACGAGGTGGTCAACCTGACAAACGGAGGCCCGGGAAACGCGACGCGGACGATCTCGCAGTATATCTATGATCTGTCCTTTACCTACGTGCCGAGCTACGGGTACGCGGCGGCGGTTTCCTATGTGGTGCTGATTCTGATTGTAATCATCACGGTGGTGCAGAAAAAAGTGATGCGTGAAAAATAGACGGGAGGAGCTGTCATGAAAATAGTTCGTACGGTATGTAAAAATCTGTTTCTGATCCTGGTGTCTTTTATCTCCGTCTTCCCGTTTTACTGGATGATCGTGGGGATGACGAACGAGTCGAAGGATATCACGATGGGGAAGCTGACCTTCGGGAATGCGTTTCTCACCAATGTCACGAATGCGTTCGAGAAGGCGGATCTGTGGCGCGCGTTTTTTAACTCGGCGCAGCTTGCGATTGTGATCACCTTTTTTTCGCTGCTGATCTGTTCCGTGGCCGGCTACGCCTTTGTGGTATTCCCGAGCCGCGGCAAGGAAATTCTGTTTATGGTGCTGGTGGCGTCCATGATGGTGCCGTTTGCGACGAAGCTGATTCCGATGTTCCGGATGTTTTCGAACATGAAGCTGTTAAATACCTTCTGGGCGATCATCCTGCCGGCGATCGGGGCGCCGTTTTTAATCTTTTTCTTCCGGCAGAACACGGAGAGCTTTCCGAAGGAGACGATCGAGGCGGCGCGTGTGGACGGGTGCAGCGAGTATCAGATTTTTGCGCGCATCTATGCGCCGATGATGAAGTCGACGTATGCGGCGGCCGGGATCTTTGCCTTTATGGCGAGCTGGAATAATTACATGTGGCCGTTAATCGCGCTGCAGAGCAATTCGAAGTTTACGCTGCCGCTTGCGGTGTCCACGCTTGCCGCGGATTTTAACCCGGACTACGGGATGATCATGGTGGGTATCGTGATGTCGACGATTCCGACGGTGATTGTGTTCTTCTGTCTCCAGAAGGCGTTTGTCGAAGGAATGGTCGGATCCGTGAAATAACGCGGCGGCTGGGAATGATTGACAGTTGTGTAAACGCGATGATAGAATAAAGTAACAAATTTCAGGCGGATGGGATGAGATAACTATGGCTGTAAAAGTGAAGGATCTGGCGGCAATGCTGAACCTGTCGCCCGCTACCGTGTCGCTGGTGTTAAACAACCGGCCGGGGATCAGCGAGGCGACGCGGAACCGGGTGCGGAGCGCGGTGCGGGAGCTCGGCTGTGAGGAACTCCTGCCGGAGGAGACGGAGAAGAAAAATATCATTTTTATCGTGTACCGCAAGCACGGGGTCGCGCAGGGCAGCAGTCCGTATTTTTCACAGATTTTTTCGGAGATCATCGAAGGCGTGGAGAGCCAGGTGAAAGCCAGGGGCTATCATCTGCTGGTGTCCTATGTGGATAAAGACACCGTCGGCGAGGCGGCCGCGAATATCGGGAAGGAGCAGGCCCAGGGCGTGCTGGTGCTGGCCACGGAGATGCGCGAGGAACAGCTGAATGTGTTTGCGCAGATGCAGGTGCCGGTGGTGATCGTGGACAACTATATCGAGCAGGAACATTTTGACTGCATCACGATCAATAACGAGCAGGGCGTCGGCAAGGCGGTGCGCCACCTGGCTGCCATGGGCCACCGGGATATCGGATATCTGCATGTGGCGGACAACGCCAATAATTTTTCCGAGCGCTATTACGGATTTGTGCGGGCCATGGATGCCCTTGGGGCGGACTGGTCCAGAAAAAAAATCGTGAATGTGTGCACGGACGGCGGGGAGGCGGTCTATCAGACCTTAAAGGAGGAGCTCTCCGCGATGGAGGAGATGCCGACCGCCTTTTTTGCCGATAACGATATCGTTGCGATCTATGCGATGCGCGTGTTCCGGGAGCTCGGTTACCGGATTCCGGAGGATGTCTCGATCGCCGGCTTTGATAATATCGCGTTTCTTGAGGTGCTCGATCCGCCGCTGACGTCCATTCAGATCCCGAAGCATAAAATGGGAATCGTGGCGGCGAACACACTGATTGACAGGATGAACGAGCCGGTGGAGGGCGTTGTAAAAATAGAGGTGGAGACGAAGCTTGTCGTTCGCGGGAGCGTGCGGGATCTGCGGCAAAATACGGATGCCGGAACCACTACATAAGCAGAAAAGGAGTCTGGTGAAAATGTGGAAGGACAAACGGCCGATTTTATTCGGCGGCGATTACAATCCGGATCAGTGGGATGATGCGGTGATAGAGGAGGATATGAGACTGTTTGAGCAGGCGGGGGTGAATCTTCTGGTGCTCCCGGTATTTTCCTGGGCAAAGCTGGAGCCGGAGGAGGGAAGATACGAGTTCGCCTGGCTGGATCATATTTTAAATAAAATATGGGAGCACGGGATCCACGTGTTCCTGGCGACGCCGACCAGCGCGCAGCCGGCCTGGCTGTCAAAGAAATATGACGACGTGCTCCCGGTGGATATCGCAGGGCGCAAACGGACCCATGGGATGCGGGTGTTCTTCTGCGTGAACAGCGTGCATTACAGGGAGAGGGCGCGGGCGCTGGCGGAGGCTATGGCGGAGCGTTACCGGGATTTTCCGGGACTGGCGGGCTGGCATGTCGCGAATGAGTACGGGACATACTGCTACTGTGAAAACTGCCAGCGAAAGTTCCGGGACTGGCTGCGGCGGCGCTACGGCACGGTGGAGGAGTTAAACAGCCGCTGGCACACGTCGTTCTGGGGGCGGACGGTCTATGACTTTGACGAGGTGATGGTTCCGGATGAGCGCAACGACGATTACCGGTTTGCGCCGGCCGTGCAGTTAGACTATATGCGGTTTGTCACGGACTCGACGATCGAGTGCTATGAGAATGAGGCAGAGGTGTTAAAGGCGGCGACGCCCCATCTGCCGGTCTTTACGAATATTTCCGGGTTTATCAAAAAGCTGAACCAGTTTGAGATGGTCCCGCACATGGATTACGCGGGGTGGGACAATTATCCGGCGCCCACGGACGAACCGGCGTTCCCGGCCTTTAAGCACGGGATCATGCGGGCGGCGCGGGACGGCGCGCCGTTTCTGGTGGCAGAGCAGTCGCCGAACCAGCAGAACTGGCAGCCGTACAATAAATTAAAGCGTCCGGGGGAGATCCGCAGGATCGCGTATCAGGGGCTGGCGCACGGGGCGGACAGCAGCCTCTTTTTCCAGATGCGCCAGTCGGTGGCCGGACAGGAGAAGTTTCACGGCGCATTTATTGCGCACTGCGGTGCGAACAGCCGGATTTTCAGAGAGGCGTGCGCGCTCGGGCAGGAGCTTCATAAGCTGGGAGACGCCTTTACCGGGAGCAGGATCCATGCGCGGACGGCGATCGTCTTTGACTGGGAAAACTGGTGGGCGCTCGAGCTGACCAGCGGCCCGACGCAGGATATGGATTATTTAAAGCAGGTATTCCGCTATTACAGGGCGTTTTACGCGCAGAATATCCCGGTGGATATCGTGAAGACGTCGACGGACCTCAGCGGTTACGATCTGGTACTGACGCCGCTTCTGTACATGATAAAGCCCGGCTTTGCGGAGAAACTTCGTACGTTTGTAGAAAAAGGCGGAACGGCGGCTGCGACCTATATGAGCGGGCGCGCGGATGAAAATGACCGCTGCATCTTCGGGGCGTATCCGGGGCCGCTTCGCGACGTGTTCGGCGTCTGGGTCGAGGAGACGGACGCGCTGTACCCGGAGGAGTCCGTGGAGCTTGTGATGATGGGCACGGAGAGCGGATTCCCGGAGAAGCGGTATGAGGGCCGGTTCCTCTGCGACCTGTTCCACACCGACACGGCGGAGGTTGCGGCGGTTTACGGAAAAAGCTTCGCGGACGGAAAGGAGCAGGACTGCTTCTATACCGGCATGCCGGCGTTTTCCGTGAATGCGTTCGGGGAAGGGCGCGCATACTACATAGGCTGCGAGCCGGACGACCGGTTTCTTGCGCGCTTTATCGCGCGGATCTGCCGGGAGAAGGGGATTACGCCGCTGTTTCCGGTCGAAGGTGAGATCGAGCTGACCTGCCGGGAAAATGAGAACGGCCGCTTTGTCTTCGCGATCAGCCACGGGAAGGAGACCGGGAAGGTGCACTTGGACGGGGACGGCGCCTGCCCGGGAAAGCGTTACTTCGATCTGCTGCGGGAGAAGGAGGTCTCTGGGACCTATGTGATCGCCGGCGGGGACGTGGCGGTGTTAAAGGAGCTGTAAGCCCGAAACGCCGGGAACACCGTGTTGCGTCTGGAGCGTATTTCTGCTATAATAAAATTACAGAAGGCAGCGTTCGACGGTGTTTTGGGAAAGCAGGTGATGATATGCCGGGTGAAAAAGAGATTAATGTAAATCTGTTAGACAAGCTGGACCTGTTAGAGCGTCTGGAGCTGGCGGACAGGGATGGCGGGTATGAAAAGATGAAAGAGCAGCTCGCATTTGAAAAACGATGTGTGGAGCGGAAGCTTTATCAGAAGCCGCCCCTTGAATAATGAAAAACCAGGAGAGATACAAAAAAGTGTCTCTCCTGGTTTTTTGCTGTGCAGTCAGCTTTCGGATGAATCTGCGGATGCTTCCCGGGGTTTCGGTTTGTACTCTGCCAAAAGCGCAACAGCGGATCGTTTTCCTTGCGCCGGATCGGATCTTCTGTTATACTTTTGCAGGAAAAGGAGCGAAAAAGGATGAAGGAACACAACCTGACCGAAGGAAATATCATAAAGACGCTGCTGCTGTTTGCCGTACCCTTTCTGGTCGCGAACATTCTCCAGTCCCTCTACGGGGCGGTGGATCTGTTTGTGGTGGGTCGGTACTGCACGGCGGAGAGCGTGGCGGCCATCTCGACCGGCACGCAGGTGACGCAGATTGTGACCAGCCTGGCCACCGGGCTGACGCTCGGGGGGACGATCCTGATCGGGCAGTATACGGGCAGCCGGGATATGCTGCGCGTAAAGCAGACGATCGGGACGATGCTCACGGTGTTCGCGGGATTTGCCCTGATCTTAACCGCGCTGATGCTTGGATTTGAGCGGCCGCTTCTTATGCTGCTTGCCACCCCGGCGGAATCGTTTGCGCTGACGATGCAGTACGTCGCGATCTGCGCGGCGGGAAATCTGTTTATCTGCGGCTACAATGCGCTTGCCGCGGTGCTGCGCGGTTACGGGGACTCGGTGCGGCCGATGATCTTCGTCGGCGTGGCCTGTGTGCTCAATATCGCGCTCGACCTTCTGTTTGTGGCGGTCTTCGGGCTCGGGGTCGCGGGAACCGCGCTGGCCACTGTGATCTCGCAGGCGGCCAGTATGGTGATTGCGATTGTCTATCTGAAGAAAAAGGATTTTATATTTGATTTTAAATTCAAAAGCTTTTGTCCGGTAAAGGAGCTGGCCGTGCGGCTGGCGAAGGTGGGGATCCCGATCTCGTTTCAGGAGCTGATGGTCCGGATCTCGTTTCTGTACCTGGCAGCCGTGATGAACCGGTGCGGGGTGTACGCCGCCGCGGTGGTGGGGATCAGCAGCAAATACGACGTGTTTGCGATGCTTTCCGCCACGTCCATGGCCAGCGCGCTCGCCGCGATCACCGCGCAGAATATGGGGGCGGGAAAGATAAAACGCGCCAGACAGTCGCTGTGGTACGGGATGGGATTTGCGCTGTCTGTGTCCTGCCTGTTTTTCCTGTGGGCGCAGCTAAATCCGCAGTCCATGATCCGGGTCTTTGCGGACGAGGCAAACATAGTTGCAGCCGGAGTCCCCTTTTTCCGCTCCTGCAGCTATGATTATATCATGGTTGCGATGGTGTTCTGTTTAAACGGCTATTTAAACGGCAGGCAGAAGACGGTATGGACGATGGTAAGCTGCAGTGCGGGCGCGCTGCTCCTTCGGATTCCGATGGTATATCTGTTTGGGAAGTACTTTGCGGACGACTTAGGGAAGCTTGGCATGATCGCTCCGATCGTCTCCGGGATCATGGCACTTTATACGCTGATTTATGTGCTGCATGAAAACCGCGGACAGGGACAGGCGAAGGAGGCGGAGGCATGAAATCCATATATGTGGTGGAGGATGACGCGAATATTCGCGAAATCGAACTTTTTGCGTTAAAAAACAGCGGTTACCGGACAGAAGGGTTTGAGTGCGCCGCGGATTTTTTCCGGGCAGTGGAAAAAAAGCCGCCGGCTCTTGTGCTGCTCGACCTGATGCTGCCGGACGAGGACGGGATCGCGGTTCTGCGCAGGCTGCGCGCGGATCCGGATACGGCGAGGCTTCCGATTATTCTGGTGACGGCGCGGACGACGGAGCTCGATAAGGTAAAGGGGTTAGACGCCGGCGCGGACGATTATATCACAAAGCCGTTCGGGGTGATGGAGCTGATCTCACGCGTCAAGGCGCTGCTTCGGCGGATGCCGCCGGAGACGGAGCCGGCGGAGACCTGTGAGCTGGGAGAGATCACGCTGCGCATGTCGGGGCGCACCTGCGAGGTGGCGGGCAAAGCGGTGGAGCTGACGTATAAGGAATACGAGCTGCTCGCGCTTCTGCTTAAGAATACCGGAACGGTTTTAACGCGCGATATCCTGATGGAAAAGGTATGGGGAACTGATTTTATCGGGGAGTCACGGACGCTCGACATGCACATCAAGACGCTCAGGCAGAAACTGGGAGAGGCGGGAAGCCATATTAAAACGGTGCGGAATGTGGGCTACCTTGCGAGCTGAGGGGTTTTAGAATGGTAAAAAAGATTAATCTGAATTTTGTACTTGTCACGGCAGTGTCTATTTTTCTGACGACAATTTTGACTACTTTTGTCTTCTATCGGAATTTTCAAAAGGAAGTATTCTCGGAGCTGTCCTCCTTTGCGCAGATGGTGGATCATCTGGATCTGATGCAGCGGATGCGGGAGCAGAGCCTGATCCAGCCGGGAAATGAACTGCGGATTACCTGGATCGGGCCGGACGGAGCCGTGCTCTATGACAGCTATGCGGGGGATGCACAGCTGAATAATCACAGGGAGCGCCCGGAGGTTGCGAAGGCGCTTGAAACCGGGGAGGGATCCTGTATCCGCCGTTCCGAGACCATGGGACAGAATATTTTCTTTTATGCCAGGAGGGCGGACGACGGGACGGTGATCCGTATCGCGAAAGAGGCGGGAAATATCTGGACCGTGTTCGGGAGTGCGCTGCCGATCACCGTTCTTCTGGCCGTGCTGTCCTTTTTTCTGTGCATGTGGA
Organism: uncultured Roseburia sp.; assembly: GCA_947642555.1. Classification (GTDB taxonomy): domain Bacteria; phylum Bacillota; class Clostridia; order Lachnospirales; family Lachnospiraceae; genus Roseburia. Next base: position 45,554 of record CANRSX010000030.1, on the reverse strand, counting down.
TGGCGGGACGTCTCACGCGGGCTTTTGTGCGGCCGATTGAGGAGCTGGCGACGCACCTGGACAGAGACGGGCAGACGACCGCATACCGGGAGCTTGCGCCGGTGCTTGCGCTGATCCGCACCCAGCACGAGGAGATCATGCGGAATGCGAAGATCCGGCAGGAGTTTGCCGCGAATGTCAGCCATGAGTTAAAAACCCCGCTGACCTCCATCTCCGGCTATGCGGAGCTGATCGCGACCGGGATGGCGTCAAAGAAAAAGGCGCGGTATTTTGCGGGGGAGATCCACGAAAACGCACAGAGACTGCTTGTGCTGATCAACGATATTTTACAATTGTCGGAGCTCGATGACGCGCCCGCGGAGGATCTGACGTTTGAACCGGTGGATCTGTACGAGGCCGCAGCGCAGTGTGTGACGATGCTTGCGCCGTCCGCGAAAAAACACGGGGTTACGCTGGAGTTGGACGGGGATCCTGTGACCGTCTGGGCGGACCGGATGCTGATCGGGGAGCTTTTGTATAATCTCTGTGACAATGCGATCCGCTATAATAAGGAGGACGGGCATGTCTGGGTGACGGTCGGGAAAGAGCTGGTGGTAAAAGACGACGGGATCGGGATCCCGGAAAAGCATCAGAAGCGTGTCTTTGAGCGGTTCTTCCGCGTGGATAAGAGCCGATCAAAAAAGACCGGGGGTACCGGTCTTGGTCTTGCGATTGTAAAACATATTGCGGAGGCGCATCATGCCATGCTCTCCCTCGAGAGCGAGGAGGGAGTCGGGACGACGGTCCGGGTGGGCTTTACGGAGTATTCATACCGCGAAGGCGACTGCCGCGAAGCTTCGCACTGCGTTTCCCGGGAATCGTAAGGCAGGCTAAGCTCACGAGCTGCTTTGAGAACGGGAGCAGGATTGCGGCTGCCGTGATGTTAAAGAGGGAATGCAGCGCTGCGATTCCCGCCGGGGTTGCCATCTCGTCAAAGGCGGCAAACGGCCAGACGGCATGGATGGCGTAGAATCCGGTCATAAAGACTGCGGTTCCGATCAGGTTGAAATACAGATGGATGCACGCCGCGCGCTTTGCGTTGGTACTGCCGCCCACGGAGGAGAGCAGCGCCGTCACGCAGGTTCCGATATTCTGGCCCATAATGATCGGGAGAACCGCGGAATAGGGGAGCGCCCCGGTCATGCAGAGCGCCTGCAGGATGCCGACGGACGCGGAGGAGCTCTGGATCACGGCGGTTAAAATCGTCCCGGCCAGAAGCCCGGCAAGCGGATGCGAGAAGGCCACAAGCAGGTTTGTGAATTCCGGGATATCCCGCAGCGGGGCCATGGCGGAGCTCATCGTATTTAAACCGATCAGAAGGATCGCGAAGCCGGAGAGGATACTTCCCACCGTCTTTCTGGATTCCGATTTGCAGAACATCAGCAGAAAGACGCCCGCGACGGCCAGAAGGGGGGAGAAGGATTCCGGCTTTAACATTTTAAGGAGCAGATGGTCGCTCTCGATCCCCGAGAGGCTTAAGAGCCATGAGGTGATCGTGGTGCCGATATTTGCGCCCATGATGATGCCGACGGCCTGTTTTAACTGCATGATGCCGGAATTGACAAATCCGACGACCATGACCGTGGTGGCGGAAGATGACTGTATGACAGCTGTGGTTCCGGCACCGAGCAGCACGCATTTGAAGAGATTGTCTGTCATTTTTGAGAGAACAGTCTCCATTTTTCCGCCGGAGAGCTTTGCAAGCCCCTCGCCGAGGACATGCATGCCGTAGAGGAAGAGGGCCAGTCCGCCCGCCATGGAAAGGATATGGGATATATTCATACAACGACCTCACTTTCATTTTTGATGGTGACAGCGTAACACGGCATTGTAAAATCAGTAAGATCGCTGTGTAAAACTTATGTAAAATCCTCATTTTGGGGCAGGGACAAAAGCAGTGCGCTATGGACAACACGGAGCATGTTGTGTATGATAGTGGATACAGGTGACAGACAGACGACGGCACGGCCGGATCAGAGAGGGAGAGAAGACAGATGGAAGAGATTAATATCGGCGCAAAGGTTCAGGAATACCGGCAGATGCGGCAGTACAGCCTGCGGGAATTAGCGGCGCGGGCACAGATGACGCCATCCATGTTAAGTCAGATTGAAAACAATGGAACGAACCCTTCGATCAACACGTTAAAGAATCTCGCAGCGGCTCTGGAGGTTCCGATGTTTAAGTTTTTTCAGACCGATCAGATCGGCGAGAGCCTGATTGTGCGGAAGGGGAATTACATGCAGTTAGGAAGCGCAAAGGACGGCGTGATCTACGAGCTGCTGACGCCCGATCTGAGCGGCAGCATCGAATTCTGCCGGATGGAGATCCCGCCGGAATCGGTGACGGCAGCTGCTAAAAAGGCCCATACCGGCGAGGAGGTGGCATATGTGGTCAGCGGCAGCGTCCTGATCCATATGAATGAGGACACCTTCACGCTCGACGAAGGAGACAGTGTGAGGATCCCGGCAGGGACGAATCATCTGTGGGAAAACAGAGAACAGACAAGTGCACAGGTTATTTTTGCGATTACGCCGCCCAGTTTTTAGGGCGGCGTTTTCTGATGCGTGGGTAACGGATTTCTGTTGTTTATTTCTGCCAATTTCCGCACACGAAAATTATGAGTATTTAACAAAGTTTAGAGATATTTAACATTTCCATTGACATTTAACAATATTTAATATAGATTAACATACATAGAGAGGATCACAGACCACTCACGAAACGGAGCTGGTCAGAACAAAATTTTAACAGAGAAAGGGAGACAGAACGATGGATGTGCAGAAGTATCTCGAAGAAAACCCGGTGATTAAAAAAATTGCCGCCAAAGAGGAAACCGCATGGATCAATCCTTATCTGCTCGCGTCTGACATGACGGACGCAATGTGTCAGCTGGTGGTATCGGACGCCGATATCGAGGACGCAGGGGAGCGGCTGAAGCGGTTCGCTTCTTTTATCCGAACGGCATTTCCGGAGACGGAGGAGACAGGCGGACTGATCGAGTCCCCGCTGGCGGAGATTCCCGCGATGCAGAAGAAGCTTGAGGAGACATATGGCTGCAGGATCCCTGGCCGGCTGCTTTTAAAAATGGACAGTCACCTGGCGATCGCCGGTTCCATCAAGGCCCGCGGCGGTATTTATGAAGTGTTAAAGCACGCGGAGGATCTGGCGCTTGCTGCGGGAAAGCTTCACGTGGAAGACGACTATACAAAGCTGGCGGAACCGGACATGAGAGCTTTTTTTGCACAGTACACGGTGCAGGTGGGATCTACCGGAAATCTGGGGCTTTCCATCGGAATCATGAGCGCGGCGCTTGGATTTAAGGTAAAGGTACATATGTCTGCGGACGCCAGGCAGTGGAAGAAGGATCTGCTGCGCAGCAAGGGCGTGGAGGTGATCGAGTATGAGGACGACTATTCCAAAGCGGTGGCGGAGGGAAGAAAGAACTCGGACCTGGATCCCATGAGCTATTTTGTGGATGATGAAAAATCCGTCAACCTGTTCCTGGGCTACGCGGTGGCGGCGAAACGGCTGAAAAAACAGCTGGATGAGATGCAGATTACAGTCGACGAAAACCATCCGCTGATCGTCTACATCCCGGCAGGGGTCGGCGGCGCGCCGGGCGGAGTGGCATACGGCTTAAAGAGGATCTTCAAAGATCACGTCCACTGCTTCTTCACGGAGCCTGTGATGTGCCCGTCCGTGCTCTTAGGCGTGGCGACGCAGCGGTTTGAGGAGGCGAACGTGCATGATTTCGGCATTTCCGGCATGACGGAGGCGGACGGCCTGGCCTGTGCGAGCCCCTCCGGCTTTGTGACCAGAATCATGACGAATCAGCTCTCCGGGGAATTTACCGTTGCCGACGCAAAGCTGTACGATTATTTAAGGCTTCTGAATGACACGGAGCAGATCCGGATCGAGCCGTCCAGCTGCGCAGCCTTTGCAGGTCCCTGCGGGCTTTTGCACTATGAGGATTCTTTAGGATACTGTGAGAGCCACGGCCTCACGGAGGAGACGCTGGGACAGTCCGTACAGATCGCCTGGGCCACGGGAGGAAGACTGGTGCCGGAGGAGATCTGGGACGATTACCTTGAAAAACATCTGTAGAAGAGAAGGAGGAAATCAGAATGTATACCAATGCATTTGTGATTGCAGGACTGGTGCTGGGTGTTCTTGTCCTGGTGCTGTGTACGGTAAAATTTAAAATACATCCGTTCTTCGCGCTGATCGCGACGACGGTTACCTTTGCGGCGGTTTCCGGCATGAATATGCAGGATATGATGAGCGCCTTTACCTCCGGGATGGGGGGAACCATGGCGGATATCGGTCTTGTGATTGCGCTGGGAACGGTCACGGGCGCGCTGCTGGAAAAATCCGGCGCGGCGGAGACCATGGCGAAGACGATTTTAAAAATTACGGGGGAGAAGCACGCGGCGCTGGGCCTCGCGATCACCGGATATTTTGTCTCGATCCCTGTGTTCTGTGACTCGGCCTTCGTGCTGCTCAGCCCGATTGCCAAGAGAATTTCCAAGGATACAAAGATTTCCATGACAACCATGGCGATCGCCATGTGTATGGGACTTCACGCAACCCATATGTTTGTGCCGCCGACGCCGGGACCGCTGGCAGTGGCAGGTATTTTAAGCGCGGATCTCGGGTATGTGATTCTCTTCGGAGCGCTGGTTTCCATCCCGGTTATGCTGGTCGGATATTTCGGCGCGGTGAAGGCCGGAAAGAAATTTGATTATCTGCCGAAGAACGTGGCGGAAACGCCGGAAAATCAGAAGCTTCCGAGCCCGCTGATGGCGTTTCTCCCGATTCTGGCCCCGATCGTGCTGATGTTAATCAAAACCATCGGCGAGATGTGCGGATTGTCCGGGATTGTCATGAGTGTGGCCGGTGTGCTGGGGACTCCGGCGGTGGCCCTTCTGGTGGGACTTTTAATCGCACTGGCGGGATATCATCAGATTTTCCCGCAGGATAAAGAGGCGTGGGGATTTGACGGTGTGTTCGCGGACGCGTTAAAGACCGCCGGACAGATCGTGCTGATCGTAGGGGCAGGCGGCGCGTTCTCGGGCGTGCTCAAAGCCTCCCCGCTTCAGGGGATTCTGACCAACGCGTTTTCCGGACTGACGATCGGGATCCTGGCGCCGTTTATTATCGGATTTATCTTCCGTACCTGCGTGGGCTCCGCTACGATCGCAATGGTGACGGCGGCGACGATGATCACGCCGTTAATGGATGTGCTCGGCTTCGGCTCCCCGATCGGACGCGTGATCGCCATGCTGGCCTGTGCCGCGGGCGGACTGATGGTGTTCCACGGCAACGATGATTTCTTCTGGGTGACGGCGACCACCTCGGAGATGGATACCTCGGTTGCATATAAGACCATACCGCTGATCAGTGTGCTGCAGTCTCTGGCAGCGCTGGCGACGGTGTTTGTGCTGAGTCTGATCTTTCTGTAGACAGACACGTTTGTTCTCATATCATAAAGGCGGCCGGCCATATCTCACGGGATATGGCCGGCCGCCTTTTGCATCGGTTAAACAGCTTTTTTGAGTTCCGTATCAGGATGTGGTATAATCAGATTAAAATATGTCAGAAAGAGAGGAATAAACGATGTTTGACGGAAAAAGAAAGGCGGTTACCTTCAGCTACGACGACGGGGTGACGCAGGACGAGCGGCTGATTGAGATGTTTGACCGGTACGGGCTGAAGGCGACCTTTAATATCAATTCGGAGCTTCTCGGGACCAAAAAGGATATCACCTGCCATGTCAACGGGGCGGTGACGACGCATCACAGGATCGCGCCGGAGCGGGTGGAGGAGCTTTACCGGGGGCACGAGGTGGCGGTGCACACGCTGACGCATCCGCATCTGTATGACATGGAGGAGGCGGAACTGATCCGGCAGGTGAATGAGGATCAGAAACGGCTGGAGGAGCTGTCCGGACAGGAGGTTGTGGGGATGGCGTACCCTTACGGCGACTGCGATGAACGGATTGTCCGGATCCTAAGGGAGCACACGAAGATGCGCTATGCACGCACGGTCCGCTGCACCGGGAATTTTGACCTGCAAAACGATCTGCTGGCCTTTGAGCCCACGGTGTATCACTGCGATATGGATCACATGTTTTCGCTCGCAGATGAATTTATCCGTTTACAGCCTGAAACCCCGAAGCTGTTCTATATCTGGGGACACAGCTACGAATTTGATTTTTATGAGGGGATGTGGGAGCGGATGGAGGAATTCTGCAAAAAGATCAGCGGGCATGAGGATATCTTTTACGGGACAAATTCAGCTGTCCTCTGCGGGATGGACGCTGCGGACTGAATGTAATTTACGCTTGCATTTCCAAAAATCCTGTCGTATAATAAGTTCTGCTAGATTGTTAGCGCACTTACAATCTCAAAAGACAGGAGGAAAACGGAAATGAATACGAATAAAGAATTATTTGAAGACGCGCCGGTGGCCAAAGCGGTCTCCGTGATGGCAGTGCCGACGATTATTACGATGCTTGTGGTTGTCATATATAATATGGCTGACACCTTTTTTATCGGGCAGACGAACGATGCGATGCAGGTGGCGGCGGTGTCGCTGGCCACGCCGGTCTTTCTGGTGCTTATGGCGCTGGGCAATCTTTTCGGCATCGGCGGGAGCTCCGCGATCTCAAGGGCGCTGGGAGAGAAGCGGACAGAACGCGCGAGGCAGATCTCATCGTTCTGCTGTTACGGATCCCTGGGACTCGGGGTGATCATGGCGGCGGTGTTTCTGATCGCCATGAATCCGATTTTAAACATGATCGGCGCGAGTGAGAATACGATCGGTTACGCGAGACAGTATCTGACCTATGTCTCCTTTGGCGGGCCGTTTATCATGTTCGGCACGGCCTTCGGGAACATCTTAAGAGGCGAGGGCGCCGCGAAGGAGTCCATGATTGGAAATATGATCGGGACCGTGACGAATATCGTGCTGGACCCCGTGATGATTTTAGGCTTCGGCTGGGGCGTCGCCGGCGCCGCGATCGCGACGGTGATCGGAAACATGGCAGCCTGCGTGTTTTATCTGATCTATTTTTTAAGGAAGAAATCTTCACTTTCGATCCGGCTTTCTGATTTTAAGGCAGGGGATCGGATCGCGACCGGTGTGATGGCAATCGGGATTCCGGCGTCGTTAAATAATATTCTGATGAGCTTTGCCAACATCGTTTTAAATAATGTGCTGGCTTCCTACGGGGACAATCCGGTTGCGGCAATGGGTGTCGCGATGAAGGCAAATATGCTCGTGGTGATGCTGCAGATCGGTCTGTGCGCCGGGATTCAGCCGCTGATCGGTTATAATTACGGCGCGCGAAACATAAAGCGGCTCAGGCAGGTGTACCGGTTTACCGGACTTTGCGCAGTGGTGATGGGAACAATTCTTACCATTGTAATGGTTGTTGCAAAGGAAGGGATCATCCGGGCCTTTATCGATGATGCGGCCGTGGTGGAGGCCGGGATCGGCATGATGATCGCGTTGCAGATTTCCGGGCCGGTGATCGGGATTTTGTTTTTAAATATCAATACGCTTCAGGGGATGGGAAAAGCGCTTCCGTCACTGATCCTTACAATCTGCCGCCAGGGGCTGGTGTTTGTGCCGATGGTCTTTCTGCTGAACGCGGTCTTTGGGTTAAACGGCGTGATTTTTGCACAGGGCGTGGCGGATTATGTTTCGATCATCCTCTCCACGGTGATCTGCTTTACAATTTTAAGAAAGACGGAGCGGGGAATATGATTGACAGAGAAGACATGATGGAGCTGACCCGGCGGATGACGGTGACGCGGACGTCCTTTACCCGGGCGGCCGGATGCTATATGGACCGGGACGGAGAGATGGACGGGAGCTTTAATGTAAATTTCCTGAATCTGTCCGCAGCGGAGAAAGAGAAGCACCTTGCGGTTGCGAAAGGGATACCGTTTTCCGCATCCAACGAGAAGCTGCTTTCATACCGGTTTCTCCCGGAAGCACAAAAGCCGGGCGGGATCCGGCAGCTTCTTCTGGCGATGCGGGACTGCAGCCTGAAAAACGATGCGCTGCTGTACACCTTTTATGAGCTGGTGGCGGAGGCATACCGCAGGAGAGCGCACGGGGATTATGCGATTCTTCTGTATCATGACCGCTACGACGTGCCGGTGAAGGCGAAGGACAAGGTACGGCTCGGGGAATCCGAGGAGGTATATGAGTACTTTATCTGCGCGGTCTGTCCGCTGACGGGAGAGTATGAGCCCGGGAAGCCGGTGTGCGGGTTTTTGTTTCCGATGTTTTCGGAGCGGAGCACGGATACGGACCACGTGGCGGTTTATGAATCGAACGGAGGGCTGCACGGCGTGATGTGGAAGCTTCTGGGGCTCTGTGACGCGCCGGAATAATAGTCGTGGGGCGTCATGCCGGTCTCCTTCCGAAAGATTCTCGCAAAATAGCGGGAGTCATACCGGTTGCCCGGGAAAACGGCGTCGGATGTAGTCTGCTGTATAGCCGCTCTCTTCAAGTATCGCCGTAATATTGAGCTCCGGGTCGGTAAATTCCGTGGCAAACCGGTCTTTCAGCAGCTCAGTCACAGGATCCGGCCATACGGGAGAGAGCCATTCGTCCAGCAGGAGCATGACAGAGTGATACAGGGAAGCGATCAGCGCATCGTTCCCGTCGGTCTGAAAATAGCGGCGGAGCATGAGCGTGAGCAGGGAACGGAGACTGCCGTCCCTGTCATCGGACAGCAGAGTCGGAACAGCTGCCGGATTCCGGTGCGCGGCACAGGACGGATCGCTGTCCTGTCTCTGGGGGAGGCCGGGAATGAAATCCGTATGAAAGTAGATATCGCGAAAGCCTTCCGCGGAAGTTTCGCTGTGCGGTACATCCGGCGGTATGATGAGGATGGTGCCGGGGGAGACAGAAAGAGAGGAAGAGAACATGGGAGAGACAATGAGACAGATTGTGATGGCAGGGCCGCGCAAAAGCCGGATCGTCATGGTGCCAAAGCCGCAGATCACGGAGAATCAGCTTCTGGTGCGCGTGACATTATCCGGGATGTGCCACTCGGAATTTTACCCCTGGAGCACGGCGAAGGAGGGCGATATCCTGGGGCATGAATCCATCGGCGTGGTGGAAGCGGTCGGAGCGAAGGTGGAAGGCTTTTCTGTGGGCGACCGGGTGACCGGACTGGGGGGAGGCGCTTTTAAGGAGTATATTGTGATGGAGCCGGATAAGACAGCGCATGTGCCGGACTGCTTAAAGGACGAGGATGCGATCTCGGAGCCTCTGGCGTGCCTGCTCTCTGCGGCGATGAAGCTGCCGGTGGAGACCCTGGGCGATACCGTCGCCGTGGTGGGCTGCGGCTATATGGGGCTCGGGACGATTTCTTTATTCCGCGCGATGGGATACGGGACCATTATCGCGGTGGATAAACGGCCGGAAGCGCTGGAGCATGCAAAGCGTTTCGGGGCAACCGAGACCTATCTGCCAGAGGAGCTGCCGGGAAAATATCTGCTGAACTGGGAGACCATGGGGCAGGTGGATCTGACCAGGGACGGTGATAATGCAGGGCTGTTTTCGGTGGGAGTCCCGACCGTGATGGAATTTACCGGGACGGAGGACGGCCTGCGCCTCGCGGGGGAGATGGTGCGTGCCCACGGACGGCTGGGGATCGGCGGGTATCACAATGACGGGATGAGGTCGATTGACTACATGCTGTGGAATTTTAAGGCCTTTACCTCCATCAACTGCCATGAGAGAAGGATTCGCTATGAAGCGGGACTCTGCAAACGCTGCATGGAGCTTCTGGAGAAAGGAATATGGAAATTTACCGGTGTTACCCGGGTCTTTGAGATGGAGGAATTTGACCGGGCGAATGAGATCATGGAAACGCACGCGGACGGGTTTATCAAGGGAGCCATCCGCTGCTGAAACGGCCTGCCGCCTGCTGTCATCATGGCTTTACGGAAAAAGGATACTTTGATACAATGATGTCAGGGTCAAAAGTGTCTGACCTCATGACGCGGATACCAGAAAGGAGAGGAGCAATGGATCAGAAACCAGTAAAAACGGCAGTGGTCGGCTGCGGGTCGATCAGCGACATTTATCTGACCAATATGATAAACCGGCATAACAATCTTGAGGTGGTCAGCTGCTGTGCGAAGCACATGGAGAGCGCACAGAAAAAAGCGGCGCAGTACGGGATTAAGGCATGTACTTTTGAGGAGATCCTCGGGGATGCGTCCATCGAGATGGTCGTCGTGCTGACGCCGGCGCCGACGCATTATGAGCTGATAAAACAGGCGCTTCTTGCGGGAAAGCATGTGTATACGGAAAAGACAATGACGCTCACGACGGAGGAAGCGGGGGAACTCGTGGCGCTGGCGGACGAAAAGGGGCTGTATCTCGGCTCTGCGCCGGATACCTTCCTGGGATCCGGACTACAGACGGCGCGAAAAGCGATTGATGACGGAAGGATCGGGGAGGTGACGGGGTTTCTCGTCTGCGCGAACCGGAATACAGATATCCTCACGAGTATCTTTTCCTTCCTGCGGATGCCCGGCGGCGGAGTCGGGGCGGATTACGGCGTGTACTATCTGACTGCGCTCGTCAGCCTGCTGGGGCCGGTGGAGCGGGTGAACGCCGTCTATGCGAATCCGCGGGAGCGGCGCACCAATATTTTCCCGCAGAGCCCGGAATTCGGGAAGGAGTTTACGTATCCGAATGAGAGCCAGATCTCCGCGGTGCTGCAGTTTGAAAGCGGCGTGACCGGCACATTTTCCATCAATGGGGAGAGTATTTTAAAAGATCTTGCGGTATTTTATATTTACGGGACGAAAGGCGTGCTAAAGCTGGGGGACGCGAACCAGTTCGGCGGTGAGGTGACGCTCATCACCTGTGAGGCGGCGAATCCCTTTGAGGAAAAGGCGGAGGTATTAGAGCCGGTCAGCGCCCTCTCGGAGAACAGCCGGGGCATCGGCCCGGCGGAGATGGCAGCGGCGATCCGGGAGGGGCATCGGCACCGGACGGATAAACGGATGGCCCGCCATGTGCTGGATGTGATCTGCCGGATGGAGGAGAGCAGTAAATCCGGGGCGTTTGTGAAGGTGGAATCCTCCTGTGAGAAGCCAAAGGCCTTTGGGGACTGGGAGAGGTTTGTATAAACGGACGACAGGAATTCGGAGGACGGGACAGCCTGCAGGGGGAAAGCGTCGTCCACTGGCGGAATTTTCCTGCGGAAAAATATGGTCGGATGTGTTACACTGGAAGTAACATATCCGGCCTGATGCCGGCAAAGGGGAAACGGGAGAAAAGTGCCATGGGACGAAAGAAAAAACGGGCAGTCATTATCATAGGCATTATAACTATGCTTATCGTTTTATATATCATTCTTGTCAATGTCCTGGTCAGCGCAGCGCTGGTGCCATCCTTTATGCGAAAGCTCGAAGCCTTTGAGCGGATCACGGAGGACAGCTATGCGGCGCAGGTGCAGAGCGAGGATATCAAAACGACCCGCCGGGAATCCCTGGACGCCGCTTCGGAGTGGTTTCAGAATGTGGAACGTCAGAAGCTGTCGGTGGAGACAGAAGACGGCTATACGCTGATTGCGGAGGAATTTTTACAGGAGGAGAGCGGATCCTGGGTGCTCCTGCTTCACGGCTACACGGGCTGGAAGGAGGAGATGTATCCCTTCGCTTACTGGTATCACACCAACGGGTATCACGTGCTTGTGCCGGACCTGCGGTGTCAGGGGGAGAGCGAGGGCGATTTTATCGGCATGGGCTGGACGGATCACTTTGACTGTATGCTGTGGATCGATTATATTCTCTCCGTGGATCCGGAGGCGAAGATTGTCCTTCATGGGCAGTCCATGGGGGCGGCTACGGCGCTGATGATGTCCGGAGAAGAGACGCTGCCGGAAAATGTGACGGCCGTGATCTCCGACTGTGCCTACACGGACGCCTACTCGATGTTCGGCGAGAAGATCACCGAATGGTTTTACCTGCCCGCATTCCCGCTTGTGGACAGCGCCCGCCTGGCGCTTCTGGCGCGCGGCGGCTACGACCTGTATGATGCCTCCGCATTGCAGGCTGTCTCCCAAAGCCGCACACCGACCCTGTTTATCCACGGGGATCAGGACGCGATGATTTCGTATCAGATGTCGGTGGATCTGTATGAGACGGCGTCCTGTGAGAAGGAGCTTCTGATCGTGGAGGGCGCCGGGCACGGGCAGGCGCAGGATAAGAATCCGGAGGCGTATTACGGAGCGATTGAGGAGTTTCTGCGGGGGAGGATGTAAAAGATTTATCCAAAAAGTTACGAAAAGTTCAGCCCGCGCCATTCGCAAAATCGCGCTTTCAGCGCTTTCCGCTGCTAACGCAGCTCATTTTTGCTCATATACGGGCGCTCCGCTCATGCTTCACAGAATGTGCTCATTCGTGCGAGCACGATTCGCCCATTTTGCGAAGCATGGCTGAACTTTTTAATAAAAATATTTACAAATGAAGAAAAGTGTGTTAATCTGACAAAATGGGAAACCAAAGAGCCCGGCGGCTGCCCCTTCTGCTATCTCGGAGGGGAAAAGCCCTCCAGACGAGAGGAAGGAGGGATGTCAGTGGTTACATATGCGGATTTGTTCCAATTCTGTATCATGATGATTGCCCTTGTGGGGTTGTGTTACACAATCTTTCGGGGAAAAAGATAGCCGCCACTACTACCAATAGTGACGGCTGTTTGCAATAACAGCTATTAACCTGAGGGGTAGCCGCTTCTTTGGCTTCCCTTTCTGCATACACCATACCATATCCGTATTTTTTTTTCAAGTTTTTTCTAACACTGCCGCCGCTTTTTTCACCTCCGCCGCCTCCTGTGCCGTACACTCTTCTTCACCGTAACGGGCCTTTTCATAATACCGGTGCAGCAGCTCCCTCGCCTCTCCCGGCATAAGGCCGGCGGATTCCTCCAGCTCCGCGGGGGTGTGGGTGCGGTCCGGCTGCATTCTGCGGGCGGCGGAGACAGGCTGCGGGGCTGTGCGGCCATCTGCCGTGACGGTTCGCGGGCGTTTTGCACTCACGCGCCGGATCGTCTTTTTATAAAGCCTTCGGATCTTCACATTTTCGGAACCCTCCCCCGCCGTCTGTCCTCTCTTTTTGCGGAGCGACATGCTCTCGTCGGAGAATCCCTTTTCGATAAACGCGATTTCATCCTCCGTGCCGGAAGCAAAAAAATCCCCGGCCCTTCGGCAGGCGCTGTAAATGTACCAGAGGATGCCAAGGCCGATCCCGATGCAGATGAGATAGAGAAACGCATTGGCGAGAAACGTCAGCCAGCGCGGGGGCGTCCAGGGCTCGCCGGTGTCAAACGCCGCAAGCATGGATTCTTCCGTGACGGTCGTCTCCGCCACGGGCGCGGGCGGTTCTATGGCGACGGGCGCAGGGGTATGCTCCTTCGGGGTCCAGGTGCTTAAGGGCTCTTTTCCATAAAAAATGGAGGGCAGGGCAAACAGGAATAATACGACGACGGCGATGGAAAAGATGATGCGCACGATACGCGTCATCGTACGGACCGGCAGATTCGCCGAGCGGCTGTGCTCCTGTAAAAACCGGTAAAAGCTGTCCGAAAAATGGTATAAAACGTATAAAAAGATATCGCCAAGGCACAGATAAAAGGCCATGTGCCAGCACAGGCTTATTTTTAACAGGGCGCCCGCCAGATAGCAGGCCGCAAAAAAGAGCCAGTGCGTGGGATGCGGCACATCGAGCGGACAGGTCACGACGAGGTCGTCCTCGCTCATCTGCGCGATGGCGGAGAGCGGCATTTCCTGGAACTCCTTTTTCAGCCGGCCCTTCTGGATCCTTGTGCCGGCCCGGATCAGAAAAATGATCAGGGAGAGCGCGAGATAAAAAATGCCGCCCCATATGCCGGCGCCAGAGACGTTTCCGACGATGCGTCCCGCCGCGCCAAAGAGCAGTGTGGCGACGACGGAACAGAGCAGATAGAGAGCCAGGCTGGAAAGCTTAAGCGCAGTATACCAGCTTACGATAACCGGGAGAAGCAGCAGTACGCAGGATGCGGTAAATCCGGCCGCATCCTTATCGGACAGCCCGATCGGAACCGTGACAAGCGGAAAAAGGCAGGAAAAAAGAAACAGGGCGTGCAGCCAGCCGGTGATCGTGAGAAAAACAGGTGTAGTCTGTTTCATGGTATGACAGATCCTTTCTATATATAATGATGTCGAAATCCGCACATACTCCGGCGGAAAACACCTACGAGACCTCCCACGGGAGAACCGTGACGCCAGGGGCTGTCTGCGGAACCGACGACAGATCCGACGACAGCAGCGGCAGTACCCACAGCACGTGGTTTCCGGTTCCGGTTAAGGAGCGGACGGCGTCGGCAAGGCCGCCCTCTTTATTTTTGGAGATCAGCACATAGGTGTGATCCGTGCGCCCGGCCGCTGCCTCCGCGGCGATCAGCTCTGCGGTGGCAAGGGAAGTCTGTGTGGTGTCGATGCAGGCAAGCTTCTGATTTAATCCGGCCGCGCTGCCCGCGTCCGCCGCGAGATCCATAAAAAACGGTCCGCCGGCAGCAGGATCCGTGACGTTGCTTCTGACCGTGAAGGCCATCCGGTTTTTCACAAAGCGGGCGGAGAGCGAGGAGGCGATGCGGATGCTCTCTTCGTTTAACTCCCCGTATTTTAAGATCAGTTCATCCTCCAGGTCCAGCAGCACGGTTAAGGCCAGGTCGGTCGTGGAATCAAACTGATTGGTCATCAGTGAACCCATTCTGGCGGTCGCTTTCCAGTTAATGTGATTTCTCGGATCACTCCGCTGATACTCCCGGATGCCGGAAAATTCGAAGGGATCCGGATACAGGCGGCTCTTTGAGAGAAGGATGCCGGAAATCGCCTGAAAGACAAGCGTAATCCGACGTGTGTCCAGCTGGCGCGGCCATACGGAAAGCGTCGTCTGCTGCGGGACGTCCATGTAGTAGCCGGAGCGGAAAAAGAAATCATATCCAGTCACGCTCGCGGAGGTAATCGGATAAACGCCGCGGCGGCGTGGGATGAAGGGCAGCGTCCGCTCGATTTTCTGATGAAACAGGAAAGAAAATACGTCGCGTTTATACCGCTGATCCGACGCGCCGCTGTTTGCGAGGGCGTCATTTAAAAATTCGAGGCTTCTGTCCGCCGCAAAACGAACCTCGACAGCGGGCAGGGGCAGAAGCTTGTCATTGATCACGGTTTCACGGATCGCGGAGGTATCACCCTCATAGAGGACCGCGTCGTGGAACGAAAGCAGAAGCGACAGATTCCGGTTCCAGTAATTCCGGTACAGCTTACCGGCCAGAAACCAGGCAAGCCATACGCCGCAAAGTAATAATAGAAGCATGGCGGTTTACCTCTCTGCCCAGTTTTCGGTGGGAACCGTGACGGAGGAAAGGATCTCCTCAATCAGCGCGGACGCAGCTTCGGCGTTCTCCGTGCCGGTGAGCAGCACCAGCCGGTGGGAGAGCACGGACGGGGCCACCTTTTTGATATCCTCAGGCGTCGCGTAGGTGCGCCCGGACAGCATGGCGCTGGCCTGAACGGCGCGTAAGAATGCGAGCGTGCCGCGCGGGCTGACGCCGCAGGCGGTCCTGGGATGATTTCTCGTGGCGTGAACAATGCTTACCAGGTAGGCATTAAGATCAGGGTGCAGATAAATCTGGCGGCATTCCCGTCGGAGCGAGACGATCGCCGCCGTATCGCAGACAGGGGAAAGCTCGTCTAAAGGTTCGTCCGTGACAAAGCGCTGCATGAGGGATAACTCTTCCTCAGCGGATAAAGACTGCATGGAGACGCGCATCAGAAAACGGTCCAGCTGCGCTTCCGGCAGCGGGAAGGTGCCGAGCGTCTCTAACGGATTCTGGGTTGCGATGACAAAAAACGGATCTTCCAGGGGGTGTGTGACGCCGTCCACGGTGATCTGGCGCTCTGCCATACACTCTAACAGGCTGCTCTGCGTCTTCGGCGTGGCGCGGTTGATCTCGTCCGCCAGCAGGATATGGCAGAATGCCGGGCCTTCCTGGAAGACGAAGGAGGAGCTTGGATTGTCAAAATAATTAAGCCCCGTCACATCCGAGGGAAGCAGGTCCGGGGTGAACTGGATCCGTCCGAATTCGCCGGAGACGGATCTGGCGAGGGATTTGGCCAGCACGGTTTTCCCGGTGCCGGGCATATCTTCGAGCAGTACATGGCCGCCTGCAATCAGGGCGGTGATAATAAGTTCAATCGTGATTTCATTTCCGATCATGACTTTTGAGATGTTTTCCTTTAACTGTTCGGGTATGGAGTGATTCATGGCACATGTCCTTTCTGTTGTTCTTTCCTAATATATTACGCGCAAAACAGGAAAACATCAACTATTTTTGCCCGAAAATGCGGTTTTCCAGGGCAAATTTCGTGAAAGTTCACAGTTCTATTTTAGCGGGATAAAGCGGCATTGTGGATGAACAGACACGAAACGAACTGTTTTTGCAATATTTATGGACAATTCTTAAGAAAATTTCTTCGCTGATTTCGGAATAGCAAATTTGACTTTTGGACATAATGAAGTAATATAGTACCACAGATCATGTGATGATGTATCATTCTTGAGGAAAGGAGCAAAATGAACAAAAAAATATTGGACGCGACAGCCACGTGTGCGTTTTGCATCTGTCTGGCAGTGGCGCCCAACATTCAGGAGAAGCGCGTGAGGGAGGCCGGTGCATTTGGAAACATCTGCACGGGCGGAAGCGGTGTGGAGGACGGAAGTCTTTCGATTCAGACTGACGGCCCTGCCGGGGACACTTTACTTGCAGGAGCGAGCCGCGTGTTTTCCGATTATTCATTTACGACAGAATCGGAGGAAGAAACAGGTATCACCAGAAATGATGTGACGAGGGTGACGGCTGCGATTGCCATGCCCGAGGTACCGGCGGAGACATATGAGACGGCTGCCGTGGAAATGCCGACGGTGGAGACCCCGGCGGAGGCGCTGGGTCTGGAGGCTTCGGCGGAGCTGCCGGCGGAAGCGTCCGCTGCGCCCCAGATGGCAGGCGGGCCCGAGCTGCTGGAGGGAGCGCCGCAGCAGTTTTATCAGAACCGCTGGGGGATCACCGCATTATCGGCGGATGAGAAAGAGCTTCTCGCCAGAATCTTATGGTTAGAGGCAAGAGGAGAGCCGGAAACCGGCCGCGAGGCCGTCGTGGAGGTTATTTTTAACCGCATGGCCTCTGCAAGCTTTCCGGGAACCGTCTATGAGGTGTTAAGCCAGAGAAACCCCGTGCAGTTTTCTTCCTGGAAGGACAGGGAGAAGGCAGCGCCGGGAGCGGCGGAATATCAGACCATTGAAAACGTATTAAATGGAAATACAGCGATATTGAGAAATGATACACTATATTTTTCCAGGAGTCCGCTCACATCCAGGGTGGACGCCCGGATCGGGGCACACAGCTTCTGTTATTAGACAGGATGAAAGATGTGCTCCGGCAAAAGGACAGCGCCGCAGAGCCGGGAAACCGGGGCGGCGCTGTTTTTGAATGGCGCGGTTCCCCAAAGAAGGTTGGCATAGACTTTGCGGGCAGGATATGGTATACTTCTGCTACAGAGTATAAGCAAAGAGAACGGATGAATATGACAGAAGAATTACTGCGCGAGCTCCGCAAGATTACCCCCGAGGAGCAGCGCATCCTGGACGGAAAAAACGAGATAGAGAGAGAGATCTACGCGGGCAGCGGGGAGAATAAATTTGACGCGGGCAGGCTCTTAGAGAGCGGAAAGCTGATCGCGGTCCGGCCGCACACGCGGTTTGTCCATTTCCCGGCGCACACGCACAATTATGTCGAGGTTATCTATATGTGCTCCGGGCAGACGAGGCACATCATCAACGGAAATGAGGTGCGCTTAGAGCAGGGGGAGCTTCTGCTGCTCAATCAGAACGCGGTGCAGGAAATTTATCCGGCGAGGGAAGAGGACATTGCGGTCAATTTTATCATCCTGCCGGAATTTTTTGACGATGCGCTGCGGATGATGGAAAAAGAGGAGAATATGCTGCGGCAGTTTGTGATCGACTGTCTGCGGGGCGACAGCCAGGGAGCCGGATACCTGCATTTTCAGGTGGCGGATGTGCTGCCGGTGCAGAACCTGGTGGAAAATCTGATCTGGACGATTTTACACCGGCTGCCCAACAAGCGGAGCATCAATCAGATCACGATGGGTCTTTTGTTTTTACAGCTGATGAATCAGATCGACCGCGCCCGGACGGATGAGAGCGGCGGGGCGCAGCAGCTTCTGATGACAGTGTTAAACTATATCGAGGAGCATTACCGGGACGGCGAGCTGTCCGACCTGGCGGAGGAGCTTCACTATGATCTCTGCTGGATGTCGCGGGAGATCAAAAAGCAGACCGGGAAGACCTACACGGAGCTGGTGCAGGCAAAGCGTCTCTCCCAGGCGGCATATCTGTTGTCCCACACGGCGATGTCCGTGATGGATATCGGGCTTTCTGTGGGATATGAGAATATCAGTTATTTTCACCGGATTTTTAAAAAAAGATACGGCGTATCGCCGCGGAAATACCGGGTGCAGGAAAAGAGTTGAGTCTCCATCTGCGATATGCTAAACTTGTAATCATACAGGAAGATGCATATCACAGAAGGAGGCTTTTTTATGGGAAGTATTTCACATCTGAGGGAGCAGAACGGGAAAAAGGTACTGATGGTAAACGACGAGCCCTTTATCCTGCTGGCCGGGGAGGTACATAACTCAAATTCGTCATCTGTAGAATACATGGAGGGCGTATGGGACAGGGCGGAGGAGCTTGGCATGAACTGCCTGCTGCTGCCCGTGACCTGGGAGCTGACGGAGCCAGAGGAGGGCGTGTTTGATTTTTCTCTTGTGGACGGGCTGATCGCGCAGGCGCGGGCGCGGGACAAAAAGATCGTGTTCCTGTGGTTTGGCGCATGGAAGAACGCGCAGTGCTATTATGCGCCGGCCTGGGTGAAGCGGGATACAAAGCGCTTCCGCCGCGCTGAGGTGGAGAAGGGGAAGAAGTTTACCAGGATCGAGGCGTTTCACGGGATGTCCTATTCCACGCTGTCCTATCTGTGCGATGCGACGAGGGAGGCGGACGCCCGGGCCTTTGCGGAGCTGATGCGGCATATCCGCGCGGCGGATGAGGCGGAGAGCACGGTGATCGCCGTACAGGTGGAGAATGAGACCGGGCTGATGGGAGCCGCGCGGGAGCATTCGGATGAAGCGGACGCGCTGTTTGCCGGGAAGGTGCCGAAGGAGTTCGCGGATTACATGAAGGCGCACACGGATACCATGGCGGAGGATATCGCCGCCGCGGTGAAAGCGGGAGCCGCACAGGGAAGCTGGGAGGAGGTCTTTGGCAGCGCTGCGGAGGAGCTGTTCTCGGCATATCATGTGGCGGGTTACGTGGGAGCTGTCGCGGCTGCCGGAAAAGCGGCTTACCCGCTCCCGATGACGGCGAACTGCTGGCTCAATCAGGGCGGCGGAGCGGGGACCTATCCCTCCGGCGGGCCGGTGGCGCGTGTGATGGAGGTATGGCGGTATGCCGCGTCGGCGATCGACGTGATTGCGCCGGATATCTATGTGCAGAATTTCGTGGAGATCTGCGAGGAGTACACGAAGTGCGGGAACCCGCTTTTTATCCCGGAAACGGCGACGCACGGCCACTGCGGGCCGAGGGAGGTCTATACCGTGGGCCGTCATCACGTGATGTGCTTCGCGCCGTTCGGGTTTGAGGATATGGGAGGGGAATTTACCGCGTCCATGGGATTCCTCTTTGGCATGGATACCTCGGACCCGCTGCTTTCCATGCTGCAGGATGTGGACGAGTACCGCTGGTATACGCAGACGCTTCGCTCCATGATGCCGCTTCTCACAGAGCGCTATGGGACGGACCGGCTTTCGGCTGTGATCGCGGAGCGCCCAGAGGATGATACGATGGTGTTCGGCACGTATGGATTTAAGGCGATGATGGGCAGCCCGATGATACAGAGAAATGACGGGGTATGTCTTGTTCTACAGGAGTCGGAGGATACCTTTTATGTGATCGCAAACGGGTGTATGCTCATCCCGTTTTCGGCGGATCAGAAAAAGCCGTATCTGGATATCCTTGTGCTGGAGGACGGGTGCTTTGCGGACGGCGTCTGGAAGCGCTCGCGCAGGTTAAACGGGGACGAGGCTGCAATCATGCGGTACGAGGAGCCGACGCTTCTTAGAATACAACTGCTGGCGTACTGCTGACAGACCGGGAGGAAATCATGTATCAGTTACTGGTTGTGGATGATGAACAATACGCAAGGGAAGGCATCATGAAAACCATCGACTGGGAGACGCTCGGGATCGGAAGGGTATACGGGGCGGAGTGCGCGGAGGATGCGAAGACCATTGTACAAAATCATATGCCGGAGCTGATCATCTGCGATATCGAGATGGCGGAGGAGAGCGGGATTGATTTCCTCCGGTGGCTTCATTACGGGGCATTTTCCTCACGGCTGATTTTCCTGACGGCGCATGCGAGTTTTTCGTATGCGCAGGATGCCGTCCGGCTGGGAGCGTTTGAATATTTTTTAAAGCCGGTGGAGCACGGCGTGCTTCGGGACAGTGCGAAAAGGGCCCTCGAGGATTACGAGAGGCAGATGGCGCTGCATGACCGCTTAAGCGAATACGAGGCGATCTTAAAGGACTGGGAGCTGTCGGGAGACCGGCCGCATGGCATGCCAGGCCCTGAGGGGGAGCCTGGTGAGTCATCTGCCGGCGGGGACAAACGGCCTTTGGCAGAAGAAGAGACAGAACACAAACCGATATCTGACGACGAGCCGGGGCTGATCGGCGCGGTAAAGCAGTATGTCCATGAGAACCTGGGGGATCTGACAAGAGAGTCCATCGCGGAGGCGGTGGCGGTCAACGCCTCCTATCTTTCGCGTCTGTTTCACAAGGCGACCGGGGAGAAGCTGTCCGCTTATATCTTAAGGAAACGCATTGAGTACGCCAAAGAGCTGCTGCGGGAGACGGACGATAAGATCACGTATATCGCCAGCGCCGTCGGTTACCTCAACGACTCTTATTTTATCAAAATATTCCGGAACGTGACGGAGATGACGCCCTACGAATATCGGAAGATGTGCCGGAGCGGAAAACAGGGGAGATGAGTGGAAAACAGATGAAAAGGAAGGCGCGGAGTAAAAAATCCGGGATACAGATGAAGCTGGGAATTGTCGTCGGGATGGTCACGCTGATTTATTTTATCTCGGTCGTCACGATGCTTTACAGTCTGACGGGTTCGGTACAGCGGCGGATGAACGAGTCCTATCAGAGCCTGACCGACGCCTATGTCAGTCAGCTGCGGCTGGAGTTCGAGGAGGTGGAAAAGTACGTCAACACGCTCTCCATTGATTTTGATCTGAATATGCTGGCGCTGGAGGACCCGTCGTCGGATGCCTACCAGCTGCGGCTGTATCAGATCCGGCAGAAGATTTTTTCCTACTATTTTAATTACCGGATTCTGACCGGGTTTTACCTCTACGATGCCAGGACGGGGCTGATCACCTATGTTCCGGACGACAAGGGGCACTATGCGGATTTTGTGCGGGAGTATGTGGGGAAAGAGGATCTGTCCAACGGCTGGTATCAGTTTTCGCCCAGAGGGGAAACGGGGATTACGCTCGCGCGAACCTATCGGGTCAGTGAATCCCAGTGGCTGTTCGCCTTTGTGAATCTCTCCGGGATCGCGGAAGAATTCGGGATCATCGCGGAGGAGAGCGGGCTTTCCTGGGATATCGAGGATCCAAAAGGGCGGGCATTTTACGGCACCGGTGAGATCGTGGATCATTCCGTGAAAAGAGAGGATTATGATGTGATCACGGAGGCGCTTGAGTACAGCACGATCAATCTGAACTTTCAGCTGTTTGTGGGCTCGGATGTGATCTGGGAGCAGAATAAGGCTTACATCGGTTATTTTGTCTTAAGCCTGATCGTTTTCTCCGCCTTTGTCATCGGGGCTGTCTTTTATATGCGGCGCGGGATGCTAAAGCCCCTGCAGCTTCTGCTGGAGGGGATGGAGCGTTTTGCCGGCGGCGACGACCAGGTGAAGCTGGACGGCGAGGCGGAGGCGGAGCCGGAGATGGCGTATGCCCTGGAATCCTTTAACCGCATGGTGGATGAGATCCGGGAGAATAAATTTCTGATCTATGAGACAAAGCTGGAAAAGCAGAAGCTTCTGATTCAGAATATGCAGTCGCAGATCAACCCGCATTTTTTCTCCAACACGACGAATCTGATTTATAATTTGTTAGAAATAGGAAAGATCGATACCGCGGAGCAGTGCCTGATGCTGCTGTCCTCCTATTACCGGTATATGACGACCATCGGGGACGAATCGACGACCTTAAAACAGGAGATGGATTTTGTGGGCAGCTATCTGGAGATCATGAAGCTGCGCTTTCCGAACAAGCTCTCCTGCGAGATTACGATGGAGGAAGCGTTAAAGGAGCTGCGGATTCCGCCGCTTCTGATCCAGCCGCTGGCGGAGAACTGCATCAGACACGGGTTTACGGACCGGCGTCACGCCTTCTGGATCGGGATACGGATCTATGAGCAGGACGGTGCGGCGGTGATCGATGTGTGCGACAACGGGCGGGGATTTCCGGAGAATTACCGCGGAGCCTTTGACCAGAAGACGCCCATGCCGGTGCGGGAGACGAAGGACGGCGATGACAACCATGTGGGGATGCAGAATATTTATCAGAGGCTGATGATGCAGTACGGGGAGCGGGCATCCATGCTGATCGATTCGACGGGACAGTTTACGATGGTGAGGATACGGATAAAACTATTTTTGTCATAAAAATGTGGAATAAAATTGCAATATGTGATACAATAAATGCGTTACCGCCCCCAAAATGGTACGGAAGGGGGGTGTTGCTATGGAAGTACTCATATCATTTTTAGTCGCCGTTATGGCTGGTGTAGCCTGCCACTACATCATCAGGTGGCTGGACGGCGACGATGAAAGTCGGTAACCAGCCCGTGGCCCTAAGCCCTGCCAGTGCCAAAATGGGAATAGAAAAACCCGAAGCGCCATCTTCGGGTTTTTCGTTTGTTGTCACTATGGACTACTCATATCATTTTGCCTGTCAGCATTATAGCATATGCAAAACAGGTTTGCAATATTCTTTTGCCTTACAATTCAAAAGTGCCCCGGGGTGATAAAGGTAACAATTTTATTACTCCGGGTCACTTTTTTTTGTATTTTCTGACGGAAAAACAGGGTAAGATATACTTGTTTCAAGGAAAGCTGTAAAAATCCGACAGAAATGAAACGAAAAATGCCGGAGAAAAGGGAAGACAGCACAAAGAGAACATACAGGAGGGAAAGTATGAGAAACAGGACAAAACGTATGATAAGCGCAGCGCTCGCGGCTGCACTGGCAGGATCCATGATGCTGGCGGGATGCGGCAGCACGCCGTCGGGGAACGACGGAAACACCGGGGACGCCGGGAATGCCGGAGCGGCGGGCGGTACAGAGACGGCAGGCGGCGCGGCTGCGTCAGGAAAGAGTGATTCCGGGGAGTACCCGACGCTGACCTGGTATCTGCCGGGCGATCCGACCGCGATGACGAGCGACGGCTATGAGGCGGTATCCGCAGCGCTGAACGAGTATCTGGAGGAGAAGTTAGGATGCCATCTGGAGATGAAAATCTATGCATTTTCTGAGTACAACCAGAAGTGCTCCACGGTCATCAGCGCGGGGGAGCATTACGACCTGATGTTTACCTGCGACTGGCTGAATAATTTTGCGAGCAACGCAGGGAGCAACGCGTATCTGCCGTTAAATGATCTGCTGGAGGCAAACGCGCCGGAGGCGATGGCGGATCTGCCGGAGTACATGTGGAAGGCGACGACCATCAATGATAATATCTATGCGATGCCGGCGCTTCAGGTCTACGCGAAGAACGACGGATATTTCCTCCGGGCGGATATCGCGGAAGAGCTTGGGATTAAGGGCAGCTCCTATGAAAACGGCGTGGATACCTATACGATGGATGAGATCGGGGATATTTACGCGCAGATCGTTAAGGCGCACCCGGAGGTGATCCCGGATGACAGCTGTGATCTTCCCTGGCTGCACCAGGACGAGGCGGTAGGCTTTAATCTGTTAGGCGGATTTGACGTCCCGGGGGCGGTCCGTTTCTCGGATGAGGGAACCGTGTTTGATCAGTTTGCATCCGAGGAATTTATGGAGAGCTGCAAGCGGGTGTATGACTGGCAGCAGAAGGGCTACTATCAGCCGGATTTCGCCTCCTATGCGACGCAGACGGATCAGCAGACCCTCGACCGGAAATCGGAGAACCATGTGACCTATCAGGCGGGCTTTACCGCTCCCAGCGTGGCAGGCAACGCTGTCAGCTCCTGTGAGTGGGATGAGACGCCGGTGCCCCTGATCGTCAGCGATAAATATGCGGTGACCAGCGGCGTGACACAGTCTTTGACGGCTGTAGGCGTTAATTCCGATTATCCGGAGCTGGCGGTACAGCTTTATAACCTGGCGTATTCTGACGAGTGGTTTATCAATACGATGATTTATGGAATCGAAGGGGAGAATTACACGAAGGTGTCCGACACCGAGGTGGAGATCAACCGTGAGTCCAACTATGTGATGCCGGTAGCCTCCTTTGCGATTGCCAACCAGTTCAACACCTGGGTGGAGTACGGTACGGCCGATGCGGATCAGTGGGAGAAGGCGAAGGAGTTCTGCGCGGACGCGACGCCCTCCGAGCTGTTCGGATTCATCTTTGATTCGAGCGCAGTTCAGAACGAGGTAGCGAACTGTTCCGCGATCTACGAGGAGTACAAATTCCCGCTTCTGTGCGGCGCGGTTGACCCGGAGAAGACAATTCCTGAGATGTTAAACCGGATGGAGCAGGCCGGCTCTGCGGCAATTATTGAGGAGATGCAGAGACAGGTGGATGAATTTTTAGGGAAGTAAAAAAACGTCTGGCCCGCGCCGTTCGCAGGGCGCGGGCCAGATCTGTCACTTATACTGATACGCCGGTATTCCGAGAGCGGCGATGCGGCGGAATACCAGCGCATCTGTATATGAATGAGGAGAATGTGAATGAAAAAAAACAGTATATGGAAGGATTTAAGAAAAAAATATCCGCTTCTGCTTCTGGCGCTGCCGGGGATTATTCTGATCTTTTTATTTAATTATCTGCCGCTTTCGGGGCTTGTGATCGCGTTTAAAAATGTGGACTATTCCGTGGGAATCTTTAAGAGCGACTGGGTCGGGTTCAAAAACTTTGAATTTTTTATCAAATCCAACGACGCGTTCCGCATTACAAAAAATACGCTGGTGTTAAACGCCCTGTTCATTGTGTTTTCTACGGTTGTCTCCGTGACGGTTGCCATCATGCTCTATTATGTGGGGAAAAATATGCTGAAACTGACGCAGACCGTGCTGTTTCTTCCCTACCTGATTTCCTGGGTGGTGGCAAGCTATGCGTTGGAGGCGTTTATTGACCCGCGAAACGGCGTGATCAATCATTTCCTGACGTCGATCGGGGGCAGCAACATCAATTTTTATTACGAACCGAAATACTGGTATGTGATCCTGGTGATCTGCAACGTGTGGAAGGTGGCGGGATACAATTCCATCCTTTATTATACGAGACTTCTGAGTATCGATCCCACGCTGTTCGAGGCGGCGGAGATCGACGGGGCGAACACCTGGCAGAAGATCCGCTATATCACCCTTTACATGCTGCGGCCGATGATCGTCATGCTGGTGCTGCTTTCCATCGGAAATATTTTCTATTCGGATTTCGGTATGTATTTCTTCCTGACAAAGGACAACGGAATGCTCTATCCGGTGACAGATGTCATTGATACCTATATTTTCCGCGCCTTAAAGACGATTAACAATCCGGGAATGGGAGCTGCGGTCGGTCTGTTCCAGTCGGTGATGGGCTTTATCCTGGTGATGACGGCAAATAAGCTTTCGAGAAAAATCGATGAGGAAGGTTCCATTTTCTAGGAGGGGAGGGAGAGAAAAATGAGTGCAAAGACAAGGAAAATGATCTTATATCTGATACTCGGTATCATTACTGTGCTGTGGCTGATCCCGATCCTGTTTATTTTTGTGATGTCGGTGACGAGCTCAGACAGCATCGCGTCGGTGGGATATTCGCTGTTTCCGAAGGAGATCACGCTGGAAGCCTACACCTATCTGATCAAAAATCCGGCGCAGATTCTGGATTCCTATAAGATATCGATTATCGTGACGCTGATCGGGACCGTGGCGGGTCTGATGATCACCACGGGGCTTGCCTACGCGATGTCGCGGAAGGATTTTCTCGCCAGTAAAACGTTAAACCGGTATGTGACCTTCGCGTTGCTGTTTCACGGCGGGCTGATTCCTACCTATATCGTGGTGACGCAGTGGCTGCATCTGGGGAACACGCTCTGGGTGCTGATTTTAACGATGTTAGTCTCCCCGTGGAATGTCTTCCTGATGCGCAGCTTTATCTCGGGAATCCCGATGGAGCTTCTGGAGGCGGCGTTTATCGACGGGGCGACGGAGTTTCAGACCTATTTTAAAATCGTGCTGCCCCTGGCGAAGGCGGGCCTGGCCTCCGTGGGACTTCTGATCATGTTCGGCTACTGGAACGACTGGTATCAGGGGATGCTCTACATCGACGACATGAAGCTGACGCCCCTGCCGCTGCTGCTGTACAAGATTATTTCCAATATCCAGTATGTGATGCAGAATTCCCAGTATATGAACACGGCGAATAATTTCCCGACCATCGGGGCGAGGATGGCGACCTGTGTGATCTCCATCGCGCCGATGCTGGTGGCCTTCCCGTTTTTCCAGAAATACCTGGCGAAGGGCCTGACCTTAGGGTCGGTGAAGGGATAATGCCGCCGGCGGGAGCGGACAGAAAAGAAAGAAGGAAGACAGAAATGGAGCGATATCTGGAGCAGGGAAAAACAGGATCAAAGGAACGAATGGACGAGGGCTGGCTCTTTTATCACGGGGAATCCACGATGGAGGAGATTTCGGTCATGACGGAGGCTTCCATGACAGCGGTGACGCTGCCCCACGACTGGAGCATCGGCTTCCCCTTTGACGAGCACGCGGACACGCTGGGTGCGGGCGGATATGTGAAAGCCGGCACGGGTTGGTATAAGAAGCGGTTTTCCGTGGATGCGGGGACGGAGGACGAGGATGTGATCCTGCGGTTCGACGGAGTTTACATGAATTCGAAGGTGTGGCTCAACGGACAGCTGCTGGGGGGCCATGTGTACGGCTACACCCCCTTTTCCTTTTCCATAAAAGAGCGGCTGGCGCTAAAGGGGGAGAATGAGCTCATCGTCTTCGTGGACAACAGCGCACAGCCGAATTCCCGCTGGTATTCCGGCTCGGGGATCACCCGCCCGGTGTGGATTTACCGGGAAAACCGGACGCATATCTCCAGGGAATCCGTGTTTATCCGCACGGAGGATGAGGATTTTGAAAATAAAACGTCAAAAGTAGAAATATCGGGCACGGTCATACTGCCGGAGACTGCACAAACGGGGTTCGGGAACATGGTATCCCTCACATGGCGGATCACGGACCCGAAGGGAGCGGTCTGCGGGGAAGGGACGGCGGAGCCGGAATGTACTGCAAAGGAGAGTGCCGCCGGATTTCAGATCCGCGCCACGCTGCGGGATGTGAGGTTCTGGGACACGGATCACCCGGATCTGTATGAGCTGACGCTGGTGCTTGCGAAGACAGGCGCTGACTGCCCGGCCGCCGGAGCAGGGGAGGCAGCCTTTGCAGGGACGAATGCAGCCGGCGGGGTTCTGGACGAAAAGACCTGGCGGTTCGGCGTCCGCACCGCGGAATTTGACGCGCACAGCGGCTTTCTGCTGAACGGGAAACCGGTAAAATTAAACGGCGTCTGCCTCCACCATGACGGCGGCTGCGTCGGGGCCGCGGTGCCCTTAAAAATCTGGGAGCGCCGCCTGATAAAGCTTAAGGAAATGGGCTGCAACAGCATCCGGTTTTCTCACAACCCGCCGGATCCGGGGCTTTTAACGCTCTGCGATACCATGGGATTTCTCGTGATGGACGAGGCATTTGACGAGTGGAAGATCACGAAGCGCAAGGAGTGGGGCTCGAATACCAACGAGAGCCTGGGCTATTCCAAATGGTTTGATACGTGCGGCGAGGCGGATCTGCGCGGGATGCTGCTGCGGGACCGGAATCACCCCTGCATCGTGCTCTGGAGCATCGGAAACGAGGTGCCGGAGCAGCTGACGGAGGACGGATATCAGCTGGCGGCCCGGCTAAAGGAGATCGTGCGGGAGCTGGATCCCACGAGAAAGATCACCCAGGCAAACGATCAGATCAGCGCGGAGCCGGAGGCGGCCAGGGAGGAATTTTTAAATACGCTGGATGTAGTTGGATATAATTATGTGGACCGCTGGCGGGAGCGGGCGGAGATCCTCTACGATGCGGACCGCGTGAAATACCCGGACCGGTGCGTGATCGGCACGGAGAATTCCTCCGCGGGCTATGTCAGGAATGACGCGGGATCCGGCGGGAGCATATGGTCCTCCCCCTACTACGTCACCCCTGTGCGCATCGGCCATGTGCTGCGCTACACCATGAACCATGACTTCGTCGCCGGGGATTATATGTGGACGGGGGTCGATTATCTCGGGGAGGCGGCCTGGCCGGGGCGTTCCCAGTCCTGCGGGGTGCTGGATACCTGCGGCTATGAGAAGGACGGGTATTATTTTTATAAGAGCATCTGGAACCGGAAGGAGCCCATGGTATATCTCTGCCCCCACTGGAACCTCACCTGTGAGCCGGAAAAAATCGTGCCGGTCATCGGCTATACGAACTGCCACAGCGCGGAGCTGTTTTTAAACGGGAAATCCTACGGGAGAAAGTCGTATCTGTACCCGGCTTACGGGATGACAGAGCATTTCGCCCACTGGGAGGACCGGAAGGAACATGTCACCACCGACGACCTGTTTTTAAGCTGGGATGTGCCCTATCTTCCGGGAACGATTACGATTGTCGGATATGATGCGGAGGGAAACGAGACCGCCCGGATGGAGCGCAGGACGGCGAAGACGCCGGCCCGCCTGCTGGTAAAGGCGTGGGAGTCCTCTGTGGGAACCGGGCCGGAGGATGTGATCCAGCTGGAGATTTCCGTCGTGGACGAGGACGGGACGGAGGTGCCGGATGCAGCTGTGCCGGTGCATCTTTCCGTCACAGGCCCGGCGAAGCTGCTGGGAATGGATAATGGCCGCGCGGACTGCCATCTGCCCTTTGGGAGCCCGGAGTATGAGACCTTTGCGGGCAAAGCCTTTGCGGTGATCAAACTTCTTGCGGCGGGAACCGTGAATGTGAGGGTGGAGAGCGTCGGGCTCGCGTCGGGCAGCGCGGAGATTGAGATTGCAGAAAGGAGCAGAATGCGATGAATCCCATATTACCATTATATTATGCGGCGCCGGATGTGGAGGCGCACGTGTGGAAAAGCGACCCGGATACGGTATATCTGTACTGTTCGAACGACCGGATCGACGGCGGCGGGATGGATCCCTACCAGAACTGTTTTTCCTCAAAGGATCTGGTGCACTGGGAGGATCACGGGGTTGCCTTTGACGCGCGCACCGCGGTGCCCTGGGCGAAGATGGATAATCTCCCCGCCATCGATGTGGCGGAGCGGGACGGCAGATACTATTACTATTTTACCGCGCCGGTGGATGGCGTGATGATGCAGTGCGTGGCCTCCTCCGACCGGCCCGAGGGGCCCTTTACCGACCCGAAGCCCATCGTGGGCACGGAATTCCCCAGCTGCGGGGACCCGTCGGTGCTGGTGGACGAGGACGGGAGCGCGTATCTGTTCTGGGGACAGTTTTACCTGCGGGGCGGGAAGTTAAAGGACAACATGTACGAGCTGGAGCCAGAAACCGTGGACACCATGATCTTAACCGAGCAGCAGCACGGGTTTCACGAGGGTTCCTCCATCCGCAGAAGAGGGGAGTATTACTATCTGCTCTACGCGGATACCACCCGGGGGAAACCGACCTGCCTGTCCTACGCGAAATCAAAGCACCCGCTGGGGCCCTATGTGAAGGGCGGCGTGATCATCGACAATGAAATGTGTGATATCAGCTCCTGGAACAATCACGGCTCGATGTTAGAGTTCCATGACCGGTGGTATATCGTCTATCACCGCGCGACATTAGGGCGTGAGATGGGAGGACGGCGCGTGTGCCTGGAACCGATTACATTTGACGCAAACGGTGATATCCCGGAGGTGATCATGACGACCCAGGGAACCGGGGAGGCGCTTCCCGCCACGGAATGGACGGATGCGTACCGGGCCTGTGAATTCCGCTGGGGTGTCGCGGAGGAGTGGCCGCCGAAGGATGACGGGGCGGAGTGGACGCCCTTCTTCCTTCACCTCCCGCTGCGGGGCTGGAACCTTGCCATGAGCGAGTGCCGGCTGAAAAACGCAAAGGACGACGGGGTCAGGACGGCCCATGTGATAAAGCATGACGAGCATTCCGAGTATCTGACGCGGTTTGCGGCCGGCGATGCCGCGATTTACCGGTACATGCATTTTACCGGGGAGGAGACGGAGTTTGTCTGCGAGGCGGCCAGCTACCGGGCGGCCACGGAGCTTGAGATCCGCATCGACGCGGCGGACGGCCCGCTGCTCGGAACCTGCGTAATCACCCATTCCGGCGGCTGGGCGGACTGGAAGGAATACCGCTGTCCGGTGAATACGAAGGCAGCCGCACCGTCAGATACGGCGGATGGGGCGCATGCGCTGTATCTGGTGGCCAGAGAAGGCGGAGACGGCCACCGGCTGTGTGATCTGAAGCGGTTCCGGTTTGTATGAGAAAGCAGGTGAGAGGATGATAGAGGGACTGAAGGTAAATCAGGAGACGAACCCGGCGGGCGTGCCGGCGGAGGACGTGATGTTTTCCTGGGAGGCAGGGGAAGAGCGCCAGTTTACCGTGGAGATGTGCAGCGACGCGGCATATAAGCGCACGGTGATGTATGTGGACACGCGAAACCATTTTTACCGGTATGACGGTCTGCCGTTAAAAGAAGGAAAGACATATTACTGGCGGGTGCGCTCCGGGATCGGAAAATGGAGCACGGCGGAGTTTGCGACGGCCTGAATGCGGGCGAGGTATCCCGCCGGTAAAAATCATGAGCCGGGAAGGCCGTGAATGGCTGATGCCGGATGAGCCGGGGATGCCTGCCGGTGCAGAACGAGGAAAATTGAGGAAAGAGAGGAATTACGACATATGAAGTATCAGTTCCCGGAAAACTTTTTATGGGGCGTGGCCACGGCGGCGGCGCAGATTGAAGGCGGCGCGGCGGAGGGCGGCAGAGGGCCGTCGATCTGGGATGCGTTTTCCCATCTGCCGGGCAATATCAAAAACGGCGACGTGCCGGATGTGGCCTGCGATTCCTATCATTTATACGAGGAGGATATCCGGCTGATGAAGGAGATGGGGGTAAAAAGCTACCGCTTTTCCTTCTCCTGGCCGCGGATTATCCCGGAAGGGACCGGGGAGGTCAACCCGGAGGGAATCGCGTATTATAAGAAGCTGATCGCCGGGTTAAAGGCAAACGGGATCGTTCCGAACGCGACGATGTATCACTGGGATCTGCCCTATAAGCTTCAGATCATGGGCGGCTTCGGCAACCGCGAGATTGTAAAATGGTTTACGGAGTACGCGAATGTGCTGCTGGACAACTTCGGGGACGACGTGGATCTCTGGGCGACCTTTAACGAGCCCATCGCGGTATTTGTCGGGAATGCGGCGGGATTTTTCGCACCCGGGCTGCGCAATGGGAAATATGCGAGACAGTGCCTGCACAACCTGCTGGTCTGCCACGGCGAGACGGTAAAATTATTCCGCTCCAAACATTTTAAAAATGCTAAAATCGGCATCGTGGTGGATGTGTGGAAGCATTTTCCGGAAAGGGAGGGCAATGAGGAGGATATCGCGCTGACCGTAATGGCCAATGAGATCAACGGCTACGGCATGTTTTTAAATCCGATTTTCCTCGGGAAATACACGGACGTGCATCTTGATTATATGAAAGAAAATGATATGATGCCGGTGATTCTGGAGGGCGATATGGAGTGCATCAGTCAGAAGCTGGATTTTTACGGGCTGAATTTCTACAACGGCCTTTTTGATAACGCGGAGAAGGAAAAGGCCAGGAAAGCCGCGGCCCAGGCAGGTGGAAATTATCAGGACCGGCCGGAATACCACACGGAAAAGCTGGTGGACGTCCTGCACATGCTGGTCGATCTGTATCATGTGGATATTCCGGTTTACATCACGGAAAACGGAATCCCGCAGGAGGGCGACGGCGTTCCGATGGAAAAGATCCTGGACGATCAGGAGCGCATCGACTATGTGACAGGAGTCTTAAAGGCCCTGCATCAGGCGATGGAGGAAGGCGTCGATGTGCGCGGCTATTATATCTGGTCGCTGATGGATAATTTTGAGTGGTCCGCCGGATTTTCGCCGCGGTACGGGCTTCACTACACGGACTATGAGACGCTCAGACGGATCCCGAAGAAGTCGGCCGGCTGGTATCGGCAGGTGATTGCGGAGAACGGGTTTGAGTTTTAAAATCAAAGCGTCATTTATAGTGCAATATGCACAAAGAGTATATAAAACACTTGTGTATCAGTTCTTTTCATGGTAAAATCCTTACAAAGCAGATTTTCTTTTTCGCAGAACCGTCAGTCAGGCGGTTCCGCGTCACAGGGGCGGATGTCCCTATCCAGATACAATTCTATGTGACAGAGGAGATACGGTTTGCGGAACGTATGGCACGCAGAACCGCAGATACTGCCGGCTGTCACCGGTCAGAAAATTCATGCTTTTATCCAACAGAAAGAAAGCAGGAGTTTTCATGACAGACTCCTGCGGAATACGGGAGGAACGGAAGATGGAGAAGGACACATGCTGGAAGGAGTATTTTTCAGACAACAGGCGCTACGCCGACCTCATAAACGGGCTTGGCTGCGGGGGAAAACGCTTCGTGACGGAGTGCGATCTGCAGGAGCTGGACACGCAGATCGTGGTGCGGCGGAGGAGCGGCAGAGGCAGGAAGAGGCGTCGGAAGGGCCGGCGTATACGGACGCGGGATATGGTCAGGAAAGCGGCGTTCGGGGTGAATTTTGCGGTGATCGGAATCGAGAGCCAGGAAAATATCGATTATTCGATGCCGCTGCGGAGCATGGTATACGACGCCGGCGGATATGAGAGGCAGGCAGACGAAATCCGAAGAAAGATCCGGGATCAGAAAAAAATCAGGGATTATACAGAGGCATTAAGTCCGGGAGAGTATCTCTATGACTTTGGGAAGGACAGCCGGCTTCATCCGGTGGTGACGTTTCTGCTGTACAGCGGCGTAAAGGAGTGGGACGGACCGAAATCCCTGCACGGGATGATCGATTTTACGGACATCCCGCCGGAGATGAGGGAGCTGGTATCGGATTACCATGTGAATCTGATCGAGATCCGGAAATTTCAGAATACCAAAGTGTTTAAGACGGACGTAAAACAGGTGTTTGATTTTATCCGCTGTGCGGAGGATAAGGAAGCGCTGGCGAAGCTGGTGGAAGGGGATCCGTATTTCCGTGAGATGGAGGAGGATGCGTACGATGTCGTGACACAGTACGCGAATGCAAAGGAGCTTGTCGGGAAAAAGGACTACTACAGGAGAAAGGGGAAGATGGATATGTGTACGGCGATCCGTGAGATGGTGCAGGATGGGATTAATCAGGGACTGGAGCAGGGAATCGATATGAAGACCAGGAGAATCGTGGAAAATATGATCGGCCGAGGTATGTCGGATGAGGACATTATGGCGATTGCGGAGTGCAGTGAGGAGCTGATCAGGGAGGTGAGGGATGAATAATATGGATGTGCCGATTTGGGAAAAATACACGCTGACCATCGAGGAGGCCTCAAAATATTTCCGCATCGGAGAAAACAAGCTGCGGAAGCTTGCGGAGGAGAATCCGACGGCGGGCTGGGTGCTGATGAACGGCAATCGGATTCAGATCAAGCGGAAAAAATTTGAAAAAGTGATTGATGATATGAACGTAATATGAAAGAAGTTTGTAAAAAAGTATCATTTCCGGCCTGCACAGGGCTGCTGTCATTCTTTTGGACAGGTGTAGCGGGGCAGGTTCTGGCTGTGCCTTCCGTATTCAATCGCTTCTCTGGGGCAGCGGCAGATACAGGCCATGCAGTGGGTACAATGGTTTTTCCATACGGGCCTGCCGTTTTCCAGATGGATATTCTGAAGCGGACAGACGGCTGCGCATGTTCCGCAGGAAATACAGCTGGCTGTGGCATAAAACTTTTTTGCGTGTACGAACACAGGGTAGAAGAGGATGTTTACGATGCCGCTGTTTCGTTTATCGCTGAATGTAATGGCGGGCTGTGGAAGCGGTGCGCCGCTTTTGATGCAGGCGGCCGCCTGGTCGATCACGTTCTCTGCCTGTTCAATGATCTGCAGGGCTTCTTCTTTTGCAGGGGTAGAAAAGAGCGCGATGTAGTTTTCGGGCATGGTGATCCCGATACAGCCGCGGTAGTTCATTCCTTTCTGAGAACAGAGCTTTTTGAGGTATTTTCCGGCGTTTCCGATCCTTCCGCCGCATGTCATGACAAAATAAATATCTTTACTGCCTGAAAGGGCGGTATGTTCCAGCCATTTCTGGACAATGCGCGGGATTCTCCAGGCATAAGTGGGGGCGACGATCACCCAGGGGCGTGGAGAGTGGAGCTCTGAAAAATCGCTGGCCTGTATTTTATAAAAAAGATTTAAGGTTTCTTCCTTTAATTCAGCTCCGATCCGTTTGGCGGCATATTCGCTGTTCCCGGTTCCTGAAAAATATAATATCATAATGTCCCCCTCTGCATGAATCTGGTTTCTGCAATATGTCCGGCGTTTTTTACAGGAATATTTTCCTCTTTCTCAAAGCCCTGGCATCATAAAATCAATGACACAAAACAAACTACAAATATGAAAATAAAAAAGACGAAATGCAACATTTCATAATAAAATGTTGCATTTCTTTGTTACATGAAATATATCGGAAGATAAATTTAAAACTTTAGAGGCTTTTTTGAAATTTTTATCTGAAATTCTGCTGCCATGTGGCTGTCCATGTGAAATCAGACTATTATCCAAACAAAAAATGAATAGATATAAAAGAATTACATGCAAAAACGACCTTACATGACCCTTAAAATGCAACATTTTATTATGAACTGTTGCATTTGGAGGGATCAGAAACAGGGGAGGTAAAACCTCCCAAAAACAGGGAGGTTTGTATGTTAAAGCTTACACTGCGGCCGGGCGAGTACATCGGCATCGGAGATGAGATCCGGGTTGTTTTTTCCGGCGGCTCCGCCAACAACATTCATCTGCTCATTGATGCTCCGCGGGAGATGAACATTGCGAGAAGCTCTGCGGGCGGCAATCGGGGGAAGACGCCTTATTATAAGGAAACGGGCATCTCGGACGAGGCGAAACGTGAGATCACACAGATCATCCGCAGAGAGCGGAGAGAAAACCGGGCAGGCAGCGCGGAAAGCCGCGCAGCAGGAAGCCATACAGCGGGTGCCAGTGTACGATCCGCACAGCAGTAAGCGGCGGACAGCATCGATAATAATGCCGGGCTAACCTAGGGGTCTGGCTTATTATAAAAACTTAGCAACAGCCGCAGGAACGGATTCCGCGGCAGAAAAAATTTAAATCACATGGAGGTAATATCATGGTAGTACAGCACAATCTTACAGCAATGAATTCCAACAGAATGCTTGGCGTTACGACGAGCTCTCAGGCAAAGTCTTCGGAGAAGTTATCTTCCGGTTACAAGATCAACCGCGCGGCTGACGATGCGGCAGGTCTGACCATCTCCGAGAAGATGAGAAGCCAGGTGCGCGGCTTAAATCGTGCATCCACCAACGCACAGGACGGCGTTTCCCTGATTCAGACAGCTGAAGGTGCATTAAATGAGGCTCACTCGATCTTACAGAGAATGAACGAGCTGGCCGTACAGGGCGCGAATGATACGAACCAGGAGATCGACCGCGACGCCATCAACCAGGAGCTTGCAGCGCTGACCGAGGAGCTGGATCGTATTTCCGATACAACACAGTTTAACAAGAAAGAGCTGTTAGACGGTACGTTTACGGATCAGAAGCTGCATGTGGGAGCGAACACGAATCAGTATATCGCGATCACGATTGCTTCCATGAATGCTACGGCAATTGGTGTAAAAGATTCTGAGGTGGTTGCAAGTCATGCAACAAAAGTGTCGAAAACGGCAGGCAGAGATAGCGTTACGACAGCAAGTATTGTAGCGTCTGCTGGTGATGCAAATAATACCGCAGCATCATTGTTCTATCCGGGTGCAACAGGTTATTTAAATAATGCGCAGATTAATTCCACGGTTAAACCGGTAAGACATTCCGACTTTACTGCAAGTGGAGTGGGCGCGGTTTGCGTAACAAATAGTTATAAATCTATTGCAGGCGGCGCCTTAAAGGTAGACTCCTACAGCATCGCAAACGCAACCCTCAGCAGAATCCAGAACGCCATCAACGAGGTTTCCAAGCAGCGTTCCGCGCTTGGCGCAATCCAGAACAGATTGGAGCACACGATTGCAAACCTGGACAACGTGGCTGAGAATACGCAGGCGGCAGAGTCCCGTATCCGTGATACGGATATGGCGGCTGAGATGGTCGAGTACAGCAAGAACAACATCCTTGCTCAGGCTGGCCAGGCAATGCTTGCACAGGCAAATCAGGCGACACAGGGCGTATTGTCTCTCTTACAGTAATTGACCGGATCCGTCTGATCCTTTGGATCGGATATCAGAAACGATTCGGTGGGATTCCATTCAGCAGGGGGCAGGTGAGAGCATCATCTGCCCCCTGTTTTCGGTAAAGGGGTTCTGTAGCGATTTGCAGGAAAAGACATCCGTAAAAAGGAGCACGGAAACAGATATGAACAGGACAATCTACGAAAAAAATATGGCGGCATTCCACGCGCGATATGATTACGTGGCGAACCAGATCGAGGAAAAAGAGTATGAGCTGACCGAAGGGATAAAAGCGGAGCTTGCG
Source organism: uncultured Roseburia sp. (assembly GCA_947642555.1). Classification (GTDB taxonomy): domain Bacteria; phylum Bacillota; class Clostridia; order Lachnospirales; family Lachnospiraceae; genus Roseburia. The sequence goes on along the minus strand of CANRSX010000030.1, from coordinate 8,262 downwards.
GAGGGAGATCTGATCCGGGTGGAGCGGGATGGAGAAAGCACTGTCCTTGGCGCGCACTATGACGAGACGGAGCGGGCGGAACACTGGATCCGGGACATCAAAGATCTGCCGGACTATTCGACCGTGCTGATCGTGGGGCTTGGGAATGCCTTTTATCTCCAGGAGCTGCTGCGGGCCACATCGGAGCAGCTTAACATCCTGATCTACGAGCCCTGCGTCGAGGTGTTTTTAAAAGTGCTCGAGGAGATCGACATCACGGAGGTTTTTGAGAACCGTCCGGTGGCGCTGCTGGTAAAAAGCGTCAACGACGAGGAGCTGATCCCGGTCATGAGCAAGTGGCTGACCAACGAGACGCTGTCCTATTTCCGGACACGGATCCTGCCGGGCTATGACAAACTGTTTTTTGAGGAGATCAAAGAATTCTTAGGGATCATAAAGCGGACGCTGCAGCGGATGAAGGTGGATCAGAATACGATCGCGTTTTTCGGAAACTTTTACGCCAAAAATGTGATCGGCAACGCAAAATATGTCTTAAAAAGCCACACGATTAATCAGCTTTCCGGCCTCATTCCCCATGACCGTCCCGCGATCATCATTGCAGCTGGCCCTTCTTTAAAGAACAATATCCATGACTTAAAGGAGGCAGAAGGGCGAGCATTTTTAATCGCGGTGGATACGGCGCTAAAGCCTCTGCTTGCGGAGGGGATTATCCCGGATATGTTTATGACCGTGGACGGGAACAAGCCGGTGGAGCTGTTTGACCGGGAGGAGATCCGGGAGATCCCGATGGTGCTTTCGGCGGACGTAAACAACGAGGTTGTGCGCCGGCATACCGGAAAGAAGATCTTCTACTATAACGGGGAGGAATTTATTCAGAAGCTGTATCTGGATCACAACATTCCCTGCAGCGGGGTTCCCTCCGGCGGGTCTGTCTCCAATTCCGCCTTTTCGCTGGCCGAGCAGCTGGGCTTTGAGACGATCATTCTGGTGGGGCAGGATCTGGCCTACACCGGCAACCGTTCGCACATCGAAGGATCCTTTTCCGAGGAGGAGATTGTAAGAAAGCGCGTCAATGCCACGGCACAGGTGGAGGACATCCACGGGAATATGGTGCCGACCCAGCCGAATATGCTGATGTTTCTCCGGTGGTTTGAGGATCGGATGAAAGCGCACCCCGAGCTTAAGGTGATCGACGCCACGGAGGGCGGGGCGAAGAAAAAAGGAGCCGTGAACATGACCCTACGGGATGCAATCCGTGAGGAATGCCCGGCAGATCATGTTGACTACAAAAGTCTTATTGACAGTCTGCCCTATGTCTTTGATGAGGAGATGGACAGAGAGAACCGCGCATACCTCTTCGGCAGAAAAAAGGTCATGCAGGACGCGGTAAAAAAAGCGAATCAGGGTCTGCGGCTGTATCGTCAGCTGGAGCGGCTGTTTCAAAAAGAGAAGCTGGATGCGGGAAAGGTAAAAAAGATCAGCAAAAAGCTGGAGAAACTGACCCGGTTTTTCGAGCAGGATCCCACCATGACGGTGGTCATGCGCTCCATGGCCTCCATCAGTTTTGCGATTTCCCGGGGGATGTACGACTACGAGGAGGATCTTCACGATGAGGGCGTGATGATTGCGCGCCAGGGGATCGTCATGATGACCTGCATTAAGATTTCGCTTCACAATGTGATCCCGATCTTAGATGACCTGCTGGAAGAACTGCGGGCGGAGGAGAACCGGGAACCAGGGGAAGAAATTCTGGAACCTGCAAAGACGAAACAGGAAGATGGGCAGCAACAGACAGGAGGGGAGTCATGATGGGCCGGGAGGAGCTCGCACAAAAGGCGGCATCCCTGATCGGGGATCTGAACCTGCTGTTGCAGCGGAAGGAAGCGGACCGCGCATTTCTGATGCTGTTGCAGGATATTTTTCACAGCTATACAGAGATCAGTGAGATTCTGCTTTCCTGGAACCAGCGCACGATCACGGAACATCTGCGGGCCGGACGCGAGGCGTTTGAGAATATTATGAATCGCATTGAGGAGCAGGCCGATCCTGAGAAGACCGCAGAACGTGCGGAACGGCAGGATCTTTTTTCCAGGCTTCTGGATGCGGTTTACGCATTTGGTCAGACCGTGGAGGAATTAGAGCGCTTCCTGTCCATGGAGCGGAAATATTTCATCATTCTTTACGGGATCAATCCGATGACAGAGGACGGGCTCTACTGCGTCGATCTGAAAAAGGCATATATCATGGCGTTTGCGGTAAAGGAAAAACCGGCGGAGCTGACCTCCCATATGGGAATCCCGGTGATCGATATCCGCGAGCTGCCGGGACTGGAGTACGATTATCTGCTCTGCACCGAGGAGCCAAAGGAGGCGGATCAGTACCCGTTTGAAAAGGTGCTGAATTTTCATTCGCATCTCGGGACCTTTGTCACCGGCGGGTATGAGCTGGCGTATGAGCGCATGAATTTTTACCGGGACAGAGGGCCGTACGACGGGATTGTCACGGGACTGTCCTATATCCGGCAGTGCATCGACCTGAATACGATCAGCGGACATTTCCTGAATTTTGCGATCGGCGGACAGGATCTTTTTTACAGCTATCAGATGTTTTGCCATGCGTATGAGCACGCGAGGGAGCCTGAACGGATCCGGTATGCCGTGATCGGCGTGGCCCCGTATATTTTCCAGTACGACATGTCGGTTGCGCCCTACAATGCGTCCGTGGCCGAGCGCTACTATTCGTTTGTGCGGAGGATGAATCATTTTTCCGGGGCATGGCTGTACAAGGGCGCGTATCACTACACGAAGGACCGGCTGGATCGGATCATGAAAGAGGATTTCGAGGATCTCTACACGACGACGCAGGAAGCGTTTTTCCTGGATTATGAGAGGAAGCTTCAAAGCATGGTCTACGACAGCAGCGCGCTGGATGAAAAAGGACTTGCGGCGGAACGGGAGAGTATTGCGCGGGAATATCACAAGGATTACCCAGAGACCGTGGCGTTTAACATCCGTGTCCTGCGGGAGTATCTGGCGTACTTAAAAGAGCGGCAGGTGAAGGCAATTCTCGTCATGCCGCCCATGACAAGGCTGTACCGGCAGTATATGTCGTGGGAGATGTACGGGGACACGATGCGGATTTTGGATGAGCTGCGGGCAGAATGTGATTTTACATTTGTAAACTTCCTGATGGATCTGAAGCTGGAGGACTGTTATTTTCGCAATTCCTCCCATCTGAACGGGGCGGGAGCGGGAAAGGTGACAGAGATCCTGAACCGGTATCTGGATGCGGGTGGAATGCATGATCACAGGAAAGGCGGGCAGAACGGGTGAAGAATAAAACAGTCGCCATCATCGGCGCGGGCTATATGGCAAAGGAATATGTTAAAGTCCTCCGGGGCATGGGGATTCCTGCCCTTGTATTTGGGCGCGGGGAGGAGAAGGCCAGGCAGTTTGAAGCGGAAACCGGCGGACAGGTTTTTACCGGGGACTACCGCGCGGCGCTGCGGGAGCAGGAGGTTCTGCCGGACTATGCGATTGTTGCCGTGAACGTCGGCGGTCTTTGCGATGTGACAGAGGAGCTGATGCGCCTTGGCGTCCGCCACATTCTCGTGGAAAAGCCGGTCGCTTATCGTTCCGGGGCGCTTGCAGCGTTACGGGAAGAGCAGAAGCGGACAGGCGCAGAGGTGTTTGTCGCGTACAACCGCCGTTTTTTTGCCTCGGTAAAAAAAGCGCAGGAGCTGATCAGGGCGGACGGGGGCGTGACGTCGTTTCATTTTGAATTTACCGAGTGGGCGCATGTCATCGGCCCCATGGTGCGGCCTGAGGGGGAAAAGGAGGGCTGGCTGTTTGCAAATTCCACCCACGTCATGGACCTGGCCTTTTTCCTGGGGGGAATGCCGCGGGAGATGACGTCGTTTGTAGCGGGAAAACTCGACTGGCATCCGGACGGGAGCAATTACGCCGGAGCCGGGATTTCGGAGCGGGGCGCGCTGTTTACCTATCAGGCGAACTGGGAAGCGCCGGGGAGATGGGCGGTGGAGGCGCTGACTGCAAAGCACCGCTTTTATCTGAAACCCATGGAGACCCTGCAGATGCAGGACATCGGTTCCGTAAAGGCGGAGCCGGTGGAGCTTTCGGATCGTTTGGACAGGGAATACAAGCCGGGGCTGTACGAGATGGTGCAGGCGTTCTTAGAAAATCCGGGGGATGAAAGACTGCTGACGTTAGAGGAGCACGCGAAGCATTTCCCGGTGTATGAGCGGATTGCGGAGGGAGGAAGTGAAGGATGGAAATGCGGCGGATCGGAATCATAGGCGTAGGAAATCTCGGAACGAGACATTTACAGGCGCTTGCCCTGTCGGAGGAAGCGTATCAGATCACGGTGACGGATGTGCGGAAAGAGGCTCTCGCGAAGGCGGAGTCGGTTTTTGCGGGGACGGAGGGCGCCGCAAAGCACGAGGTGCGTTTTGTCACTTCGATCGCCGCCATGCCGGAGCGGATGGACGTCGTGATTGTGGCCACCGGTTCCGATGTGAGAAGGGCTGTGACGGAGGAGCTGCTTTTGCATGCGGACGTGTCGTACCTCATACTGGAAAAGGTGCTGTTTCAGCGGCTCGGGGATTATGACGCGGTGGAGGAGCTGTTCCGGCAAAAAGGTATAAAAGCATTCGTCAACTGTCCGAGACGGATGTACCCGGTTTATGAGTCGCTAAAAGAAACGCTCTGCGATGCGAAGGAGATGGAGATTGCGGTTTCAGGCTCGGACTGGGGGCTTGGCAGCAACGCAATCCACATGCTGGATCTGATCGCATACCTGGCCGGTTCCGAAGAGCCGGAGCTTTCCTGTCAGGGGCTGGATCCCGCATACCGGCGGAGTAAGCGGGACGGCTTTCTGGAAATCACCGGGACAATCCGCGGCAGGATGGGGCGCTGCCGGGCGTTTTCGGTCTCTTCCTATGAAACGGCAGGAGTCCCGGCGTCAACCTTTATCGCGGCTGATACCTGCCGGATCCATATCATGGAGGGAAATAAGGAACTGGAATACGCTGCTGCGTCGACCGGCTGGGAGTGGAAAAAGGAGCGCTTTGACATGCCGTATCAGAGTCAGCTGACACATCTGGCGGCGGCGGAGCTTCTGACCGGCGGAACCTGCAGACTGACGACATTTGAAGAGTCGGGCCGCCTGCACCGGACGCTGCTGCGGCAGCTGATCCCGTATTTTGAACGGCAGGGCGTGAAGGCAGGACTCTGCCCGATCACCTGAAGGAGGAAGCAGAATTGTATCTGGAAAAGGCAAAACCGGAGGAATTTGAGGATTATTACCGGATCAAGTGCGAGCCGTTTGTGAATTACTGGAGCCGCGGGGATGAGGAGATTCCGCCGCGGGAAAATCTGTACCGGTTTTACATGGACTGCATGCCGCCCGCGGACGGCATGCAGTCCGCAGGCGGCATGCAGTCAGCTGATCGCGTACTGCCGGGGAATCAGGGCCGGGAGATATACCTGATTCAGACGGAGGAACGTGAGATCGCGGGCTACCTGTACTTTGACCATGACGGCGATACCGTGGATCTTCCGATCGCGCTCGGCGAACGTTTTACCGGAAAGGGGCTTGCAAAACAGGCGATTCTCGCGGGGCTTGCGCTTGCGGGAAAGCGGGGATACCGTCGCTCGCGGGTGGAGATCCGGGAGGATAACGCTGCCTCCATCCGCATGTATACGTCCTGCGGATACCGCCGCGGGGAGAAGACACGTGATATGTATGTGGCGGCGACAGGACAGATTGTCGCGCTGTATGCCTATGAGAGGGAAATATGGAATTAGGAAGCGAATTCGACCTGGACCTATCCCGTCTTGCGGATACCTCCGACACGGTCTTTGCATATCTGAAGGAATTTCACACCGTCTATACGGACAGCGGGCGCAGCGCGCTCGGACTTCTCGCGGAGCGCCTGTCCGGGGAGCGTATTTTATTGCCGGACTACATCTGTGAGTCGGTTCCGGACGCGCTGCCGGGGGACTGCCGGATCCTCTTTTACCCGGTGGATGATAAGCTTCGGATCGATCCGGACCGGCTAAAGCCGATGATCCGGGAATATCAGCCCCGGTTTTTCTACCTCATGCACTACTTCGGCGCGTTGCAGCCAGAGGAGAGCAGGATGCGGATCGCGGAGTGGAAGGAACGGTACGGGCTGATTGTGATTGAGGATACGACGCATTCCCTTTTCACGGCGAAGCTGACCGTGGGGGATTACGGGATCGCCAGCCTGCGGAAATGGTTTCCGGCGCCGGACGGCGGGGTGCTGTATACAAAAGAAGCGCATCTTCTGCCCGGACAGCCGCGGAGAAAAAAGCCGGCCTCCGGGAAGGTGGAGGCGATGCTCTTAAAACATCTGTTTCTGACAGAAAACTATGATTGTAATGAAAAATACCGGGAGCTGTTTGCCCGGGAGGAGGAAGCGTTCGACCGGCAGACGGAGGTTTGCGGGATGTCGGATGTGGCGCGGTTTCTGCTCGATCACTTTTCTGTGGAACAGATGTGTGAGCGGCGTCGGAAAAACGCCGTGCAGCTGGAGGAGGGACTGCGCGGCATGGGGATGTGTGAACCGGCGCTGTCCGGTGTCCCGCAGCCGGCTCTGGCAGCCAGGGGGATAGTCCCGGCGGCAGCTTTCGGCTCCGCGGACGTCCCCCTCGCGTTCCCTGTTTACGTGGAAAAGCGGGACGAGCTGCGGGAGCGCCTGATCAGGCGGCGGATCTACTGCGCCGTGCACTGGCCCATCGAACATGCGACGGTTTACGAAGAGACGGAGCGGATCGGGCGGCGGATTTTATCCCTTCCCGTCGACCAGCGGTACGGGGAGCGGGAGATGGAATATCTGCTGGAATGCTTAAACGTCTGTGGAAAGGAGTGCGGGATGTTATGAAGTTCATTCGGGAGCGGGAGGAATGGAACCGGCTGGTAAAAAGCTTTCCGGGCTGGGACGTCTATTATTTATATGAATACGTCCGGTCGTTAGAGCTGCACGGGGACGGCGTGCCGGTGCTGATTTACTGGGAGGGAGCGAAAATGGCGGTCTGCTGTGCCGCGCTCTTACAGGACATCGCGGCGTCTGACGGATTTCATGGAACGCTGGAGCGCGGCAGGTTTTACGACCTGACCACCCCGTACGGCTACGGCGGGCCGCTGACCCGCGGAGAGGTGACGGCGGAGGAAATCGAACTGTTTTTAACGGAGCTTGCAGAGGAATACCGCAGGAAGCATATCGTCTCGCAGTTTTTCCGCTTCGACCCGTTTGTGGAGGGACAGGCCGCGTTTTTTGAGCGGTTTGAGGCGAGAAGCTTTAAAGCTACCGTGTATATGGATCTTAAAAATGAGGAGACGATTTTTCAGAACATGGATCCCAAAAACCGGAACATGGTGCGCAAGGCAAAGAAAAACGGCGTGCAGATTTTTTCGGATCGCGGGGAGCGCATGGAGGATTTTATCCGCATATACGAGGAGACGATGCGGCGGAATCAGGCGGAGGAATATTACTACTTCGGGCGGGATTATTTTACATACCTGCGGGAGGAATGCGGGGAGCATCTGATTTGGTTTTACGCGGCTTATGAGGGGAAGATCATCAGCGCGTCCCTGTTTTTCTATAATGAGCGGTTTATGCACTACCACCTCTCGGGCACGCTGTGGGAATACCGGAAGCTGGCGTCGGTCAATCTGCTTTTGTACGAGGCCGCGCTGTGGGGAAGCCAAAAGGGGATCCGAAAGCTGCATTTAGGCGGCGGCATGGAAAAGGACGACAGTCTCTACGGGTTTAAAAAGCAGTTTAACCGGAAGGGCGCGCTGCCGTTTACGATCGGAAGATTTGTGGCGGATCCGGACGCGTTTGAGGAGCTGGTAAAAAGAAGGGAGGAAGCGGACCCGGCATTTGATGCGACCCGGCCGTTTCTGATCACCTACCGCGGATGAGACAGGAAAACAGGTGTAACGATGGAGAAAAAGAGGAAAAAAATCTGTGTTGTGACGGCGACCCGCGCGGAGTTCGGGCTGCTGTTAAATGTGATCCAGAGAATCCGAAAAGACCCGGAGCTGGAATTGTGCCTGGCGGTCACGGGCGCGCATTTGTCCGACGCGTACGGGATGACGGTCAGGGAGATCGAGGAGAGCGGCGTGCCGATCGCGGAGCGCATCCCGATCCTTACGGACGGAACCGCCGCCGGGGCTGTCGGCGCGTCTGTGCGGGGAGAAACCGCCGCCGGGGCT
>CANRSX010000029.1 GCA_947642555.1 uncultured Roseburia sp. | reverse complement strand
AGTCGTCAAACATCAGAAAACATAAAAAAGTGCCAACGATTACTTGACACACACACTTCAGGATTTCCGATTGCACCGGGCTTTCTGCTATGATACAATAAACTCATATTACTGCTGGATGTATGGCTGGGAAGATGGGGACAGGGAGGATTCATTTTATGGCAAAGAAGATTTTGATTGTTGCGGATGCCGATTCGTTTATCCGTAAAATGTTCAGGGATATTCTAAGCAGGGGCGGTTATACCATTGCGGGCGATGCCGCTGGCGGAACAAGCGGAATTGAGCTGCTGTCGTCCAAGGATATGGTGAGGCCGGATGCCGCTGTGATCAACTATGAGATGTCGGATCTGGACGGTCTTTCGGTTGCGGGCAGAATGCTGCAGATCAGACCCTCCCTTGCCATTGTCCTGTGTGTTTCCGCAGATCATCCGGATGCGCGCCGGATCCAGGAAGATGCGCGCGCACTGGGCGTCCGGTGTGTTCTCCGTAAAAGATTCACGCCAGAAGATTTACGGAATGCGGTGGAGGCGGCGCTGAAGCGTTCCCTGTTTTCGGCACCAAAGTTTTATACCTTTGGCGAACCGATTCCGGCAAATCCACGTCCGGTAAAGCAGGAAAACGCTCCCACAATACCCCGTCCGGCTGCAGAGACCTCGCACAGCGGTTCCGGAAACCGCATTCTCATCGCGGAGTCCGCTCCATTTATGCGGATGATGCTGGAGAAAAGTCTGACGGATTATGGCTATGAGATTATAGCAGTCCCGGAAACCAATGAGGAATGCCTTCGGATCCTGCGGGAACAAAAGCCGGATCTTGTGATTGTGACTCAGGATGCTTCGGAAAAAGGCCCCGGGGGTACCGGGCTTATCACGCAGATCAGGCAGATCGACCCTTCTGTGCGCATGCTGCTGAAGGCCAAAAAAGAAAATGTTCCGGATCCGGAGGCGTTCAGAGAAAAAGCGACGGACCTTGGCGCAAACGGAATCCTTCTTACCCCGTTTACGGTTCCGGAACTGGTTTGTGCGGTAGATATGCAGATTCGTTATCAGGATGGAAACGAACCACCCGTGAACCGTTCACAGAAAATCCCGGACCGGAAGATTGTCATCATTGAAAGCAGCCGGATCATGCAGGAGAGTGTCGCAAAGGCGCTGGAGGGATACGGATATGAAATCGTCGGCAGGGCTTCCGACGGCCGGCAGGGACTTCTGCTATGTCAGGAGAAAAAGCCCGATCTGGCAATTGTACGGTATGAAACGCCTGCGGGCGAACCGGACGGCATCGCGCTGATCCGGGAAATACGACAGCTGGCACCGTCTCCTCTTACGCTGATCTGCATTGATAAAGAAGAAACTGCTGATGCTTCGGATGTCTGGGAGAAGGCAAAACAGGCTGGAGCCAGTCTTGGATTCATTTATCCCGGCAGCCCCCGGCATCTGCTTCTGACAGTGGATACCCTGCTGCGGCATCGCTGACGTGCAGAAGACGCTTATAGTGCCCGGAAACCGGGAGAGCTGATCGAAGAGAGATACAGCAGGAAAAGATGGCAGAATGGATTTTCAGATAAATCGTTCATTTTCCGGGGCTGGAAATTACATTTGACAAGCTGTTTGCCGAAATCGATTTGGAATATTAAGACTGGAGGCGTTGCTTTATGGCATTTCCGTTAAAACAGGTATATACAATTGACGATATTTATGCATTGCCGGAGGGAGAGCGCGCAGAGCTGATCGACGGGCGGATGGTTCTGATGGCGCCGCCAGGGACCCTGCATCAGAGAATTTCTCATCTGCTGGAATGGAGAATAGAGGACTATATTCGACGCAAAAAAGGTGATTGTCAGGTATTTGCCGCTCCGTTTGCGGTTTTTCTGAATGCGGATGAGAAAACGTATGTGGAGCCGGACATTTCCGTTGTCTGCGACCGGGATAAACTTGATGAGCGGGGATGTAACGGTGCGCCGGATTTTATCATTGAAATCGTATCAGCGGGCAGCCGCCGGACGGATTATGGGAAAAAGAACAGTCTTTACGCAGATTCCGGTGTGCGGGAATACTGGATCGTGGATCCCGAAAAACAGAGCACGACGGTTTACCGCTACGAGGAAGATGCCGCCCCGATGATTTTTCCGTTTGATCAGACGGTCACGGCCGGCATTTACGGGGATCTGAATATTACCATCACAGAGCTGCTTTCCTGAGAACAGAACGCGAACGGAGGAGGAACCTGCATGAAAACCGTATATTCCGGCGGAGAAGGGGAAATCATAGAAAAGAAGTCAAGATTTATTGCGACCGTGCGCCCGGTCTCCACGGAGGAGGAAGCGGCGGCATTCATTGCGGAGATGAAGAAAAAATACTGGGATGCCAGGCATAACTGTTCCGCTTTTGTGCTGGGAGAGCGGCAGGAAGTGAGCCGCTGCTCGGATGACGGCGAACCGGCGCAGACCGCGGGACGTCCGATGCTCGACGTGCTGCTGCGCGAGGGGCTGACCAATATCGCGGTGGTGGTGACACGTTATTTCGGCGGTGTGCTGTTAGGAACGGGCGGACTGGTGCGCGCCTACCAGAAGGCGGTGCAGGAAGGGCTCGCACACAGCACCCTGATGGAAAAGAAGCGGGGCAGAAGCCTTTCAGTGGGAACGGATTATGCGGGGCTGGGAAAGCTGCAGTACCTGATCGCGCAGAAGGGGCTGGCGCTGACGGATACCTGTTATACGGATCAGGTGGAGCTTAAGCTGATGATACCGGCGGAGCTTTTGGAGGAGACGGAGCGGGAAATCGTGGAGGCGGCAAACGGAAACGTGCGGATTTCCCGGGGGGAAGAGGTGTATTATGCGATGATCGGAAAAAATTTGGAAATTTTTTAAAATAATGCTTGATTTTTTAAAATGATCTGATATAATACAATTTGTTGACAGCACAAAGGGCTATCGCCAAATGGTAAGGCAACGGACTCTGACTCCGTCATTTCCAGGTTCGAATCCTGGTAGCCCTGCTAAAAGACCTCAGCAGAGAAGATCTGCCGGGGTCGTTTTCTTTTTGAGGAAAGGACAAAAAGAGATGTATCAGTTTGAGAGCAGAGTGCGTTACAGCGAGGTTGACAGCGCGGGAAAGCTGACACTGCCGTCGCTGCTGGATTATCTGCAGGACTGCTGCACGTTTCAGTCGGAAGAGCTCGGGATCGGCGTGGAGTACCTGGCCGGTCATCAGGCGGCGTGGGTGCTCTCCTCCTGGGAGATTGAGATTCTCCGCTATCCCGGAATGGGGGAGCGGATCGTGACCGGAACCTGGCCGTATGATTTTAAGGGATTTTACGGATACCGGAATTTTCTGATGCAGACAAAAGACGGGGAGCTTCTGGCACGGGTGAATTCGATCTGGGTGTACATGGATCTTTCGCGCATGCGGCCGGCGCGGATTCCGAAGGAGATGCAGGAGATCTACCAGCGGCAGTTTGAGAAGCCCCTGGACGGGGACTGGGGAGACCGGAGGTTTGCCGTGCCGGAAGGCGGCGTCCGGCAGGAGCCGGTGGCGGTGAGAAAATCGCACATCGATACGAACCGTCATATGAATAACAGCCGGTATGTGCTGGTGGCGGAGGAATATCTGCCGGAGGGATTTCAGACGGACCGTCTGCGGGTGGAATACAAAAAGGCGGCAGTGCGCGGGGATCTTCTGGTTCCGGTGGTTACAGCGGAGGAGGACCGGGTGACGGTGTCGCTTCTGGACGGGGCGGATGCGCCCTATGCGGCGGTGCAGTTCTGCGGGTACGACGGAAGGCCCGGGTCCGCCGTCTGAGACAGGAACGGAGAAGACATCCCGGGACAGGACTTCAGCGGCAGGGCCGGCAGACCGGGAGAGAACAGGAGAGCGTATGAGATTAGGGGAATATCAGGAACTTACAGTTGTAAAGACAGTGGATTTCGGCGTGTATCTGGCAAAGGACAGCAGGGGCGCGGAGGGTGAATTCCGGGTACTTCTGCCGAAAAAACAGGTGCCGGAGGGGACGCGGGCCGGGGACCGGATCGAGGTATTTTTATATAAGGATTCCAGTGACCGGATGATCGCGACGACGAACCGCCCGAAGCTTGTGCTCGGGGAGCTGGCCGTATTAAAGGTACTCGAGGTGGGAAAGATCGGCGCGTTCCTGGACTGGGGACTTGAGAAGGACCTGCTTCTGCCGTTCCGTGAGATGACCAGGAAGGTGCAGCCGGGAGACGAGATTCTGGTGACCTTATACATCGATAAGAGCAGCCGTCTGTGCGCGAGCATGAAGTACCTCTACGATCTGCTCGAGCTGGACCCGCCCTATGAGAAAGGCGATACGGTGAGCGGGAGGGTGTATGAGTTCAGCCGGGATTTCGGGACGTTTGTCGCGGTGGATGACCGTTACTCCGCGATGATCCCCGCGCATGAGGACTGCAGCCATTTAAAAGTCGGCGATGTGATCAGCGCAAAGGTTCTGGATGTCAAGCCCGACGGCAAGCTCGACATCACGCTGCGCGAGAAGGCCTACATTCAGATGGACGCGGACGCCGAAAAGGTGATGGAAATCATAGAGGAATTTGCCGGCGTGCTCCCGTTTACGGACAAGGCGTCCCCGGAGGTGATCATGCGGGAGACAGGGCTTAGCAAGAGCGCGTTCAAGCGTGCGGTCGGAAGACTCTATAAGGAGCGCCGGATCGAGATCACGGAGAAGTCAATCCGAAAAATATAGTGGCGGCGGCAGGAAAAATATGGTATGCTGGATACGGTACATGGCAGCGGGGAACCGGCTGTGTGGCGTACCGCTATTGTCTTATGGAAAGAAGGAGGAAAGCATGAAAAACGTAATCAGCACAGATAAAGCGCCGGCAGCGATCGGCCCGTATTCGCAGGCGATCGAGGTAAACGGAATGGTCTATACATCCGGTGTGATTCCGGTAGTGCCGGAAACGGGTGAGATCCCGGAGGGATCCGCGGCACAGGCGCGTCAGGCGCTCACCAATCTGTCGCATCTGCTTGAGGCAGCCGGCAGCAGCATGGCAAATGTAGTCAAGACGACTGTATTTATTAAGGAAATGAACGATTTCGGGGCGATCAACGAGGTATATCAGACCTTCTTTACCGGAGATTATCCGGCGAGAAGCTGTGTGGAGGTCGCACGTCTTCCGAAGGATGTGATGATTGAGATCGAGGCGGTTGCGGTGAAATAACGGTCAGGATCATGAAAAAACGGGTTGCCGGTCAGGATGCCGGGAACCCGTTTTTACACATGCGTATGCCTCAGACGTAAAGGTCGATGGTGCCGCCGAGCTCCGGTGTGACGGAGCGCTCCAGCATCTGAACCATGGAGTCGCCCATCTCGCGGGCCAGGTTGAGAGACTGGCCAAGAAGCGCCGTGCCGATGGCATAGGTGAGACCTGCAGGACCCATGGCGGGGCCCACGCCGTAAGAAGACATCATATTCGTATTCATATCCATGATAATTCCGCCTTTCTGGGGTAATATATGTCCTGACAGCAGTGCATGCGCCGGGACGGATTCCGACAGTCAGGCACATCGCAGTCAGTACGACTATGATGTCAGTATGCCATAAAATCAGAAAAGATGCAAGAGAAAAAGGAGGAGACTTATGTATGACATTATAATAATAGGAAGCGGCCCCGCGGGGCTTGCGGCGGCGATCTACGGACAGCGGGCCGGGCTGTCGCTTCTGGTGATCGAAAAACAGCCGATGAGCGGCGGACAGATTATCAATACTTATGAAGTCGATAACTATCCGGGGCTTCAGGGGATGGACGGATTTGAGCTCGCGACAAAATTCCGCACGCATGCCGATGCCCTGGGCGCTTCGTTTGTGACGGAGGAGGTGCGCGGGATCGAGACGGTGGACGGCTGTCATTTTGTGGTGACGGATCAGAACCGTTACGAGACCCGGACCATTGTGCTGGCCACGGGGGCGGTGCACCGGAAGCTCGGCGTGCCCGGGGAGGATGCGCTTTCCGGCATGGGAGTGTCCTACTGCGCGACCTGCGACGGCGCGTTTTTCCGCGGGAAGGATGTGGCGGTGATCGGCGGCGGCGACGTCGCGCTTGAGGATGCGCTGTTTCTCGCGCGCACCTCGTCAAATGTCTTCCTGATTCACAGGAGGGATGGGCTGCGCGGCGCAAAGATCCTGCAGGAGAGGGTGAAGGCGACGGAAAATATCACGATCCTCTGGGATACAGTCACAGAAGAGATTTGCGGAGCGGGCCAGGTGGAATCGCTCGCGCTGAAAAACAAAAAGACAGGCGGGCAGTCGACGCTTCCGGTTTCCGGCGTCTTTATCGCGGTTGGGATTACACCGGACTCCGCGCTGATCAAAGACCTGGCAGAGCTCGATGACGGCGGTTATGTAAAGGCGGACGAGAGCTGTCAGACCAGCTGCCCCGGGATTTTCGCGGCGGGGGATGTGCGGACAAAACAGCTGCGGCAGGTGATTACGGCGGCGGCGGACGGCGCGAACGCCATCACCTCGGTTCAGAATTATCTGACACAGCAGGCGTAAAAGGCGGAAAAACAGACTACATCTGGTGGGTATTTTTTTCCATATACCAGATCTTGTGTGAAACGGGTGTTCTCTACCAAACATAGCGGTTGACAGACATGGATACCTTTGTTATAATAACTGCGTAACAAATTTAACAAATTCGTAATAACTTAGAATCCGCTGGAGGCATTCATGAATCGAAGAATAACCAGAATCACAGGGACGATCTTAACAGGTGTACTGCTTATGGGAAGCCCTGTTTTAACCGTATACGGAGCGCCGGTGGCAGGCGCGTCCGCCGTGACATCGACAGAGACCGCGGTGGCAGGCAGTCCGTCGGCGGGGGCATCCCTCACTGTAGCCGATTATCTGACGCAGAGCGATGAGGCGGCGGCGGAGACCGCGGCAGCGTCGGCCGATCAGGTGAGCGAGAATGAGGCGCCGGTCGTCACATCCGAATACGCGGACATCGCGATTGCACAGGTTGACAATTACGTTAATGTGCGTTCGGAGCCGAACACGGAGAGCGAGGTGCTCGGCAAGCTTTACGACAATTCCGCCGCGACGGTTCTTGAGACCACCGAGAACGGCTGGTACCGGATTACATCCGGCAATGTCACGGGATATGTGAAGTGCGAATACGTTGTGACAGGGAATGAGGAGCTGGCCAGAGAGGTCAGCACCAGATATGCAAAGGTGACGACGACCACCCTTTATGTGAGGATGGCGCCGACGACGGAATCGGGAGTCTTAACCATGGTTCCCATCGAGGACGATCTTGTGGTGATCGACGAATCCACGCCAGGCTGGGCGAAGGTGACGACCGAGGAGGGCGAGGGATATGTCTCCACGGATTATGTGACGCTCACGACCGAATTTGTGCAGGCCGAGTCGCGGGAAGAGGAAGCGGCGAGACTTGCAAAGGAAGAGGCGGACAGGCAGGCGGCAGCGGAAGCAGCGGCAGCGGCCAGGAGAAAAGCCGAGTCGGAGGCAGCGGCAGCAGCGGCGGCACAGCAGAGCAGCGAGGGTGAGGCATCCGGCAGCACAGGCGAGTCGACACCGCCTCCGGTATATTCCGCGCCGACCAGCTCCAACGGACAGGCTGTCGTCAATTATGCGAGCCAGTTCGTCGGCAGACCTTATGTATACGGCGGGACAAGCCTGACAAACGGCACAGACTGCTCCGGTTTTGTGATGGGCGTATATTCCGCATTCGGAATCAGCCTCCCGCATTCCTCGAGCGCGATGAGAAGCTACGGCTATGAGGTGAGCCTCTCCGAGGCGCAGCCGGGCGATATCGTCTGCTACAGCGGACATGTCGGCATCTACACAGGCAACGGCACGATCGTTCATGCAAGTACGCCGGCGACCGGTATTACATATTCAAACGTGAACTACAGAAGCCCGATCTGTGTGAGAAGAATTTTCTAAACTGCATAACAGAAGCGATAAGGCCCCGCAGGCAGCTGCGGGGTCTTTTTATATCATAGGAAATTTTGCTGTGATACAAAAAAGATCCCCGGGCGAAAGCGCCGGCGGCAGTGAAAAAACGGATTGTACATAGTGCACAAAACAGGACGGCTGTTTCGAAAAAAATGCCAGAATCCCGGGAGACATTTCAAATGTTATCCACATTGGAAATGACAGGAAAGCGGAAAAAACAGAGTTATACACGAAGTTATGCACATTATCCACATAAAATGACGAAAAAAATATGATTTACAGGTATCAGAAAGCGAATGTATGTTTTGTGACTTAATCATAAAGTTGCATAATTATGGAAAAAAAACAGGAAAAGTATTGACTTTTAAGATATGAAAAAAATGGGCACAATGACAGGAATTGTCTGCAAATTCTGGCGGATATTACGATGAATGTCATGGAATGCGGAAGAATCTTGAAAAACAGATCTGGTTTTGCTATACTGAATGCGTATATTTTCGTGAGACAGTGGAAATGAATATGGGAGTGCTATGATAAAGAAAGTAGATATTCTGGGGGTCCGGCTGGATAATTATACCGTCCGGGAGGCGATCCGGCAGGTGGAGCATTATATGAGCGACGATGCACTGAATGCGATTGAGCGCATTTCGGTTCAGATGCTGCTCGCGTCGGAGAGCGATCCGGTGGTGCGGGAAGTGATATCCTCTCTCGATCTGTCTGTGATCGGTGAGAAAGAGATCATGCAGGCGGCTAAGATTCATACCATGCAGCGTTTAAAGGAGACCGAGGAGGACGACTTTTCCGTGGAGCTGTTTAAGCGCATCGAGCGCAATAAGAAAAAGGTATTCCTGCTCGGCGAGACGGAGGAGGAAGTGCGGCAGGTGCAGGACGAGCTGAAGGCGCGGTATCCCAGGCTGGTGATTGCCGGCGGATATGCGGTCGAAAACAGCATCGGCGATCCGGAGGCAGTTATCAATGAGATGAACGGGCTGATCCCGGATGTGGTTGTCTCGGTTCTGCCCACGCCGATGCAGGAGCATTTTTTCTGGGAGCACAGGACGAAGATGAACGCGGCGCTCTGGTACGGGCTTGGCAGCCCGGGGCTTCACAGGGATCCGCACCGGGTCCGCGGGTTTTTTAAGAGCCTGATGCATCTCGGGAGACTGAAAAACAGCATGAGCCGGTATGGGGACGGATTGGGAAGCGCGGAGCCCGGGACGGAGGATAAGAGGGCGCAGTGATGCAGAACGTGTTATATCAGAAACCAAAATGGCTGGACTATGTGCTGATTGTGGCCGGAACCGGTCTGATCGCAGTCAGTATCCAGTGCGTGTTTGATCCGATCCGGCTGGTTACGGGCGGATTTACCGGTCTTGCGATCATCGTAAAGGAGATTACGGGAAACCTGATCCCGGGTGGCGTGCCGCTCTGGCTGACGAACCTTATGTTAAATATCCCTGTATTTTTTGCCGCGATGCGGATCAAGGGGCGGGATTATATCTTAAGGACGCTGCTGGGGACATTCCTGCTGTCCGCGTGGCTTTATGTCATCCCTTCTGTCGACCTGACGGAGGGGGATTTTATTCTGGCGGCCCTGTTCGGAGGGCTGATCGGCGGTGCGGGGATGGGCTTTGTGCTGCTGGCAAAGGCGGCGACCGGAGGGACGGATCTGATGGCGACTCTGATCCAGCACTATCTGCGCCACTACTCCATCGTGCAGCTGATCCAGGTGCTCGACGGCGCGATTGTGCTCCTGGGCTGTTTTGTGTTCGGGATCCGGGCGGCGCTTTACGCGATTGTGGCGATTTTTGTCATGAACAGGATTTCCGATGCGCTGATGGAGGGATTTAAGTTCTCCAAGGCGGCGTTTATCATCACGGACCGGTATGAGGAGGTGTCACGGATGATACTCACGCAGCTCGACCGGGGGGTGACGGGGCTTCTGGCGAAGGGCATGTATTCGGGAAACGACAAAATGGTACTTTACTGCGTGGTGTCGAAAAAAGAGATTGTGCGTGTCAAAGAGATTGTCGGGGAGGCGGATCCGAAGGCTTTTGTGATTGTTTCCGATGCCAGGGAGGTGCTCGGCGAAGGTTTTCTGGAATATTCAGATCAGAACGGAAGGGGAAATGCATAAATTTTAAGCATTTCCTCTTTCCTTTTTCCATGATTTGCATTAAAATATAGGCTAGATATTTTTGGTTCGGGGCAGCTTGATGAATTTGGCCAGACCGGATTCAGAAGAAACAGGATGAGAAGGAGCGGAGCTTATGATTTCAAATCAGATACTTCAGAATACGATTGACGGGTTAAAGGCTATCACCAGGGTTGATCTGTGCATTATTGATGTGGAGGGTAAGGTGCTCGCCGCAACGTTTCCCGAGGCGGAGCAGTATGTGGAGGCCGCGCAGGCGTTTGTGGAGTCGCCTGCAGACAGCCAGGTGGTGAGCGGGTATCAGTTTTTTAAAGTATTTGACGAGCATCAGATCGAATATATTCTTCTTGCGAGCGGCGACAGCGACGACGTATACATGGTGGGGAAGCTCGCCGGTTTCCAGATTCAGAACCTGCTGGTCGCATACAAGGAGCGGTTTGACAAGGATAACTTTATCAAGAATCTTCTGCTGGATAACCTGCTTCTGGTGGACATCTATAACCGCGCCAAAAAGCTTCACATTGACACCGAGGTCCGCAGGGTGGTCTATATTGTCGAGACGAACCGCGACAAGGACGGGAACGAGCTCGAGCGCATCCGCGGCATGTTCAGCGGGAAGACCAGGGATTTTGTCACTGCGGTGGACGAGAAGAATATTATCGTCGTGCGCGAGGTTTTAGAGAATGAGAGCTACGACGATCTCGGACGGACGGCGGAGATGATTGTGAATCTGTTCCGGTCGGATCCGGACGCCGACGCGCATGTGGCGTACGGCACGATTGTCAATGAGATCAAGGAGGTGTCGAGATCCTATAAGGAGGCGCGCATGGCGCTTGACGTCGGCAAGATCTTTTTTGAGGAGCGGGATGTGATCGCATACTCCACGCTCGGGATCGGCCGTCTGATCTACCAGCTTCCGATTCCGCTCTGCCGGATGTTTATCAGGGAGATTTTTGACGGCAAATCGCCGGATGATTTTGATGAGGAGACCCTGACGACGATCAATAAGTTCTTCGAGAACAGCCTGAACGTGTCGGAGACCTCCAGGCAGCTTTACATTCACCGGAACACGCTGGTGTACCGTCTTGACAAGCTTCAGAAATATACGGGGCTTGACCTTCGGGTGTTTGAGGACGCGATCACCTTTAAGATTGCACTGATGGTTGTGAAGTACATGAAGTATATGGAGACCCTTGATTATTAATATTTTATGAAGAATGTCAGAATCTGTTGCAACAAAACATATCGCTGGGTAGACTGATATGTGGAAGCGGTAAAAATAGAAACGAGGGAAATTATGATAAAACTGGAGCATGTCAGTAAGTCATACTCCGCGGGGATTCCTGCGCTGAACGACGTGAGCCTGAGCATAAAGGAGGGGGAATTCGTCTTTGTTGTGGGGGACAGCGGTTCCGGCAAATCGACGCTGATCAAGCTGCTGTTAAAGGAACTGGAGCCCACGGAGGGGACGATTACGGTAAACGGCAGAAAATTAAACAAAATACGCAGAAGGCAGATCCCGAAATTCCGCCGGAATATTGGCGTGGTGTTTCAGGATTTCCGATTGTTAAAGGACAGAAATATTTATGACAATGTGGCATTTGCGCAGAAGGTAATCGGGGAATCGGGCAGATCGATCCGGAAGAATGTGCCGACGATCCTCTCGATGGTCGGGCTTGCGGCAAAGTACCGCTCCTATCCGAAGCA
Organism: uncultured Roseburia sp.; assembly: GCA_947642555.1. Taxonomy (GTDB): domain Bacteria; phylum Bacillota; class Clostridia; order Lachnospirales; family Lachnospiraceae; genus Roseburia. The sequence continues at coordinate 50,257 of CANRSX010000029.1, read as the reverse complement.
GCTTTCCGGCGGGGAACAGCAGAGGGTGGCGATCGCCCGCGCGCTGATCAATAAGCCGAAGATCCTGCTGGCGGATGAGCCCACCGGAAATCTCGACGACACGAACGCATGGGAGATCATGCATCTGATGGAAGAGATCAATGACCACGGGACCACGGTTGTGGTTGTGACGCATAATATCAACATTGTAAAGCAGATGAACCGGCGTGTGATTACCATGCGAAAAGGCGTTGTTGTGGACGACACCGACGCGGATGAGGAGTATCAGGGCGCCTCCTGGGATGTGGATGACGATCTGTCCGGGGATGATGGCCTGGACGACGGAGGGGACGGCTTCTATGAGGATTAGTACTTTTTTTTACACGATAAAGCAGGGGATTGTCAATATCTGGAAGAATAAGATGTTTTCCCTGGCATCCATCGCCACGATGACGGCCTGCATTTTCCTGTTCGGCCTGTTTTATATGATTGTGATGAATTTCCAGTCCATGGTAAAGGACGCCGAGTCTGGCGTGGCCGTTACGGTACTGTTTGATCCGGGGATCTCCGAGCAGCGGATCGAGGAGATCGGGGAGCTCATTGACCAGCGCGTGGAGGTTTCACGCTATGAATATACCTCCGCGGAGCAGGCGTGGGATTATTTTAAGGATATTTATTTCGAGGGCGATGAGGCCGCAGCCGCCAGCTTCGGCGCGGACAATCCGCTTGCGAATTCCGCGAGCTATGCGGTGTATATGAACGACGTGTCGATGCAGCCGGCGCTGGTGACGTTTCTGGAGTCCTTAGACGGGGTGCGCCGGGTCAAACAGTCGGTGGAGGTGGCAAAGACACTGACGGATTTCAACACGCTGATCGGATATGTGTCGGCGGGGATTATCCTGATCCTTTTGGGCGTGTCGGTCTTCCTGATCAGTAACACGATCACGGTCGGTATCTCGGTGCGCCGGGAGGAGATCGGAATCATGAAGCTGATCGGTGCGACGGATTATTTTGTTCGTGCGCCATTTGTAGTGGAAGGGATTGTGATCGGCTTAATCGGCGCGGCGATCCCGCTGGGGATTCTCTACGTGCTGTACGGGAAGATCATTCTCTACATCGGTGAGAAGTTTAATTTTATCAGCGGAATGCTGAAGTTCTTAAGCGTGGAGACGGTGTTTGACAAGCTGGTCCCGGTGGCGCTGGTGCTGGGCGTCGGAATCGGATTTGTCGGCAGCCGGATTACGATCCGCAAGCATCTGAAGGTATAGGACTGGCATGAAGAACAGATTATTACATAGAATGATAGCGATGATGCTCGTCGTCCTGCTGGGGGCGGGGATCTCGCTGCAGGCCGCGTCGGCGTCTCAGGAGAGCGAAGCGGCGGAGGCATCCGACAGTCAGAAGAGCACGGGGAAGGGATCCGCGTCTTCCGGGAAGGGAAGCGGAAAGGGTTCGGGATCCGATTCGTTAAAGGAGGCGCAGGAGGAAAAGGAAGCGCTTGAGCGGGAGCTCGCGGCGGCGCAGCAGACGATTGCGGACTTAAAGGAGTCCAAAGGAAATGTCGAGGAGAAGGTGGCGGAGTTAAACCGCCAGCTGATCAGTATTTCCTCCCGGATCACGGAGCTTGAGAATCAGCTGACCGAAAAAAGCGAGGATATTTTAGCGGCGCAGGAGGAGCTTGCGGCAGCGCAGCAGCGCGAGGCGCAGCAGTACGCGGACATGAAGGAGCGGATCCGCTTTATGTATGAGAACGGCGATTCGTCCTACCTGGAGATCCTCTTATCCTCCCGGAGCATCACGGAGCTTTTGAATGCGGCGGAGTACATCTCGCAGATTCAGAGCTATGACCGGCAGAAGCTTAGCGAATATGAGGAAACCGTGCAGTTCATCACCGATCTGGAAGCGTCGCTTGAGCAGGAATACGAGGAGCTTGCGGACTTAAAGGAGTCGGTGGAAAATGAAAAGGCGACGGTTGCGGCGATGATGCGCCAGAAGGAGAATGAGCTCGCAGGGCTTGCGGATGACATCGCGGACGCCCAGAGCGAGGCGGATTACTACGAGGCGGAGATTCAGGCGCAGGAGGAGCTGATCGCGGCGATCAAGCGCGCGGAGGCGGAGAAGGCTGCGGCGGGGATTGTGGATAATCCCTACAGCGGCGGGGCGTTTCTCTGGCCCTGTCCGTCGAGCACGAGGATCACGAGCAACTACGGGCCGAGGACCGCGCCGACCTCGGGGGCGTCCTCGTATCATCAGGGCATTGATATCGGGGCGGCGCACGGGTCGGATATCGTGGCTGCGGCGGACGGAACCGTGCGGGCGGCGACCAGCAGCAGCGCGGCAGGCAATTATGTGATGATCGACCACGGCGGCGGACTTTATACCGTGTATATGCACGCGTCGGAGCTTCTGGTGAGTCCGGGGCAGCAGGTGAGCGCCGGGCAGACGGTCGCGAGAGTGGGGAACACCGGTATTTCCACAGCGCCGCATCTGCACTTCGGGGTATCCTTAAACGGGAGCTATGTCAGCCCCTGGGGATATCTGGGCAGTTAGGCGCATTTTTACTGAGAGTGCTGGCGGAGAGCCGTATGAAAATAGTTCCCTGTCTGTGGACAGGGAACTTTCGTATCTGTAAAAACGCAGAATGAAAATGATTCTGGCAGACAGAAGGCAGGATAAGAAAAGAGGGCATAGATGGACGGACAAAAGGATATGATAAGAAAAAAAGCCGGGGTCGGAACAGGGATTCTGGCGGGAATCGCGGGGACGCTGCTGACCGTTATTGCCGCGGTGGGTGTGATCTGCATGGTCACGGACACAAGGCTGATGTTTCTCGATAAAAGCGCGGTCCGGGGCAGCGGCCCGGTCTTAAACGACGAGGCGGTGGCCAAGATCAGCGAGCTGGACGCCTATATCAATACGTATTATTACGACGAGACGGATCCGGACGATCTCCGGGACGGGATTTATGAGGGATTTTTACAGGGGATCGGAGACCGTTACAGCGAATACTACACGGCGGAGGCGTATCAGCAGACGCAGATCGGGATGATGGGTAATTATTACGGCATCGGAGCCGGGCTGCAGCAGGATAAGGATACGATGGAGGTTTCCGTCAAAAAAGTATATGAGGGGACGCCGTCGGAGACAGCGGGTCTTCTGGAGGGGGATATCATTCTGTCGGTGGACAATACGGAGGCGAATTCCATGGAAGTCACCGAGCTGGTCCTTCTGATCCGCGGCGAGGAGGGAACCACGGTCCATCTGGAGGTTTACCGCGCCCGGACGGACGAATATCTGTCCTTTGACGTGGAGCGCGCCAATGTGACGCTGCCGAGTGTGGATCATCAGATGCTGGAAAACGGGATCGGCTATATCCGCATCGAGTCGTTTGAAAAGGCGACGGCCGAGCAGTTTGCAGCCGCATATACGGATCTGGAAGCACAGGGCATGGAGAAGCTCATGATCGACCTGCGCTATAACGGCGGAGGGCTGGTGGATTCCGTGGTCGAGATTCTGGATCAGATTCTGCCGGAGGGGCTGCTCGTCTATATCGAGGATAAAAACGGCAATCGGAACGAATACCGCTCAGATGCGGAGCGCTTTGTGAGCCTTCCGATCGCGGTTCTGATCAACGGGGAGAGCGCGAGCGCGTCCGAGATTTTTGCCGGGGCGATCAAAGACTACGAATACGGCACCTTAATCGGCACAAAGACATTCGGAAAGGGAATCGTTCAGACGGTATTCCCGCTCTCGGACGGGGATGCGGTGAAGCTGACGACCGCGAAATATTTTACCCCGAACGGAAATTATATTCATGAAGTCGGGATCGAACCGGATATTAAGCTTGAATACGAATATCTGGATCCGGACGGCGAGGAATATGATATGCAGTATGATAATCAGATACAGAGGGCGATCGAGGTGTTAAACGGCGCCGGGGATAAAGAATGAAGACATGGATTTACCGAATGATAACAGGGATTCTGCTGGCGGGCTGGATGACGGTGATTTTTCTGTTCTCCGCGCAGCCGGCTGCCACATCCGGCAGAATCAGCGGGACGCTTGCCTACCGGATCGTGGAGAAGACGGACCGGATCTTTCATCTGGGGCTGGAGGAGCCGCAGCTGGAAGAGTATGCGATGAAGCTTGACCATCCGCTCCGCAAGTGTGCGCACATGACGGAATATGCGATTATGGGCTGGCTGTGCTGTTTTTTCCTGGCAGGCTTCGCTGGCTTTAGCAGGCGCAGCTACCTGCTCTCGCTGGGGATTACGGCGTTTTATGCCGCGACGGATGAGCTGCATCAGCTTCTGGTTCCCGGGCGTTCCGGACAGTTTCGCGATGTGTGTATCGATACCGCGGGGGCCGCGCTCGGCCTTCTGGCGCTGTATCTGTGCTGCCGGCTGGCGGCGCGTTTCGCCCGGAAAAAGTAATGCGCCCATTTTGTGAAGTATGGCTGAACTGTTTTAAATGGTTGCGTTATGTCAGATTTTCCTTTAAAATAGATATGAAAGTTTCTACAAAACAACATGAGTCTTAGAAAAAGAAAGAGGTGATACTGTGGTAGAACTTGATCAATTCAAGGTAACCCTGAATTCTTACAGGGATCCGCTGCGGGAAGTGAGGGATTCACTTTGACCTGGTAAGAAAAGAGCAGCGAATCCAGGAGTTAGAGCGGGAAATGGAGGCGCCGGATTTCTGGGAGGATCCGGAGGCGTCTCAGAAGAAAATGAAAGAATTAAAGAGCATGAAGGACGACGTGGCGACCTATGCGGCTTTAAAGACGCAGTTCGAGGATATCGAGACGCTTCTTGAGATGGGCTATGAGGAAAATGACGCGTCGCTGATCCCGGAGATTGAGGAGACTCTGGCAGAATTTGAGGCGACCTACGAGGGGATCCGGGTGAAGACCCTGCTCTCCGGCGAGTACGATTCGGATAATGCGATCGTATCCTTACACGCCGGGGCGGGCGGCACGGAATCCTGCGACTGGGCGGCAATGCTCTACCGCATGTTTACGCGGTGGGCGGCTGACCGGGGTTATTCCGTGGAGGTGCTCGACTCTCTGGACGGGGAGGAAGCAGGCATTAAGTCCGTGACCTTCCAGGTCAACGGGGAGAACGCCTACGGTTATCTGAAATCCGAGAAGGGCGTGCACCGGCTGGTGCGCATCTCGCCGTTTAACGCGGCTGGAAAACGACAGACGTCTTTTGTGTCCTGCGACGTCATGCCGGATATCGAGGAGGATCTTGACATCGAGATCAATGACGACGATATCCGGATCGATACCTACCGCTCGAGCGGCGCCGGGGGACAGCACATCAACAAGACTTCCTCCGCGATCCGTATCACGCATCTGCCCACAGGAATCGTCGTGCAGTGTCAGAACGAGCGCTCCCAGTTCCAGAACAAGGATAAGGCGATGCAGATGTTAAAGGCAAAGCTCTATCTGTTAAAGCAGCAGGAGAATGCCGAGAAGGCGGCCGGGATCCGCGGCGAGGTGACGGAGATCGGCTGGGGCAATCAGATCCGTTCCTATGTCATGCAGCCCTACACTATGGTGAAGGATCACAGGACCGGGGTGGAGACGGGAAATGTGGACAGTGTGATGGATGGAAAGATTGACCTGTTTATGAACGGATATTTAAAATGGCTCTCCTTAGGATGTCCGAAGGGCGTCGGGGGAGACGATGAGTAACGGATGGGCCGTGGGTCTGATCGTTGCGGCAGTACTGCTTGGCGGCGGTTTTGCGGGATACCTTGTGATAAAGCATAAGATCGAGCAGGTGTCCATGGCCGCCTTCGGTACGAAGTCGCTTGCGGAGGGGATCAGCCGTCAGGCGGATGTGCTGGCGGAGACACCGAAGTCCGTCTCTGCGATGACCCGGATCTTTGCGCCGCAGATCGCAAAGGATTTCCCGGACTTTAATCTGGAGGAATTCCGAAAGCTGGCGGAGAACCTGCTTATCGCCGCGTTTGCCGCGGTGACGGCAGGCAGCGCCGGCCGTCTCACAGGCAGCGCCGGCGAGACGACCGGCGCCGGGGAAGCATTAAAGCGCCAGGTGGAAGATCAGATCGCGGACAACCGGGCGGCCGGGGTGAAGGAGGTCTATGCCGGGGTTCGGATTCACCAGACCGAGATTGCGAATTATCAGAAAAAGAACGGAACCTGCACGATCACCTTTCAGAGCGCGGTGGAACATATTCATTACAAAGAACAGAACGGAACCGTCACGGAGGGTGAGAAGGAGAGAAAGCAGCAGACGAAATATAACACGGAGCTGGTATACATACAGGATGAGAAGCAGACAGGGGCCGGAAATGCGACTGGCACGACCTGCCCGAACTGCGGGGCGCCCATTACCAGCCTCGGTGCGATGAAATGTGAATACTGCGGGCTGGCGGTCACGCCGGTCAATCGGAAGGTGTGGACCTTTCACCGGTATTATGAGGTGGATTATCACCGGATTTAAAGAATCATAAGGAGGAGCGCCATGGGAATTATACGCGCATTGGGACAGGCGACAGCCGGCGGCTTTGCCGATCAGTGGCTGGAGGTTTATGAGGCAGACGACATGGGGGAGCGCACCGTATTTACAAGCGGGACGCTGATCCGCAGAGGTCAGAACGTGAAGGGCACAAACGATACGGTCAGCAACGGCTCGATCATCCATGTCTATGACAATCAGTTTATGATGCTGGTGGACGGCGGAAAGGTCGTCGACTACACGGCGGAGCCGGGGTATTATAAGGTGGATAATTCCTCCATGCCCTCGCTGTTTAACGGCCAGTTCGGCGATACGTTAAAAGAGGCGTTTAACCGTATCAAATACGGCGGGCAGACGCCGACGCTCCAGAAGGTGTTTTTTGTCAACCTCCAGGAGATCAAGGGGATCAAATTCGGAACCCGCAACCCGATCAATTATTTTGACAGCTTTTATAACGCCGAGCTTTTCCTGCGCGCGCACGGGACCTACTCGGTGAAGATCACAAACCCGCTCCAGTTTTACGCGGAGGTGATTCCGAGAAACCGCGACCGGGTGGAGATCGAGTCGATCAATGACCAGTACATGTCGGAATTTTTAGAGGCGTTAAGCTCGTCGATCAATCAGATGTCCGCGGACGGGACGAGGATCTCCTATGTGGCCTCAAAGGCCAGGGAGCTCGGAAAGTATATGGCGGATGTGCTTGACGAGGAGTGGAACCAGCTGCGCGGCATGGAGATCCAGGCGGTGGGAATCGCGAGCGTCTCCTATGACGAGGAATCCCAGAAGTTAATCAACATGCGCAACGAGGGCGCGATGCTCGGCACGGACTTTAACGTCCTGCGCGGCATGGCGGTAAAGAATGTCACCCAGGGAATCCGCGATGCAGGATCGAATGCGGGCGGCGCGATGAATGCCTTTATGGGCGTCGGGATGGGCATGAATACCTTAAACGGCACGCTCTCGGGGCTGGGCTCCCTGCAGACGCCGAACGATATGGGCGGCATGAACCAGCAGCAGGCCATGAACGGCATGAACCCGGGGATGACGGCTGCGGGAGCGGCAGGAATGCAGCAGGCCGGTGCAGCGGGAACGCAGCAGCAGGCCGGCGCGGCGGGCGGATGGACGTGCGGGTGCGGGACGGTGAATACCGGGAAGTTCTGCAGCGAGTGCGGAAAACCGGCGCCCGCGGCAAAAGCGGAGTGGACGTGCGAGTGCGGGGAGGTAAACACCGGAAAATTCTGCAGCAACTGCGGGAAGCCTGCGCCGAAGGCGGAGTGGACATGTGAGTGCGGGGCGGTGAATACCGGGAAATTCTGCAGTGAGTGCGGAAAACCGCAGAAATGAGGAGAGACATGGCGGTTATCAGTTTTAAATGCCCGAACTGTGACGGAGAGCTGATCTTCGATCCGTCCACCCAGAAGTATAAATGCGAGTACTGCATGTCCCTTTTCTCCCAGGCGGAGCTGGAGGCGATGAAGCCGGCCGCCGCGTCGGACAAAAGCGGCACGCCGGATCAGTCCGGCGGGGAGAAAAAGGACGCATCGGGAATGCGCGATGCTGCCGGCAGCGCGTCGGACAGAGCCGGCAGTGAGGCGGCGCAGGAGGAGGCGGTGATCTATACCTGCCCGTCCTGCGGGGCCGAGATCATCACGGATCAGACGACGGCGGCGACCTTCTGCTATTACTGCCACAATCCGGTGGTGATCGGAGGGCGCCTTTCCGGGGAGCTTTTACCGAACCGGGTGATTCCGTTTGAGGTGACGCGCCAGGACGCGGAGAAAAAGTTCCTCGACTATGTTTCGACGAAGAGGTTTGTACCGCGGGCTTTTTTTGATAAGAAACAGATCGAGCGTCTCTCCGGCGTCTATTTCCCGTACTGGCTTTACGATGTGGAGCTGGAGGGGAGGATGGACGGTACCGCGCGCAATATCCGCGTGTGGCGCACCGGGGATGTCGAGTATACGGAGACAAAGCACTATGCCATCCGGCGCGAGGGGGATATCTCTCTTAAAAATCTGCCGGAGAATGCGCTGCGCAAGGCGAACGCAAAGCTGGCGGCAGGGGTGCTTCCCTATGATTTTCACCGGATGAAGGAGTTTCATATGGGCTATCTGTCCGGCTTTCTGGCGGAATGCCGGGACATCCGTCAGACGGAGGTGGCGGCGAAAATGCAGAGCGAGATGCGTGAGAGCGCGCAGAAGCTGATGCGCGACACGGTCACAGGTTTTAACTCCGTCACGATGCAGCGGTCCGATTTCCGCCCGAAGCGGGAGGGCTGGTCCTATGTGCTGCTTCCGGTGTGGACGATTACATATCGCGGGAGAAACGGTAAGGTTTATTATTATTCCATGAACGGGCAGAACGGGCGGGTCTGCGGCGAGCTTCCGGTGGATCGGAAAAAGCTGGCGCTCACCAGCGGGCTGGCCGGACTTCTGGCGCTGATGCTGGGACTGATCGGAGGATTTTTCATATGAGAAGAGGAATCAGGACGCTTCTCCTGACATTTTTACTGATGTTTGTCTTTGCCAGCGTCAGTGTCTGCGCGGCGCAGGAGGATGCGGGCGGTCAGACGGTATATGACGATGCCGGGCTTTTAACGCAGGGCGAGCGGGATGATCTCACGGAGCAGATCGCTTCGTTTACGGATGTGAGCGGATGGAATGTCTTTGCGGTGACGACATCGGATACCGGCGGGAAGTCGACGATGGCGTTTGCGGACGATTTTTTTGACGAACATTCGCCGGATCAGGAGGACGGTGTGGCGATAGTCATTGATATGGACAACCGGCAGATCTACATCTCCACCTGCGGGATCGCCATCCGCTATCTGACGGATGAGAGGATCGACCGGATCTTAGACGACGCGTACGGGGATATCAGCGACGGGGAATACAAGGCCTGCCTGGCCACGATGCTGGACGGTGTGAAGCGGTATTATGAGGACGGGATTCCGAACGGTCAGTATAATTATGATACCGAGACCGGAAAGGTTTCCCGCTACCGGAGCATTACACTTGTAGAATTTTTGGTTGCGCTGGCGCTTGGCATTGTGTGCAGCGTGATCGTATGGCTTTCCGTGGTGGGAAAATACCGGTTAAAATCGCCGACCTTCCACTATGATTTCCGTGGGAACGGACGCCTTGACCTTCGGGTGCGGGAGGACCGGTTTGTCAATCAGACGCTTACGCACCGGCGGATCCCGAAGGAGACGTCGGGGGGCGGCGGGCACAGCAGCGCGGGGCGCAGCAGTACGCACACGAGCAGCAGCGGCCGCAGTCACGGAGGCGGCGGAAGAAGCTTTTAACAGCGCAGGAGGTACCGATGGCGGTTGTCAGTTTAAAATGTCCCAATTGTGACGGCGGGCTGCATTTTGATCCGCAGACCCAGGCGTATCAGTGCGAGTACTGCCGTTCTCTTTTTTCACAGAAAGAGTTAGAGGCCATGGAGCAGGCGCAGGAAAAGCCCAAGGTCATGGAGCAGGCACAGAAAGAGCCTGAGGCCGGGAATCAGGGCCGGGAGCAGGACGGCGGCGGAAATGCGGACGTCTATACCTGCCCGTCCTGCGGAGCGCAGATCATGACGGATCACACGACGGCAGCGACGACCTGCTATTACTGTCATAATGCGGTGGTCATTGGGGGAAGGCTTTCCGGCGACCTGCTCCCGAACCGGATTATCCCCTTTGAGGTGACAAAGGCGGAGGCAAAAGAACGGTTCCTCGAGTTTGTGGGGAAAAGACGGTTTGTCCCGCGGCAGTTTTTTGACGACAAAAATATAGAAGAAAATATGAGGGGCATCTATTTTCCTTACTGGCTTTACAGCGTCAGGTTTCAGAGCGAGGCGCGGGGGAAGGCGGACCGTTTTTCCACCTGGACGTCGGGCAATACGGAGTACCGTCAGAGGAAATATTATACATTTCGGCGCGAGGGGGATATCTCGTTTGAGAACCTGCCGGAAAATGCGCTCTCAAAGATAAGCGCGAATCTGCTGGGCGGGGTGATGCCCTTTGAATTTGACAGGGCGAAGGAATTTCATATGGGATATCTCTCCGGGTTTGCGGCGGAGTGCAGGGATATCGGCAAGGCGGATCTTTTGAGGAACATGCAGAGAAGGACGCGTGACTGCGCGAAGGAAATGATCAGAAGCTCGGTCAGCGGATATGATTCTGTCTCCGTGCGGCAGGAGGACTACCGCGTAAAGGAGGAGGACATGGCCTATGTGCTGCTTCCGGTGTGGACGATCACCTATACGGCAAAGGACGGGGGCGTCTATTATTATACCGTAAACGGGCAGACGGGCAGTACCTGCGGGGATCTGCCGCTGGATCGGCGCAGGCTGGCTGTCGTCAGCGGACTGATTTCCTTTGTCGTGCTTCTTGCGGGAATGTTCTGGGGGTATTTCTTATGAGGAAAAAAATCAGGGGAATGCTGCTTCTGCTGCTGGCTGTGCTGCTGGTGCAGAGCACTGCCGTTCTGGCTGCCCAGAAAGCGGGCGAAAAGGGATCCGATCCGGATTCAGCGGAGCGGGTGTATGATATGGCCGGACTGCTGTCGGAGGAAGAGATCGCCGATCTGCAGGAAGATATTGACAGGTTTGAGGAGAAATCCGGATGGAGGGTCTTTGCGGTCACGACAGATGACGCTGAGGGTAAATCGACGACGGCCTATGCGGATGATTTTTTTGACCTGCATTCCCCGGACGAGGAGGACGGCGTGACGCTGCTGATCGATATGGATCACCGTGAGATCACGGTCTCCACCTGCGGGGAGGCGATCCGCTATCTGACAGACCAGCGGATTGAGCTGATGCTGGATAAAGGATATACATATGTCAGTAAAGAGCGCTACGGTCAGTGTTTTATTGCCATGCTGGGGGCGGTATCGGCTTATTATAACGCCGGGATTCCGCGGAGTCAGTACAATTATGATACGCAGACCGGGAGGACGTCGCGGTATCATGCTCTGACGGCCGGAGAATTTTTTACGGCTCTTCTGGTTGCGATTCTTGTCGGAGTGATTTTTTATATTATGGTAAAGGCGAAATATCATTCCTCTTACCGCCCTTATGAGTACAATATCAGGCATAACGGGAGGATGAGCCTCCGGGTAAGAGAGGACAAATTCGAGAGTGAGTCAACGACACAGCGTCGGATTCAGACCAGCTCGTATACGAGCGGCGATGACAGTGACAGCAGCAGTAGCAGCAGAAGCACGCGTTCCTCCGCAGACACGGGGCGCAGCAGCACGCATACCAGCAGCAGCGGGAGGACACATGGCGGAGGAAGCCGATCGCTCTGACGACGGTGCCCGGCAATCTGCGGCCGGATGGATGGAAGTTCGATGTATCTGAGTTTTGGAAAAGAGGTTGCGGTGGCAGCCTCTTTGTGTTATGATCTTTCAGGTGAGGACAGCTGTCAGCGTGGGAAAGATTCCCGGAGGACGTCGGACAGAGGAAAAGAGGAAGCAGAATATCATGCAGGAAAAGGGTCAGTATTATGTGTTAAAGGAAAAGGCAGTGCCGGAGGTGCTGCTTCGGGTTGTGGAGGCGAAACGTCTGCTGGATTCGAAGCGGATGGATTCGGTGCAGGAGGCGACGGAGTATGTCGGGATCAGCCGGAGCTCTTTTTATAAATATAAGGATGATATTTTTCCGTTTCATGAGACGGCGAAGGGCAAGACGATCACAATGGTGATCCAGTTAGACGACGAGCCCGGTCTGCTGTCTGTGGTGTTGAAAACAGTGGCGGAGTTTCATGCAAATATCCTGACGATTCATCAGAGCATCCCGATCAACGGGATTGCGTCTCTGACGCTTTCTGTGGATGTGCTGCCGCAGACCGGCGATATGACGGAAATGGTAAAGCATATCGAGGAGCAGACGGGGATTCATTACGTGAAGATTCTTGGAATGGAGGAATTGTAAAAGATATGATAAAAATAGCGGTGATGGGATACGGGACGATCGGTTCCGGTGTGGCCGAAGTGCTTGAGATCAACAAACACAGTATTGCAAAGCGTGCGGGGGATGAGATCTCCTTAAAGTACGTGCTGGATTTAAGGGATTTCCCGGGGGACCCGGTACAAAAGCTTCTGGTGCACGACTATCGGACGATCGCGGAGGATCCGGAGGTGTCGATCGTTGTGGAGACGATGGGCGGTGTGGAGCCGGCCTACACGTTTGTCCGGGCGATGTTAGAGGCGGGAAAGCATGTCACGACCTCAAACAAGGCGCTGGTGGCGGCAAAGGGCGCGGAGCTGATCGCGGTCGCGAAGGAAAAAAACGTGAATTTTATGTTTGAGGCGAGCGTCGGCGGCGGTATTCCGATTATCCGCTCGCTCAATTCCTGTCTGACGGCGGATGAGATCGAAGAGATCACCGGGATCGTCAACGGGACGACGAACTATATGATGACAAAAATGACGGAGGAAGGGCTCGAATTCGACGACGTCCTGCGGGATGCCCAGGCGAAGGGATACGCGGAAAAGGATCCCACGGCGGATATCGAAGGGTACGACGCCTGCCGGAAGATTGCGATTTTAACCTCTCTGGTCTGCGGGCAGCAGGTGGATTTTGAGGATATCTATACGGAGGGCATCACACGGATCACCGCGACCGATATCCGGTATGCGAAGGCCATGGGCCGTGCGATTAAGCTGCTCGCGGTCAGCAAAAAGGAGGGGGAGGGCTACGTGGCTCTGGTGGCGCCGCATCTTCTTTTGCCCTCGCATCCGCTTTACAGCGTAAACGACGTGTTTAACGCGGTATTTGTGCATGGAAATGTGCTCGGGGACGCGATGTTTTACGGAAGCGGGGCCGGAAAGCTCCCCACCGCGAGTGCGGTCGTGGCGGACGTCGTGGAGATGGCGAAGCATCTGGACACGAATATCGCGGTGGAGTGGAGCTCGAAGAAATTAGAGCTGACCGATTATAAGAAGATGTCAAAGCGGTTTTTTGTGCGCACGGCTGCGTCAAAAGAAGCCGTGGAGGCAGTGTTTGGCGGCGTGGAGTATGTAACCGCCGAAGGCGTGAGCGGGGAGACAGGGTTTGTGACGGAGTCCATGAGCGAGGAGCTCTATGAGAAAAAAGCACAAAAGCTCGGCAGTGTGCTTGGCATGATCCGGATGGCGTGAGGAATGGAAGGAAAATCACAGAATATGAAATATGTAGTAATATTAGGAGACGGCATGGCGGATCGTCCGATCGAATGCCTGGGCGGGATGACGCCGCTGGAATATGCGAAGACACCGATGATGGACGCGCTGGCAGAAAAAGGTGAGATCGGGATGGTCCACACGATCCCGGAGGGTATGAAGCCGGGAAGCGATACGGCGAACCTGTCCGTGCTCGGGTATGATCCCAGAAAATTTTATTCCGGCCGTTCTCCGTTAGAGGCGCTCTCGATCGGCGTGCCGATGAAGGAGACAGACGTCGCGCTCCGGTGCAACCTCGTGACGCTCTCGGAGGAAGAGGAGCGGTATGAGGACCGGACGATCGTGGACCACAGCGCGGACGAGATCAGCACAGAGGAGGCAGCCGTTTTATTAGAGGCGGTGAAGCGGGAGCTGGAGAGCGAAGAATTTCATTTTTACGCGGGAACGAGCTACCGGCACTGCCTGATCTGGGAAAACGGAACGGTGCAGGAGCTGGTACAGCCGCACGATGTCCTGGGGCAGAAGGTCGCGGGTAAGCTGCCAAAGGAGAAAAAGCTCGCCGATATGATGAGGCGAAGCTATGAGATCCTCGTGAACCATCCGGTGAATCTGGAGCGGAAGAAACGGGGGGAACGGCCGGCGAATTCCTGCTGGTTCTGGGGAGCGGGCACAAAGCCATCGCTCTATCCGTTTGAGGAGCGCTCCCACAAAAAGGGTGCGATGATCTCCGCGGTGGATCTCTTAAAGGGGATCGCGGTGGGCACCTCGATGAAGGTGATTACGGTGGAGGGCGCAAACGGCGGCCTTGACACGAATTATGAGGGGAAAGCGCAGGCGGCTGTGGAGGTGCTGACAAAGGGCGGCTGTGATTTTGTCTATGTGCACCTGGAGGGGCCGGATGAGATGGGCCATCAGGGCAGTGTGGAGAAGAAAATCACGGCGATTGAGCGTCTCGATGAGCGGATCATCCGTCCGATCGCAGAAGGGCTTAAGGCGGCAGGGGAGGAGTTTCGCATGGCAATACTGCCGGACCACCCGACGCCGATTGAGATCCGGACACATTCTGCGGACGACGTCCCCTATCTGCTTTACGACAGCACGCGGCCATATGGCGGCGAAGGCGGGGAAAAACGGCATTATAATGAGCGGGAGGCCGCAGCGACCGGCCGCCGGATCGAAACGGGGCATGAGCTGCTGGATCATCTTCTGGCAGGGAGGTAACGCGTAAGCGCGTGCCGGCAGGCGAACCAATCGACAGGATCGGAATAAAATAGAACAGAAGAGGCATTTTTGAGGAGAAAAATGTGCAGACTGTTTTATTGATTGTCGCGCTCTCGGTCGACGTGTTTCTGGCAAGCGTTGCCTGCGGGGCGGAACAGATCAGGATCGGAAAGACGACAGCACTCTGCATCAGTGCAATCTGCAGCGGGGTGCTGTTTTTATCGCTTGTCGCGGGAAATCTGTTAGACGGCGTGATAAAGGAGCGCTACGCGGTAATATTGTGTTTTTTTGTACTGCTCGCGGTCGGGGTGTTTAAGCTTGCGGAGTACGGGATCAGGACGTATATCCGAAAGCATAAATATCTGTGTAAACGGGTAAAGATCACATTTTCACAGATCCATCTGATTTTAAGTATCTATAATAATCCCGTGGCAGCGGATCAGGATAAGTCTTCCAATATGTCGGTGGCAGAGGGTGTGTTTTTTGCGCTGGCAATGTCTCTGGACGGTTTTTTCGGAGGACTCGGAGCAGCGTTTCTCGGAATTAATATATGGGAGGCTTTGTTATTAAATCTGATTTTAAGTTTTGTGGCAGTGCGGGCCGGCGTGTCTGCCGGGAGAAGGCTCACACAGTATAAAAAGAGGGATTTATCGTGGGTCGGCGGCGTGCTGTTTGTGGCGCTCGCGGTGAGCAAGCTGGTGTGAGCGGAATATGTGGAGAAAAAGTTTCTAATCCGGCGCAAATGAGGCAGATTTCATAAAAATCATTTGTAATTTTATGGTTTTCTAGTGATTTTTATGAAATTCTGCTTGCGTTTCCGGCAGTACATGGTATAATGTACTTATCTATCATATCGACGGAACCGGAGAGTGGAGAGCAGATCGGATCCTGTGACGACGTTCACGGGTGCGTTTTTGTTTCTCCGTTTTTTTATGCGCAGGGGTGCGTAAGGGAATCAGCAGCTTTGCTGTACGCACCCCGCGCGGCGGGCAGGGGAAGGTGGCTCTTCCTGCCCGACTGATGCGGGCGATGGCAAGGTACAGGAATGGAGGAAATGGGATGGCAAAGTATGTGATGGCACTGGACGCGGGGACAACCAGCAACCGCTGTATTCTGTTTAACGGGAAGGGCGAGATCTGTTCGATGGCGCAGAAGGAGTTCCGGCAGTTTTTCCCGAATCCGGGCTGGGTGGAGCACGATGCGAATGAGATCTGGTCGACCATGCTGGGGGTTGCGGTGGAAGCGATGAATATGATCCGGGCGACCGCAGCGGATATTGCGGCGATCGGGATCACAAATCAGCGCGAGACGGTGATCATCTGGGATAAGGCGACCGGCGAGCCGGTCTGCAATGCGATTGTCTGGCAGTGCCGGAGAACGTCGGATATCGCGGATGCGCTCAAGGCGAAGGGGCTCGAGGAGACCTACCGGCAGAAGACGGGACTGATCATTGACGCTTATTTTTCCGCGACAAAGGTAAAGTGGATCCTCGACCATGTGGAGGGTGCAAGGGAGCGGGCGGAAAGAGGAGAGCTTTTATTCGGCACGGTGGAGACCTGGCTGATCTGGAAGTTTACAAAGGGTAAGGTGCATGTGACGGATTATTCGAACGCGTCCCGGACGATGCTGTTTAACATCAACGATCTGTGCTGGGATCAGGATATTCTGGAAGAGCTTGGAATTCCGGCGTGTATGCTGCCAGAGCCCGTGCCCTCAAGTCAGATTTACGGGTACGCGGATTCCGCGTTTCTGGGCGGAGAGATTCCGATCGGGGGCGCTGCGGGAGACCAGCAGGCAGCGCTGTTCGGGCAGACCTGTTTTCATGCCGGGGATGCGAAAAATACATACGGCACGGGCTGTTTTCTTCTGATGAATACCGGGGAGAAACCGGTTTTCTCGAAAAACGGGCTTGTGACGACGATCGCCTGGGGTCTGGACGGCAGGGTGAATTATGCGCTGGAAGGTTCCATCTTTGTGGCGGGAGCTGCGATTCAGTGGCTGCGCGACAACATGAAGCTGATCGATTCCGCGCCGGATTCCGAGTATATGGCGGGAAAGGTGCACGGGACGCACGGCTGTTATGTCGTGCCGGCGTTTACCGGGCTTGGCGCTCCCCACTGGGATCAGTATGCGAGAGGGACGATCGTGGGTATCACAAGAGGGACAAATAAAAATCATATTATCCGGGCAACGCTGGAATCGATCGCGCTTCAGGTGTGCGACGTCATCGATGCGATGCGCGCGGATGCCGGCGTGGAGCTTCGGGCCCTAAAGGTGGACGGCGGCGCAAGCGCGAATAATTTCCTGATGCAGTTCCAGGCGGATATGATCGACGCACCGGTGAAGCGGCCGGAGTGTATTGAGACGACGGCGATCGGAGCCGCGTACCTGGCAGGGCTTGCGGTCGGTTACTGGAAGGATAAGGAGGATGTTGTCACCAATCAGAAGCTGGATCGGATTTTTGAGCCGGAGATGGAGGAGAACGAACGCGCGGCAAAGCGTAAGGGCTGGAATAAGGCGGTCAAATATGCGTACGGCTGGGCGAAGGATGAGCCGGAGGAAGAGGAGTAACAGAGTTTTAAGATTTTCGAAAGTTATGGCGGGTTTTCCGGAATGGTGGTATGATAGCAGTAAGGTTTGAGAGGGAAAGGACGACGCGCTACGATGGAAATTCGCTTATTGTATGGAAATGAACTGCAGCAGGCGGTATTTGCTGCACACGAAGTGTTTGAGGCTGGTGTGAGGCCGTATATCAGGACGCAGCAGGAGGCTGATTATTTTTATCAGTATGTACGCACGGAAAATCTGTGGCAGGAAATGAGCCGCAAAAGCCTGTTCTTATGGGGCGCGTTTGAGAACGCTTTTCTCTGTGCCGTCGGTGCGATCCGGGACAGCGGCCAGATCACGATGCTTTACGTGCGGCCGCATTATGTCAGAAGGCATATCGGGCTGCAGCTGGTGAATGCCATGAGCACCTATGTGGCGAATGTATCCGGACAGGAACGGGTCACGATTAACGTGACGCCGGTGTCCGCCGCATCGTATTTTTACCATATCGGGTTTACCCTGATCCAGGGGAGCGCGCCTGCGGCGACGTATATCCCGCTGGAACGGCGGATCTGGTCGGTGCCGCAGTATCCGTTCGGGTGGAGCGCGGCCGGTCAGCCCGGCATTCCGGGGGCCGGCTACGCGCCGGGAATGGGAGCAGCGGGGGCCGGATATGGTCCGGGGGCCGGAACGCCTGTGCAGGTTGGTTTTGGCGGCCCGTCCGGCGGAGGCGGAAGCTATGGGGTCAGCCGGGGAGGCTTCCCGCCGGCAGGGGGAGTGCCTGCGGCGGGAAGCTATGGCAATCAGCCCGGGTTTACCGGTCAGCCGGGTGCGCCGGCCGGTCCTGCATATGGCCCGCAGTACCGCTACCAGATATATCAGAATCCGCTGCCGGCAAAGCCGGAGGTGACGTATCCGGTAAAGAAAGTTCCGGTGAAGTGGATAGTGTCGCTTGCGGCAGGCGCGCTTGTGATTTGTTTTTCTGTGATGACAGGGGTTACCGTGCACCATATTTCTGCGGACGGGCTTTGGACGGAGGACGGGTTGTCGGTGGATGCGACGGAGGAGGATGAGATTTTTAAGGAACTTGGAAATGGGGAAGAGATATAGAAGCATGTCAGGGACGGCCAAAGAGGCCGTCCTTTTTTGGTGGAAAATCATATCCTTATGACAATTGTTGAAATATCTGTGCAGTGAGGGTAGAGGGTTTTACAAAAAAGTTAAAGTTCAGCCCGCGCCATTCGCAAAACCGCGTTTACAACGCTCTCCACCGCTTCGCGGTTCATTTTTGCTCATATACGGGCGCTCCGCTCATGCACCACAAAACGTGCTCATTCATGCAGGCATGATTCGCCCATTTTGCGGTGCATGGCTGAACTTTTTTCCAAAATTATTTGTGCTTTCGCCATAAAATGTTATAATGAGATCAGACGAAATGGGAATCTGTCATTTTGGTGCTGATTTGGAAGGTGGGAGACATATATGGATGTTTTGGAAAATACGATTTCTATGATGAAAGCATTGCCAGAGACCGATCTGATAAAGATACAGGAATTTATCAGCGGGCTGTTCCGGCAGCGCGCTGCTGAATGCCCGTTCCCGGTAAAAAGCAGGGAGGAAATCTATAAGGATCTGGAGATTTCCAGACAGCAGGCCGCAGAGGGACACTGTCAGGAAATGGGGCGGGCACTCGAAGAAATCAGGGTAAAATATGGATTATAAGGTTATCATAACCCACCCTGCAAGAGATCAGCTTGATGACGTGATCCGCTATATTCTGTATGAGCTTCAGAACGAACAGGTTGCGTTAAGTGTGATGCAAGATGCGGAGGAAACAGGCCGAAGGCTGTCACGTATTGCTGGTAATCTGAAACTGTGTGATGATCCCAGGCTGCGGACGCTGGGATATCGGATGATACATTTTAAGAATCATCATTATTTTATGCTTTATCGGATAGAGGGCAGCATGGTCTATGTGGATGCCGTTTATCACGATTTGCAGGATTATGAATATATATCAGAATAGAGGAGCTGTATTTTATCAGACTGCGGGAAACCGCAGTCTTTTTATGTAATAGCTAAAAATACAGGATTATAGAGAGAACCATGTACGATTTCAGATCAGATCAGAGATTTTCAGATATCATTCCGTTTGAAAAAAAACTGTGGCTTTCCTCCCCCACCATGCACGGGGAGGAACTGCGGTACGTACAGGAGGCGTTCCGCGCCAACTGGATTACCACTGCAGGGGAAAATGTGGATGCGCTGGAAGCGGCTGTGGCCGAAAAGGCCGGTGTATCGTATGCCGTTGCCCTGTCCTCGGGAACCGCAGCGCTCCATCTGTCTGTCAGGCTGGCGGCAGAACGGCTCTACGGGAGCAGCAGCGGGATTTCCACGCCGGCGGGATTAGGCCCCGGCGGAAGTCTGCTCGGGAAGCGCGTGTTCTGCTCGGATATGACGTTTGACGCCACGGTAAATCCTGTGGTATATGAGGGCGGGGAGCCGGTGTTTATCGACACGGAGTACGACACCTGGAACATGGATCCGGAGAGCCTGGCACGGGCCTTTGAGATCCATCCGGACGTAAAGCTGGTGGTGCTGGCGCATCTTTACGGGACACCGGGGAAGATTGATGAGATAAAAGAGATCTGCCGGGCGCACGGCGCGCTGCTGGTGGAGGACGCCGCGGAGAGCTTCGGCGCATCCTATAAGGGCATGCAGACGGGAACCTTCGGCGATTATGCGGTGATCAGCTTTAACGGGAACAAGATCATCACCGGGAGCTCCGGGGGAATGTTCCTGACGGACAGCCGGCATGACGCGGAGAAGGTGCGGAAGTGGTCGACCCAGGCAAGGGAGGCTGCCCCGTGGTACCAGCACGAGGAACTCGGGTATAACTACCGGATGAGCAACATCATTGCCGGGATCGCACGTGGGCAGATGGAACACCTGGAGGAACATATCGCAAGGAAAACGGAGATTTATCAGAGATACCGGGATGGCCTTGCAGGTCTGCCGGTTACCCTGAATCCGTGGAATGAGGCAGACAGCACGCCGAATTTCTGGCTTTCCTGTCTGCTGGTAAATAGAGAAGCCATGTGCGAGACCCAGCGGTCCGAGCGCGAGGCCATGTGGAGGCCGGAACGGGGAAAGAGCTGTCCGACGGAGATTCTGGACGCACTTGCAAGCTTTGGCGCCGAGGGACGCCCGCTGTGGAAGCCGATGCACATGCAGAGCATTTATAAGAATAACGGTTTTGTCGGAAGATCCGGGTCCATGCGCGGGAACAGCAATGCGTATATCAGCGGGGAGGCCGGATGTGACGCCGGGGCGGATCTTTTTGCACGGGGGCTGTGCCTGCCGTCGGATCACAAGATGACGCCAGAGGAACAGGACCGGGTGGTTGAGATAATCAGGAGATGTTTTGAGTAGAAAATCAGGACGGTTACCGGAAAAGATATGAAAAAATCAGCAGGAGTGATCTGCTCCGTTTTCACTGTTGCATCGGCAGGAGCCGGTGTTTATTTTTTGACAAAGAAAAAACAGAATGAGGCAGAAACAGCAGGACTGCATGTCCCGTACGGCCCGTATGAGGCAGTCTTCAAACGTCCCCTGGATGTGCTGGTATCCGGGACTGCACTGGCACTGCTCTCCCCGGTTCTTATGGTGACGGCGCTGCTGGTGCGGGCAAAGCTCGGTTCTCCCGTACTGTTTGTGCAGGAGAGGCCGGGCAGAAAGGATCCGGCGACCGGGCAGGAAGAAATGTTTAGGATATACAAGTTCCGCACCATGACCGACAGGCGCGGGAAGGACGGGGAGCTGCTGCCGGATGAAAAACGGCTGACTGCATTCGGGAAACAGCTCCGAAGTACCAGTCTGGACGAGCTGCCGGAGGTGTTCAATATCATAAAAGGGGATATGTCGCTGATCGGGCCGCGTCCGCTGCTGCCGGAATATCTGCCGCGTTACAGCGAGGAGCAGAGACACCGGCATGATGTCAGGCCGGGACTGTCCGGGCTGGCACAGGTGTCCGGCAGGAATGCACTGTCCTGGGAAGAAAAGTTCGGGGATGACGTGAAATATGTAAGACATATCACGTTTACGGGGGATCTTAAGATACTGCTGAAAACGGCAGTAGCCGTTGTGAAAAAGGACGGGATCAGTTCGGGGACATCGGCAACCATGGAAGCGTTTACGGGGAATGAAGGATGAGAAAACCTCTTTATATTATCGGAGCCGGCGGATTCGGAAGGGAAACTGCCTGGCTGGCAGAACGGATTAATACGGTTTCACCGGCCTGGGAGATCCGTGGCTTTATTGACGATAACAGTTCTCTGCATGGCACGGAACTGGACGGTTACAGGGTAACCGGAGGCTGTGACAGCCTGACCGGTCTGACAGAGGACTTCTGGGTGGTATGTGCGGTTGGAAATGCCAAAGCGCGGGAAACGATCATCCGGAAACTGACCGGGATGCCGCAGCTGCACTTTGCCACGCTGACGGATCCGTCAGCAGAACTGTCGCAGTCGGTTACCGCTGGCGAGGGATGTATTATCTGTGCCGGGAATATCCTTACGGTGGATATCAGTATCGGAAATCATACGATTATAAACCTTGACTGCACGGTTGGCCACGATGCTGTTCTCGGAGATTTTGTCACGCTGTATCCGGGTGTGCATATAAGTGGAAATGTCGCGGTTGGAAATGCCACGGAGATCGGAACCGGAACGCAGGTAATCCAGGGAATTCACATCGGAAAGGAAAGCGTGATCGGGGCCGGGGCTGTGGTGGTGAGGGATATACCGGACGGCTGTACAGCAGTTGGGAATCCGGCGAAGGTGATAAAATACAGATGAAAATACTGATTTTGGCAAACCATTCGCTCGGTCTTTACCGGTTTCGCCGGGAACTGCTGGAGGAAATGTTCCGCTGTGGATACAGGGTATCTATATCCGTTCCGGATGGGGAATTTTTGCAGGAACTAAGAGAAACCGGGTGCAGAGTACTGTCCAACAAATATCTGGAACGCAGGGGAATGAATCCGCTGCAGGATCTGAAACTGATCCGGTATTATATCTGGCTTTTGGGTAAGATAAAGCCGGACGTGGTGCTGACATATACAATAAAACCCAATATTTATGGCGGAATAGCGGCCGGAATAAAAAAGATTCCATTCATTGCCAACATTACCGGTCTTGGCACCGCAGTTGAAAACGGCGGGATCCTTCAGGCTGTCACGCTGAGTCTGTATCGTCTGGGTCTGCGGAAGGCACAGACGGTCTTTTTCCAGAATAAAGAAAATCTTGCATACATGGCAACCCGGCATATTGTTCCACGGAACAGATTCAGACTGCTTCCCGGGTCGGGCGTGAACCTAACGCAGCACTGCTATGAGGAATACCCGGAAGACAGCGGCAGACTGATCTTTTCCACCGTCGGCCGTATCATGAAGGATAAAGGGACGGATGAGCTGCTGGCAGCCGCGGAGAACGTAAAAAAGAAATACCCGGATGTGATATTCCGGATGATCGGGTTTTTTGATGAGGATTATCAGGAGAAAATTCAGGATGCGGTAAAAAAAGGCATTATCGAATACATCGGACAGCAGGATGACATTCATCCGTTTTTAAAGGAATCCCATGCCGTTATCCATCCGTCCTACCACGAGGGAATGTCAAATGTACTGCTGGAAGCGGCGGCGACAGGACGGCCTGTTCTTGCCAGCAGTGTGGCAGGATGCAGGGAGACGTTTGACGATGGAATATCCGGTATCGGATTCCGACCACAGGATCCGGCTGACCTGGTCAGGGCGATTGAGAAATTTATAAATCTTCCTTATGACAAAAAGGTACAGATGGGAAGAGAAGGCCGCAGGAAAATGGAGCGGGAATTTGACCGTCAGATCGTTGTGGAAGCATATATGAAGGAAATAAAAAAGGTTACAGGAACGCAGAAAAATGACTGAGGAACTTTATGAGAAACTGATCCGGCACGAAGAAAAACTGTCCGTAATCGGACTCGGGTATGTCGGAATGCCGATTGCCGTGGCATTTGCCAGGAAAATCGATGTGATCGGCTTTGACCTGAACGAGCAGAAAGTAGAGCTGTACCGGTCCGGAAAAGATCCGACGAATGAGGTCGGGGATGAGGTGATACAGAACACCGCAGTTCAGTTTACGGCAGATGAATCCAGACTGCGGGAGGCAAAATTTCATATCGTGGCGGTACCAACGCCTGTGAATGATGATCATACACCGGATCTTTCCCCTGTGGAAGGGGCAGGCCGGATCCTTGGACGAAACCTGACCAAAGGATCCATTGTTGTGTTTGAGTCCACGGTCTACCCGGGTGTGACGGAGGAGGTATGCGTGCCGGTTTTGGAACAGGAATCCGGCATGAAATGCGGAGTGGATTTTAAAATCGGGTACAGCCCGGAACGGATCAACCCGGGGGATAAGGTGCACCGGCTGGAGACGATAAAAAAAATCGTCAGCGGCATGGATGAAGAGACGCTGGACGTGGTCGCGAACGTCTATGAACTGGTGGTGGATGCCGGAGTGCACCGGGCGGAAAGCATTCAGGTTGCGGAAGCTGCAAAGGTGATTGAAAATTCGCAGCGTGATATTAACATCGCATTTATGAATGAGCTGTCCATTATTTTCAACCGGATGGGCATTGATACAAAAGCTGTGCTGGAAGCCGCCAGAACCAAGTGGAACTTTCTGAATTTCCAGCCCGGACTGGTCGGGGGACACTGTATCGGCGTTGATCCGTACTATCTGACATACCGGGCGGAAATGCTCGGATATCACAGCCAGATCATTCTCTCCGGCCGCCGGATCAACGATGACATGGGAAAATATGTGGCGGAAAACTGTGTGAAAAAGCTGATTGCGGCGGATAAAAGCGTCAGGAACGCAAAGGTTGCAGTACTTGGGTTTACCTTCAAGGAAAACTGTCCGGACACCAGGAACACGAAAGTGATTGATATTGTAAAAGAGCTGAGGGAATACGGGATTGAGCCGGTGATTGCCGACCCGCAGGCGGATACCGGGGAAGCGGAACGGCTCTACGGCATCACGTTTGCAGATGCAGACGGTATCCGCGGCATGGATGCTGTGATCCTGGCCGTGGCACATAAGGAATTCGCAGATTATAACATGGAGGATATGGACAGGCTGTACGGGCAGGGAACAAAGGTCCTGCTTGATATCAAGGGACTGCTTGACCGGAGGGAATATGAGACAGCCGGGTACAGCTACTGGAGATTATAGATGGGATATCAGAATGTAAAATTTCCGGAAGGAAGCCTGTTTCTTGTGACAGGCGGAGCCGGATTTATCGGGAGTAATCTGTGCGAGGCGGTTTTAAAGCTGGGATACCGGGTGCGCTGCCTGGACGATCTCTCCACGGGGAAGCAGGCCAACACTGATCTGTTTGCAGGAAATCCGGATTATGAATTTGTGAAAGGCGATATTCAGGATTTACAGACCTGCATGGAAGCGTGCCGGGGAGTGGATTATGTGCTCCATCAGGCTGCATGGGGATCCGTGCCGAGGAGCATTGAGATGCCCCTTTTTTACTGTGCAAACAATATCACCGGAACGCTGAACATGCTGGAGGCTGCCAGGCAGAACGGGGTAAAAAAATTTGTCTATGCCAGCAGCTCGAGTGTCTACGGGGATGAGCCGGTGCTGCCGAAGACCGAGGGACGGGAGGGAAATCTTCTCTCACCCTATGCCGTATCCAAGCGGGCGGATGAGGAATGGGCAAAACAGTATACGAGGCACTACGGACTGGATACGTACGGACTCCGGTATTTCAATGTGTTTGGCCGCAGACAGGACCCGGAGGGCGCATATGCCGCTGTAATACCGAAATTTATCCGTCAGCTGCTGAACGGGGAGATCCCGACGATCAACGGGGACGGCAGACAGAGCCGGGATTTTACGTATATTGAAAATGTGATTGAGGCAAATCTGAAGGCATGTCTTGCCGGGCATGAGGCGGCCGGTGAGGCGTACAATATCGCATACGGCGGACGCGAATACCTGCTGGATATCTATTACGGACTGGCGGATGCGCTGGGAATTAAGGATGCATCCGGGAACAGACCAGAGCCGCAGTTCGGACCGGACCGTGCGGGGGATATCAGGCACTCCAATGCGGATATATCCAAGGCACGGAAGCTGCTGGGATACGAGCCGGAATGGGATTTTGAGCGGGGGATAAAGGCAGCGATTGCGTGGTACAGGGAGAATCTTTGATGTGTGGAATTAACGGACTTCTTGATTTTAAAAACCGGTATACATCAGAGGAGAGACATAATCTTGTCTGTCGTATGAATGAAAAGATCATTCACCGCGGGCCGGACGCGGAGGGGATCTTTGACGGGGAGTGGTGTTCCATGGGAATGCGCCGGCTTTCCATTATTGACCTTTCCACAGGGAACCAGCCGGTTTACAACGAAGAACATACTCTTGCGGCAGTATTTAACGGAGAGATCTATAATTATAAAAAATTAAGACAGGAACTGACACATAAGGGCCACTGTTTTGCCACTGCATCCGACACGGAGGTGATCGTTCATCTTTATGAGGAGTACGGGGAGAGCTGTTTTGCGATGCTGGACGGGATGTTTGCCCTTGCGATTTATGACAGAAAAAAAGAAATCCTGACGCTGGCCAGGGACAGGATGGGGGAAAAGCCCCTTTATTTTTTTCAGAATAATGCCCTTTTTCTGTTTGCATCGGAATTGAAAAGCATGCTGGCCACAGATCTTGTTCCGAAGGAAATCAGTCCGGAAGCACTGAATTTTTACTTCCGGTTTACGTATCTGCCAGCGCCCCTCACGATTTTTAAAGATGTGAAAAAACTCCTGCCGGGTCATTATCTGACAATTGGAAAAGATGGTCGGATATCGGAGGAAACATACTGGGAGCTGACGGTGGATGCGGACTGTGCCGGACTTTCCTACGGGGATGCCGTCAGCGAATTGCGGCGGAGGCTGAACCGTTCGGTAAAGGAACGGATGAACTGTGATGTGCCGTACGGGGCGTTTTTAAGCGGCGGACTTGATTCCGGAATTATAGCGGCGCTGATGGCCAGGAATTCAGACCGCCCGATAAAGACCTTTACAATCGGATTTGAGGAAGCCGATTATGATGAGAGTAGAAATGCGGCGCTGATGGCAGAGCATATCGGTTCGGAGCATCATGCATGTATCATGCGTCACCGGGACGCAATGGAGATCATGGACCGGGTCATTTCTTCCATGGATGAGCCCTTTGCCGATTCCTCCGCACTGCCGGAGTATCTGGTGTCGGAGTATGCATCTAGAGAAGTGAAGGTGGTGCTGACCGGGGATGCAGGCGATGAATGTTTCCTTGGTTATGAAAAATATCTGATCGATTATTACAGCAGGATTTATCTGAAACTGCCGAACGGCGTGAGAAAGCTGCTGATTGAACCGGTTATGGATCAGCTGCCGGACACGACAGCATTTTCCAGGAAGGCAAACAAGCTGGTGAGCAGTGCGTATACGGATACCTTTTCCAAACGGAAAAATACGATGCAGCTGGGATTTAAGGAGGAGGACTGCCGGGAGCTGTTCCAGGAAGGATGGCACGACTTTTCTAGTGAAAACCGGATCCGGGAGTATTATAACCGGATGGACGGGACGGATCTGCGGAGAACCCAGTACACCGATCTGCATCTTGTGCTGGAAGGGGACATGCTTGCCAAGGTGGACCGGATGGCGATGCTGAATTCCCTGGAGACACGTACCCCGATGCTGGCAAATGATATCGTGCAGTTTGCGTTTTCACTTTCGGATGCGTACAAGCTGAAAGGAAGAAATAAAAAACGGATCTTAAAGGATGCGTTTTTACCGCTGCTGCCGAAGGGGTATACGAAACTGCCGAAATCAGGGTTCGGGATCCCGCTGGACCACTGGTTCCGGAATGAGATGAAGGAAGAGATGCTGGATGTGCTGGATGCCGGAAGGATTCAGGGGCAGGGGATTCTGTCCGGGAAATATGTGGAGCGGATCATACAGGAGCATCTGACGGGGAAGAGAAACCGGAAGTCGGAGATTTGGGCACTGTTTGTGTTTGAGAAGTGGTATGACAAATATTTTAGAAAAAGAATTTAAAAAAGGAAACAGCTATATCTCAATATATACTAGAAATTCTGTAGATGGTCCATCCGATTATTACAGAGTCATTCAGTATACCAGTCAGCTGAACAGAAAATTTGTGATTCATGATGCACTTTCAAGAAAGCTGTTCCAACTGAATTTGAATTTAAAAGCTTCATTACTAAAAAAGCTGGTTCAGGTATGGCTTTATGTGGTTATATGTATTAGACGGACAGGTTCAATTGTATATGATTTGATTTATAAACCAGAGATAATTATTGTTCAGAGGGAGATTTTTCCAAGATGGATTCCATGTATATTTAGTGTTTTGGAGGAACTATTGTTTCGAGGAAAGAAAATCATTTGGGATTTTGATGATGAGATCAGTGCGGCGGGAGAGATTAGTAAGAGGGAAAAGCAGATTTTAGAAATCAAT
This sequence comes from uncultured Roseburia sp., assembly GCA_947642555.1. Taxonomy (GTDB): domain Bacteria; phylum Bacillota; class Clostridia; order Lachnospirales; family Lachnospiraceae; genus Roseburia. The sequence goes on along the minus strand of CANRSX010000029.1, from coordinate 22,297 downwards.
TCCTCGAATATAATTGTTACGAGTGGATATTTAAAAAAGACAATTTCGTATAATCAACGATATAAAGTTGACTTATTACCAACGACAGATCACATAATGGATGATGTTCCGTTTGATTTAATCAATCAAAAAAGATTGAGACAGTATAAAAGTGTTGTACGTATTGTTTGGGTAGGAACATCGAGTAATTTATATAATATTAATCGTGTTATAGATTATATTGATCAGGCTGCAAAAGTTATATTTGACAAACAGAGAAAACAGTTAATTTTAACAGTAGTCTCAAATATTCCCTACAAAAAAGATACAAAATATTTGAAAATATGCAATAGAGAATGGAGCAGAGAAAATGCGGCAGATGCTATGCTAGAGGCTCATATTGGAATTATGCCGCTGGTATCAAACAGGATTACTTTAGGGAAAGGCGGATTTAAATTAATACAGTATTTATCAGCGGGGCTTCCGATTATTGGTTCTGATGTTGGATATAACAGAAAGATTATAAATTCTAAAAATGGATTTATTCTGTCAGATGATATGACTGCATGGGTAAAGGCGATTGTTCAATTATCTTCTGATGAAAAAAGATGGTTGGAATATAGTAAAGATAGTTTAGAGGCATATAATAGAGATTTTAATTACGAACAAAATTTACTTTATTGGAAGAATTTATTACGTTTGAAATGATGGTGTGTAATGAAAGATGAAAAAGAGAGTATACTTGATTTAAAGAGTCAGATATTTCACCATATAGATATATTTCGATTTTTTCTTGTGATATTTGTGTTTTTTACTTTTTTTTTCCCAACAGCTTATAGTGTTATACGTTTGACTATATTATTTGGATTGGTAATAAGCTGTATTATAAAAAAAGGTTTAAAAATTAATATAGTTATTGCAAAGAAAATTCTGATTTTTATTTTGTTTAATATTGTTGCTATTATTTGGGGGTTTATAAAAAATTCGTCAAATCCTTTTGCACTACAGACAGTAGATATAATATGGCCATTGATGTTTTTATTTGTTGCGCATGGACTGCAGGAGGAGGAAGAAAGATTTTTTTTGGTTCGTGTAATGTTAATAGCAGAAATGGTTACTCTTCTTTTTGATATTGTTTGTTTAGGGGGAAGTTTACTTGAAGTATCCTGGAATGATATATTTTTATATTTGCAAAAGGTGCTGGATTATCATTTTGGTAATTTCGGATCTTTTTTTCAATACACTACTACACATATGTGCACTCATATATTTATGCTTCCATTTACAATGTCGTTATATATTTCGAAACAGGACTATATAAATAAAAGTATTTTGCATTTTATAATGGTATTATTGTGTATATGTTTGTTAATGTCAGGGCGTGTGGCATTTATAATTTCAAGTATTTTAGGGATATGTACAGCTTTATTAGTTACCTTATATTTAAACAGATGGAAAATAACGGATCAGGCTATTATTAAAGGGACATTTATAAGTATTGTAGCTGCTATCGGGCTTTTCCTGATAATAAAGATATCGTCTCTCGAATTAACATCAATAATTGATTATATTGTATATAAATTTAGAAGTTCTGCTGATATGAAACATATTGAAAATGGAGTCAGAGCGTTACAAAAAAAATCATTGTTAGATGAGTGGAAAAAAGCGCCATTATTAGGTTATGGGAGTGGAGCATTTTCAAAGCCGTTAGGTGGGTATGATTGGTCGCAGCGAGGATATGAATACTCATATTACTATATGCTTTTTCAAAAAGGAATATTAGGTGTCGTTAATTACACAATTTTTTATGGATCCATTTTTTGGTCTTTAATAAAAAAAGCTTATAATAAAAAACTGGACATAAAATATGCTATTCCGTTTACCGTTGGATTTTTAGGGATTTTAATTGCAAATTATGCAGATCCATATTTGTGGACAATGGGATGTATGTGGATGATATTTTTCCCTTTTGCAATCGCATATGGAAAGCAGAAAGAGTATAAGGAATGAAGAAGGAAGATAAACGGGAACAATGGCCTCTTGTTTCTATAGTATTACCGGTATATAACAGACCATCTGTGGTACGGACAATAGACAGCATTTTGAAGCAGACATATAAACATTTCGAGTTAATTGTTGTAGATAATGCATCGACAGATGATACTGTAAGTTGTATTAAAAGATTACAGGATGCAAGGATTCACTTGTATATCAATGAAAAAAATCGAGGCCAGACATATTCCATTAATCGGGGACTTGAGCTTGCTTCAGGAAAATATATTGCAAGAATTGATTCAGATGATATTGCTTTTCCTGATCGTATAGAAAAACAGGTGGATTTTTTAGAAAAAAATCCTGAATATGTGTTATGCGGATCATGGGTGCGATTTATTTCAGATAATGATGAACCGGGTTTTGTTGTTAAAATGTGTACTACAGACAAAGGGCTCCGACTAATGCAGACAGTGGCGTGCGGAATGTATCACCCGACGGCAATGTATCGTAAAAATGTGATAGATAAGTATAAGATCAGGTATAATACGGATCTGTCAATGGCGGAAGATTACGATATGTGGGCGCAATTATTAAAATATGGAAGAGGGCTTAATCTGCCTGAACCTCTAATCTATTATAGAAGAGGCAGTAATAATGACAGCAGGATTTATCAGGAGACTATGGCAGCCGAGAGCCAAATGGTCCGAGAAAGAATATGTATGAATTTAAAAATTGATGCGTTTGATAAATCAAGGCTCATTCATGAAATTAAATTAGAAGAAAAGAAGAATAAATCTTTGTATGAAACAATAAAAATTTATCTTTTTTACGACAAATATATTCGCACCTACATTTCTACAGAATCTCCAGATTACTCAATTTTATTGCAGCATATGTTATTGAAAGTATATGGATCATGTATTTCAAATAATGATAGAATTTATGCCAGGATAGCGAGAAATATATATACTCAGTTAAAAAAATGGAAGAAATAACGAAAATTACGGAGGAAATATCTTGAAAGTAATTATACTTGCAGGAGGCTTCGGAACCCGGATTTCAGAGGAAAGCCAGTTCATACCGAAACCGATGATACAGATTGGAAATATGCCGATTATCTGGCATATCATGAAGCATTATTCGTACTATGGATTTAATGATTTTATCATCTGTGCAGGGTACAGACAGGAGGTCATTAAAGAATGGTTTTCGGACTATTACATACGAAGAAATGATGTGACATTTGATTTCAGGGCAGAAAACAAGGTTACAGTACATCAACGGGATATTGAGCCATGGACCGTGACCGTTGTGGATACCGGACTGAAGACGCTCACGGGAGGCCGGATAAAGGCTGTGAGAAATTATATTGGAAATGAGACCTTTATGCTGACCTATGGCGACGGCGTTGCGGATGTGGATCTGAAAGCTCTTCTGAAATTTCACAGGGAGAACGGGAAGCTTGTGACGCTGACGGCGACACAGCCGGGAAGCCGTTTTGGTGTTCTGCAGCTGAAAGAAAATCAGGTGCTGTCTTTCCAGGAAAAAAATATGGCTGATTCTGACTGGATTAATATCGGATTCATGGTGGTTGAACCGGGAGCGCTGGATTATATTACCGGTGATTATATGTTTGAACAGAAACCGCTGGAGGATATTGTTTCCGACGGGGAGCTTGCATGTTACCGCCATGATGGCTTTTGGCAGTGTATGGATACAATGCGGGATAAGGAACAGCTTGAACGTATCTGGGAAAAAGGGAATGCGCCATGGAAGCTTTGGGAAGATTAAACGGATAAAAGTCGGGAGGATACCATGATCAAATCATCAAGAGGGTGCTGCGGGGAAGAGGAACTACAGCAGGTAAAAGAAGCGTTTGAATACGGATATTTCGGACTGGCCTACAAGACCGCAGAGCTGGAAGATGAGATTGCAGGCTATGTGGGGACAGACCGGTATGTCATAGCTACGAATACAGGGACAACGGCGCTGCATCTTGCGCTTGATACAATCGGGATTAAGGACGGTGATGAGGTTTTCATGCCGTCCTTTACTTTTATAGCAACTGCCCAGGCAGTTGTCATGTGCGGGGGAAAACCGGTATTCTGCGAGGTGGATCCTGTCACATTCCTTATGGATGTGAATGATGTAAGGAAAAGAATTACGGACCGCACAAAGGCGATTATTCCGGTGCATTATGCCGGCAGACCCTGTGATATGGATGAGCTGTTAAAGATTCGGGAGGAAACCGGAATCCGGATTATTGAGGATGCCGCCCATGCGTTTGGATCGGAATATAAGGGAAAAAAGATAGGATCGTTTGGGGATATCACCTGTTTCAGTTTTGATTCCATCAAGGTTATGACCTGTGGGGAGGGCGGCGCGATTCTTACAGATGATGCGGCATTTGATGATCTGTCAAGAAAAAAGCGGCTTCTCGGGATTGACCGGAAGGCAATGCATGTAAAGGACTGGAAAAAACGTTCCTGGGTTTACGATGTGCCGACTGCGGGATACCGGTATCATATGAGCAATATCAATGCAGCGATCGGGCTGGCACAGATAAAAAAAGTGGATATGTTTATCAGGCGCAGAAGGGAACTGTGTCATTTGTATGACGAGAAACTAAAAGGTGTGAATGGAATCGAATGTATGCCGGAAGGATATGATTCCATCACACCTTTTATGTATGTAATCCGTGTAAAAGATGGCAGACGCGATCAGCTGAAGGACTACCTGATGGAACATGATATCGAATCCGGAATCAGTTACATTCCGTGTCATCAGTTTACACTGTTCCGAAATAATGGGGACACGTATCCGGTGACGGATCAGATTTACAGAGAGATTCTTTGTCTGCCGATGCATTTTGAACTGTCAGATGATGATGTTGTGGAAGTGACCGACAGGATCAGGGAATTTGTAAACCAGTGAGAGGATGAAAGATTGATAGAAAAATTTGCTTTTGAGGAAACCGCGTTAAAAGGAGCCTATATGATCCGACCTTTCTATGCTCCGGATGAACGAGGCGGGCTGGTCAAGGACTATAATATTGATGAATTCAGAAATCATGGAATTGAGCATGAGCTGAAGGAAGTATTTTATACCATTTCACATAAAGGGGTGATCCGCGCCATTCATTTTCAGCTCGGACATCAGCAGGCAAAACTGGTGCGCTGTATCAGCGGAAGCGTATATGACGTTATTGTGGATCTCCGTAAGGATTCGGAAACATTCGGACAGTGGCAGGGGTTTGAACTCAGCGGTGAAAACCGCGCAGAGTTGTATATACCGGAGTATTTCGGGCATGGTTACCTGGTACTGGAAGAATCCGTTGTCAGTTACAAATGCGGAGAGGTGTTTGTTGGAGAAGGCGACAGTGGGATCCGATATGATGATCCGGACATCGGGATCCAATGGCCTTTTGAAAAAATTGGAGGAAGAGACAGACTGATTATTAGTGAAAAGGATCAATCGCTGATGAGCTTTCAGGAATATCGGATGGGTGACTTTACATGATCGTTATAAATGATACACTCGGTGTTTACGGAGGATCTCATACGTTGATGCTTCGGATGTGCCAGTGGCTGTATGAGCACAATATGCGGTCCGTTATTGTGTGCGCGAGCGATTCCAACAAAGAGATTACGGATAAGATTCACTCATTTAGTACAAAGATTATCTGTACAGATATAAAAAATGCCAGACAGACTGCGGATATTTTCAGAGAACTGCAGCAGGAAGAAGAGCTTCATGTCATCAGTTTCGCATGGACATTCTATATGGACATAGAACGGATGAAAAAAATCAGTCATTTGAAATTTGATCACTGTCTATACTGCATTCATCCGGAGACATTTAAAAAGGGAATCGGGTTTAAAAGCCGGTTGCTACAGGAATATGCGATCCGTTCTTACCGGAAAATATATAAGCGTATGAATGTGAACCGCGCGATTGTTATGATGGATGAGATCAATACACGTGAAAGTGATCATTATATGAAGGTACAGCTGGACCCTCCACCGGCGATTATCCGTCTGCCGATGTATTGCCAAAGCAGAAGCGATGCAGATAATATCATAAACGATGGATACGACAGTAATATTATTATGACGGCAGCCAGGGCGGATTTTCCATATAAGGGATATATGCTGGGATTGATAGATGATTTTGTGATTTTAAAGAAAGATTTTCCACATATAAAGCTGCAGATTATATCTGCCGGCGATGATATTGACGAATTAAAGACGAAAATCCGACAAACTTCAGAAGACGTTCGAAAAGATATTTTTTTAGAAGAATGGCTTCCTTATGAAGAACTGTTAGCAGAAATGAGAAAGTGCAAAGTATTTATCGGGATGGGGACAAGCGTACTGGATGCGGCCTTGAATTACAAACCGGCAATTGCAGTGCAGTACAGTACCCGTGAAAACCTGAGCGATCATTTTATTGCAGACAGGCCTGGATATTTTGGGACAGAACAGGGGGTAAAAGAAAAAGCGTCTGCTTTGATCCGTCAGTCATTTGAGTGGAGTCGGAATGAATATAAAGAGGCATGTAAGGATTCTTTTCAGAAAGTAAGCATCATGTATGATATTGACACGTGTATGAAAGCTTTTGCCAGATACAGGACAAAGTATCAGGGCAGTCTCTTGAATGGGTATGAGTGCTTCAGGCACCATATGAATAATGTTTACAATAATATTCGTTTTAGAAATGTACATGCATTTGACTATGAAGAGATAAATGGGACGCAGAAAACAGAATAATCAGAGGAAAACTACAGATTTGGTATTTACAGTGTATACATATCGTATCTGCCTATTTTTGAGGCTTTTATTCTGCTGGGAATGTCGTCCACTATTGCAATTGAAGAATACGCTGAGGATGTTGATTTTGATTCCTATATATTGACAGCGATCAGCATATTGGTTATCTTGTTGGTGCTGACAGGGATAGCTATTAATAATGGATGGATATGCATGGAAGAACAGGAAGCTTCTGAGGCTGCGGATATAATAATGGGAGGAAAGTGTCGTTGATGAAAGCAAATGACCTTGGACGAGGATTTGAACTATATCAGGATGAATATGAGAAAAAAGTGCTGGAAGTCCTTCGATCCGGTTGGTATGTACTTGGCAGAGAAGTGGAAACATTTGAGCGGGAATGGGCCGATTACTGTGGAACGAAATATTGTGTCGGACTGGCCAGCGGATTGGATGCATTATGGCTTGCATTTCGGATCCTTGGCATAGGTGCTGGCGACGAGGTGATTGTTCAGGGCAATACATATATTGCAAGTGTGATGGGGATTACGATCAACGGGGCGATACCTGTGTTCGTCGAACCGGATGAATATTACAGTATTGATGCCGAACGGATAGAGGAGAAAATAACTGATCGGACAAAAGCAGTTTTGGCCGTACATCTTTATGGAATTCCTTCTGAAATGGATAAAATTGTGAATATATGTAAACGACATCATCTTCGGCTGGTTGAGGATTGTGCACAGTCGCATGGTGCGATGTACGACGGAAAAATGACAGGAGCATTCGGTGATATCGGATGCTTTTCTTTTTATCCTTCTAAAAATCTGGGAGCATTCGGTGATGCCGGGGCAATTGTAACAGATGATGAACAAATAGCGAAAAACTTTCGGATGTATCGGAATTATGGGAGCGAAAAACGCTATTTAAATAAAGTAGTTGGAGCAAATTCCAGACTGGATGAATTGCAGGCTGGACTTCTTCGGGTAAAACTACAGCATTTGGAGGAGCTGACCTGTGAAAGAGAGAAAATTGCAGAGCGGTATCTGCAGGAAATTAAGAATGAAATTATTATGCTTCCAAAGCCTAGAACAGGAAACGGGGAACGCAATGTCTGGCATCAGTTTGTGATACGGTGCAGACAGAGAGAAGCGTTTATGAAACATATGGAGGACAATGGAGTTGGAACGCTGATTCATTATCCGATACCTCCGCATCTGTCAGAGGCATATGATTATCTTGGCTACAAGCCCGGGTTCCTTCTGATTACGGAAAGATATGCGAACGAAGTTTGTTCGCTTCCAATGTTTAATGGGATGACCGAAAGAGAACAGACACAGATAATAGAAGCAGTCAACTGTTTTGAGGGTAAGGAATGATACATTCTTATTGTGCGGAGTATGGAGAAATTCTTCTGCGTCCGCTGCACAGATATGATATTGAATTGCTAAGAAAATGGAGAAATGAAAAAGGACTGAATCGGTATCTGAGGGATATTGGTTATGTGACGGAATCAATGCAGGAAAAATGGTTTGAGTCTTATATTTACGATTCGGATCGTCTTTTTTTTATCATTAACTTGCGGGGAATTGGACCGGTAGGCGCATTGGCTCTATACAATTTTAGAGATCATAAGTGTGAAATTGGAAAGATTGTAATTGGAGAAGTGGCAGCACGGGGAAAAAATGTCGGAAAATATTCTTTTTTAATGGTGATGTGCCTTGCAATGCAAAAACTAAATATAAAAAAATTTTCTTTGGACGTACATGAAGATAATGCTGCAGCCAAAACAATATATGAGAAGCTGGGTTTTAAGATTGTTGGGAAACATACTTTTTCTAAAGGTGGATTCGAATATGAAATGGAGATAGATGCGGAAGATTTGGTGAATATAAATGAAGATATTTTCAAAATATTATTGTTTCAGGAAAATGATATAAGTATGGAAAAGCTTATATGGGAGAATAGATAAATGATTTTACATAATATGAATAAAGTTAAAATGCTTGAATTTCAGCAGCGTGGAGATGAACGAGGACATTTGGTAATTGTAGAAGGAAATCAGGATATACCGTTTGAGATCAAAAGGACATTTTATATATACGGATCTGATCCTGAAGTGGTAAGAGGACAGCATGCAAACAGGGAGAGCGAGTTTGTACTAATCAATGTTGCAGGGACAAGTAAAGTCAGGGTAAAGGACGGCGAGGGAAATGAGGCGGTATATTGTCTAAACCGGCCACACACAGGTATTTATCTGCCGACAATGGTATGGAAAGATATGTATGATTTCAGCAAGGATTCTGTGTTATTAGTACTGGCGAGTACGCATTATGATCCGGATGAATATATTCGTGATTATGATGAATTTGTACATATTATTAAAGAGAATTAGAAATGTTTGTGCCAAAAAGAATGATAGATTTTAACGTTAAAAAATAAGAAGCGGATTTGGAAAAACATTAAAATAGATGGATCTGGGGGGAATATGTGTATGAGCCTAAGGATTTTACTCCATAATTTAAGATTTCTATCGTCAACAAGACTTGAAGAAATGTATTTTAATAATATAGGGTATTTAAAAAGGGGAATAATGTATGGGAAATTATTAAAGCCTGTAGAAGAAAAGAAGCTCAAAATATTGAATAGCGATGAAACACTGGATTTATTGTTGATGCATCCTAAATCGTTTTATCGATTTGGTGATGGTGAAATCAATTTGATGACGGGTGGTTGTGCAGGAACGCAGGAAAATCATCCTGAGCTTGCAAAAAAGCTCAAATTGGCACTTACTGATACTAGTGCTAATGCGTATATAGGTATAGGATATGATTATTTTGATTTTGATCTTTGGAGTCAAAATGAATTTTCTAACCGGTTTTATCTTATGTATGCAGATAAATATAGAGAGTTTTATTTGGAAAATTGTAGCAATAATTATACATATATTGATACTGGGTTTAGCCAGAAGTATTTTTCATTGTCTGACAAAGAGACTCACGACTGGTTTATGAAGCTAAAATTACTCTTTCGAGGAAAGAATATATCATTGTTTATGGGAGAGCAGGCTTATAAGAATTTGGATTATTATATTTTTGATGAGGCTGGTAAAATTACATTAGAGTTCTGCGCATCAAAAAATGCATTTTCAGACTATGAAAAAATGATGGAGAAGGCTAGAATGCGTCCAAAGTCTGATGTTATTTGTTTGGCAGTTGGAGCCACAGCTAAGGTTATGGCATATGAACTTACTAAGGAAGGGTATATAGTATATGATATTGGCCATATGCCGAAAGATTATGATAGCTATATGAAGAAAGTAAAAAAGGATAGAGAGAGTGCCGAGGAGTTTTATTTGGAGGATTATAGATTAAAATGATATGTGAAAGAAATTTAGAAGGAAAAGTGCTTATTACAGGAGGTAATTTTTGTAATAAAGGCGCACAGGCCATGCTTTTTATTACTGTAGATGAACTGCGAAAAAGATATCCCAATATAGATATTTTATTTCAGACTGGCGAAGATTTAAACCTTGCTAATTTTAAATTTGAGTATGTGAGAATGACACCAGACACCGTTGAAATGGTTTGCGGAGATTGGATGACACTGTTTGTAGCGATCAAAAGGTTTATGAAAGATGTTCTTAAATACTTGATGGGAAGAAGAAAAGACCTGTTCTCTTCGTTTTCAGAGATTAAGAAGATAAAGAATGTTAATTATATTATAGATATAAGTGGTTACGCAATCGGAGATAAATGGTCGTACAAGCAAAATTTGGTATATATAAAAAGATTGAACATGGCAAAAAAAATGAAAATTCCATTCTTTTTTATGCCACAGACAATAGGACAATTGGATTTTAGTAATTTAAAGGATAGGAAGAAAGGTCAGATCAAACATAATATGTCTAAGGCATTAAATTATGCTTCAGTTATATATGCCAGAGAATCATTCAGTAAGTGTAATCTTGAGAAGATGGGAGTAGTTCATAATGTAGTACAAATGAAAGATATGGTTTTATTGCACAAATCCGTAAATTGGGAAAATATATTCGTAGATGTTCCGAATGTTGATTTGCCGGTTATGAAGACTGTTAAAAATATAGCAATTGTTCCAAACACACAGATTGTGAAAAGATATGGAATTGAGACAGCATTAAAAATATATTCTGATGTAATGATTTATCTGATTGAGTTGAACTATAGTGTGTATATTATGAGTCATTCAGATGAGGATTTAGAAGTGTGCAAAGAATTATATACTAAGAATCATAATGACAATATTTATTTAATAGAAACTTGTTTGGATTGTCGGGAATACGAGGCTTTCATTTCAAAATTTGATCTGCTGGTAGCATCCCGATATCATGCATTGGTACATGCGTTAAAGGAGGAGATTCCGTGTATAGCGATAAGTTGGGATGAAAAGTATCAGGAAATGATGTCCTGGCTGGGTCAGGAAGATTGTGTTTTTGACATAGATAGTTCGAATGATATTGTCAATAGAATTAAATGTCAAATAAAAGACGTGCTGGCAAATTTAGTTGAAAGAAAAAAGAAAATCCGAAAGCAGCTAGAAATCATTCAGCAGGAAAACTGTTTTGGCTTTTTAGATGATTTACAGTTCCCAGAAAGAAATTAATTGATATGAGCAGAAAGAAAAATGTTACAAGGGCTGTTCTATGGGGGATAATATATAGATTTATTGTTACCATCCTGCCATTTGTCACTAGAACTCTTCTTATCAGACAACTTGGAATGACGTACGTAGGCATTAATGGCTTATTTGCTTCGGTAGTCGGAATACTTAGCATAGCAGAGATGGGATTTGGAAGTGCTATGATAAGTAAAATGTATGAACCTATTGCAAAAAAAAATGATGAGAAGGTTTGCGCGCTACTATCGCTATACAAAAAGGTATATTATGCTATCGGTTTTTTGGTAATTATTTTTGGTGTCGTTTTGCTTCCGTTTTTGAAGGTAATCATTCGAGAAGAACTGCCCAGTGATGTTAATGTTTATATTATTTTTTTGATTAACTTATTAAATACAGTTATAGGGTATTTTTCGGTTTCATATAAGCAATCAATTATTTATGCGTCGCAGAGAGTGGATTTATCAAATGTCATACTACTGGTTTCAGCTGTTTTTCAATACTGTTCTCAATGTATAGTTTTGTTGTTATTTCAAAATTATTATTGTTATATTGTTATTCTTCCACTTGGCTCAATTGTTAATTTGCTGTTAATAAATGTAATTGTAAGAAATAAATATCCGCAGTATGTAGCCAAAGGGGTAATAGCAAAAGACGAACAAAAAGGTATTATAGACAGTGTTAAGGCACTATTCATTTCAAGAGTAGGAGGAATGATTAGAGGATCAGCGGATAACATAGTAATAGAACTTTTTTTTGGCATTGCAATGGTTGGCTTATATGATAATTATTTTTATATTATTTCCGCACTTATGGCAATCTTTTCAATTGTAATGAATGCATTTATACCAAGTGTTGGAAATCTTTTGGTTGAGGAGTCAATGGAAATGCGAAGAAAAATATTTTTCATTCTTAACCACTTATATGGGCTTTTGGCTTCATTTTGTTCGATTATGTTTTTATGTATATGTCAACCTTTTATGAAGCTTTGGGTTGGAGAAAACAATATACTTGGAATGGAAATAGTTGTTTTGTTAGCAGTATATTTGTATGTTCATAAATTCTGCGATATGCTTGCGGTATTTCAGGATGCTTCAGGCAGTTGGCAATATACGAAATGGGTACCAATGATAGCAGCGATAGTTAATTTGATTCTTAATATTACGCTTGTAGTATTTATAGGTCTTCCGGGAGTAATAATATCAACGATTGTCAGTGTCCTTTTTATATATGATTTAGGTTATTCGATACCGTTGTTCCGGGTTTTGTTTGGGGACAAAAATGGTGGACTAAAATACTATATGAGGCAGATGATATATCTGTTGCTGACTGTTATAACAGGTGCACTTTTTCTTGCTATTACATCCCAAATCGAATTTGAATCTATCTTGTTGACAATAGTTGCAAGAGGAATAGTTGTTGGAGTGTTTGGGACTATTACATTGTGTGTAGTTTATGCACCTATGGACAAGAGCAAAGAGGCTTATAAGTATATTATTCAGCGAATAAGAAAGAGATCTTAAATACGAATATATAGGCTAAGAGATAATGTTTAGTGTTGTTAAGAATGTGATTAATAGAGAATTAATAAAAATTGTCCAAAGGAAGAACTGTGATCACAATTCTTCCTTGTTTGTAGTATGTGATGTGGACAAACCAGAAAATTATAAGATAAAGAGAATTCGTACTGTAAAGATAGGCAGAGAAGGCGAGTATAAGTGGTGTGGCGCTGTTCTTGCAGGGAAAAGGGTGTATGGAATTCCTATAGGTTTTGATAAAGTCTTATCATTAGATATAGAGAAATTGAATTATGAACTAATTGGAAATTTGGGAAACGATGAGTACAAATGGTCGGGTGGAGAATATTATAATGATAAAATTTATGGATTTCCAAGAAAATCAAATAAGCTACTGGCTATTAATCCCCATACGGAAGAGATAGAGACTTTTGATATAGGGCAAAGATATTCATTTGAACATCATTATGGTGGGGTGATATATAAGGGAAATTTATACCAGCCTCCCCGTAATTGTAATCATATTTTGAGGATTAATCTTGAGAATAAACAAAGTGAAAAAATAGTGCTGTCAAAGCATCAATTAAAATTTCAATATTGTGGATCTGTTTTGCATCCAAACGGAAAAATATATTTCCTTCCAGAAAGAAATGAAAAGGTAATAGAATTTGATCCTGAAAAAGGTACTATAAAATATATAGGAGAATTTCTTTTTTCAACAACATTTTCTGTGTGCGTGTTCTCAAATGGAACTATGATTGGTTTTAGTGGATATGATAAAGGAATGCTTTTTATTGATCCTGAAAGAAGATCAACCCGAATGATACATAAAGAAATAGGTATTCCAGGATGTTATAATAATATCCTTTTTAATGATGGATGCATATATGGAATGCCTGGATGTGGAGATTATCTATGGAAATATGATCCGAAGACAGATGAGGTGATCAAAATCAGTAAATGTGGAGGGGCCAAACATAATATGGCAAAGATTGCTGGTACGGTAATTGTCGATGATAGGATTATTGGCATACCATCGCGAGCTGACTATGTCTATATAATAGAATTTGAGAAAGAGACATGATGAGTAAAGTTAAATTAAAAATAAAAAACTTTCTTGAATATATCAGGAAGGGCGGAGTTGTATATATTAATAAGTTACAACCAATGTCATTTGATCAGGCTCCTTTGAGTGGGAAAATTGCATTTGTTACGGGAGGAAGTTCAGGAATAGGGTTGGAAATTGCCAAAGGTTTATCTGATATTGGAGCCAAAGTAATTATCTCAGGAAGGAATAGTGAGAAATTGAAGGAGGTTTCGAAAGAATTTGGATTTGAATGGATCATATGGGACATAAAAGATATTTCAAAAGCGAATGATTATATGTCAGTTGTTTTTTCAAAATATACAATCGTAGATATGTTAGTGAATTGCGCTGGGATTCATGATGGAGTTTGTATAGAGGAAGGCTCTGTCGAGTCGTACGATAAACTGATGGAAACGAATTTGAAAGGAATGTATTTTTTGACGCAGGAATACATTTGTCATTTGGATAATAAGGACATGAATAGTGACATAAAACGAATTATTAATGTTCTATCCCTTACGAGTGCCAAAGCAGGCGCGGATGTTTATGCAATATCAAAATGGCAGGGTATATGTTTTACAAAGGGGCTTGCAAAAGAAATGGTAGACAGAAACATAATTGTAAATGCAGTTGTATCAGGGCAAACAATTTCTAATTCTGATGACAGAAATGAAAATATTGTAAATGTTGTCAGGTTTTTATCTACTGACTTTTCAAATGGTATTGTTGGCCAATGCATTATAGTGGATGGGGAGAAACCATACAATGAGAGCAATATCATTCTTTAAAAATGCTGTTTTCTATGCCAGATCAAAAAACAAAGTTGTATATAATAATGTAGTTCCATTACGCATAAACAATGGTTTGAGTGGAAAAGTGATATTAATCACTGGCGGAACATCGGGAATCGGAGCTTTTGCAGTACAATCTTTTTCACGATATGGAGGGGTGAAAAAGGTTATTTTTACAGGCAGAAAAGAGAACAACTGTACGTTGCCGGATGCTGAATTCATAAGATGCGATGTTAGAGATTCTTATTGCTGTGATTCTGTAATAAAAAATATTATTGAAAGATTTGGTGATATTGATATTCTTATTAACAATGCGGGAGTATACAAGGATAGTAATATAACTTCCTTATCTGAAGAAGACTATGATTCTGTTCTACAAACGAATTATTTTGGTATAAAGTATATGACAAAATCATTTGTAAAATATGCAGACTCTGCAAAAAAACATAAAATAATAAATGTACTTTCGATTAGATCTCTAACTTCTGGTACAGATATATATGCTATGTCTAAATGGGCAGGATATTCTTATACTCTTAGAACAGCGAAAGAACTTTTGGACAGGGGATTTATAGTTAATGGGATTGCCCCCGGACCCACATGTTCCGCAATTAATAATGTAGATCTCAAAGGGAATGTTTTTAATACAGCGGTTAGGGCGAATTATTATCTTGATCCAGATCAGGTTGTAAATCTTATGTGGTTTTTGGCATCTGACCTTTCAAAAGGGGTTAATGGTCAGGTTATATCTATTGATGGAGGAGAAACTTTACTTTGACAGTATATTCATCTAAAAAAATGTGTTCCGGATGTGGTGTATGCAGCGAGGTATGCCCGAAGTCGTGTATCGTTATGGAAGAGGATGAAGAAGGGTTTATTTATCCCAAAGTGGACGCTTCCTTATGCATAGGTTGTGATGCCTGTAAAAGAATCTGTCATTATAATCATCTATATACTAACGATTTAACTAATATTTCAATATATGCATCTCAATATGAGAATCGTAGCGTTCTTATGAAAGTTTCCTCTGGTGGGGTTTCTTTTGCACTTATGGAAAGTATTATAGATTTGGGCGGAGTTGTATATGGTGCAGTGGAATGTTCGGTTGGAGATATCAGACATAAAAGATGTGATAATCATAGAGATTTGGAACAATTTTGTGGTTCAAAATATTTACAAAGCGACATCAGGTGTGTTTTAGCTGAGCTAAAAGAGGATATTAAGAGACAAAGAAAGATATTGTTTACAGGTACGCCGTGTCAAATTGCGGCAGTAAAGGCGTATGTGGGTAGTGCATATAATGACCTGTATACATGTGAAGTTATTTGTCATGGCGTACCGTCTGGAAAAGTATATAGAAAATATATAGAGGAAGTAGAGCACAAACAAGGTAAAAAAATTGTAACGGTTAAGAATAGAAACAAAGATAAAGGATGGAATACAAATCAATATGCGATTGAGTTTGAGGATGGTGAAATTTTCAAAGAAGAAAGCATAAAGAATAATTTCCACTTTGGATATTTAGAGGGGCTGTATAATAGACTATCATGTTCAGACTGTAAATATTCATCTATACCGAGAATTGCAGATATAACGTTAGGAGATTTTTGGCTGTATAATGGATGCCTGAAATTTTATAATGAGAATAAAGGAATATCTTTAGTCGTTATAAATTCAAATAAAGGAAAAATTATTCTTGACTATGCCAGTGAGAAGTTACTTCTTGACAGATCATCTATTGAGGAAGCAATGAATAGTTGCAGGCACTTATATAAGACACCGAAAACCAGTAATCAAAGGGCGCAGTTTTTCTCTGACTTTGATGATATGGGTTTTTTAAAAGCATATAAAATATACAAAGATAAAAAGAAGGAAAAGAAGAATATAAAAGCTGTTATTATGGATAAGTATATAAATATTGTGAACAAACCAAAGGATGAAAAGGAAGTTGAAAAGATTAAAGCATATATGCGTGATATTGGCGAAGAAGTCTTTTTCCCACAGACAATAGCAGAGTTGTTATATCGATCAAAAAGGAATAGTTCAAAAACCGCTATAGTGTCAAACATTAATCATCTGCGAATATGTAATAGATTGCATATAAAGCATATGAATTATCAGCAGGCGGTTGAGAGGGCTCCCATGTATTTTGTATTCAGGGATGTTGTCAGAGAACTTACACGCAAAGGAGTGGGAGTATATTTTATAAATAGAGTTGGGAAAATAAAAACGGATGATTATTTCGGGAGACTGGCCCGGCAAAGAATGTATAAGCATTTGGGCTTCCCGGTTATGAGTGAGAACAAAGAAGCATATACAGAGCATTTTAGGGAGTTATTGGGTGATAAATATTCACTGGAATATATCGATGAATTAAAAAAAATTCCACAGATTGTGGATTTAGGAAAACGATTTGTACATGAAGACTCACAGGGAGAACTCGTAAATGTCATCGGAGGTTTACGGGCAACATCTTATTCGCCGGACAATTTCCAACATACTTTGCATATGTATGGCAGATGTGGAGTGTTTGGCTATGCTGTAGAGGATAGCGAAACTATACCCAGTCAATTACAAAAGAAGTTAACGGATGGAGGATTGTACTATCGTATTGTTAATCATGGACTATGGGGAGCAGAGGATAGCGTGATAGATAATAACTTTTTTGTTGATGCGCTTGATTTTAATGAAGGTGATATAGTCCTGTTTTATAGATTTCATTTCGACAAACGTGAAATAAAAAAACTGGAAGAGGATGGGCTGATATATAAAGAAATCAATGAGGAATTCTTCTCATACCCAGAATCCAGATGGTGTTTTTATGATGAAGTTGGTCATTTAAATAGAGATGGATACAAGATAGTTGCCAATTTGATATTCGAATATTTAAAAGCATGTAATTTTGAGTGTGGAATAGTAAAGGATCCACTTGAAAGGAGTGGATTGTGGTCTGAATACATTGAGGAGGCAAATAAAACAGGATTTAATCATGAAATTGAGAAGTTTATTGAAAATTTAAAGAAACAGCATCCTTTGGTTACAGAGGAGCAAAAATGTGGCGCAATAGTTATGAATTGCAATCCTTTTACAAAGGGACATAGATATCTGATAGAATATGCATCTAAAAGGGTGGATCGCTTGTATATATTTGTTGTTGAGGAAGATAAATCGTTTTTTCGGTTTAATGACCGCTACGAAATGGTAAAAAAAGGGACAGATGATATTCAAAATGTTGTGGTTGCTCCAAGTGGTAAATTCATGATTTCTGCTTTGACTTTCCCGGAATATTTCATGAAGGATTATGTAAAGGAAAAAAATTTTGATGCTTCCAGCGATCTTGGTATTTTTTGTGATTATATTGCACCAGGGTTAAATATTGGTGTCAGATTTGCGGGCGAAGAGCCCAATGATGTAGTCACCAATCATTACAATGAAGAGATGAAAAGATTGTTGCCTGAAAAAGGGGTTGAGTTTGTGGAGATTCCGAGATTAAAAAGAAATGATATGGAATATATCAGTGCAACAAAGGTAAGGAAATATCTAAACGATAGGAAGTATGAAGAGATAAAGGATTATGTTCCTGAAAGTACGTATGACATCCTGAAAAATCGGGGATATTTCAAGTGAAAGCTTATTGAAAGGTATCTTGTGATCAAGGAAAGATAAAGTGAACATCAATTATATGAACATGTTAGAATTTTATAAAAAGAAAAAAATATTGCTCACCGGCCACACTGGCTTCAAAGGCACCTGGCTGACCAGGATTCTCTTAAATGCCGGTGCCGATGTATGCGGTTATGCTTTAGAACCGCCAACAACGCCGAACCTGTTTGGCATTAGCGGCCTGACAGATATCATGGAAGAAAATTCCGTTATCGGCGATATCCGCGACCTGGATCATCTGAAATCCATTTTTGCTTCCTTCCATCCCGACATCGTTTTCCACCTGGCTGCCCAGCCGATCGTTCGCGACAGCTACCGCGATCCGGTCGGAACCTACAGTACGAATGTGATGGGGACTGTAAACATTTTGGAGTGCATTCGCCTCTCGGAACCGGGGCGGGAATTAAATGATGGTACATGGGATGGTGTCAAGTCCTTCCTGAATGTTACAACAGATAAAGTCTATAAAAACAATGAATGGGAATATGGTTATCGTGAAAATGATCCGTTGGACGGACTTGACCCGTATTCGAATTCCAAAAGTTGTTCCGAGCTGGTGACACATGCTTATCGGGACAGTTTTTTTAGTGGAACGGATTCTGTGGAACGGATATCTACAGCCCGTGCTGGAAATGTGATTGGCGGTGGGGATTTCGCAAACGACCGGATCATTCCGGACTGTGTCAGGGCCGTACGGCATGCTTATCAGAATAAAGCGGACACAGCGGAGATTATTGTTCGTAATCCGTATTCCATACGTCCGTACCAGCACGTACTGGAGCCACTATTTGCGTATCTGATGATCGCAAAGGCCCAGTATGAGGACAGTTCCTATGCCGGGTATTATAATGTGGGGCCGGATGACTGTGACTGTGTTACGACAGGAGAACTTGTGGATCTGTTCTGCGAAAAATGGAATGGATCATTATCTGCAGAATGCAGTACAAATGCGCAAAAAGATGGAATGCAGGAATTTTCAAATGGATTTCCGTTTGCTGGCTGGCGCAGTATAATGGAAGATGGAGCACCGCATGAGGCGAACTTTTTAAAGCTTGATACATCAAAGTTTAAGACAACATTTGGATGGAGACCGCGCTGGCATATGGAACAGACGATGGAGCAGACGGTTCGATTCACGAAGGTATGGCTGCAGTGTATTGAAAAGGGAAGTTATGCGGAAATACTGGATGAAATGGATCGGGAAATTACAGAATATATGTGATCGACTTAATGCTTCCTTATGAGAACATCCATTAAAATACGAGATATGAGAGCTTATTAGACTTTATATTTATCCAATGGTTAGTTACAACTAACCATTGGATAAATATCAATTAGCACAGCTTCTGATCGGCGATTATGCGGAAAAGTGTCGGCGCGGTCTTAAGACCTGCTATGCTGCACTCGGCTTCGAAGAATGACAAGAATAGTAAAGGGGCTGTGACAGAGAGACACAGTCCCTTTACTATTGAAAAGCATCGTATTCAGCTGTCAATTCCCCGGCCGTTGCAGCATCGTTTTTTAAACTCCAAGGGCTTTAACAACTTACTGCTTTTCACATGAAGCTAATAATCAGTTCCCTTGCTTCGTTCCATAAATCTTTTGGACATTCTTCTTTAAAGTGAGCATTTCTGGCGCCAACATCTAACATTTTTGCCTGGTCACATAATATTACGCCTGTTGTCTGTGTCCGCTCATCCAATTCTATATGAAATGGATGACTTTTATGTGTGTTAGTGATAGGACAAACAAGTGCTAGTGAACTGTGATGATTTAAAATATCATTACTAAGGACAAGTGCTGGTCTTCTCCCATTCTGCTCATGACCCGTTTGAGGGTTAAAATCCATAACAATTATGTCTCCCTGTTTATAAGTTACCACTGCTCATTCCCTACTGGATCACCTACATCAACCTCCTGCGTACTTTCGACATAAATTTCATCAATTGGTCTTTTGTAGAATGCTTCCAACCTTTCTGTTAGATTAAGGTATTTCGGCTTATTGACCTTTTCAATCGTCATTTTCCCATCATATATACTTATTCCTATCGTATCGTCTTCTTTTAAATTCATCTGTGATAGTATCTCTTTTGATAATCTGATTCCCTGACTATTTCCCCATCTCTTTATGATTGTTTGTGTTGTAAACGCATTCATGCTTTCTTTTGGCTGTTCTCGCATCATCGTATTTGTGTTCATGTTATTTTCCTTTGATATTTTTTGGCTGACTGACTTTCGTTTTTTCCCTTCGCGGTTCTCTTCGCATATTAATTTGTCTTCTTTTGCAGGTATATTTGATGGGTATACCTTCAATATTAGTATATACAGAGTATATCCGCCTGTCAATATAAATATTCACATTTATATAAAACAATGGAATTTATTTTACATGTTTATTATTTAATTACCGTTTATTCATCCTACAGGTGATAAATAAAGTGATGTTTAAGTGTTGATTAAAAGAACAAAAAAGGCTATACTGTTGCTGAAAGGGGTGATAGTGTGAATTTCGGCATGGAGACAGAGCTGGTTGAGTTTAAAAAGACAACTGGCGAATTAAAAGAGGGCATTGTATCATTAGCAGCAATGCTGAATAAAAACGGAAAAGGTACCCTGTATTTTGGTGTAAGGAATGATGGTGAAGTTATCGGTCAGCAGATAGGAGACCGCACATTGCGCGAAGTTTCCCAGGGAATTGCCAATGCGATTAAACCACAGATTATTCCAACCATTATCATGGAATTATGTGATGAAAAAAATGTAATTAAAGTCACGGCAGAGGGAGATGAAAAACCCTATTCGGCATATGGAAAGTATTATATGAGGTCCGCGGATGAGGACAGAGAAATATCGCCACAGCAATTGCGAAATCTGATGCTTAGCGTATCGGATTCTATTGTAAATATTGAGGCGAATAATCAGGAGCTGAGTTTTGAACAGCTGAAGATGCTGTATGCCGGAAATAACATGACGCTTCGGGAGAATACCTTTGAGCAGAACTTAAATCTTTTAACGCGTGATGGAACTTACAATTTAATGGCGGCCATTTTGGCAGATGTGAATAGTTATTCGATTAAAGTAGCGGTATTCCGTGGCACGGATAAGACAGATCTGGTGAAGCGGAATGAATATGGTTATAAATGTATGCTCGTAGCTGTGAAGCAGGTGTTGGATTATATGGAAGCGCTAAACGATACCATGGTGGATGTGGGCGGCAGTCTCCGAAAAGAAAGCAGACTGTTTGACTTCCCATGCTTCAGGGAAGCCTGGCTGAATGCCTGTCTGCATAATCGCTGGTCAAGGCAGACCCCGCCGGCAGTGTATATGTTTGCAGACCGCATTGAGGTGATTTCGGTGGGAGGTTTACCGAATGGCCTGACACTGGAGGAATTTTATGAGGGAAAAAGTAAACCGGTAAATCTGGAACTTCAGCAGATCATGGTTCAGTTGGATTATATAGAACAGACCGGGCATGGCGTGCCTTTGATCGTATCGAAATATGGAAAAGATGTTTTTGATATCACTGAAAATTTTATTACTGTAACAATTCCTTTAAGGAAAGAGAAGGGAATGGAAGGAGACCTGCAAAAGAAGAGCGGGTATGTATGGAACGAATGTGATAAGAAAATCGTAAGCCGGATGAAAGAAAATAGCAATATTACAGTGCGTGAACTGAGCGAACAGATCGGGGTTGGGGTGACGACGATTTCGAAACATATTCGTATTTTAAAGGAAAATGGTATCGTAATAAGAATTGGCTCCAGGAAAAACGGACAGTGGATGGTTCTTGACCAGCTCTGACGCTTAAAATTTTTTCGCAAAAAAACCTCCCATTTTATGGGAAAA
>CANRSX010000028.1 GCA_947642555.1 uncultured Roseburia sp. | reverse complement strand
ATATCCGTGTTTAATTCATGAATCGCTCCGCTCACTGTCCCATCTCCAACCGCGGAGATATCCGCGTTCCCAAGCATCCCCCGCAGATATCGCACATTTGAAGCCGTCGCAGAGACCTTCTGCATCAGCGCGGCATGTGTCTCCCCGCTTTCAAGCCGTCCGGTCTCCTGATATCCTGCCGGTGCTTCCGTATCCAGGCTTTCAAATGTGACCGTCTTCTCTGCCGTATCTGTCCCGGACTCCCCATAATACACTCCGTTCCTGACCAGCTGCCCGTTTTCACCGCCCGCATCCCGGATCAGATAGAGCTTCCCGTCGGAGAGCTTCTCCTCCGGCAGCGCATCGTATTCCTCCCGCGTCAGCTCCGCCGCCGCGGCAAAGCCGCTGTCGTTCTCGAGATCCGAGGTCTTCCCGGCCACGGAGGCCGTGAGCACACCCTCCCCGTCCACGGTGATGGTCACGCCGTCCGGCCTTCCGATCCCGGCGGTCTCCGTTGTCATCACACGGTCAAGGATCTCGGCTGCGGCCCGGTCAGCCTCCGCTGTCGCCCGGTCGGCCTCCGCCTTTGCGAGACTGCTGTAGTAGACGGCATTATCCGTATCCTCATTCTCCCGTGTCCCGGTGCCGCCTTTTGCATAGCTTTCCGCTGTCGCTGCGGAAGCCTTCGCCTCCGCGGCGCTCTCCAATGCTGTCTCTACTGCCGCCTGCGCCTTCGCGCCCTCCACGCGGATGTCGGACAGATAGTCCGGCCTAAGCTTCGTCTCCGTGATGGATCCGTCCCTGACCTGTGCCTGGATACCGCCCGTGTCGTCCACAGAAAACCCGATGGTATCCGTATCCTGAAATTCATGCTCCGTGACCAGCGACGAGAGATCCACGTTCTGTGTGGTGCCGTCCTCCAGCAGGATCACAAGCTGCTCCGCGGCGGGATCATAGGCGAAATTTACCGCCAGCTTTTCCAGCTTTGTGTCCAGCGTGTAGGAGGAGCCGTCCAGGTATGTGACGGTAAAGCTCCCGTCTGTCTCATCGTAGGCGATGTCCTTTACCATCGTGGCGGCAGTGATCTTATCCATTTTTACCGTATTCAGCGCGATCAGACGGTTGTCCAGCTCGTCTGTGGCCACATCCAGCCGGTTCAGATTCTGTTCGCTTAACGGCGTCGTGTCATTCGGGTAGTTCTCCCAGTTAATCCTTTGATATACTTTATTCATAGTTTCTCCTTTTTATTCTTTTTTGTTGTTAATATTCTTCGCTATAGAGAAGTTATTTTTAATATACTCTAGTTCTTTTTCTTTGTCAATACCTTTTCTGCAAATCGAAGATATTTTGAATAAAAAAACAGCAGATCTCTCCGCCGTTTCTTTTTTCGCAATTTTTACAATGCCTGCGCTGCCTTCTTCTTTTTTTCCCGCAGTTCCTGAAAGAATCCTGAGAGCATGGAGGAACATTCCTCC
This sequence comes from uncultured Roseburia sp., assembly GCA_947642555.1. Taxonomy (GTDB): domain Bacteria; phylum Bacillota; class Clostridia; order Lachnospirales; family Lachnospiraceae; genus Roseburia. Next base: position 61,144 of record CANRSX010000028.1, on the reverse strand, counting down.
TCTAACATCCCTCTTCGGATCTCGACCTGATGGTTGAATTCCGCCATCTGGAGCAGATTGATCACGGAGCCCGCACAGCCCGCCTTCGGATTCATGCAGGCGATCACAACCTCCTTCATGCGGCTCTGCACAATCGCGCCCGCACACATCTGACAGGGTTCTAACGTCACATACATCGTACAGTCTTCCAGGCGCCAGTCCCCGGTCTTTTTGCTCGCCTTTTTTATCGCGGCAAGCTCCGCATGGGCAAGTGTATTTCCCTCGGTATTTCTGCGGTTGTAACCGCGCGCGATGATTTTGTCATTCTGGACGATCACACAGCCGATCGGCACCTCATTCAGCGCATATGCTTTTTTTGCCTCGCGGATCGCCGCCCTCATATATTTTTCTTCCTGTATCATGGACATTTTCTCCGAAATATAATACTATGATGCCAGGGTCAAAAGCTCATGTGTACTATTTTAACTGATTTTTTTCCTGGAAACAATATGGAAATGAGGTTTATCCGAAATGAATGCTGAATATGAGACCAGTCGTCTGATCTTAAAAATCCTGCCCCCGGTTTACAGCCGCGAAGTGCTCCGCTTTCAGCTGCGCAACCGGGAGCAGTTTGAGCGCTATGAACCGATGCGTCCCGAAAATTTTTATACGGCCGCACACCAGCAGGCTGTTTTAAAATGTGAATACAAACTCGCCACAAAGCTTTCCACAATCCGGTTTTACGTATTTTTAAAAGGGCAGCCGCACATGATCATCGGCACCGTCTGCCTGCATGATATCCTGCGGCAGGCATACTCCTGCTGTGAGATCGGCTACAAATTCGACTATGAATACCAGCATCAGGGCTATGCCAGGGAGGCTGTGGCCAGGGCGCTCGACATCGCATTTTCCGCGCTTTCGCTTCACCGTGTCTTCGCGCGGGTTGTCCCGGATAATGCCCCCTCCATCCGACTCCTTACTGCGCTTGGCTTCGTGGAGGAAGGGACAGAACGCAGCAGCATCAAAATCCAGGGAACGTGGACAGATCACGTGCGGTATTCCCTGATCGCGCCGGAATCATAAAAGGAGCCCCTTTCGGGACTCCTCCGCACTATTCTTCAATATACCGGTACCAGCACCCAAAGCGGTTTACCGGTTCTCCGGTCTCCTCCTCGTCCTCCTCCGCCGCTGTGGGGATAAATTCGGGAAAGCCGAAAATCGCAGCCATCACACGCTCCTGTCTCTGATAAATCCCCGGCACGCCGAGGAACCATCGACCTCCGCTGGTCTTTCCCACCACCAGATAACGGTAATTGAAAAAACCGTGCAGCAGAAAGCTGTTATTTCCGAGATACCAGTAGCGCCTCGGCAAATCCCGCAGCTCCCGCAGCTCGATCTGGATGCATACGGTCTCGCGGTCGTCAAACGGTGTAAACAGCGGATGCGTTTCCGTGAGATTTTCCCAGATCGCCTGCCAGTCATATCCGGGCAGAATATTGCGCATCGGAATTTCTGTCGCCTGCACAGCCTCTTTTATCACAGGGACGGATTCCTCCGCACTTTTTTCTTCCGGGTGCGCTACCGGGACGCTTCCTTCCTCCGATACCGGGATATTCCGGTCCTCCGCAGCAGGAGCATCGCTCCCCTGCGGCGCCGGGGACGGCTGCGGCTCGCGCGGCGCCTCCGGCTGCGGCGTCGGGGACGGCTGCGGCTCGCGCATCACCTCCGGCTCCGGCTCGCGCGGCGCCTCCGGCTGCGGCGCCATATCCTTTTCCTCAGTCTGTTCAGGCGCATCCGGCTTCCACTCATGGAAGTTCTCTTTTCTCACCTCAATCGGATCACCTTCCCGCCAGCGGCTCATAAAAATCCTGTCATCCTCGCTGAGCATGAAGATTCCCTCCATATCACCGATGCCAAACGGCGTATTTCCGATTTTTTCCGATCCGACAATCGTCGCGAGACTGCCGCTTCCGCCGGACGGCCGTATTTCACCGATCCGTATCCCCTCGATCTGATCTCCCGCCTTTCGGAACAGATAAACTCTTCCGACCGCCCTCCAGGCAAAAACACCCTTCAGATGAATTTCAATCCGGCAGTCGGCGCCCCGCACCTCAATTTTTGCAAACCCGGCGTTTGTTCCTTTTTTCCCTTCCTCGTAGGTGTATATATATGTAACAAACCGCTTCATCCCTGCCATAGGCACTCCGAACTCTGTTTCGCTTACTGTATTATATGCGGGTCTGGGATTTTTATGATTGTATTGACATAACGTCTTTTTGCCGATATAATAAAATTGATAATCATTCCTATATTTATGAAAGGATATTTCCCATGCCAAATTACAGCAGACAGCGGGAATCCATTCGGAATTTTCTCGCAGGCCGGCGCGATCATCCGACCGCAGAGACCATATATCAGAATATCCGTCAGGAATATCCCAGCATCAGCCTTGGGACGGTTTATCGGAATCTCACCCTGCTCTCCGAGCTCGGCGAGATCCAGAAAATTTCCGCCGGTTCGGGGCCGGAACGGTTTGACCCTAACACTGCGCCGCATTATCACTTTATCTGTACGCATTGCGGCGGGGTATCGGATCTGAAAATGGGAAGCCTTGACCATATCAATATTCTTGCGGGACAGGATTTTGACGGTGAGATCGCAGGGCACAGCGCCTACTTTTACGGAACCTGCGCCGGCTGCCGGAGCGCCGGGCGGACGATGACAGAGGACAGGGCGGCAGATCGGACGGACACCGGGCAGCGTGGCCCGAAGAGCATTCCATAAAAATTATATAAAATATAAAAAACAGGTTGACAAACCTCATGACATCCATTAGAATCAGTAATAGTTACTGATTTTAAAAATTTTATCAAAAAAGGAGATAACATTATGGCAAAGTATGTATGCACCGTTTGTGGTTACGTTTACGAGGGAGACGCAGCTCCGGAGTCCTGTCCGGTATGTAAGGCTCCGGCTGAGAAGTTCAAGCTGCAGGAGGGCGGCAGAGAGTGGGCTGCTGAGCATGTCGTAGGCGTTGCACAGGGCGTCAGCGAGGATATCCTTGCAGATTTAAGAGCAAACTTCGAGGGCGAGTGCTCTGAGGTTGGTATGTATCTTGCAATGGCACGTGTCGCTCACCGTGAGGGTTATCCGGAGATCGGCCTTTACTGGGAGAAGGCTGCATGGGAAGAGGCAGAGCACGCTGCCAAGTTCGCGGAGCTGTTAGGTGAGGTTGTGACCGACAGCACGAAGAAGAACCTTGAGATGAGAGTGGACGCTGAGAACGGCGCTACTGCAGGCAAGTTCGATCTCGCAAAGAGAGCGAAGGCTGCCAACCTTGACGCGATTCATGATACCGTACATGAGATGGCCCGTGACGAGGCTCGTCATGGTAAGGCTTTCGAGGGTCTGTTAAAGAGATACTTCGGCTAAGCATCTGCGTCACCTTTAAGAGAGACTCTGATTAAGAGGAGGAATACGTATGGATAAATACATATGCCCTTGCGGATATGTCTATGATCCCGCTGTCGGCGATCCTGACAATGGCATTGCACCCGGCACTCCCTGGGAGGATGTGCCCGACAGCTGGCTTTGCCCCACCTGCGGACTGGGGAAGGACGTTTTTGAAAAAGAATAATGCAAACGGGGAGGAACCGCCGATGGTTTCTCCCCGTTTTTTACAATAAACCGGCCTGCGAAGCGCCGCGTGGAAAAGTCCCGCTTCACACATACCGCCGCAGAAATTCCGCCGACCGCTCCAGCGACCGGATCGGCGAGTGATCCACCCAGTTTTTATGGCTCTCCAGAATCACGGCGTCCACCCCGGCGGCCTTCGCCTGTTCCACAAGCGCCGGCAGATTCATGTTGCCGTCGCCGAGCTCCATGCTGTCCGATTTTAAGATCGGCGTCATCGCCGGCCCGGACAACCGGCTCCCGCGGTCATTGATATGGTAAAGCCTCATACGCCCGCCCAGCTGCCGCATCAGGGCAAGCGCATCCACCCCGGCCTCTGTCGGCCAGTAGGAATCAAATTCAAAATTCACGAAAGAAGGATCCGTCTCCTCCATCAGAAGTCCGTACGCGGTTTTCTCCGCCGACACTTTCCGGAATTCACAGTTGTGGTTATGGTAGAGCAGCCGGACGCCGCCCTGCTTTAATCGCTCCCCCGCTTTGTTTAAATCCTCCGCAAGCTTCTGCACCGCGGCCTGATCCGAATAATCAAAGCGGTACATGCCCGTGACGACCGCATCGTTCGTCCCGAACGCTTCCGCCTCCCGGATCACGGTATCCGGCTCTCTCTGAATGGTCCCCAGATCCTCATGTATGCTGACCACGGAAAGCCCCGCCTCCCGCGTGAGTGCCTTCCAGTCAAGCTTTCCGCCGCGCCCTACCGGCATCCCGGCCATCTTCGTCATCATCCGCACCAGAAAGGAAGTCGGGCGGATCATAAACCCGTTCAGCTCGATCCCGCTGTAGCCTGCCTTTCTGATTGCAGCCAGGGTTTCCCTGGCCTGCTGCTCATTTGTTGTCACTGTCCCCAGCATAATCTGCTGTACCGCTCTTACCGGCATATATCTCTCCACTCCCCATATTTTTTACTTTTTTATCTGCTGCAGCGCGGCATTTAACATCCGAACCTGCTCTTCTGTCACCGCTTCCCCGGCCTGCTTTAACAGGCTCTCCAAAGGCATTCCCGCCATCATGCGCTGCAGGTTCTGATTGCCGCTGACACTCTGCGCCACATCGCCCCTTGCCGCCGTCGCCGCCGCCATCAGCCGTCCGACCAGCGCCCCGGCTTCTGGGTGCGCCTGCAATGCTCCCATGGTATCCCGGATCGAAAAATATCCCGGTTTGAAGTCATCCTGGTCAAACCAGTTCGTGACGCCGCCTCCCTGCCCGAAGACGTAATCCATATTTTTCTCCCGCACCCTACGCACCGTGATGCATTCCGCCGCCTCCCCGGCGCGCGCTTCAATAGAATGTGTGCCGCTTATCGGTATCATAAAGCGGAAAATAAATTCTCCTTCCTGCGTTTCTGCCTCAGTTCCGTCCACATACAGCGTCACGGACGGCGCGTTGGAATACACCCTGATTTCCGTCACTTCCTCCGTCCGGTCCACGTAACGGCTGCCGCACAGATGCACGAACGGCTCCTTTTTATTCCAGTATGCCTTGTACAGGTAAAACGCATCTTTTTTTAACTTCCGGTCCATGGTCACAAGGCCCTTCTGGTTCTGACCGTTCTTTCCGCCCTCGTCCCTTCCGTCCGCGGCAAAATCAAACAGATTCCAGACATGCGTCGACCAGATCCAGGGGCGGGACGCGATCATGCGCAGGATATGCTCATGGTAAAGCGCCTGATAGCCCTCCGTGTAGTCCCCCTTTTCAGGCGCCGCGCTCTGATATTGCGGGTTGGCGTCCGCGCCGTACTCGGAAAACCCGATGCACCGCTCCGGGAATTTTTTATGATACTCGTCAAAAAATGCGTCGTTCTGCTCTAACTCTCCTAAGTACCAGCCAAAATACAGGTTATAGCTGTTCACGTCCGGGATCTCAAGCAGCGGGCTGTCTGTCTCCAGCATAAATACATCCGCCATCGTCGTAAACCGGGTCGGATCCAGTTTGTGACAGAGATCGTTTAACAGCCTGTGATTTTCCAGCAGATCCTCCGTCACGCTGCCGCTTGCCGTGATCTCATTTGACAGGCCCCAGCACATGATCGATGCATGATTGTAGTTCTGTGTCACCAGCTCCCGCATCTGGCTGAGCGTATTGTCGCGTCCGTTCGGCATGTGCAGGGTGATGTACGGAATCTCCGCCCAGACAAGGATCCCGTTCTCATCGCAGAGATCATAAAATTCCTGCGCCTGCTGGTAATGCGCCAGCCGCAGCGTATTCGCGCCGATCTCCTTTACGATCTCCATATCCTCCCGGTGCATCTCCATCGTCAGGGCATTACCTGCACCCGCACGGTCCTGATGACGGCTCACGCCGCGCAGCGGATAAGATCTCCCGTTTAAGAAAAATCCGTTCTGTGGATCCACATAAAATTTCCGGCAGCCGAACCTGGTCTCCACCGCATCGCCGCCCGGCAGCTCTGCGCGCGCCGTGTAGAGGTACGGGTCATCCACGCCGTCCCACAGATGCACATCTGGCAGCGTAAACACCGCTTTTCCGTATCCGTCTGCAAGCGGAACACGCTGCACCGCCGCTTCCGCTGTCCTGGTCTTTCCGTCTGCCCCGTCTCCGCTCACGGCAACCGCGGCCTCATCTGCCCTGTCTCCGCTCACGGTGACCGCGGCCTCATCTGCTCCGCCGTCCGTCCACACCTCCACCGTGACAACCGCGGACGCCGCTTCCCGGTCGTTGTCCGGAATCGTCACCTCCGGCGTCACACGGATCCCGTCGCTGCCGTAATAATCCATGGAAAAATGCTCCTTCGGCACGACGACCAGACGCGCCATCCGGTAAAGCCCGCCGTAAAAGGTAAAATCCGCCTTCTGCGGGTAAACCCTGTCATTGTCCGAATTGTCGACCGACACCACCAGCTCATTTCCACTCTCTCTGAGCTGATCCGTGATATCGACGCGGAATCTGGAATATCCGCCCTCGTGATGCGCCAGGCGCTCCCCGTTCAGCCACACCTCCGCCGTCATGGCGGCTCCGTCAAATTCCAGGTACGCCCGCTCCCCGTCCGAAAGTCCCGGATTCTCCAGCCCGCGGCGATACCAGCAGGTCCCCCGGTAATAATCATTTCCCCCGTCCTGTCCGTCCACGGCGTTCCAGGTATGCGGCAGCGAGACAGGCGTTCCCTCCGCCGCTGACGCCTCCCGCGCATCCTTTGCCTGTTTTACAAAAATCCATCCGTCCCTCAATTCTGTTTTTGATCTCAAAACAATCTACCTCCTGATGCCTGTTCCTGTAAAAAACATTTCATATCAGAAGTTTACCATGAGAGCTTTTATCATGTGTTTTAAAATTCCTTTTTTTGTATCATATTTCGCGAATAATAAAATAGCAGCGAAAAAATGTACAAAAAAACGAATCATTTATATTTGGTTTTCTGTTTTTCCGGTATGATGATGCCAGAGTCAGATGCTTACCTGAGCATCATATAATAAAGGAGGAACGCAATGGACAAATTTGAATCCGGTTTTCTCCTGGGCGCCGCGACCGCCGCGCACCAGGTGGAGGGAAACAACACAAACAGCGACTGCTGGGCAATGGAGCAGATGGAGCACACCACTTATACGGAGCCGTCGCTTGACGCGGTCGATCATTACCACCGCTATCCGGAAGACATCGCTCTTATGGCGGACGCCGGGCTGAATGCCTACCGCTTTTCGATCGAGTGGGCGCGCATCGAGCCCGAGGAGGGGCAGTTTGACAAGGCGGCGCTTGACCACTATCGCGACGTCATCCGCTGCTGCCGGGATCACAGCTTAGAGCCCGTCGTCACGCTCCATCATTTTTCCAGCCCGAAATGGCTGATCTCAAAGGGCGGATGGGAAGCGGACACCACGCCGGATGATTTCGCCCGCTATGTGCGCCATGTCATCGGCGCGCTCGGCAGCAAGCTGCGCTATGTCTGCACGATCAACGAGGCAAACATGGGGATCCAGGTGGCCGCGATCGCAAAGCGTTACATGCAGCAGATGCAGGCGCAGGCCGCAAAGACGGATGGCGCCGACGGAACCGTCCAGGTGGGAATCAATCTGGAAAAGATGATGGCCGGTCAGAAAGCAGCGGCGGCCGAGACGAAACATGTCTTCGGCGTGGAGAAGGCCGAGTGCTTTACCTCGATGCGCACGCCGGCCGGGGACGCGATCGTCTGCCGTGCCCACGAGGCAGCGCGCGCTGTGATCCGTGAGCTGTACCCAGAGATCCGGGTCGGCCTCACCTTAAGCCTGCACGATATTCAGGCTGTGGAGGGCGGGGAAGCGGCCGCTGTAAAAGAGTGGGACGAGGAGTTCACGCATTATCTCCCCTATATAAAGGACGACGATTTCCTCGGCGTACAGAACTATACGCGTTCCCTGATCGGCCCGGACGGAAGCCTCCCGACGCCGGAGGGCGCGGAGCTGACCCAGATGAATTATGAATTCTACCCGGAGGGACTTGAGCATGTGATCCGAACAGTCGCAAAGGAGTTCCACGGCGATCTGATGGTCACGGAGAACGGCATTGCCACCGCGGATGACGCCAGACGCGTTGCCTTTATCGACCGGGCGCTTGACGGGGTGCAGAGCTGTATCCGTGACGGACTTCCGGTAAAAGGCTACTTCCACTGGAGCCTGCTGGACAACTTTGAATGGCAGAAGGGCTATTCCATGACCTTCGGGCTGATCGCCGTTGACCGCGCCACGCAGACGCGCCATCCAAAGGAAAGCCTCGCCCATCTCGGAAGCTTCCTGGCATAAACAGACGCTGCCACACTTCGCGAGCCGGCTTATTGCAAAAAGAGGATCCCGCACACGGGATCCTCTTTTTGTCTTCGCTTTTTACTGCATATTCTGCCGCGCAGCCGCTTTCTTCTCGGCAATCCGTGCCTGAATTTCCACCATTTCCTCCTTGTCCAGGGAACAGAACCGCATTGCGATCAGTGTGATGGCCCAGCCTCCCAGCGGCAGGCCGAACATCAGCACCATGGTCATCCAGAAGATGGCGGGCGTCAGCGCATCGTCAGGCTGCGGCATCGTCTCGCGATATCCGATCAGCGCCACCGCGCCGGTCGCAATCAGGGCGCTCACAGAAGAAACCAGCTTATCGATCAGGCTGTGAACCCCGGTCACCACCGCAGGAATATACTTTCCGCCGCGGTCAAGCTCATAGTCGATGATATCCGCCATAAACGCGTTATTTCCGGTCGTAACGCCCATCTTCATGCCGTTTGTCAGCAGCGTCAGGATCACATAGAGGATCATAAACGGCATAAACGTACTGATTTTCTGTGTATTGCCCCCGATATAAAGCACAACAAAAAACATGGTCATCGCACTTGTCACAATCATGCACAGCCCGGTCCAGGTGACGACCGTCTTCTTGTTGCCGTGCTTACGCGCATAGGCCGCGCCGATAAAGGCAAACAGAATGGACGGAAGGATCCCGATCGTGCCGAGCGTTGTGGCGATAGACATGTCGCCGATGATGATGCCGCTCAGCATGGTGCCGATGATCGACTGGCTCGCCACCTGCTGCGCGATCTTATCCGACGCCGCGGAGGCGATGTAGCACTGCAGCGGGCGGTTGTTTTTCAGCACATCCACCATGTCCGTGAGCTTTAGCTTCTCTTTTTTCGCGGTAGTGCCCATAAAGTTTTCCGGCTTGTCAAATTCGGAAATGCCGATGCAGGTCATTATGATCCCGAATGCGGAAAATCCGATGGAAAGCCAACAGGCCGCTGCCAGAAATTCCTTTGTATACGCGCCGTACCTCGGCATCAGCACCACAAAGAAGATGATATTGAGCGCCATCGGGACCAGGTAGTTGAAAATCGTGCTGCACACGCCGATCATCGGGCGCTGCTTCGGATCGTTTGTCATCAGCGCATACAGCGTCTGCGTCGTCATATTAAACAGCGTGTAGCCGATAATATAAATGATATAAAGGAAGACAAACATGACGGCGCCGTGTCCCTTCCCGGCTGCCCAGTTATACATCAGCAAAAGCGCCAGGACCATGATCACCCATCCGCTGACCATCAGGATCCGCACCTTTCCGAACCGCGTATTCACCTTATCATAGACAAAGGCGAGCATGGGATCCGTGATCGCGTCAAAGATACGGGTAAACGTTAAGATCCCTCCGACCGCGATCGTCGCGATACCAAACCCGATACTGGCAGTATAGCTGGCCATACCGGTCAGCGAATAAAAAGCCATGCCGATAAAGGCGCTGCACGACACCATGATGATCTGCCATAATCTCGCGCGGCGATAGACATTTTTGTCCGCGCTGCTCCTGTTATTTTTTTCCTGTGGCATAAAAAACTCCTCCTTTGCAGAACTGATTTGTTACTGCCATTTTAGCGTGCCTGTGAAAAACAGATGTTTCCGATTTCGTTTTCTCTTTCGCAAATTCATGTATATTTCTCATTCCTTATATTTTTTTAACATTTTCACGAAATTCCTAACGTCGTCGCTCTTTTTTTCCGATATACGAAACATACATACAGAATCACTGGCTGAAACATGCCCGCAGAAAGGAGTATCTTATGCACATCAGAAGTGACATCAATGTCGTAGAATTTTTAAAACAGGTCAGAACATGCAGCAGGGATGTGCTGTTTGAGACAGAGGAGGGAGACCGCATCGCCTTAAAATCCACCTTAAGCCAGTACATCTTCTGCACCATCGCTTCCAATCAGGAGCTGTTGCAAAGCGGGACCATCCGCTTTATCGCGGAGGAGGACCGCGAGCTGTTACAGGATTATCTGTGCGACTAAAGAGAGGGTCCGCCTATGAACATACAGGAAAAACTGGATTTTTTCCGGCAGCTGTTTACATGCATCTACAATCTTAGTTTAAATAGTTATGCCCCGGAGCTGCTTTTTAACGCCACTAAGACAGCAGGGGACAGCAGAAATGACGACGACAGCCTGATTTTTCTAAGTCTCGGGGAACCGCTTCAAAAGCATATCAGCCAGCAGAAACGGTATCCTCTTTTCATTGACCATGAGCTGGGACTGATCTGGATCGCAGCGTTTGAATATGACGGCGAAATCCTGCGCAGAATCCATGTGCTCGGCCCCGCTTTTTCCGGGAGGAGCTCGTATCAGATTGTAAAAAAGCAGCTTGACCGGCACAATCTCTCTGTGACCATCCGCTCAAGGGTGTTCCGGCTCTTCGAACAGATCCCGGTCATTCCTGTCAATCAGCTCTTTCAGTATGCCGTGATGCTGCACTACTGTGTAACCGGAGAACGGATCACCACAAACGACCTGACCTTTACGGATCGGACGAAGGAAGCGCGGTCCCCAAAGCAGGATCTCGCCGCAAAGGATCACAGGGGCGTATGGTTCGCAGAGCAGCAGCTGATACAGATGCTGCGCGAGGGAAACCCGGACTACTTAAGCGCGCTCGCCCGTTCCGGAAGCTTAAGCGACGGCCCGCGTTTTGATATCGGCGATCCCCTCCGCCGGGCGAAATCGACGTCCATCGTCCTTCTTACCCTCTGTTCCAGAGCCGCGATCGAGGGGGGCGTCAATCCGTCCATCGCATATACGCTCAACGATTATTATATGCAGCAGATCGAAGAATGTAATTCCATCGCAGACACCTCGAATACCTGCAACACCCTGCTGGAGGACTATGTCCAGCGCGTGCAGAAGGCAAAAGAAAAGAGCGCCATATCCGGCCAGATCAAACGCATCTGCGACTATATCGCCATCCACATCAGGGAAAAGCTCTCCATCGCGGAGCTCGCAGAGCAGGCCGGCTACACGGAATACTATTTTTCTCACAAATTCAAGGCGGAAACCGGGGTCAGCGTGACGGATTACATCAAACGCGAAAAAATCCGGCAGGCAAAGCTTCTTCTCTCCGGGACAAAGATGAGTATTCAGGAGATCAGCGACGAGCTGTCTTTTGGGTCGAGAAGCTACTTCTCCTCAACGTTTCAGAAGGAGACCGGTCTTTCCCCAAGCGAATACCGGGAACAGAATATGAAGATATGATGATAAAGCAAAACCTCCTGCGGGCAGCAGCACCGCAGGAGGTTTTCTGTCACTGTAATACGAGTGAGACTGTCAGCGTCCCGTTTGACGCGGACGCCTGGATCTGTAACGGCTGCGAGTAAACATTCGTAAACTTCAGATCCAGATAGTTGCCGGCGATCGTGGCGTCAAGTCCCTTCGGCAGGTAATCCACCGGCAGGGAATGCGGATGGCGCTCCGTCGCCGGAAGACCGGCGGTCACCATCGCCGCATACAGCGTGGAAGATACCTGGCAGACGCCGCCGCCGATACCGGTACTCTTCTTGCCGCTGACAAAAATCGGCGCTACCACATAGCCGTTCGCGCGGGACCGCGGAAGGATCGTGGCGCTGAACGAAAAGCTCTGCCCCGGCTGAACCACGACGCCGTTGATACGGGATGCAGCGAGCTCTACATTATTTGCCCGCGGAATACCCGCCACATAAGCCGTCGTATAGGTTCCGATCACATTGCCGTTCGCCTGCTGCGCATTCTGCGCGTCCGTGCTCTGATCTGTCTGCTGCGATGTGTCCGCTACAGCCACCGGCTGTCCGTCGGCACGTCCGTTCCTGCCCTCTTTTCTGCCGCAGGTCACATAGTGACGGCAGTATGCCGCCATATCGCTGCCGAACGCCTCCTGCAGATCCTCATAGCGCTGTCTGTAGGCCTGCGGGTTGAATTCCGCGCTCGCGCTCCTGCCTTCCTTCACCCCGTAATTCACAAAGTGGTTGAACAGGGCTTCATTGTTCTTTCCGCATGCCGCTGCCACATCCGGATAAGCACTGTAGTAATACGATGCGTCGAACACCGACCGGTATGCGCTGCGGTCCGCCTTACTCGCGGCGCTCGCCCCCACGGGCCCCGTCAGCACCATCATGACACACAGTAACACCGACCATATACCTGTCCACCATTTCCGTCTTTTCATAGCTCGTCCTCCAAACATATTTTATCATACCCATTTATTGTATGTATGATGTGTAACTGTTCAGAACAGTTATAGGAATTGTAGCAAAAAATCGCACGGAAATCAATCTTTTTGTCGAATTATGCGTTTTCTGTATCCCCGGCGGTTTCAAACTCCAGCACCACCTTGAACAGATCCCCGTCCACAAAAATGGCAAAGGTTCCGCCCATCAGCTCCATCAGGCTGCGCGCGATCGAGAGCCCCAGCCCGCTCCCCTCCGTATTCCGTGAGCTGTCGCCGCGCACGAACCGCTCCATCAGCTCCTCGGCGCTGATATTCAGCGGATACTTCGACGTATTCCGGAGTGTGATCACCGCGCGGCCGTCCCGCTCTTTTAAATCAATGTAGACGCGGGTACCCGGCTGCGCATATTTGCAGATGTTATTCATCAGATTATCGATCACGCGCCACAGATGCCTGGCGTCCGCCATAATATATACCGGCTGTTCCGGCTTTTCGACCAGAAGCTCCAGCTGGTTTGCCTGCATTTTATCCTCGAACTCCCCGACGGTCTGCGTCATGGAGACCCCGGCCTCCAGCCGCTCCAGGTTCACCGCGAGATTGCCCGTGGACGCCTTTGACGCCTCCATCAGATCCTCGATCAGCTTTTTTAAACGGTTGGACTGGCGGGCAAGCACCTCGAGGTATTCCTCTGCGTTCTCGTTTGCCAGCTCCTCTTTTCCCAAAAGATCCACATAGTTGATGATCGAGGTCAGCGGCGTTTTGATATCGTGCGAGACGTTTGTAATCAATTCTGTCTTAAAACGCTCGCTCTTTACGCTCTCGTCCACAGCATTCTGCATGACAGTGCTGATGCTGTTCAGATTTTCCCCGTGTTTTTTAAAATCCCCGAACATCTGCTCCGTCTTAATCCGGTAATCGATCTCTCCGCCGGCCATCCGGGCCGCGCCCTCCATAAGCGTTCGCATCTGAATGACCAGGAGGAGAAACAGCGGCACGACGACAGCCTTCTCGCACAGCCAGAACCGGGAAATCGGGCCGAATCCGCCGCGGATCACCACCAGAAATTCCACGGTGGAGATCATAAGGATCAGAGCCAGAACCTTCCACAGCACATTCATATTTTCCGCGACGGAACGCAGAAAACCGACGGTCAGACTCCCAAGCCGCCACAAAACCGTATTCCGCCACCACTTCCCCAGCTTTACGCGCACGGCAAAATTTAACACCATATAGAGCGCTACCCAGCACATACACAGCATCAGAAACACGGGCAGCACCAGCCGCACAGGCTCATTTTCCAGCCGGATACCGATCCAGAAGATAAAAAACAGAGGAATCCATTCCGCAACGACCGCCAGAAATAAAAATACGTCAAACGGAATCGTATCCAGCCATATCGGAACGATCGCATCCGTGCCCGTGCGATGGCCGGCCGCCGCGATCAGCCACACAAATAAAACCGCGCCGACGGCGAGCGAGACAAACAGGAGCACATAGACGCCGTACCGCAGGCCATAGGCAAATGTCACCAGCATATTCGCCTGCATAAACAGATCGCCGCTCCAGCCGGCCGCCACCTCCTCCGGCATCATGGAGACCACCCAGTAGGTGACGGATTCATCCGCATCCACATGGCGAATCTCTAACGTATTGTCATCCTTCCGTTCATAATCCGTCTCCGTCGTGCAGGACATCCCCGCAAATTCTCCTTCCGTATCCAGGATATAACTGATATCCGTGCCGTCGCACCGATAGGAAACCCCGTCCAGACGCACGTCGTCAAATACCGCGAGGTAATACCCGTCGTCCATCATCCCGTCAAAAAGACAAAAAACGAGGTATTCCTCTGAGAGTATCTCCGTAATCTCCCGGCCGAATTTTCGTTGTATCACTTCCCTCTCTTCCGGGGAGATATCATATGATTCCGCTCTGTTTCCCGCACTTTGTACAGAAACGGCTTCGGCTTCATCCACAAGTGCCTTTTTATTTGTTCCCTCATCCTCACGGTCCGCTGCCTTTACCTGCTCCTGCTCTACCGTGACGCCGATGTTGTGATATGCCTCTTTTTCAAAATCGTACTCATAATGCCAGACTCTCCCGACATCACCCGTGTGATACACAATCTCTATATTTCGTACCGGAAAATAGCTGTCCGTCCCCTCATAGTAAAAAATACCGTCCGACACATTATAATACGTCCCGAAAATCGTCTCGGAAAGAATCGTCTCCGGTATCTCACTGTATACCGCATACCCGCCCAGCAGCGCATTCGAGGCGTAAAACTCCGTGTAATCGTTCACCTCGTAGGACACCGCAAAAAGCCGTTCCGCATCCACGTGCTCCGTAAAATTGTCCGCCACATAGGTTCTGCCCGAATTAAAGTCCACGTCATCAATATCTTCCGCCTGAATGATTCCATAGCGGAAATAAGTATCATTTAATTCAATTTTTCCCTGTCCCAAACCCGTCTGACCCGACATTCCCGCGAGCTTTGTATCCCCGCCGCGCAGATACTGCTCCAGCGCGATCACCGAGTACTGTGTCGCCGCCTCCTCGTACACCTGCCGGCGGAATGTCTCTCTGGATATATAGTCATAGATATTCAGCTCATGCAGCAGCAGGATCAGAAGACAGCTTCCCACAAAGGTGATCCCGCTCACCGTGATCAGGATCCACGCCGCAAGCTTCGCTCCCATCGAGCCCCTCCACTTTTTCATTGCACTTCCTCCTTCTCCCGCATCCGTCTGTTTCCGCCTGCCGTCTGTTTCCCTGGCATTTTTATCAGGTCTCCATCTTGTAGCCGCGTCCCCAGACAACCTTTAAGTAACGCGGCTCCGCCGGATTGTACTCCACCTTCTCCCGCAGATGACGGATGTGCACTGCCACCGTGTTTTCCGTCCCGTACGGATTGTCCTTCCAGACGAGCTCATAGATCTGATTCGGCGAGAAGACCTTTCCCGGATTTTCCATCAGCACCTTTAAAATATCATATTCCGTCCGCGTCAGACCGACTGCCTCCCCGTCGAGCGTGACCTCCTTGGTGCGGTCGTTTAACTCGATCCCGCCGATGCGCAGGATATCCTTCTCCTCCTTTACGGCGCCGCCGCCGAGCTGCATGTAACGTCTGAGCTGGGACTTCACGCGCGCCTGCAGCTCGACCGGGTTAAACGGCTTTGTCACATAATCGTCCGCCCCCACGGTGAGCCCTAAGATCTTGTCCGTATCCTCGCTCTTTGCTGTGAGCAGAATCACAGGGACATTGCTGATCTCACGGATCTTTACCATCGCGGAAATCCCGTTCATCTCCGGCATCATGATGTCCATTAACACCAGATGAATCTCCTTTTTGCGGAGGATCTCAACCGCCTCCTTTCCGTTATACGCCTCGTAGACCTCATAACCGTCCGCGGTCAGATAGATTTTTAACGCGGAAACAATATCCTTCTCATCATCACATACCAGTATGCTGTACATAACGCACCCCTTTTCTGTATCTGCAGATTGTATTTCTATTGTAACGAAATGAATATGAACTTTATAGATAGTAAAAGATTAAGATTTCATGAAGTTTTGTGCAAAAACGGCGGGAACGCATTCCCGCCGAAAATATAATCTACTTTTGATTTGCCGGTTCCATGCTGACCGCATGCCCCTTGATCTTCGCATGCTTCATTCCATTCAGCACTTCCCTGCCGTATTCGCGCGGCACCTCCACAAACGTGTACTTATCGAACATGTCGATCGCCCCGACGAGACCTCCGGGCATACCGGATTCTCCTGCCACTGCGCCGAGGATATCCCCCGGTTTGACGTGATCGCGCTTCCCGATGTTGATAAACAGCCGTACCATGCCTTCCTCGGCGCCTGTGTTGTCAAACTCCCGGTCGTCCCCTCTGTCGTTCTCCAGGTTCACCTGGCCGAGTGACTGCTTCAAAAATGCCGCGGCAATATCCATGGCGGTGTAATCCGATTCATTCACCTGCGCCTCGATGATGTTGATCATGTCCTTTAAATTCTCCTCGTCGATGATCCGCGTGATCTCGTCCATGACCTTTTCCGCCTTGATCTGCGCCACGTCATCCGTGGACGGAATCGGCATTGCCACGATCTTGGTCTTGCAGTAGCGCATGATATCTTTGAGCTTATACACCTCTTTGCCCTTGACAAAGGTAAACGCGCGGCCCGTCCGGCCCGCACGGCCCGTCCGGCCGATGCGGTGTACATAGTACTCGTCATCCTGCGGAATGTCATAGTTAAACACTGCTTCCACGTCATCCACGTCGATGCCGCGTGCCGCGACATCTGTCGCGATCAGAATCTCCGTCTTGCCGCTTCGGAATCCCTTCATCACGCGGTCGCGCTGTGTCTGCTTCATATCCCCGTGCAGCCCTTCCGCAAAATATCCGCGTCCCTGAAGCTCCTCGGTCAGCTCGTCCACCATGCGCTTGGTGTTGCAGAAGACTAAGGACAGCTTCGGGTTGTAGTAATCCAGCAGTCTCGTGAGCACCTCGGCCTTGCTGTTCCTGCGGACATCGTAATAGTACTGCTCGATGCTCGGAACCGTGAGCTCCTTTTTTACCACCTTGATCTTTACGGCGTCGCGCTGATACTTTTTTGTGATGTCAAGGATCGGCTTTGGCATCGTCGCGGAAAAAAGCACGGTCTGGCGCTCTTCCGTCGGAATGTATTCCAGAATCGTCTCGATATCCTCGCGAAAGCCCATGTTCAGCATCTCATCCGCCTCGTCAAGCACCACGGTATGCACCTCGTCGCAGCGGATCGTCTTTCTGCGCAGATGGTCCATCACACGCCCCGGCGTGCCGATGATAATCTGGACGCCTCCCTTTAATGCCCGGATCTGCCGGCTGATCTCCTGCCCGCCGTAGATCGGCAGCACCTTGATGCCGTGCATGTACCGCGCAAGCTTGCGGATCTCGTCCGCCACCTGAATCGCTAACTCCCTGGTCGGCGAGAGCACGATCACCTGGGTCTTCCTGCTGTTCGGATTCACCTTGTGCAGCATCGGAATCCCGAACGCCGCGGTCTTTCCCGTACCGGTCTGCGCCTGGCCGATCACATCCGCCCCGGACATCACGACCGGGATCGCCTGGCTCTGGATCGGCGTCGTCTCCTCAAATCCCATTTCCTTAATCGCCCGCAGCACCTGCGGGTATAATCCCAGCTCATCAAATCTTACTGTTTCCATATATATCTCCTGTTTTTCCTTCCTTTGGACAGACGATGAGGGTGCATCTGATGATGCACCCTCATGCACAACTCGTTTGACTTTAGCACGCTTCCTCTGATTTGTCAAGAAAAATCGGATACCATACTCTATCTATGTAACCCATAACCTTGCGGTTGTGGGCTTTACTCATATAAGAAGCAATCGATAGAACGGTATCTCATCCGGGCACTGATTCTGTACGGTAACGGCTTTTCCCCGCTTTCCCTGGTAAAAATGTGAAGTGATTCGATTGCGGATATTTTTCGTCACAGTACATTATATGCCCCGGAAGAGAAATGTTACCGGCCGGCTGAACTTTTAATCGAAGAACTCGACCGGATCCACCGGCTCCCCGTCTTTTTGCAGCGCAAAGTACAGGTTGCTGCCCTCCACCGAAAAATACTTGGTCGGTTCGCCGATATAGCCGAGCACATGGCCGGATTCCACATAATCGCCGACCGCAAAATTCGGCTCCTTGATCTGACCGTAAATCGCCTGATAGCCGTCGCCTAAGTCCACCGTCATGGTACATCCCGTCACTTCATTTGCAGAGATGTCGGTCACCTGACCTCGTGCCACGGAGATGACCTTGTCGTTGACCTCGCCCGAGATGACAATCGCCGGATTGTACTTATACTGGTCGAGCGTCGGGAAATATACAGTGGCGTCCATGCTGTAATTTAAGATGACATTTCCCTCCATGGGCCACAGCAGACCGTTTTCCGGTGCAAAATGAAGCGGCTCGCTCTCTACGACAGTCTCCGCCGCAGGCTCCTCCTGCGGTTCCGCCGCTGTGTCTGCAGGCATCTCTACCTCTCCCTGCACCTCTGCCGGTGCTTCGGGCTGTGTCTCCGCCGGTTTCGGTTTACCGGCTCCGCCTGTATTCGTATTTTTCTTTGTATTGTCCGTCGTGTGGACCGGCTTTTTCTCTTCCGTTGATTCCGGCTGAATGACCGCGGATGCCTCCGCCGCTTCCTCCGTGTCCTCCGTTGCCGCCGCGAGCTCCTGCTGCTGGTTCATCTCCTCCGCCAGCTCAGCCTCTAACTGCTCCCGCTGCTTTTCCTGCCTGCTGCTGTAGAGCATTGTGGTACCTACAATCGCGATCACAACGACCGCACCTGCAATCAGATATTGCTTCCGCCGTAAAAATCCGGCAAAACCATTCTTTTTCATCCTCTATCACCATCCATTGTTTATTTTTAAGTATAGTGTTACCTGATTTGGATGGTTTATGCAGGCCGCCCGCTAATTTACCGTGAGCCCGTCCGCCTTTTTTAGTTCTGTTCCCGGATAAAAAAAAGAAAGAATCTCGCGGTAATCCGCCCCCTCCTCCGCCATGCGTTCCGCCGTGTACTGGCTGAGTCCGAGGCCATGCCCATAGCCCTTCGTCACAACGCGCACCTGACCGTCAAGCTCTGTGAGCGTAAAACAGGCCGACGCCAGGCCGAGGCGGTTTCGGAACTCCTCTCCGCTTATCATAAGCTCCCCGACACGGATTTCCGTCACGTATCCGGCCTCGTCACGGCTTAAAATCTCAAGATCCGACATTTCATTTATCTCCGCTTCTCTGAATTTATCGCGGCATATTTGTATAAATTCTTCCATATCCCGGCTCTCTACGGACAGACAGCCCTCCGCCGTCGCATCCTCCACACAGGGGACCGCCGTCAGATAGGGCATTTCGGTCTCTTCGTACAGCGCGGTGATATCGCGTGTCATTCCGGCGCTCATCGCGTGATAGGGCGTATACGCAAGCTCCCCTTCATATACGAGCACCTCGTCCTCTGTAAGCGCTGCGTACTGCTCAAGCTCACGGCGGATCGCGAGATAGTCCTCCCCCCAGATCACCTGCATTTCTTTCTCCGTGAGCCCCGACGGCTCCTCTGTCTGCCTCTCCCACGCGTCATACAGGCTGGTGCGCGCGATCACGCTCTGTGCAAGAATTGCCTCTTCACTCGCATCAGCGCGGATTTCCTTAGCAAGAATTTCCACAACCCTCTGCTCTGCATCCTTTGGGGACCAGGACTGATCCGGTATTTCCGTTTCCTGTTCTCCATAGATCACATCCTCCAGCTTCATGCGCTGTAACATGATCGTGAGAAAAAGAGGCATCAGAATCAACGCCATCACAAATGTCAGAAGCCTGTCCAGTTTCTTTCCCAGTTTTTTTCGCATAAAAAAATCTCCCTGTCTCTTTATTATATGAGACAGGGAGATTTTCATTCCACGATCAGTAGTACATTGTCTGCATCAGCTCCGCTGTCAGCGAAAAAACCTCCGTGACCATAATGCCGATATTGATCAGCGTGAGGAGCGAATACAGCACAGTAAAAATAATCGGAACCATTTTTTTGCGTCCCAGCACATGTGCGCGCCAGATATAATAGCCCGGCGTCAGGAAAATCGCGAACAGGATCAGCCCGGTCACTTTATATCCCGCCTTGCTGACCGCAACGATATCCAGAATCACAAACACGATATACCCGATAAAAAGCAGACTGCTGAGGCTGGAAAAACCGCTGTACATACCGTTGTTCATCAGCTTATAGACATAGGTGCCGTTCATCAGGCTGCTGTAATCGTCAATCGCGTCAAACATCATCAGTGACGTGACGACGCCGACCAGCATTCGGGCCACCATAATCGCTAACAAAATATAGCAGAATACATCCTTTACCTGACCGTACTGCGGCTGACGGTAACCATACTGCCCGTTCCAGCCGCCATATGGATTCCCGTACGGCTGATTCCCGTACGGCTGGCCTCCCGGCTGATTCCCGTACGGCTGACCCCCGTAGCTTCCGTCCCCGTACGGATTCCCGTACGGCTGGCCCCCCGGCTGATTCCCGTACGGCTGGCTTCCCGGCTGATTCCCGTATGGCTGGCCCACGGGCTGATTCCCGTACGGCTGGCCCCCGTAGCTTCCGCCTCCGGCCTGGCCCCCTGCGGCCCGTTCCCGGCGATCCTTATCCTGCTGCTCATACCACTCGGATTCTTCCCCGTACGTGCGCGGTACTTCTTCGTCAAATCTTTTGTTCTGATCCATTTTTTCCCTCCATGCCCGAAACTTTTATCACAGATCCCGGCGTCACCCGGCGCTATGATGATTCTCACTCCGGCTCTTTCCCGGCAGCCGCACTCCTCTGCTTTTCCCAGATCAGATCCGAGAGCGCTGCAAACTGCTCCAGGGAAAGCGCCTCCCCCCGCACCGTGGGCGAAACGCCAAGCTCTCCGATACACTCCTGCACCGCTTCCTTTGAAAGCGCGATCCCCGGCGCATTGCCAAGCCCGTTCGCCAGCGTCTTCCGGCGCTGGTTAAAGGAGGCGCGGATCACCCGAAACATCAGCTTCTCATCCTTTGTCCGCACCGGCGGCTCCTGATATCCGGTCAGACGGATCACCGTGCTGCCCACTTTGGGCCGCGGCATAAAACAGTTCGGCGGGACATTCGCCATGATCTCCGGCACGGCATAGTACTGCACCGCCAGGGACAGCGCCCCGTAATCCTTCGTGCCCGGCCCTGCCTGCATCCGGTCCGCAACCTCCTTCTGCACCATCACGGTAATGCTCTCCACCGGCATATGGCTCTCAAACAGCCCTATGATAATCGGCGTCGTAATATAATAAGGAAGATTCGCCACCACCTTCACGGGTCTGCCTGCGTTTTTCTCCTCCACAAGCCTCGCCAGATCAAGCTTAAGCACGTCCTCCCAGATCACCGTCACATTATCATATGCTCCCAGCGTCTCGGCGAGAACCGGCTCCAGATTCCGGTCAATCTCCACCGCGACAACCTCCCTCGCATGCTCGCACAGGTACTGGGTCATCGTACCGATCCCCGGCCCGATCTCAAGGACAAAATCTTCCTTCGTGACGCCCGCTGCCCCGATAATCTTTGAGAGGACATGCGGATCAATCAGAAAATTCTGTCCGAACCGCTTCTGAAAGCGAAACTGATACTTCTGCAGCACCGCGATCGTGTTCTGCGGTATTCCAAGCGACGCCATCAGGAAAGTACCTCGTCATATAGTCTGTCCAGAAATTCCACATACAGTCGCTGAAATGTCTCATGAAAAATCTGCGCGACATTTTTTCCGGCATCCCCGGCCAGCTGCGCCTCCTCGTAGAGCGCAAACGCCGTCTCGTAGAGCTCCGGATTTTTGTCATAAAAAATCTCGGTCAGGGTGTCCTGAAAGGTGAACTGCGCCTCCTGGGACAGATTTTCCTTAAAATCTTCTTTGGACACGCAGCCCTTCTCCTCATAATCGGATAGATAGATATGGCCGCCCGCGGATGTCACAAAATCCGTAAACGCCTCGCGGACCTCCTCGTAGGTCAGCGGCACATAATGCTCCTCCCAGTATCGGTCAAAGGTATCCCGATCCGGAAACTGCTCAAAAATATCTGCTCCCATCTGTCTGTTCTCCTTTATCGTCGTGTTCTCCGGGGTGCAAACAGCCGATCTGCCATCTTTCGTCGTGGCACTGCTCGTTGCCTGCGCGAACATTATATCATTTCCGGACAGACTTTGCCACCCCGGAAATCATCCTTCTGAAAACAGGAAAACAGAGTGTGCTCTTAACGGGAATAAAATGCGCGAATCGCTCTTCCGATGTATTCGGCCACACCCTCCCCGTACACGTCGTCCTGCGCCTTCTGAAGCTCTGGATTGTTTAAAAAGGCATCCGCCAGCTCTGTCATGATCCCGGTGGCATCCTCCATCTGATACATCTGTTTTGTGAGAAAATCATACTGTCCGATCAGCTCCTTTACCTCCCAGGAGCCGACGTCCTCCCCCTTTTTCTCCGCCAGCTGTTTCATAACCGCATCAAGGCGTTTCTGATAAGCCGGAAACAGATCCGAATTTCCCGGATGCTTTACCGTCTCAAGCGCCTTTTCCTTACTGCCGTACCACTCAATGATTTTCTGATAATTCTTCTGCACCTCCTCTGAGGACGCCTTTTTCAGAAAATCCGATCTCCACGCTTCCATACTTCCGTATTTCTTCACAAAGACCGCCCGCTGCTCCTCTTTCATATTTGCGAGGATCGTATCCGCCATCTCTTCGAGTTCCGTCCTGGTAAACACTTCAAAATTCATCCCGTTCTCTCCTTTCAGAATGTCGTCAATGCTGGCGATCAGACGCTCCATGCGTTCTTTTTTCGCCGTCAGCATCTTTCTCTGCATCTCTAAAATCTGTTTTTTCTCAAGAACCGGATTTTCCATGACCGCTTTGATTTCTTTTAAAGGGATATCAAACTCACGGAAAAACAAAATCTGCTGTAATGTCTCCAGGGCTTTATCGTCATAAAGCCGGTATCCCGCCCCACTTTTTTCGGTCGGTTTTAACAGGCCGATCTCGTCATAATAGTGGAGCGCGCGCACGCTGATACCTGTCAGCTGTGATAATTCCTTTACTGTCCTCATCGTCATGTCCTCCCTGTTCCTGATACGATTACTGTAAAGCATGACGTCCCGTGAGGGTCAAGAGGGGAATTTAAGTTTTTTCACCGGATCCAGCCTCTGCAGGATCTCCTTATTGCAGAATCGGATACTCCAATCGGAAGCGGGAGCTTTACGACCTCCCCGGTTCGCATCCTTTCTGTCATCCGCAGTACCCCCTTCCGTTGCTATGTTTCATTATAGAAGATTTCAGCAAATACTTAAGAATTCCGGATCCTTTGGATAATTTCTTCGATGACACCGGCATCTGCCTCCAGCTCGTCTGCGATAGAAGCGGCATCCTTCCCGCGCTGAAGCTTTTTGCGTACCTGCATTTCCAGCAGTTCCTGTCTGCCGGCCCGCTCACCCTTCTGAAATCCGGCCTGCTCACCGCGCTGAAATCCGGCCTGCTCACCGCGCTGAAATCCGGCCTGCTCGCCCTCCCGGTAAAGCAGCTTCATATGTTTTTTCTCATCATACTCTGTCAGCAGCATGGCAAACACCTCCGACTGATTTTTTTGCAGGATATCCGCTAAAATATCCTGATCGATACAGGTATCCATGGCTTTCATAACGGATGCCTTTAAGGACATCCCACTATCCAGATTTCCGTTGACTTCGGCGACAAATTCAGAGTATTCCCACAAACGTCTGCATTTTGCCATCAGCTCACGGTTGTGGCCGCGGTTGATATTGAGCATCAGCGCGCGGCATTCCAGGCAGCCGGAGCCATGTCCTGCGTCAAAAGCGTCCGAAAGGTAAAGTGTGGTGCAGTCCGCCTGCTCCCGTTTCCCATTGTAAAAGATGATGTATTCCGGGGTAGGAAGCTTCAGCAAAGTAGAACTATACAGCTCCTCTTTCTGTCGTACAGCCATCCCTTCGTATTGCCGTGCAAAGTAGAGCAGGCCGCGCAGGGGCATGTTTGGGGAGAATGTGCTCTGATGCTCATACAGGTTCAGCTGATCTGAGATCATAAAGGAGAGATCATTCTTCATCTTCATAAAAATGACGTCTTCCAGCGTAACGATCTCGAGCTCCTCCGGGTCAGAGTAGCTGCTCCCATTTACTGCGTTGTACAACTCCAGCAGGTCCTTTTTATCCTGAAACAGAAAGCGGAAAAGGCGGTCTTTATACTTTCGGTTGACCGTAAGTCTCCTCCAATGAAAATATTTCGTGCGTCTGGTTGTTCGTTTTGCCATAGATTTTCCTCCATTATACGTGATTTTTCCTGCTTCTTCAACCTCTGGTGAAAAAAGTCCGGGAATCCCGAATGAATCAGTGCACCGCATTTTGCAGAACCTCTGACGGGATCAGTGGCTGTCATGTATTGTACGGCAGCAGACTGATAAATGAAACGACATAAAAGATAAAAAAGAAACGTCGTATGTCTGAAATGGATTATACTACAAGATGCGAATATGTGCAAGTGTTTTATGAAGCAGGCGAAACATCGTCTGACAATAAGAAACGACAGGTGAAAATCGGGTGAACGTTCATTCGGAGAAAATGTAATGATTGACTCCGAAGAACTTGTGCCTGTTATTTTTACAATGCAGGGAGCTTTTCGCGCCCGGTATCGATCCTCATTTTTTCGAACAAATATTCGTTTTTTCTCTTGCATTTTTCCCTCCCCTGTGATATGATCATATTCGAACATAAGTTCTATGATTTCATCTCTCAGGAAGGAGGTACAGGCACATGCGGATTGCGCAGGAGATGTCTCTGATGGAAAAGCTTACAATCTTAACCGATGCGGCGAAGTACGACGTGGCCTGTACCTCCAGCGGAGTGGACCGGAGGGGAAACGGCCGGTCGATGGGGAACTGCGTGGCTCCCGGATTATGCCACGCGTTTGCCGCGGACGGGCGCTGCGTGTCGCTGCTGAAGATCCTCTTTACCAACGAATGCATTTTTAACTGCGCCTATTGTCAGAACAATTGTAATTCCGACGTTCCCAGGGCCTCGTTTACCCCCGACGAGATCTGTACGCTCACGATGGAGTTCTACCGCAGGAATTATATCGAGGGCCTGTTCTTAAGCTCCGGGATTCTGCATAGCCCGAACTACACGATGGAGCTGATCTGTCAGACGCTCGACCGGCTTCGGAACGTGCACCAGTTCAACGGATACATCCATGTGAAGGCGATTCCCGGCGCGGATCCGGCGCTTGTGGAGCGCGCCGGCTTTCTGGCTGACCGCATGAGCGTCAATCTCGAGCTTCCGACCTCCGACGGTCTGCGCAGGCTTGCCCCCTACAAGTCGCGGAACACGATTTTAAAGCCGATGCGCCAGATTCAGAACCGCATCACGGAGAATAAGAACGAGCTTGCCGTATGGCGGAAGGCGCCGCGGTTCGTACCTGCCGGGCAGAGCACGCAGATGATCATCGGAGCCACCCCGGAGAACGATTTTCAGATTATGAGCGTGGCGGAGTCCCTGTATCAGAAGTTTGCCTTAAAACGTGTCTTCTACTCCGCCTTTGTCAATGTAAACCACGACTCGAACCTTCCGGTACTGCCCGGCGGGCCGCCGCTGCTGCGCGAGCACCGGCTATATCAGGCGGACTGGCTGCTGCGCTACTACCAGTTTTCCGTGGATGAGCTGCTCTCGGAGGATCGCCCGGATTTTAATATCTACTTAGATCCCAAGTGCGACTGGGCGCTGCGGCACTTAGAGCAGTTCCCGGTCGAGATCAACCGCGCCTCCTACCGCACGCTGCTGCGCGTACCCGGCATCGGCTATAAATCAGCGGAGCGGATCGTGAAAGCCAGACGGACTGCCACGCTGGATTTTTCTGACTTAAAGAAGATCGGCGTCGTCTTAAAGCGCGCCCTCTATTTTATTACCTGCTCCGGCCGGATGATGTACAATACCCGGATCGAGGAGAACTACATCTGTTCACAGCTGATGTCGGACCGGACGCAGATTCCAAAGGATGTCCGCAATGGTGGATATCAGCAGATCTCCCTGTTTGATTCCGGGTTTTTAGAGCATGCGGTGATCCCTCAGGAGCAGATTATCGCCGGCGACATCTCCGCTCCCGCACAGGCGGGCTGACGTCGGATCAGACTATCATTACGAAAAGAGGTTTCTGTTTTATGTATGTTTTTATCTGTCAGAACAGTCTGGAAGGCATTTTTTCCGGCGTCTACGACGCCTGTGCGAGCCGTCTCGGCCACCGCAATATCCGGCTCGTCACCGGGGAGCCGGAGAACTACGAGCTGTTTTCCGAATATATCTATGTCACTCCGTCGGAGGAGAAGACCAGAAAGGTAATCCACACCGTCACCTCGCGCTTTGGCATGCAGTTCTATGAATCGATCTGCCAGGCCGCGATGTCGGGCGAGCCAAAGAAAAAAGGAAAAATGGACAAGGCGGACGCCATCTATGAGACGATCCTTTTAGCCCTCGCAAACGGCGACGGACAAAAGGTGCTTCTCTCCCTCGGGGAGCCATGTGTCTACCGCATCTTTGAGCTGTGCCGGGCAGCAAACCGCGAGGCCTGCCACCACCTGGAATTCCTGCGCTTCGGCGAGCTGGAAAACGGCGTCCTCTTTGCCACAATCCATCCGAAGGATTATATCCTGCCTTATCTGGCGGAGCATTTTACTGACCGCCTTCCCATGGAGAACTTTATGATTTATGATGCGACGCATCAGACCGTTGTGATCCATGCCGCCGCAAAGGGGTATATGCTGGCCGACGCCGCGGACCTGGATCTGGATAAAATAAAACGGTACTCCGAGAATGAACTGGAGTACCGCCGTCTGTGGCTTGCCTTTTTTGATCATATCGCGATTGAGGCCAGGAAAAATCCGCATCTGCAGATGCAGCTGATCCCGAAGCGCTACTGGGCGGACACGCCGGAGCTGTCGCGGTTTGCATGAAGCCATGCCGCCTTTCCCGCAGACGACAGCCGGCCGCCACCGTTCTGACAGACCACTGTCAGCTGCCAATTTCCCGGCTGCGGTCTGTCAGCTGCCGGCAGACGGGTCGTCCGTATCGTTTTCCTTCACCTTCGTGAACAGATGCATCGCATTCTCCCAGGTGACGCGTTCCACTTCATCTGTCGTCACCCCTTTCAGCTGTGCGATCTGTTTCACGACATAGGGCAGATAGCCGGAGTAATTGCGTTTACCCCGATAGGGCTTCGGCGCCAGATACGGACTGTCCGTCTCTAACAGGATCCGTTCCAGCGGAATCTGCTCCGCCGTCTCCTTTAACTTCCTGGCATTCTGAAATGTCACCACACCCCCGATGCCGATATAATAGCCCATTTTCACGTATTCCTTCGCCTGCTCCGGGGAATACGAGTAACAGTGAATGACGCCCCTGCGGTCCGACGTCTTCTGCGGACTGTTTCGCACCGCCTCCCGTATGATCTCCATCGTATCGGCCGCGGCCTCCCGCGAATGGACAATCACAGGAAGCCCGCTCTCCTCCGCGAGCGCAAGCTGCCGGCGAAACCAGTACCGCTGAACCTCCTGCATCGCGGCCTCCTTTTCCCAGTAATAGTCGAGCCCGGTCTCCCCGACCGCCACAACCTTCGGAAGACGGGTCTGCTGCGCGAGCCACGCAAAGCTCTCCTCATTCAGATCCGTAATATCCTCCGGATGAACCCCGACCGCCGCATAGATCTCATCGTACTGTTCCGCTAACGCAAGCGACGCCTTCGTCGTCCTGATTGAAGCCCCAACATTGACGATCCGCCGGATTCCAAGTCCCGGCAGTGAGGACAGCAGTTCCTCCCTGTCCGCGTCAAACGCCTCATCGTCATAATGCGCATGTGTCTCAAATATCATCTCTGCCTCCTTCTTCCATCCCTGTTCCGCAGCCCTGTCAGCCGGACCGTCTCCCCCCGCCTGTTCTTACCGCCGCTTCCGGTATCTCCGGTATCCCAGGAACAGCACTGCCAGCAGCGCCACTGCCGCGACCGCCGCGCAGACCAGCAGATAGCCGTAATTTTCCTCTGGCTGCACCGTCACTGCAAAATCTGCCCCGTACGGCAGTTCTGCCACCAGATAGCTACCGTCCATGACAGCGGACCGCTGCTGCCAGCTGTTTTCCTGCCGGATCCACAGCTTCGGTTCGCCCTCTGCCTCCGGAATCAGGAAATGTCCCTCCACACTTTGTATCTCTTTCCCGCGCAGATCTGTCAGTTCCCAGGAATACGCATAGGCAAACGCCTCACCGTCCTCCGGCAGACCGGGTTTATCGATCTTTGTAAGTGTAGTCCCGCTCTCCTCGTAAAATTCCCCGACTGCCAGAAAGACCGGCTTTTCATTTGCAGCTGTCTCCATAGATGCGATACTTTCTTTCCATGGAATATATTCCGCCGTGACTGTCAGGTTTCTGCGGATGTCCGACAGTCCGTCCGGTACGTTCCACCTGGCGTAGCAGCCCTCCTTCTCCGGTATCTTCGGGAACTCCGCTTCTGTCACCGTCCCGCCATATGCCGCCGACATGGAACCGATCTGCTCACCCTCCAGCCAGAATGTGATATCCACACGATGAAATCCCTCCGGTATCTCCTCGAGCGACATAATCTCCTCATAGGAAGCGCCCTCAGCGGCTCCGGCATAGCTGATCTGATCAATGCCGTGCAGGCCGTCATCCACAAAACGGTTGCCCGATACCTCTCCTTCCTTTTCCACGTATCCCGCAACGCTTCCGATCCGCTCGCCCCTGCTTTCAATGTGTACGGCGCTGATACAGTCTCTGATCTGATACCCGTTCCCGCAGATTCCGCCGACATAGTCCGTCGCCTCAAGATTGCAGAGGCTGTAGCTTTTTTCGACCGCCCCGGCGCTCTCTCCGGCAATTCCTCCAAGGTAGTTTCCGGCCTCCGAACGTATGCTGCCATATGATTCGCAGCCATAGATAAATCCCAGCTCCTGCAGGCCGGCCATTCCCCCGCCATAATTCCGCTTTACCGTGACGGATCCGTGATTCACACAGCGGAGCATCACATTGTTTACCGTGGAGCGAAGCCGGATGTTTACCGATTCCCGGAAGCGGAAATCAAACTCCGGATCACCGTCATACTCGATGTTCATTGTGCCTGCGATCCCGCCGGCGTTCAGATCTCCCCAGATTTCCCCGCGATTGACGCAGTCTGTGATCACACCGTCCGTATATTCCGCCGTCTCCAGGGATGAAATATCCGTGATGATCTCCTCGTCCCCGGTGAGAATCGCGAGATCGTCCGAGACGGAATCCGTGATCTGGTTCATCTGATTTACCGCCTGCTTCATATTCCGGACAACCGACTGGATACCGTTATCCACGGTGTTCACGAGATCCCTGACCTCCTGTGTCCGCCCGCGCTCCCCCCTGCCGGAAAGCTCTTCGGAAATGCTTTGTGTCACTTCTTCGGGCGACTGCGGCTGTACGGTATAAGTCCCCTGCAGATTTCCCACGTTTTCATTGATCGCTTCAAGCTGCCCGCGCACTTCCGCAAGCTGCTCCTCCGTCGGGCTTCCTCCGGCGGCATAAATCTCATGAATCCGGTTTCTCGCCGCATTGATATTGTCCACATATCCCTGTGCATCCGGGTTGCCTGCCGCAGCGCCCGTCAGCTCATCCAGATTCCGATCCAGCTCATTTAAGGAATCCGAATACTGCCGGTCAAGATCATCCGCATAGCGCCGCACCTCGGAAGAGGTTGCGCTGAGTGTCGAGGAAATCTGATTGAGCGTATTGCCCAGCCGGTTTAGATCATCCTGTGTCTGCCGCACCTTATCCTCTAAGTATTCTGACTCGACAAAGGGCTCCGCCTGGCCTGCGATCCCTCCCACATCCTTTCTGCCATAGACTGTGCCGAAATTTTCACAGCCGCTTATGATACCGCTTTGGCATCCGGCGATTCCCCCTACATTATAACCGCTGTGACGAAAACCGACCAGCCCCTCATTGACACAATCGCTGATTACACCTATAGATCTCCCGGCAATTCCTCCCATGTTATTCCGGGTTACCACATTCTGTGTGAGATTCAGCGTCCCGAGATCCATCTCCCCAAGATCCAGCGTCGGCTGCAGCTCCTCCGTATTGACGCTGCTTCTGCTCGTGCAGGCATCCACAAACCCTTCATTGACCCCCGCGATTCCGCCGGTATCATCCGTTGCAAAAACCGCAGCCTCGCTGGTACACGATGCGATCCTTCCCGTCGTCTTATTCACTCCTGCGATTGCGCCGACCGACGTGAGTCCGTCCACACGCCCCTGAAATGAGCATTCCGAAATCAGCCCATAGTTTACTCCGGCCAGCCCGCCGATCTGCTCCTGACTCCCGGACGGGCGGATGGAACCGGATACAGAAAGATTTCTTACCTCGCCCTGTTCTCCGATATAGCGGAAAAATCCATAGTCCGATCCCTTTGGCTCGAGAAGCACCCCTGTGATCTCATGCCCGTTTCCCTCAAAAATCCCGTTAAAATATGAAATCCCTTCAAATTCTTCCCCGGACAGATCCAGATCCGCATTCAGCCGGACCGTCCTCCCAAAGCTCCAGCTGTCATAACGGCAGTTTTCTTCGAGCAGCCGCAGATCTTCCGGCGTACTGACCCAGAACACATCCTCCTTTGGCGTCTCTTCGCCCGCTGCGCCGGTATCTTCTTTTTCCGGTATCTGCGTCTCTTCCTGCGTCCGGTCCAAATCCGTCCCGCCGGCCTGTGCCGCCATGACCCCGGCCGGCCAAAGGGCAGCCAGAAGGCCTGCGCCCAGACACACAGCCAGCAGATGCTTCTTTTTCGTTTTTCCTCCGACCGTTTTGGCTTCTTTCTTCAGCAGATCTGCTTCCTCTTCGGCAGGTTCTGTCTCCTCCAGCAGCGTCAGCTCCCCCTGACGGCCCGGAATCAGCGTATCCATCGACACCTTCATCTGTCCGCGGAACGTACCCTGCATATATGCGTCAATCTCTCCCTCCACATAGCCGCGCACCCGGCCGTTCACGCGTACCTGCCCGTTTGCCTCCCTCTGCGACCGCGGAAGACGGATCGTGAGCGCCGTCTTCTCCAGAATGATGTCCCCGAGCAGGAGGATCTGCGGAAGCACGAACAGTACCAGTACAATAGAGGTCAGCGTACCGCGCCCCAGCGCAATCCCCATCGCCGACACCGTGGCGTCCGTCGAGATATTGCCGATCAGAAAGCCGGAGCATGTCATGATCGAGCCGGAGGTAAAGATCGTCGGAAACGCCTGATTTAACGTCTCGATCATAGCCTTTTGTATCGGCATCTCATTTTTCAGCTGCATATAGCGGCTTGAAATCACAATCGCGTAATCGATCGTCGCCCCCATCTGAATCGCGGACACGATCAGGTATGCGATAAAATATACGTTCTGTCCCTGAATGGCGGGAATCGTAAAATTGATCCAGATACTGCCCTGGATCGTCAGCACCAGAAGCACCGGCAGGCCGGCGGACTGAAACGTAAAAAACAGGATCACCATGACAAACAGCGCCGTCATCACGCTGATGATAATATTGTCGGTCGCAAAGGACATTTCCAGATCGTATGCGCTTGTGGAATTCCCCGCCAGGATCACCGTTCCCCTGCCGTAATACTGCTCCGCCAGCTCCCGTATCTCCTCCATCGCATCGTACGTCTCCTGCCCTTCCCCCGGCTTATCCATATTGATCACAAACCGGGAATACTTCTCCCCCTGAAGCTGCATCTGTCCGTCGTGCAGCGTGTCATACAATTCGTCCAGCTCCTCGTCCATCTCGTCGCTGAGCGTCACATATCCCTCCTGATACTGATCATACAAAAACAGAAACATATCAATGATCGGCACCCCGTAATCATCGATCCCGGTAATCACCGGCCCGTACTGTTCCTGGCTGTAGGCATAGGCCGAATACAGCACCCGGATAACCTCGATATCCATATCCGTCATCTCCGCAAACTGCCGCGGCGTGATCTTCTCCGTCAGGACATAATCATCATTGATCTTCTGATTTGCAAGTCCCAGCGTGGATGTGACATAGGGCAGCTGCTCTAACCGGCCCAGCACGGCAGCCTCCAGCTCATAATCTCCGGACGGCACCATCAGCACCAGCTGATTCTGCTTGCCGAATACGCTCTCCACCTTTTCCGCCGCGATTTTTGACGCACTCTTTTTGGAGCTCTCCACCGAATTGATGTCAAAGACATACCGGCAGTTGGAAGAGCCGAAAAATGCCAACACCACTACCACAAGAAAGACCGGCGGCACCACGTATTTTGTCCTGGCGGCCAGTTTTCCCACAAATGTAATTTTCGGAACGAAGCATTTGTGGTGGGTCCGGTCAATTCCCTTTGCAAAAATCAGAAGAATTCCCGGCATCAGGAAAAAGACGGAAATCAGGCTGAACAGAATCGCCTTCACCAGCACGATCCCCATGTCATATCCCAGCTTAAACTGCATCAGCATCAGCGCCACCATCCCGGAAATCGTGGTGAGCGACGACGCGCTGATCTCGGGGATCGCCTTCGAGAGCGCGACCTTGACCGCTGTCTCGGAATCCATCGTCTCATGCTCCTCCATAAAACGGTCGCACAGAATGATCGCGTAATCGATCGCCAGCGCCAGCTGCAGCACAACCGCAATCGAATTTGTCACGAACGAAATCTCATCAAACCAGAAATTAGTCCCCATATTCAGGATCGCGGCGACGCCAAACGTAATCAGCAGAACGGGAATCTCCAGATATGCTTTTGTCGAGAGCAGAAGCACCGTCACAATGATAACAACAGCAAGCACCAGAATCACGCTCATCTCCCGGTCGAGCATTTCCGCACTCTCCTCCACCTGCCCCACGGTCGTGGACACATAGACGTCGTATCCGGACAGCGCCTCACGGATCCCGCGGATCGCGCCGATACTCACCATATCCTCGTCCCCGCCCTCCACGGTCACGTCATATAAAGCGTTTGATCCGGTATAATGGTCTTTATCCCGCTCAAATACGACATCCTTCACGCCCCCGGTCTGCCGGATATTTTCGGTCAGCTCCTCCGCCTCGTCATATGTAATATTCGCCACCATCACACGCGCCGAGCCATATGTGACAAATTCCTCCTCCATCACGGTAAGCCCGCGTCTCGTCTCGCTCTCCGCCGGCAGGTAGGACGTGATATCCTGATTCACCTTCACCTTATCCACACAGAGGACGCTGTAAATAATCGCAATCACAAATAAAATCTCGATCGCCTTGCGTTTATCCACAATAAATGTAGCCAGCGTCAGCCAGAAATTTCCCTTCTTTTTCTCTTCCATCCGTATTCCTCTCTCATTTTTAAACATCGTGTTGATTTATTTTTTTGATTTATTATAATAAAAAAAGACGGGAATCTCAACCATCAGCTTTATAAGATACGTTCAGTAATCAACAGATCCGGCATAATTGTTCATTTTTGTATAAAAGGAGAACGTCTATGAATCATCCTGAAAAAACCGACCGCAGAATCCGGAGAACCAGAACCCTTCTGACCAATGCGCTGATTTTACTCCTGAAAACGAAGAGCTTTCACGACATTACCGTAAAGGAATTGTGTGAAACGGCAGATATCAACCGCGGAACCTTTTATCTGCACTATGATGATATCTACGATATGATGGGACAGCTTGAGATTGAAATCGTAACCCGGTTCGAGGAAGTGCTCGCGCTCCACTCACCGGAAGAACTGGGCTCTGACCCGAATGATCTGCTCTATGACCTGTTTGTCTTTATCGAGGAAGGCGCTGACCTCTGTCAGGCACTGCTGGGACAGTACGGGGACATTTCTTTCCTCATGAAGCTCAAGGCCATCTTTCATGACCGCTTCTGGAATGTATGGCTCCACACCTTTCAGGAGAGCGACCGTTCCCGGTATGAATACACCTATAACTTTATCGTCTCCGGATGTATCGGCCTGATCGAAACCTGGCTTTCTTCCGGGCATCGGGAATCCCCGAAGGAGATGGCCGCCCTCGCGGGCAGCATCATCAGCTCCGGGATCCGTTCTCTTTTATAACCACGTCCGGCTGAAAGAGCGGCCCTATTCTTTGGGCCGCATCACATTCAGAACGACCTCTCCAACCCGGTCCTTTGCGTATGGAGACACAAGGACATCCGTGATCACATGATACTTCCGCTTCAGATCTTCCGCCATGCGCTCCTGTCCCATCGTGACAAGCAGGACAATCTTTGCATCCGGATATTTTCTGTCCATCATCTCTACTGTCTCTGTCGTCACGGATCCTCCTACGGTCATCCCGAGGAGCACCATGCCGGGTTTTTTCTTCCGGTACAGCTTTTCTGCTTCTCTGACACTGTCTGTCTTATATATTTCACCGAATCCATGCTGTTCCAGCATCTTCGTCAGCATCAAATGATGAAATGTACTATTACCGCACAAAAGGACTGCCTGGGACGTTATCTTTTTCTTTATATCCGGCTGTTCATCCATCATAATCCAGTCGTAACGTGCCTGCGCGCCGTCCACGTTCTGCTCCGCCGCTTTCTGATACCAGTACAGCGCCTTCTTCCTGTCTCTTTCCACCCCGGCCAGACCATTGTGATATCCCTCGTCATAGACCTGTGCAAGCCGGCGCTGCGCATATCCGTATCCGTTCTCCGCCGCCTTTTCATACCAGTGAAAGGCTTTCGCGGGATCCTTCTCCACGTAAGCGTCCTCTCTGTTCGATCCTTCCTCATAGCAGGATGCACATTCATACATTGCCTGGACATACCCCTGCTCTGCGGCCTTCTCATACCAGTACAGCGCTTCTTTTTTATTTTCTTTTGTCCCCTCGGCATGTTCCAGCATATTTCCGTACCAGAACTGCGCCGCAGCGTCACCGCGGTTCGCCGCGCATTTACGGGCATACAGAAGCTCCTTCTTATCTTTTTCCACCGCCTCCTGCAGCGGATCCCGCTCAAATACAGATCCGTCTCCTTTCAGCAGCGCCTCCGTGCTCCTCGCATGTTCCTCTATATAAAACTTTTTCCACTGCTCCGCCGCCACGATGTTTCTGTTATATTTTGCCTTCTCCAGCCAGTAAAGCCCCCGCGCCGTATTCTTCGGCGTGCCCCGGTCTCCGTCGTAATACATGATACCGAGTGTGGCCTGCGCATCGACGTAATCCTGCAGCGCGCTTTTCCGGCACCATTCCACTGCTTTCATCTGATCCGCCTTCGTACCTTCCCCGTCACGGTACATCATGGCGCACCGGTACTGCGCTTTGGCGTGTCCCTGGCTGGCCGCTTTTTCATACCAGTTCAGCGCCTCCGCCTTATCCTCTTTCACCCCGCCCATTCCCATATCATATATCTCGGCAAGATCATACTGCGCCTCCATATCGCCGCCTTTTGCGGCTTCTTTCGCCTGTTCGAACCTTTTCTGCGCACCCTCTCTGATCTCCTGCATCTTCTTCTCGAACTCCAGATCTTTTTCGGCAGTCTCGTTCTCCTGCATCTGCCTGCTGGCAATGTCATATGCCTCCTGCGCTTTTTCATGCCCCAGCTCAATCGCTTTCTGAAGCCAGCGCAGTGTCTCCTCCCGGCTGACGCTGCATCCCTCCCCGTTATAATACATGATTCCGCTTCGGAATGCCGCTTCCGCACTGCCTCCTTCCCCTGCGGACATAAACCAGCGCAGCGCTTCCTTCGGATCCCTGTCCGTACCGTCCCCGTTTAAGTACATCACCCCGCAGTTCATCTGCGCGGAGATATTTCCCTGCTCCGCCGCTTTCAAAAACCAGGAAAGGGCTTTTTCTCTGTCCTGTTCGCCGCCCTCTCCGTTGTAATACATCAGCCCGCAGGAAAACTGTGAATTAACCTTTCCCTGCTCCGCCGCCTTCTCATACCAGCCGCGCGCTTTCTTTTTGCGCACCTCTTCCGGGAGATCACATCCCTCGCCGTCCTCATACATCTGCGCCACCCGCTCCTGCGCCCGGTCAAGTCCGTTTTCCGCGGACTGCTCCATCCAGTAGAGCGCCTCCTCCGGATCTTTGTCGCAGTCTTCGCCCTTTAACAGCGCCAACGCATAATTGCGCTGTGCCGCGGCATATCCGCCCATCGCGGATTTTTTGTACCAGCTGACCGCCTTTTTCCCGTCAGGCTCCGTGCCCCTGCCTTTTTTATAGGCATAACCCGTATAGTTCTGCGCCTGGCTATGTCCCTGGTTTGCCGCCGTCTCGTACCAGCGGAGCGCTTCCGTAAGATCCGCCGTCGTCCCCTCGCCCTTCTCGCACATCAGGCCGAGCTCAAACTGCGCCTGGGCGTCGCCGGCCTCCGCTTCCGCTTTCTTTGCGGCAAAGCGCTGTTCTTCTTCCGAAGCAGGACTCTCCACGGCTTCTTTCTGCTGCTCCTCTGGCTCCCTGGCCACCGGCTCGGCGGCTGGAGCGGCTGGCTCCGGCTCCACGGCTGGCTCCGGCTCCACGGCTGGCTCCGGGTCCACGGCTGGCTTCGGTTCCACTGTCTTCTCCGCCGGCTGTTCCGCGGCCGGCTCCTCCTCCTGCCTGCGCTTTTCGTCCATGGCCTCATTCTCCTGTCTGCGTTCCTCGGCCAGCGCCCGCAGGATCGCGTTCAGCGCGGCCACGATATAGCAGTTATCCGTACAGCCATAAGCCCTTCTCGTGAACCCGTTTTTGTAGTTTATAATCAGATAATCCGCGTCGACTTCCTTCGGATCAACCTTCACGCTGTCAATCTCTTCATACACAATCGGATACGGGATGCATGGTCTCCCGAGCGGACCGACCACAAGGATATTCCGGCTCGCATAGAACCCGTCCGTCGAAAACAAAAATCCCTTTTTCCCATTCCCTAAAATCGTCTGATCCACCAGAACGGCGATGTCCTCCTGCCTGCACCCTTTCGCATACTCGGCAACCGCATTCTGAAGCTGCTTTTCCTTACATTTGTCTGCATCCCGGATGGTCACCGCACAGGACTGATTCCCGTACTTTTTCACATCCTTCTCCGTGACGGACAACACGGCCTGCTTTACCAGTTCCTTTCGATCCATAACGTTCCTCCTCCTTAAATCAGATCTTTATCTAACAGAAAATCAATCAGACTGATGTTTAAAATACCTTTGTCATCATACCACCGCTTTCCAATATCCTTTCTTACTACAATCTTTGGAAACGAATCCCCGGTAAGTGCAAATGGCCGAAGCTCTGCCTCCTCCTTTTCTTCCGTCGGCATTGCGTATACGGACTGGATATAGGTTCTTTTCCCGCCGGAGCTGACCACAAAATCAATCTCTCGCGGTGAACGGACAGAGTTCCCATTCTGATTTGTCACTCTCGCATATACCACCCCGACATCTACCGCAAACTGCCGTCCGGTCAGTTCATTGTATATGATATTTTCCATGATATGTGTCATTTCCTGCTGCCGGAAACCAATGCGGGCATTACGCAGCCCGATATCTTCACAGTAATACTTATTCGGCGATTCGAAATATGATTTTCCTTTTATATCATATCGTCTGCTTTCTGAAAACAAAAACGCGTCCTCCAGATGGCCGATATATGCCCGGACCGTATTGGGTGAAACCCCCTTCATCTGCTTTGAGTTCAGTGTATCCGCTATTTTGGCGGGATTGGTCAGCGAACCGACCGAGGAGCACAGGAAATCCGTAATCAGCTCCAGCACATCCTGCCGCTCTGTCTTTTTTCGCTCTACAATGTCCCTCAGATAAACTTCTGTAAAAAGAGATTTCAGATAATTCATCTTTGCGGCATCGTTCGGTCTGGAAAGAATCAGCGGCATTCCCCCATAAAATGCATATTCGTCAAATGCCTCATTCTTTTCTCCTCCAACCGCAGAATAATACTCCGCAAAGCTTAACGGATGGACACGGATTTCGTCACTTCTCCCCCGAAATTCTGTCAGAATATCGGTTGATAGCATTCTGGAATTACTGCCTGTCACATAGACATCCAGATTGTCCAGACTGCGAAGGTCATTTAACGCATCATAAAATGTAATTTTCATTCCATCCGGGTTATAGGGATTGGCGACCTCGTCCGACATCTGTATCTCATCGACAAACAGATAATATTCCTCCGGCTTATGTTTCACCATTTCTCTCACATGAGAAGAAAGAAGCAGAGGGTTCCGGAACTTAATATCCTTTGCAAGATCAAGCTCAATTGTAATAATCTGCTCCTCCTTCACCCCGTTTTCCATCAGATAGTCTCTGTAGATTTTCTTCAGAAGATAGGATTTTCCACAACGGCGGATACCGGTTATGACCTTCACCAGGCCATCAAAACGATATGAAATCAACTGCTGCAAATAACTGTCACGCCTTATTTCCACATTTTCCCTCCTTCTTACTGAATATTTTTGCCCAAACAGGCTTTATTATGCATTCATTATACATCTTATGTCTGACGAAAACAACCGGATCTATGAAAAAGCTCAGCCCGCTGTTCCAGGATCTGGAAACCGGTTGAAAAATCCGGCTGCCGTTTCTATAATCTCCTTAAAAAGATCAGGGAGGTTCACTATGAAAAAAGCAGCGGTCATCATCGCCCCCGGGTTCGAGGAAGGGGAGGCTCTGACAATCATCGACATCATCCGAAGAGCCGGTATCGCCTGTGACAGCGTGGGACTGACAGAGGAGATCGTCACCGGCGCCCACAATATCACCATATCCTGCGACAGGTGTCTGTCCGAAGAAATCTGCGGCTATGACATGATCATACTGCCCGGCGGGATTCCGGGCGCGACGAATCTGAGAGACAGCGATCTGTTGATGGAAATCATACGACGCATGGATGCCGACGGGAAATACGTCTGCGCGATGTGTGCGGCACCCATCGCACTGGAGCGGGCCGGCGTGCTGGACAAAAAAACGTATACTGCCTATGTGGGGTATGACAGCATCATGAAAGCGGGAACTTTTTCCGAAGAGGAGGTTGTAATCGATCAGAACGTAGTTACCAGCAGGGGACCGGCCACCGCTTATGCGTTTGCGTACCGGCTGGCGGAGCTGCTTGGCGGGGATGCAGACGCCGTGAAAAAGAGGATGCTCTTTCACCATGCGTTCAGAGAGGAGGCGTAAGATGGGAAAAAAAGTTGCTGTACTGATGGCGGAAGGATATGAGGAAGGCGAAACGCTGACAATTGTAGATATCCTTCGACGCGCAAACATCGAGTGTAAAACCTTCGCCGTGGAGACATGGCAGGGTGAAACCGCCGACGATGCCCCCGGCGATCCGGCCGCGGATTGCGGCGACGGGCGTTTTGTAACCGGAATGCACGGAATACTGGTAAAATCGGACGACATCTTCTCCGATAACATAAAAGAATACGATATGCTGGTGCTCCCGGGAGGAAGACCCGGAGGCGCCAACTTAAGAGAACACCCGGATGTCATCCGGATGGTAAAATATTTTGCAGCGGAAGGCAGATATGTCGCCGCCATGTGTTCCGGCACCCTGGTGCTCGCCGAAGCGGATATCATTCAGGGAAAAGAAGTCACCGGCTATACCGGATATGAAGAAAAATTAACCGGGGCCATTTTCCGGGAAGACGTGGTGGTGGCGGATGGAACGCTGATTACCAGCCAGGGGCCGGCTACCGTATATCCCTTCAGCTATAAACTGGCCGAAGCGCTGGGTCAGGATGTCTCCGTACTGAAGGAGAGGATGCTGTATCACTTCGCAGGCGGCCGGTAATATCCGGCTGATCCGCCCCGCTGTCACAGTCAGGGGGTAAACTATGATCTATGACAAATTACCGGTGGTATTTTTAAGCGTTATGGCCAGCGAAAAAAAAGGCACCACCAACTATGTTATCGCATCGTATATTCTGGATCATCCTGACCGCGTAAAGGACCTGGGGATCCGGGAGCTGGCAGAGCTGTGTCATGTGGGCACCGGCTCCGTTTCCCGGTTCTGCCGGGAGATCGGCCTGCGGGATTTTGTGGAATTAAAGGAGCTTCTGCATGCTACCGGCGGGAGCTTTGATCCCGGTTTTCAGGGCGGCTCCACTGCCGGGCGAATCACAAATTATCGGGATAAAGTCACGCAGAGCATTGATCTGACCGCGGCGTCCTTATCCAGACAGAAGCTCACCGCGCTGTGCCGCGATCTGAACACATACAAAAAAACCGCGGCATTCGGACTTTTAAAGGCGGAAACCGCGGCCATCAGCCTGCAGAGCGACCTTTGGCTGATGGGAAAACAGATCGATACCAGCGTATCCTATGACCAGCAGCTTTCCTATATCCGGCAGTCCGGCAGGGACTGTCTGATTCTCATTTTCAGTTATACCGGCTCATACTTTGACTATCAGAAAGAGAACATATTTCACCCCGGAGAGAAAAATAATCTTCCCCGTATCTGGATGATCGCCGGGACCAGCCGTCCTTTTCCCGCATATGTCTCTGACGTGCTGGAATTTCAATCTCCTCTGGATCAGGCCAGTCACCCGTATCAGCTGCTGTATATCGCGGGCCTGATCGCCAGGGGATATGCCGCTCTTTCCGGTTTCTGATCCGTTTCCTTCCATGGCAGAGCAATTACCGTGCCATTCTGGCTTATTTTCAAAAATTTCTTTCGATCTGCGACATTTCCGCCTGTTTCTGCGTATCTCTATTGAAAGGCAGGTGATACATCATGGATTCTTCATTGCGTACGGATGAAGAAATAGAAAACATTTATCGTCGCCATGTAAATACCGTATACCGCGTCTGCTTTTCCTACATGAAAAATGCCGCGGATACGGAAGATATTGTGCAGGAGACTTTTCTGAAGCTGCTACTGAGCCAAAAAGAATTTCAGTCAGAGCAGCATGAAAAGGCCTGGCTGATCGTGACCGCGTCGAATGCGTGTAAGGATGCCTTAAGACGCCGGCGGTACGCGGAAAACCTGGAGGATTACCCTTCGCTTACATATGAAGAGGCAGACAGCACGGACCGTATACTTCCCGCTGTCCTCTCCCTCCCTGCAACATACAAGGATGTCGTATACCTGTACTATTATGAGGGATATTCTACATTTGAAATCGCAAAACTGCTGCACTGTTCGGCTTCCACGATACGCAACCGGCTGGCAAGGGCCAGGAAGCTTCTGAAAAAATATGGATTGGATGGTGACTGTTCATGAGAAAAAAAATTTATGACGCATATGAAACGATAAAACCAGATGAGGCGGCAACGGAGCGGATGCTGCGGAATATTACATCCCTTTACGCACAGCAGGCAGCACAGGAATCCGTCCCCGCCGGGAAAAAGGAAGGAAACCAAATGGCACAGACAAGTATAACAAAACAGAAACATAAAAAGAACCGCAATTCCGGGCGCATTTTCCGCATCACAGCCGCAGCGGCGGCAGTCGTGCTTCTGCCCACCATCGCCTACGCGACAGGCTTATTCGGGCTGCATGACACCAGCCTGGGAAAAGGGGAGGTCATTATTCCGGTAGAGGGCGGCACCGAAATCCCGGAAACCACCGAAATGGATATGATCTCCATGCAGGGATACTCGGACAGCCCGGAATACAAAGCCTGCCTGGAATGGATGGAATTTTCCGAAACCTACGATGCGGATGAAGCGATTCTCTCGGAGGTGGGAAACGATCCCACCGGTTTCGAGGAAGAATATGGCGAATATCTCTGCTATACGCAGGAGATGGCGGACAAGATCGACGAGATCTGCGAGAAATACCAGCTGAGAAAGCTGAGCGGTTTTGAGCTGGCAGACAGCTGTCAGGATCTCTGCGACCGGATCGGGATCGGGAACTTTATGCTTACCCCGGATAACGCCTGCAATGATTTTGAAGACGCCTATTCCTACGCGGACGGTTCCTTTCTCCTGGAAGGGACGGCCATGCTCGCCGGCAGCGGCAGGATCGACTACCAGTTTTCCCGCTCTGTCAGGGGAACCTTCGACGATACCATGTTAAATGTAGGGGATATCAATGACTATGAGCAGTGGGAATACACGACGAAAAACGGCGTATCCCTGCGGCTGGCAAACAGCAGCCATAAAGCTCTGATCTTTGCGGACCGGGAGCAGTCCTTTCTCGTCATCAATGTCCTGGGGGATATCTATTCGGACACCTGTGACGTGACCAATGAACAGCTTGAGAATTTTACCGAACTGTTTGATTTCTCCCTGATTCCGTAAACGCCAGCCCGGGCAGCGGTCTGTACGCTGACTGCTGCCCGGGATACACTCATATCACAGCGCCACATCCACCGATGCAGCCTCCACCGGCGCGGACTGCGTGACCGTGCTGCTCTGCGACGTCATCTGCGCCGTGCCGCCGGAGAGATCCCCGCCTTCCATCGCAAGCTCCGCCGCGATCTCGGCCTCGATCTGCGCCTCTAACTGCTGCCGCTCCTGGTCAAGCCGCTGAATCTCCGCGAGCGCGGCCGCCTCCATACTGAGATCCAGTACGGCGCTGTCGCCAAGCGGGGAATAGCGCTCCTCACCGCCCTCGTCCTTCTCCATCTGACCCTTGATATACTTCATATCCGCCTCGTTCATCTTCGCGCGCTCCTGGCTGCGGTGAATCAGACGTTTTTTCATCATCTCGTTGCGCCTGCGCTTATCGCGGGAATGCTCCTGGATCTCCTTCGCCATGATCTTGCCCTCGATTTTGCGCTCCTTCTGAGCGACCCTGCGCTTCGCTTCATTGCGCAGCTGCTGATCCCTGGCCGCCTTCTCTTTCTCATGCGCCTTATGCTCCTGCTCTTCCTCGCGCAGGTTCCTGGTCTTCTGCTGCGCGCAGCGCACCATCCGCTTCGCGTGCGCCAGCGCGTTCGCGATTTCCTTCTTATTATACTGCCCGCTCGCCGCAGAGCGCGCCAGTACCGAAACCTTGCTCTTCGCACGGGCCACGACCATCGCCGCGCTCTGTGATTTCTTTGCACGCATCAGCTGTCCCGAAATATCCCTGTAATTGTAGTTCAGCCGTTTTGTCGGTTTGCTGGATGATCTTCCTCCTGCCACCGCACGGTTCTTTGCATCCTTCGCGGTCTTAATCGACAGTGCGCCCGCCATCATCGACTGCGAGCCCGCACTCCCTGCACCGTTTATTGTAGCACCCATCGCTCATTCCTCCCTGAATATGCTCTGTTTGTCTAAATAAAAAGATGATTCCATTCATCTATTACATCGGTTTATAACAGCCATTTGCTTAGTTTTTTGTGCAATAGGCACAAAATTTTGTTCTTTCCTGTACGCAATGAAAAATCAGGCCCTTCTGCCGCGCAGGATCTCATTGAGCGTCCGGTACAGCTTATCCACCTCAACCGGCTTGGAGAGATGGCCGTTCATGCCGCATTCCACTGATTTTTTCAGATCGTCGTCAAACGCATTCGCCGACATCGCGATGATCGGTATGGTATGGCAGTCCTCGCGCTCCATACCGCGGATCGCCCGCGTCGCCGCGAGTCCGTCCATCACCGGCATCATGATATCCATCAGGATCACATCATAAGCGCCCGGCGCTGTCGTCTTCATCCGCTCTACGGCCTGCGCCCCGTCAAAGACGCAGTCCACATGAAAGCCTCTCTCCTCCAGCAGATATTTCGCGATCTCAACATTGATCTCATTATCCTCCACGACCAGGATATGATACCCCTCAAACGAGATCTCCTCTTTTACCTCTTTGATCTCCATGTCATTCCCGGCTTCCAGCGGGATGGTAAAGCGGAAGGTACTGCCCTCTCCCGGCGTGCTTTCCAGCCGGATGCTGCTCCCCATCATCTGAATCAGACGGCTGCTGATCGAAAGCCCGAGCCCGGTTCCCTGCTGCTTTGCCGGATTCGCGCCGGCCGCCTGCTCAAAGGAGCGGAACACTCTGTCCTGATCCTCCGGTGCAATACCGATTCCCGTATCCCGCACCGAGAAGCTGACCCAAATCTCCTCTTTGCTGCCCTCCGTCTCCTGTACGCTTAACATCACCCGCCCTTTTTCCGGTGTAAATTTTACAGCATTGCCGAGCAGATTGATCAGCACCTGGCTGATCCGCATCCGGTCCGCCACAAACCAGCCATGCTTCAAGTCGACGTTCTGCACAAATTCAATCTCTTTTGCAGCTGCCTGCGGCCGGATCAGCTCGCTGATCGTCTCCAGCATCTCATACATATTAAAGTTGACAGGCTCCAGCTTCATCTTGCCGCTCTCGATCTTTGACATGTCAAGGATGTCGTTGATCAGTCCGAGCAGATAATCCGAGGATGCCTGAATCTTCTGCAGGCAGTCCATGATCCGCTCCTGCTCCTGATTCTCCTGCAGGGCGATCGCCGTCATACCGATAATCCCGT
The DNA here is from genome assembly GCA_947642555.1 of uncultured Roseburia sp. Lineage (GTDB taxonomy): Bacteria > Bacillota > Clostridia > Lachnospirales > Lachnospiraceae > Roseburia. The sequence goes on along the minus strand of CANRSX010000028.1, from coordinate 16,609 downwards.
TCATCGGCGTGCGGATCTCATGGCTCATGCGGGACAGGAATTCGGACTTCGCCCTGCTCGCTATGTCAGACTGCCGCTGGTTTAACTGGCTCTGAATCACACGGCCAAGCTCCGCCAGATTCTGATATTCATCCGGGTCGTCCGGCAATGCCGTGTCAACCCCTGTTATGCAGATATTTCCCATATAGCTCCCGTTGTCATACATGGGCAGGACAATCCCGTGCTGCCTTTCCCTGATATGTAAAAAGCACTGGAACGCCTCTTTTCTGCTGTCTTCCTCCGAAAAACATTTTACCTGATCCTCGCCGAGCCAGCGAAGGAACTCCGTCTGTTCCTCTTTTCCGTATTTCTTTACGCTCTGTCCCGCCGGTTTTTCATCCCTGTGCCACTGATACTCCAGATAACTGGATTTAAAATCAGCGTGAAGCACGGATAACAGCACGCTTTCGGCCTGATAGTACCTGCCGATCTTGCGGACCATAAGCGTCATCTGCGCCGCGAAATCCTCTCCTTTTCCAAACAGGTTGAGCGCCAGCGATACCAGGCTGACCTCCTCCCCGTAATCCAGGCTGTTGATTTCCCGCCCCATAAGCGCTGGCAGCTCTCCCCGGTCCTGTTCCGGAATATCCTCATAGAAAAAGTACGTTCCTTTTCCGGCCGGAGAAGCCGACTGCTCCGCCAGCTTTGCCATGCAGATCAGCTTCGCGCTGCTCTGACTCTTTCCGGCACAGACCAGCCCGGCACGCACATCCACCTGGAACATTTCCTCCGCAAACCCCGCCCGGATCCGGCCAAGCAGGTCCGCGATAAATTCCTCCGCCTGTTCCCTTAACTGCCCCTCCAGCCAGAGAACAAATTCATCCCCGTCCAGCCGCATGGACACTGTGCGGTATCCCGTCCGTTCCGTAAACTCCTGACAGCCCGTCCGGATCAGACCGCCGAGCTCTTCCAGGATCATATCCCCGAACACAATGCCGTTCTTCTCATTGATCTCCCGGAGCTGGTTTAACGTCAGATCGATCATGATACCGTCCTGGCAGTATCGGCGGAACTCCTCCAGACGCTCCATGCCGGCGCCAAACGCATAAAGCCCGGTCACACCGTCCGTCATATTCTTTCTCAGCTGCTCCGCTTCTCTTTCCTTCTGCTCCTGAATGTCGCGGATGCTTCCCACCAGCTTGCGGCGCACACCGTCCGTATCATAAACCACCTTGCTGGAAAGGGCCACCCACACGAACTCTGTGTCCGTGGGCCATTTCAGCCGGAATTCCACATACATTTTATCCTTCCCGCCTGCAAATGTCTCAAGCACCATCTCCCGGTCGAGATCATAGAGATAATCCAGATTGATAAACGTACCCCTGGACTCCTCGCATCTCCACTGGCCGGTCATGGTCTCATGATTGACCAGATCCAGCACATGACTCTCATAATCATAGGAAAAGAATACGTCTTTTGAGGATTCCAGCGCTACCCGGTAGCGCTCCTTCTCCTCCAGGAGGATGTTTTCCGACTCTCTCTGCCGCATCGTCAGATCATTCACGACATCGTAGAGCGCATCGATCTCCTGAATATTTGACGGCTGAAACTCCGACAGTCCCGCTCTCCCCCTGCTGATGCAATCCATCAGGCGCTGCACCGGTCTGGTCAGATGCCGGACCACAAAATAAATTCCGGCGACCCCGAACAGCAGGCCGATTAATACCGCTACGATGATCCAGATATAAAGCACGCGGCTCATGCCGAACAGATCTTCCTCCGTGTCCAGCCCGAGCAGTACCCACTCCGTATGTTCATAGGGCACATTATTGCTGTACAGCCGCAACGGGCAGACCACCGCATAGATCCCCTGCCCCTCCAGCCGGACCCCCTCTACCAGAGACAGATTGCGGTATCCCGTCTCCCGCAGAATGAAGGAATTCCCGTCGGAACTGACCATATTGGAAAGGACGCCTTTGCCGGCAAGCGGAACATACACATCATCCTGCCGGACTGCCAGCATGTATCCCGACTGCTGCAATTCATTCAGCTCCGCTACCGGGAAATACTGGTACAGCTCCCGCACGGAAATCTCCACACCCAGCACACCGTACACCTGGCCCTCATACCGGAGCGGAATCGAATACGTGATCATCTCATAGGAATCCGCCGTGTGCTTTTCCAGGGTAAACGGCATGGACCAGTAGCCGAGATCCGTCACATCCGCATCCGTATACTCCGCCCCGGCCCTCCATGGCTCGTAAAAAAAACGGTCCGCGGTGTTCTGCCCCTGGCCCTCCATATGAAACCGGGTCGTCCATCCGGTATCCATCGGAATATTCCACTCCCTGGAAAGGTGCTTGCTCCCCCGCTCCAGCAGCAGGTCCGTATAATTGGCGGGATTGGTGTCCGGATCCGAATCCCGGATAAAAAATCCGTCAAAGTCCCCGGCGGACTGCATGTCATTCCCTGTCAGGGCAACGAAGACACCCGTCGTCGAATTGTTCTGTAAAATGTCAAGACATTCGGGGAACATCTGCTCCAGCAGCCTGCTCTTCACCTCATCGGATCCCACAGCCTCACGGGCTTTTACATGTTCCTGTTCCAGCAGCTGTGCGAAGATCTCATTCATCAGAGGTTCTTTGTCACAGATCGACGCCCAGCGCTGATTCATCTCATTTTCCAGGATCACCCCTCTGTTTTCCACCAGACGGCTCATCATGCCCACGGAATATTCCTCCAGCATTTTTGTCGTCCGCCGGACAATCAGCGTTCCGATGGTGATCATACTCTGTACCAGCATGATCGCAATCAGCGGTATCAGAAAGATCCTGAATATGCTTGCTTTTTTTCTTTGCTGTCTGTTTTTCATCCCGACCTACTTGCCGACTGCACCGTTTAGTGCGTCACAAAATGACTGATACCATTCCTCAAACGCTTCCTCTGATACATAAGGCGCAGCAGCCTCCTCAAGGGGCGTTCCCTGTGAAATGAGCGCCGCAACCTCCTCCCGGTCCGCCGCAGCCTGATCCGCCAGATGGTATTCCAGCACCTTGCGCGCAGCAGAACCGTTTTCAAAGCTTTTGTTTGCGTACAGCGTCAGATCGTCCATCCCGCCGAAAATCGTGGTCAGGCAGTCATAAGTCTTAGGCGCAACCTCCAGCCCGCGATCCGCGATGACCTGATCAAGCCGCTCTGTGCTGCCCGCTTCTTTTTGTACCGGCAGGTATCCGGAGACACAGCCAAACTGCAGATTATTCTCCGGTTCCGTAAACCATTTTAAAAATTCAACGGCGGCATATTCATGCTTCTCGTCCGATTTGCTGACCACCATCCCGGCGCCCTGCTGCACCGCGTACTGCCGTCCGCCCTCAAACACAGGCGCTGACATTACGATATAATCGATCTCATAGCTCTTATCGTCCAGCTCGACCTGATTTGGGAAATACATCGCGGAGGAGGTGGATCCGGTATAGACAAGGAGATCGCCAGTCTTCACGTCGTCGGAGCGGAAGGATCCGTACGCACCGAAATATCCTTTCACCATGGGCACATAATAATTCTCCCACAGGCGATGCAGCTCTTCTTTCGGCGTATTTAAGGTCACCTGACCGTTTTCTACCTGAAAAATCTCCACGCCGAGCTGCTGCATTCCGATGATAAAATAGTTTGCCACCGCGTCCCTGCCGTACAGCGCCCTTCCATCCCCCGGTATATCGGGCGTCTGGCTGTCCGTCCACTCGTAGTATGCCTGGGCCGCCGCAGTCACGCCCTCGATCGTCCGAAGGTCATCCAGGGAAACGCCGGTCGCCGCCGCAAACGGTTCCCAGTCGGTCTTATTGACCATCATAATCTCCGTGGATTTCGCCGTGGGAAAAATGCGCAGCGTCCCGTCGGCCGCAATGCGTCCTTCTTCTATATAAGAGTCCACATACTGATCCAGCTCTTCCTGCTCCAGGTAATCGGACAGATTCGCCAGCGCGCCGGCCTGTTCCACCTCATACGCGGTATCCGCATAGGAAGAGAAAATATCCGGCATCGGATCCGCGCCGACCTTTCCGCTGATGGAATCCCGCACCGCTGTCTCCAGATCGGAAACCGAGCCCTGGCTGTAGCTCTGCACATAGATCCCTTTTTCTCTTCCCACCGTATTGTTAAACTCCTCCACCAGCGCGTCAAATGCCGCCTGCTGGGAACCGTTATAATAATGCCATACGGTAAGCGATACCGGATTGGCCGGATCCAGCGGTCCCTTCTTTCCGCATCCTGCCAGACCGGCGGCAAGCGCAGCCGCCAGGCACAGGCTCATCGCCGTTTTCCCTGCATGTCTCATCACTTTCACTCCTCCCTCGCAATACATCTTAACAGATTTCCGCCCCGGACGGCATCGGCTTCTCCGGCACGACGAGCGCGAGATTCCCCTCCGCGTCCTCCGCGCACAAAAGCATTCCCTCGGATAACACCCCGGCCAGCTTCGCGGGCTTTAAGTTTACCAGCACCATCACCTTTTTGCCGACCATCTCCTCCGGCGTATAATATTTGCGGATACCGGAGACGATCTGCCTCACCTGGCTTCCGATGCGCACCTGCGAGCACAGAAGCTTTTTCGATTTCTCCACTGCCTCGCACGCGATGATCTCGCCGACCTGGAACTGCATTTTCATAAAATCGTCGTAGCTGATCTCTTCCTTCGGCTCAATGTCGATCCCGGCTTCCTCTCCGTCGGCCGCCGCTTCTGTCCCGGCCGCATCCGCACCTGCCGCGGAGCCCGCCTGCTCCGCCTCGAATTCTTTTCTCTGCGCCTCCTGAATCGCCTCCACCTTCGGCAGGATCTCCTTTGGATCCAGGCGAGCAAACAGGATTTCCGGCTTTTCCGTCACTTTTTTACCACTCTCATACAGACCAAACCGGTCGAGCTCCTCAAAGCCTCTCAGCGCTGTCCCGAGCTGGGCCGCGATCTTTTCCGCCGTATCCGGAAGGAAGCTTACCAGCAGCGACGCGCCGATGGTAATGGATTCCACCAGATTATACAGCACCTCGCTTAAGCGCGGCTTCTTTTCCTCGTCCTTCGCGAGCACCCACGGCTCTGTCTCGTCAATATATTTGTTGCAGCGCCGGAATACCGCAAACACCTCGGAGATCGCGTCCGCCACGCGCAGCTGATCCATCTTTGCCGCAATCTTATCGCGCGCTCCCGTCACGACGGCCTTTAAATCGTCGTCCACGCCGCCCGAGGCGCCGGTCTGCGTCACGACGCCGCCAAAATATTTATTGCTCATGGAAACCGTGCGGTTTACCAGGTTCCCCAGGATATTCGCGAGATCCGAATTGAACCGCTCGATCACGAGCTCCCAGGTGATGATCCCGTCATTGTCAAACGGCATCTCGTGCAGCACAAAGTAACGCGTCGCGTCCACGCCGAACAGCTCCGCCATGTCGTCGGCATAGATGACGTTTCCCTTTGATTTGCTCATCTTATCGCCGCCCTGCAACAGCCACGGATGCCCGAACACCTGCTTCGGCAGCGGCAGATCGAGCGCCATTAAGAAGATCGGCCAGTAAATCGTGTGGAAGCGGATGATGTCCTTGCCGATCAGATGCAGCTCGGCCGGCCAGTTCTTCTGGAACAGCTGTGTCCCTTCCCCGTCCGCGTCGTACCCGATCTTCGTGATATAGTTTGTCAGCGCGTCCAGCCACACATAGACGACATGCTTCGGGTCAAAATCCACCGTGACCCCCCAGGAAAACGAAGTGCGCGACACGCACAGATCCTGCAGGCCCGGCAGCAGGAAGTTGTTCATCATCTCATTTTTGCGGGACACCGGCTGAATGAATTCCGGGTGCGTGTTGATATGCTCGATCAGGCGGTCCGCATATTTGCTCATTTTAAAGAAGTAGGCTTCCTCCTTCGCGGGTTTTACCTCCCGTCCGCAGTCCGGGCATTTCCCGTCCACCAGCTGCGATTCCGTCCAGAAGGACTCGCAGGGCGTACAGTACAGCCCCTCATATGCGCCTTTATAGATGTCGCCCTTGTCATACAGCTTCCGGAAAATCTTCTGTACCTGCTTCTCGTGATCTTCATCTGTCGTCCTGACAAAATTGTCATAGGATGTGTTCATCAGATCCCAGATCCGCTTCACCTCACCGGCCACCTCGTCAACATACGCCTTTGGCGTAATCCCTGCCTTTTCCGCTTTCTCCTGAATCTTCTGCCCGTGCTCATCCGTCCCGGTCTGGAAATACACGTCGTATCCCTCCAGCCGTTTGTAGCGCGCGATCGCATCCGCTAAGACAATCTCGTACGTATTGCCGATGTGCGGCTTGCCCGATGTGTAGGCAATCGCGGTTGTCATGTAATATTTTCCCTTGTCTCCCATTGTCGTTTTCCTTCCTTTACATAAAAATTCCCGTCTCCCGACATTTTGCAGACACTTTTATCCGTCGCATATCTGTCAGAAGACGGGAGGGACGTCCCGTGGTGCCACTTCTCTTCGCCCCGGCCTTACGGCCGGCGCCTCTGCGAATGCCAGAACCGGCCGACAGATCCTGCCGCCGCAGACACATCCATGCCCGTCTCTGATATCCTCCGCTGTAACAGGCGGTCCTGTCGAAGATTATCCTGTTCTCTGCCACAGGTTCATCCCCGCCACTCCAAAGCCATCTTCCATGGAGCTTTGCCGGTCTCCTCGCAGCGGATCAAAGACCTCTCTGAAAGGCTCTCTTCCATGTACTCTCTTCTTCTCTGTGTTTCAATTACAAGTTTGTTTCACTGTAGCATGAAGGCGGCGGGAAGTCAAGTGATTCGCTCTTTTCACAGAACCTTATTCTGAACGTCTGCTGTTTTTCGCCTTAAACTCCATATTTCGTTCTATCAAATCTGCTTTACGAAGATTTTTTCTTCAAAAAGTGCTTGACAAACATTTGTTCGAGTGATATTGTAAAATCAACTTCTCTATAGCGAAGAATGAATTTTGAGATCAAGAATCAGAAAGGAGAAACTATGAACAAAATTTATCAGAGAATCAACTGGGAAAACTCCCCGGATGATACGACGCCGTTAAGCGCACAGAATCTGAACCGGCTGGATGTGGCCGCAGACGAGCTGGACAACCGTCTGATCGCGCTGGATACGGCGAAAATGGATAAGATCACTGCCGCCACGATGGTAAAGGACGTCGCCTACGATGAGACGGACGGGAGCTTTACCGTCACATACCTGGACGGCTCCTCCTACACGCTGGACACAAAGCTGGAAAAGCTGGCGGTAAATTTCGCCTATGATCCCGCCGCGGAGCAGCTTGTGATCCTGCTGGAGGACGGCACCACACAGAACGTGGATCTCTCGTCGCTGGTCACGGAGCACGAATTTCAGGATACGGACACCATCGGATTTTCCGTGGACGACACGGGCGGTATCCGGGCACAGGTCAGGGACGGATCCATCACGGAGGCGAAGCTTAGGCCGGACTATCTGTCCGACATCCGCGTTGAGGGCGCGAAGGCACAGGCGGCAGTGGAGGCCGTGCTGGAGTGTGCCGCGGAGGCAGAGGTTTCTGCCGCGGAGGCGGAAAGCTATGCAAAAGGCGGCACCGGGACCCGGGAGAATGAGGATACGGATAATGCCGGCTACTACAGCAGGCTCGCAAAGGCGGAGGCCGACCGGGCGACAGCGGAGGCCGACCGGGCCGCAGCCGAGATCCTTGACCGTGTGATGACAACGGAGACCGCCGGGATCGGAAGGCCGGACGGCGTGACCATCACCGTGGACGGGGAGGGTGTGCTCACGGCCTCCGTGGCCGGGAAGACCTCGGATCTCGAGAATGACAGCGGCTTTGCCGCGGCAGCGGAGCTGACGCAGGAGGAATACGATGCGCTGCCGGAGGAGAAGCTCTCCGACGGAAAGCTCTATCTGATCCGGGATGCCGCCGGGGAGAACGGGCAGCTGGTCAGGAACGGGGTGAATTACGGGGAATCCGGGGTAAATGCCCGGGCAAATATCATTCAGATCTCGGCGGAGGATCCGGGAACGGGAAGCGGGAAGCTGATCTGGATTCAGAGCAGCACGAGAATGCTGTATTTCCGCAATACGGATACGGAAACGTGGCAGAATGTCGCATCCGTCTGGTCATAACGGGGAGGTGGTCTGTGATGAATCTGGTTTCACAACGGCAGACACTGGTACTGTATACGACGGCCGTCTGTAACCTGAACTGTGTGTACTGCTATATAGACAAAAATCCGGCGCTGGTAAAGATCGACCAGATCCTGGATGAAAGCTTCCGGGGAGATTATTATTTTGAATTTGCGAAGGAGATGTTTCCGGATCCCGCGCAGCTAAAAAGCGTGGAATTCTGGGGCGGGGAACCGGCGCTCCGGCTGGACCGGGCATATGATACGGTGGAAAAACTGATCGGATTTTATCCGAATCTGACCTCGTTTTTTCTGTCGACGAATTTTGTCCATCCCGAATGGGACAGGCAGGTGGAAGGCCTCATCCGGATTTTACAAAACCATCCGGAGAGGAGATTTGAGTTTTATCTACAGTTGTCTTTGGACGGGCCTGAGGCGATCAACGATGCACAGCGCGGGGCGGGAGTGACAAAAAAATTTCAGGCGCATTTTTCGGAATACATCAGACTGTTAAACCGGTTGCTGGGGATGCCGGGAAATAATGTGGTGGTTTCCGCCGGATTCAAACCGACACTGACCAGTGAGATTGTCCGGACGTTAATCGAAGATAAGGAACGCATCATCGGGTACTACCGGTTTTTCGAGGCGTTTCTCACGGAGTTTCAGCAGAACTGTGTGATCCCAGCAGAATATGCCAGGTTAAACCTCGCGGTGCCCAATACGGCGTCCCCGTCCCCGCATACAGTGGAGGACGGAAAAGAATTTGCGGTGTTCTGCCGGTACTGTGCGGATCTCATGCGGGAAAACAGGGAAGGGAAGAATCATTTCCGCTATTACAGGACGATTCTTCCGTATCTGCCGAGGGAGAATCCCTCCTATGAGAGTTCCGGGTATATGAACGGCTGCGGCGCATGCGGTTCCGGGGTGTCGACCATCGGGCTGCTCCCCTATGATTACATTTCCTGCTGTCACAACGGCTTTGTGAATCTGATCACGGAGTATAAGAAAGAGGCGGAGAAAAACAGGGACAGCGCGCTGGACTTCCGGTTTTTTATGAGCAAATCCAATTATCTGATTCGTAAAAAACAGGAATATCACGAATATGAAAAGTGCGTCAGCTTCGCGTATGATCCGGTGTCTTCCGTGAAGCTGGCGAACGTGGCGGGGATGATTTCACTGCTGGCAAAAAACGGGCAGGTTTCCCCACGGTTTACCAATACGAAGGAAGCGGCGAAGGCGGCAAGATTTTTACAGGTGTCGACGGCATACTGCTTTCGGGATAATATCGGAACCACCGGGAGCGCGGCGATGATACCGGTGGGGATCTGCCGGTTATTACTAAACGGAGCGATGGAGGTGATAGAGCATGGGATATGAATCAGAAAATGAGGCGTTATTATACGATATTTTAAACGATGCATTTTACAGAAGCTTTCGGAATGAGGCTTATTACCGCAACAGCGAAGCGACCTGCCTGGAGCTGAATCTGACGGCGGACTGTAATCAGAAATGCGAGTACTGCTATCTGGCGAAGCGGGGCGATGAACTTTATCCGAAGTCCATCCGCAGACCGGATACCATTCTTCGGAATATCAGGATCCTGTTTGACTATCTGATCAGCGAGTCGATGGTGATCCGCAGTCTGGATCTGTTTTCCGGGGAAATATGGGGAAGCGCCTTTGGGAATGACGTTTTTGATGTGATTCTTACATACATTGACCGGGGACTCGGGGTGAAAAGCATTCTGATCCCGTCGAACATGTCATTCATTTTGGATACGGGAAAATATGCAAAGGTAAAGGAGTACATACAGAAGTTTAAGGATGTGAACTGTCGTCTTTCCTTTTCCGCATCCATCGACGGTCTGTACCTGGAGGAATCGGAACGGTCCTTCGTGGCGGAGCACGAGAATAAAAAACGCGATCAGGTATTTTATGATGAGCTGTTTCGCCTGTGCAAAAAAGAGAAGTATGCGTTTCATCCGATGGTGGCGGCGCACGGCATCGGGAACTGGGTCCGGAATTTTGACTGGTGGCAGGAAATGTTCCGCAAATACGGGCTGAACCCGTTTGAATACGGGATGTACCTGGAGGTGCGCAACGACGAATGGACCATGGAGAGTGTGGCGGAATATCTGAGATTCGTGGATCACATGGTAGATTATGACCTGTATGAGCTGATGCAGGGAGATCTGACTGCGTTTGCAAAGGATGTATTTTCGAATCAGACCATGAACCGCGTCAGGGGTTATTTTCCGTACATTTTTACCAATACCGGGTGCAGCTTTGACTGTTCGGTCAATTCCGCCCTGATTGTGCGATGCGGAGACCTCGCCATCGGGCCGTGCCACCGCACCTGCTACGATCCGTTTCTTTACGGAAAATACCGTGTGGAAGACGGTAAGATTACAGGACTTGACGCAAACAATGTTCAGCTGGCGCAGCTGATTTTAAACCAGACCTTTCACAGCGTCATGGGATGCGAGAAATGTCCCATCGCATATTTCTGTAACCGGGGCTGTCTCGGAGCGCAGTATGAAGCCTCCGGTGAGATTTTAAAACCCTGTGAGTCGGTCTGTATGATGATGAAAGCCAGGGTGATCTACCTGTATGTCAAATATACCAGAATCGGTCTGTTTGAGGCGGGAGAAACCTGCGGGGATCCGTCGATTCTCGTCTTTGTGGCACATATCAAAGATAAACTGATGCAGTTAAAGAAAGGAGAACCAAATTTATGGAATTACTGGGAACATATGGCAACAGAGATCTTGTCCGGTCGGTGAGCGAGACAGCGCTTTCACTGATGGATACAAATGTAATTGACACGGCCGTACTACAGGAAATTTCCGTGATCCTGATGGATTTTCTGGATAACCCGGACACGGAGATCAGGGATACGCAGATTGTCGGAATGCTGATGTATCTGAAGCATCACGATGATTCCGATTATCCGCCGGTATTGATGATGCTGCTGGAGGAAGCGTATCAGAAGATCACGCGCCACCTGCTGCGGCACGAAATCCTCTCGGAGTGTCAGGGACAGAGTGCGGAGGGTAACGCCTCCGGCGCGGGAGGGGTCCGCGAACCGGTGCGCTATATCCCGAGGAACGGGGAATTCGAGCTGCCGGAGCCGGGAAAGGTAACCAACCTGACGGTGCGTACGCCGGATACCTTTATGAAAAAAAATTATGTGCGCGAGGTGCTGATTGACAGCGAAGGGTATGTGAAAAAGGAAATCAGAAGCTTCTACGAGGATATCTATACGGATGAGTCTGAGGAAATTTATTCGGAAGCCTACCTCCGCGCATTAAAAGAACATGATGCAAAGGAGGTGTGAGACCAATGGGGACAGTATTAAGCGATACGGAATATAAAAAATGGTGGGAGGCCATCAATGTCGCAAGGAGAAGAACCGGGCTGACGTCAATCGCTTCCTCCGGGACGACGAGAAGCCCGGCAGCGGATGTCCGCTCTCTCCTGCAGCATATTTCCGGCGCCCGGTCCGCGAATAAATACCTGATTCTGTCGGATTATACGGCTGTTGACCAGTCTGGCATAGACGCTCAGCAGATGATCCGGATGGCGGATCACGATGCCATACAGGACAATGTGGTATCGCTGCTTCGAGTGTGCGCGAACATTACCTGTCAGACCGCGTGTACGAACAGCGGGAGAAACAGTAACCAGTACAAGACGAATCTGACTCACCAGAACCAGTATCATCAGAATGAGGTGAATCAGAATGTCGTAAAAACAAACGGATCCCAGTACAACGGACAGCACGGAAACGGGACATATCCCAATGGTTTCGGCGGTATGAATACCCACGGCAATAACTCGAATACGGCATGTATCGACCAGTATAATTCCTGTATTGCCTGTGGAAACGGAAGCTGCCCGAACCAGTACAACGGAAATGTGTACAAATCAAATGTTGTGTTAAGCAACGGGCCGTGCCCGAATCAGTACCAGAGCAACGGGGATTCGAATCAGATCTATGATCCGGCGACAGCCGTATATGGAGCAAAAAATTATTACGCCAGGGAAGAGGCGGAAAACACACTGAATGCGATCAGCGTATAAGCGCCGATTGAGAGAAAACGAAAGGAGCAACTATCATGAACATCAACATACACGCCGGCCACAATCCGGACGGCAGAACCGCCTGCGGCGCCATCGGCCTCCTCCGTGAGTCCACCGAGGCCCGCAGGGTAAAAGACGAAGTCATCCGTCAGCTGCGGCAGCTGGGCCACACAGTCCACGACTGCACCTGCGAAAACGGAAAGAATCAGACAGATGTCTTAAAAAAGATCGTAGCCGCATGCAACGCGCACACCGTGGATCTGGACGTATCGATCCATTTCAACGCCGGGGCAAAAGACGCCTCCGGAAACGGAACAACCACCGGGACGGAGGCCTGGGTTTACAGCGTCACGAGTCCTGCAAAAAAATACGCGGAAGCCATCTGTAAGGCCATATCCGCAGATGGGTACCGCAACCGCGGCGTAAAGGTAAACCCCGGGCTGTACGTATTAAGACACACAAAGGCCCCGGCGGTGCTGGTGGAATGCTGCTTTGTGGACGACCGGGACGATGCGGAACGGTACGACTGCCAGAAAATGGCCGCCGCCATCGTTTACGGGATCACCGGACAGCGGGCGGTGGCTCAGACATCTGGAAGTCCGGCAGTGCAGGAAACACCTTCCGCGAACAGCCCAGCAGCGCCAGCCGCCCCGCAGACGCCGGACAGCAGCGGAAAAACCCTCTACCGTGTGCAGGTCATCCGCCAGTACGGCGCGTTCACCAGCCGCACAAACGCCGAACGCCTGCGGAAACAGCTTCAGGCGGAGGGTATTGACGCAGTCATTGTAAAAGCATAACAGAAAGGAAGTGAAACAACATGTCATACAATGGATTTTTATTAAAAATCGGGGACTACATCATACCGGCGGACCGCTACATCCGCTCCGACAGCTACCAGGCAGGCGTAAGCCTGCGCACCATGGACACCTACACGGACGCCAACGGCTGCGAGCACATCGAGACGGCGGAGCCGAAAATTTTAAACGTCTCCTTCGAGACCCCCGCCCTGCTCACCGGTGAGGAATTCGAAGCCCTGATGGCACGGATCCGCGCAAACTACACGGAGGCCGCGACACGCAGGAGCACAGTCACGGCATACATACCGGAAACCGGCGGCTATGTCACGCAGAGCGCGCGCCTTGCGGACGTGACGCCTTCCGTCTACCGGATCTCCGGCGACACGGTCTGGTATAATGCGATACGCTTCACATGGACAGGAGGTGCATACGATGGCTGAATATCCCTATGAGGAGCTCTTTCTGCGCGACAACGTGGAGAAACAGCTCCGCATCACATACGACGGCGGCGTCCTCACCAACACGGATCTGATCGCGGAAAGCATGGAGATCCATGAGAGCCTGTGCACCGGACAGGAGCTGCGCTTCGGCTGCTGTGAGGCGTCGACCCTAAAATTCCAGACCGCAGGCCTGATGCGCCCGCTGTACGGGCAGTGGCTCACCGTGGAGCTGCTGCCGGAAGGGGATCCGGTAAAGCGTTTTCCGCTCGGCCGCTATAAAGTGGCGTCCGACCAGCTCTCAGCAGACCGGACGCGCAGAGATATCACCGCATACGACGCGATGTATGACCTGCTGAACGCGGAAGCGGCGGACTGGTATCACACGCTGCTCCCGACGGAAAACAGCACCGTAACCCTACGGCAGTTCCGTGACAGCTTCTTTGCACACTTCGGGATTGCGCAGGAAGAGACAGAGCTCCCGAACGACGGAATGACCGTGGCAAAAACCATAGAGCCGGAATCCTTAAGCGGACGGGATGTGCTGAACGCCCTCTGCGAGCTGAACGGATGCTTCGGCCGTATCGGCCGGGACGGGCGCTTCCGGTATATCTGTTTAAAAAATCCGATCCAGGGGCTGTACCCGCGAAACGATCTGTATCCCGGCGAAGACCTGTACCCGGCCGAACCGGACTCCCGCAGGATCCCGAAAAGCCACTACATCAGCTGCCGGTACGAGGACTATGTCACGCATCCGATCGGAAAACTGCAGATCCGGGAGAAAAAAGACGATATCGGCGCGATCGCAGGCGACGGGGACAACTGCTACATCGTGGAAGACAACTTCCTCGCGTACGGAAAACACGCGGATGAGCTGGGGCAGATCGCGGAGCGTCTCTTCGATGTGATCCGCGGTATCCGCTACCGCCCGTATACGGCGGAGGCAAAAGGAAACCCCTGCACGGAGCCCGGCGACGCCATCCGTCTCAGCACGCGCTATGAAATCATCGAAAGCTACGTGCTCTCCCGCACCTTAAAAGGAATCCGTTCCCTGCGGGATACGTACCATGCGGACGGCGCGGAGGAATACACGGAAAAAATGCACTCCGTCAACCGCTCCATCCGTCAGTTAAAAGGCGTTACCAACCTGCTGGAGCGCAGCGTGGACGAGACAAAATCAACGCTCACGGACGTGGAAAAAAACCTGCAGACGCAGATCACCCAGAACGTGGAGCGCATCACGCTCGAGGCGGGACGCGCGCAGAAAACGGAGGAGGAGCTCTCCGCCCGTCTGACCGTCACCGCGCAGGAGGTGACGACAAAGGTCGCAAAAAATAACATCATCTCCGAGATCAACCAGACCGCGGAGATGGTAAAAATCGATGCAGGAAAAATCAGCTTAAACGGCGTTGTCACGGCAAATGAAAACACCGTGATAGACCACAATGGAGCCCTGTCCGTAAAAAATGCGGACGTCAACATGACAAATGGGAGCATCAACATCCAGTCCGCGGAGTCAAAGTCCGGGATCATAAAGCTCTCCCGCTCCGGCGGGATCAGCGCCGAGATGGGAACGGACGGCATGAAAGCCACTGCCGGGGAACGGTCGGCCATCTTCCAGTACTCCCAGGTCAGTGTACATGCCCCGGGAGGCGTGGTAGCCATGCTAACCGACAGCGGCAAGGGCATCTCCTCCTACGGCTGGGAAAGCTACTCCGACCGCAGACTAAAGCACGGGGTGGAGCCTCTCGACCCCGAAGAGGCGGCTGCATTCCTCTACGCGCAGAAGCCCTGCCGCTTCCGCTACGACTATGACCCGGAAGAAAAAATCCGGCACGGACTGATCGCGCAGGAGGTAAAGAAAACACTGCCCGACCCGGACTGGGCGCTCTGCTCGGAGGATATCCCCTACGGGGAGGAAACCCGGATGACGGTGAACTACCTGGAGCTCATCGCGGATCTGATCGCCACGGTGCAGTCCCAGGACAAACGGATCCGTGCGCTCGAGGCGCGTGCAGCGTCCGTCACATAAACAGCGCACGGCATGCCGGCGCAGCGCAGAAAGGAGGGAAACGGCATGGAGGACGACTATCTGCAGAGACTGACCCGGGCGGAGGAACGGTTAAAATCCAATACGCACCGGCTGGAACGACTGGAAACGGTCGTGCAGGAGATACACGCAATGTCCGAAACAATGATCCGGCTGGTCGAGGAGATCCGGCATACAAACGACGCGGTTGCCGGCATGGATGGAAAAATTGACCGGCTGGACACAAGAGTGGATGAACTGGAACGTCTCCCGGCAAAGGATATGAGACACTATAAAAACACGGCTGTCACGACCGTCATCAGTACCGTCACAGGAGCGCTTGTGACCGGGCTGGCGTTTATGGCAGTACAGTATCTGTAGGAAAAATGGCAAAAAACGAATGGAGGGAAAAAATATGCGAAGGAACAACGTATTTCCGCCGTCGACAGACACGGTAAAATGGCTGAAAGCTGCCGGCATACGGGCAGTAAGGACAACTGCGCAGGCGGCAGTTGCCGCAATCGGAACAGCAGCGGTCATGGGACAGGCAGACTGGCGGTATGTCATGTCCGCGTCAGTGCTTGCCGGCATACTGTCGCTGCTGACGTCGCTCGCCGGTCTTCCGGAAGTCACTGTGGAATAAGGGAAATAGTTACAGTTCACTCCCACGCCATTCGCAAAGGCGCTTACAGCGCTTTCCCGCTGCTTCGCAGCTAACTTTGCTCATAAACGGGCGTTCCCTACGTCAGCACAAATGGAGAAATCATCATGCAAGCATGTGATTATCTCCATATTGGCTGACGAGTGAACTGTAACAAGAAAATATTCATTTTGAAGAAATATTTTTAAAAAACCTCTTGACAGGATCAGAAAAAGACGATAAAATACAAACATCTTCTTCAAATAGAAGAATATCAATCAGAACAGCGAGCATCAGGAAGACAGACCCAGGAGCCCGGATCAGAATCCTGATGCGGCACAGGAAAGGCGGTGAGGACATTGTAGCGGAAGAAAGACAGACTGCCCGGCTTACCGGAAGGGCGGCAGGAAACAAACGGTACGGTAACGTTATAAACAGCAACTTATTTTAGAAAAACAGGAAAACAACAGATTCAGATACCAGACCGGTATCGCAAAGACCGCAGAAAGCGGCAG
>CANRSX010000027.1 GCA_947642555.1 uncultured Roseburia sp. | reverse complement strand
CAGAGCAGGAATTCTTCTGCTCAGTACGTGACTTTAAAAAGAACTATCTTAAGCCATTATTGAAGAAACATTTATAGGGAACAGGTGTGTTGGAATGAAAAAGGATATTGCCGATTATGCGAAAGACAGCAGGCTGATGGAAAGTGTTATGAGTGGCGCAAAATGATTGATGCATCCCTCAGCCGAAACCGATGGATGGACTTTAAAATGGTTATTGACAACTAACTTTGATTAGTATATACTAACACAGAAGAAACAAAAAAGATCAGAGGAGGATGTCATATGCCGTTATCAATGGTGAGAGAAGGGGAGCCGGGGGTGATCCGGCGTGTCGGGGGAAAGGAAGAGACCAGGAGGTTTCTGGAGAATCTCGGGTTTGTGGCCGGAGGCACTGTGACGGTGATATCCAGAAGCAGCGGGAATATGATCGTGAATGTGAAGGATTCCCGGATCGCCATCGGGAAGGATATGGCGGGAAAGATTCTGGTTTAAGGTCAAAGGAGTGTGAGAGATGAAGACATTGAGAGAGACAGCCTGCGGGCAGACCGTGAAGGTGGGCAGGCTGACGGGCGACGGCCCGGTGAAGCGGCGCATCATGGACATGGGGATCACGAAGGGTGTGGAGATTTTTGTGCGGAAGGTCGCGCCGCTGGGGGATCCGGTGGAGGTGACGGTCAGGGGCTATGAGCTGACCCTGCGGAAGGAGGACGCCGGGATGATTCTGGTGGAGTAGAGAGCGAAAGCCCCTGCGGAAACGGCCGGGGTTCTGACCGTCGGAAAAGAGGATAAAAGGTCCAGCGGTTAGCCACTACTAATATTGTTGCAAAAAAAGAGTTTGTCTGAGAGAACATGCCGGACAAAGAAAACATATCGGACAGGGAAAATTCCAAAAAAGAGGAATCAGACAAAAACGGAGGGAAAGATGGGAATAAAAATTGCACTTGCAGGAAATCCGAACTGCGGGAAGACCACCTTATTTAACGCGCTGACCGGTTCAAACCAGTTTGTCGGCAACTGGCCGGGGGTGACGGTGGAGAAAAAAGAGGGAAGACTGAAAAACCATAAGGATGTGACGATCACGGATCTGCCGGGCATCTATTCGCTTTCGCCCTACACGCTGGAGGAAGTGGTGGCACGGAATTACCTGATCGCGGAGCAGCCGGATGCGATCATCAACATCGTGGACGGGACGAACATCGAGCGGAACCTGTATCTGTCCACACAGATCCTGGAGCTCGGCATTCCGGTGATCATCGCGGTCAATATGATGGACCTCGTGGAAAAAAACGGGGATCAGATCCACACGGATGTGCTGGCAGAAAAGCTGGGCTGCGAGGTGGTGACGATCTCGGCCCTCAAAGGGACCGGGATTCAAAAGGCTGCGGAGCAGGCGGCTGCCCTGGCGCAGAAAAAGAGCACGACGCCCCCGGCACATGAATTTGCGAAAGAGGTGGAGGAGGCGGTCCGTGCTGTGGAGCAGAAGCTGGGCCCGGACGTCCGCCAGGAGCAGCGGCGGTTTTTTGCGATCAAACTGCTGGAAAAGGACGAAAAAATAAGGGCGCAGATGAAGCGGACGCCGGACGTGTCAGCGGAGATCGCCCACCTGGAGGAGACATTTGACGATGACACGGAGAGCATCATCACAAACGAGCGGTATACGTATATCTCCGCCATCATCGACGCGTGTGTGACGAAGGCGGCCCCGGGGAAAAAGCTGACGGTTTCCGACCGGATTGACCGCTTTGTGACGAACCGTTTTCTGGCGCTTCCGGTTTTTGCCGCGGTGATGTTTCTGGTATATTATGTGTCGGTTACCACAGTGGGAGCAGTGCTGACGGACTGGACGAACGACACGCTTTTTGGCGAATGGATTGTACCGGGGATCACCAGCCTGCTCGAGGCGATCGGCTGTGCGGAATGGCTGACCGGGCTGATCGCGGACGGGATTGTCGGCGGCGTGGGAGCGGTGCTTGGCTTTGTGCCGCAGATGCTGGTGCTCTTTCTTTTTTTGGCATTTCTGGAGGCATGCGGTTATATGGCCCGGGTCGCGTTTATCATGGACCGGATTTTCCGCAAATTCGGGCTCTCCGGAAAATCGTTTATCCCGATGCTGATCGGAAGCGGCTGCGGGGTGCCCGGAATCATGGCGTCACGCACGATCGAGAACGACAGGGACCGGAAGATGACGATCATGACGACGACCTTTATCCCCTGCGGGGCGAAGCTGCCGATCATCGGGCTGATTGCCGGCGCATTCTTTGGAAACGCGGGCTGGGTGGCATGGAGCGCGTATCTTGTCGGGATTGCGGCAATCGTGTGCTCCGGCATCATCTTAAAAAAGACAAGGCTGTTCGCGGGAGATCCGGCGCCGTTTGTCATGGAGCTGCCGGCCTACCATCTGCCCACCATGGGAAATGTGCTGCGCAGCATGTGGGAGCGCGGCTGGTCCTTTATTAAAAAAGCGGGAACCATCATCCTCTTATCGACCATCGTGCTCTGGTTTTTACAGGGCTTCGGCTGGGCGGACGGACGCTTCGGGATGCTTGCGGCGGAGCAGCTCGACGGCAGTATTTTAGCGGCTGTGGGAAATGTGATTGCGCCTCTTTTTGCACCCCTTGGCTGGACGCAGGGAGGAGAGGGCTGGAAGATGGCGGTTGCGGCGGTGACCGGACTGATCGCGAAGGAAAATGTCGTCGCAACCTTCGGTATCCTCTTCGGCTACGCGGAGGTCGCGGAGAATGGCGATGAGATCTGGCAGGTGCTCTCCGCGGCGATGACCGGAGCCGGCGCCTATTCCTTCCTGGTGTTTAACCTGCTCTGCGCGCCGTGTTTTGCCGCGATGGGGGCAATAAAGCGGGAGATGAACAACCGGAAGTGGTTCTGGATCGCGATCGGATATCAGACCGGACTGGCGTATGTCGTGTCCATGTGCATTTACCAGATCGGGACGCTCATCACGACAGGCGCCTTCGGCGTGGGAACCGCGGTATCGTTTGTCTGCGTGGCGGGATTCCTGTGGCTTTTGTTCCGCCCGCAGCAAAAGCGTGAAGCGCGTTCCGCGCGGATAAGAGGAATGGCGGCATAGCGCGGACGGCGGAAACGGACAGGAATGGGAAGGAGGAGGAAACGATGGGGACATGGATTGCAGGCGCTCTTGTGGCGGCGGTTGCGGCGCTCGCCGCGCGGAGCATCATCCGCGACAGGAAGAAGGCCGGACCGGGCGCGTGCTGCGGAGACTGCAGCCGCTGCCACGGGCATTGCGGCTGAAATATTAAAAATTGATGAAAAAATAATTTCTATGGACAGTCCGCGTATTTTTTGCTATGATAGTTAAAAATTAAATTATTTAAAAACAAATTATTTAATTTTAAACTGCTTTGTGGTAGCAGACAGGTGAATGAAGATGAAGAGCATGAGAATGAGCCAGACGCTGGAAGCGCTGCTGTACGGAACGCAGTTTCGTAAGCTGCTGGAAAAGGAGCTTGGGGCGGTCCAGAAGGAATACGGGTTGTGCAAGATTGATATGCAGATTCTGTTTTATCTCTACACGGCGGGGGAGCGGAATACCCCCGGGGATATTGTGGAGCTGAATCTGTTTACCAGGGGGCACATCTCGCAGTCCTTAAGCCGCCTGCAGAGGATGCGCCTGATCACCATGGTGCACGACGATGAGGACAGGCGGTGCGTGCATAATATTCTCACGCAGTCCGCCGGGCGGATCATCGAGAAGGTGAATCAGGCGTATGCGCGTGTGAACCAGGTGGTGTTTCTGGATGTCACGGACGATGAAAAAGAGGTTCTTTTGTCTGTTGCGAAAAAGATCAATCATAATATCCGGGAAGAGGTGATCAGCCGGATGCAGGAAGAGTAAGGAGGAAATGCCCATGGGATATGAAGATTTTATTGCTTATGCGGATAAAAAGAAGGATCTGTGCGTGAAGAACGATCTGATTTCGGATGATCTGTTTCTGGAATTCGGGGTGAACCGCGGGCTTCGCGACATCAACGGAAAAGGCGTGCTGACGGGGCTGACCCGGATTTCCGATGTGATTTCGTTTCGTACGACGGAGAACGGCAGGGTGCCCTGCGACGGAGAGCTCTGGTACCGGGGCTATCAGGTGAATACGCTGATTGAAGAGCTGGGGGAGGATGAATTCAGCTTTGAGAAGACCGCGTATCTGCTGCTGTTCGGGGAGATGCCGGACGCCGCGGAGCTGGAAGAGTTTTCGAACATGATCGGCAGCGCCAGAAATCTGCCGACGAATTTTACCCGGGACGTGATCATGAAGGCCCCCTCAAAGGACATCATGAATTCCATGACCAGGAGTATCCTGACGCTGGCGTCCTATGACGATAATGTGAATGCCGGCGGGATCGAGAACAGCATCCGCCAGTGCCTGCAGCTGATCGCGACCTTCCCGATGCTGGCGGCCTACGGCTATCACGCCTACAACCACTACGAGAACGATGCCAGCATGTACATACACAGGCCGGATCCGGAGCTGTCGACCGCGGCGAATTTCCTTAAGATGCTGCGGCCGGACGAGAGCTATACGATGCTGGAGGCGAAGGTACTCGACGTGGCGCTGATGCTTCACATGGAGCACGGCGGAGGAAATAACTCCACGTTTACGACGAGAGTAGTCACATCCTCCGGCTCCGACACCTATTCCGCCATCGCGGCGGCCATGTCCTCCCTGAAGGGTCCGAAGCACGGCGGCGCGAATATCAAGGTGATGGAGATGATGGAGGATATCCGCGCGCACGTGTCCGACTGGTCGGACCGCGACGAGGTGAAGGCTTACCTCGCGAAGATCTTAGAGGGGGAGGCGTTTGACCGCAAGGGACTGATCTACGGGATGGGGCATGCGGTGTATTCGGTTTCCGACCCGAGGGAGCGGATCTTTAAGGGCTATGTGGAAAAGCTTGCGCTCGCGAAGGGCATGGAGAAGGACATGGCGCTCTACAACAGCATCGAGGTGCTGGCGCCGGAGCTGATCGCCGAGAAGCGCCATATCTTTAAGGGCGTCAGCCCGAACGTCGACTTTTACAGCGGGTTTGTCTATGACATGCTGGGGATTCCGATGGAGCTCTACACGCCGCTGTTTGCGATCGCGCGTATCGTGGGCTGGAGTGCGCACCGGGTGGAGGAGCTGCTCGGCATGAACAAGATCATCCGTCCGGCCTACATGAGCGTGATGGAGCATATACGCTGAGAATGGGAGGAGGACGGAATGGAACCAGGAATCACAGGAAAGCAGACGATCACCGTGACAAAGGAGCAGACGGCGTGCGCGCTCGGCAGCGGCAGGCTGGAGGTGTTTGCCACCCCGGCCATGATCGCGCTGATGGAAGAGACGGCATGGCGCAGCGTGGAGCCTGAGCTTTCTGAAGGGGAGGGCACGGTCGGGACACGGATGGAGGTGTCGCATGTGTCCGCCACCCCGGTGGGGATGGAGGTGACCTGCGAGACGAGACTTACGCAGGTGGACAGAAAGCGCCTGGTCTTTGAGGTGAAGGCGTATGACGCCGCAGGACTGATCGGCGAGGGGATGCACGAGCGGTTTATCGTTGAGAACGGGCGGTTTATGGACAGGGCAGAGAAAAAGCGGACGCGCTGACGCTGCCCGGAAAGGATCAGGGATGCACATACTGATTGTGGAGGATGAAAAACCCGTGAGGCAGGAGCTGACCCTGCTTCTGAAGCGTGCATGTTATGAGGTTACTGCGCTCACATCGTTTCACGATGTGGGCGCATCTGTGCGTTCAGCGGATCCGGATCTCGTGCTGCTGGACTTAAATCTGCCGGAGGAGTCGGGATTTGATATTATAAAGAAGCTGCGCGTGTTTTCCGAGGTGCCGGTTATTTTTCTGACCGGCCGGGCGGAGATGACAGACGAGCTGAACGGGATGCTTTTAGGAGGGGATGATTACATTACCAAGCCGTTTGCGCCGCCCGTTCTGCTTGCGCGCATCGCCGCGGTGTTAAAGCGCACGAAGGGAGCCGGGGAAGAGCAGCAGAGACTTGCCTGTAAGGGTGTGACGCTGGATCTGGCGCGCGGGCGGATCAGCCATGAGGAAAAGCAGGCGGAGCTGACGCGGAATGAACTGAAAATTCTGTACTATCTGTTCTCGCATCCGGACCGGATCGTGACGCGGACGGAGCTGATCGAATATCTGTGGGATAACCGGATCTTTATCGATGACAATGCGCTGAGCGTCAATATGTCCCGCATCCGCGCAAAGCTTGAGGAAACCGGCGTCCGGGATCTGATCGAAACGAAGCGCGGAATGGGGTATATCGTCTGAGCTGTTCGGAACGAATTCCCCATATTGACGCGGAATGGGGGCATATGGTATTATGACACCGGCTTTTCCGCTTTTGCGGTGAAGCGCTTTTCATTGTATGAGAAATCAAATCAGTAAAACTGCTGTATGGAGGGCGGATATGAGGCAAAACGAAATGCAAAGCGGGATGCAAAGCGTTCAGAATCTGGAGACCGTCATCAACGAGGGTCTCCGTGTCGCCCTGCTGGAGGAGACGCCGGATCAGTCGCTTCAGGTGCTGCTGGAGCAGCTGGGAAAAGCGCTGAAAGGGGACCGGACCTATATATTTGAGCAGAACGAATCGGGCGGCGATGACAACACCTATGAGTGGGTGGCCGACGGAGTGCAGCCGGAAAAGGAGAACCTTCAGAATGTCCCGGCGGAGGTGTGCGCGAGCTGGTACCGCAATTTCAGAATCGGCCGTCATATCGTGATAGAAAGCCTGGAGGACATCCGGGAAACCGATCCCCTTCAGTATGAGAATTTAAAGCAGCAGAACATCCATTCTCTCGTGGTGGTTCCTCTTTATAACGGGAAAAAGATCATCGGCTTTTACGGTGTGGATAATCCGCCGGTGAAATCGCTGGAATACGCGTCCAATATGCTCCAGACGGCGGCGTATTTTATTGTGTCCTCCCTGAAACGGCGCAATCTGTTCCGTGAGCTGCAGAAGCGCAGCTATAACGTCCTCCATGCCTTAAGCGTGGATTATCTTGAGATCTGTGAGGTGAACTTTGACACCGGGGAATGCGAGGTATACCGGAGCAGCGACCGGGTGGATATGGACTGGGCCGCCGCTTTTCTGGACGGTTATCAGACAGCCATGGATCAGTACATTTCCCGTTATGTGATACCGCGGGACAGGGAGCGGCTTCGCGCCATGACAAAAAGAGACTATGTGCTCGCGCAGCTTCGGACCAGAAAGAAGTTTTATGTCAGATATCAGGTAAAGGAGAGTGTAAGCGGGTTAAAGCACATGGAGTTCCATTTCTCCGCCACGGAAAAGACCGGGGACGGGAACTGTGCGATCTTTGCCCAGCGCGATGTCAATGCCGTGGTGGAGCAGGAAGAGAAATATAAGCTCGAGGCGAGGCAGAGCCTGGAGGGGATTCTTGAGGGGGCGAGAACCGGTATCTGGACCATAGAGCTCGAGGAGGGCTGTCAGCCGAGGATGTATCCGGACCGGACAATGCGGGAGCTTCTGGGGGTGACGGAAGAGACCGGGCCGGAGGAATGCTACCGGCACTGGTTTGAAAACATTGAGCCGGAGTACGTGGAGATGGTGCAGGAAGCGGTGCGGGAGATACTCGGGACCGGGCGCTCCGAGGTGATCTATCCCTGGAACCACCCGAAGCTGGGAAAGATCTATGTCCGCTGCGGCGGCGTGCCGGACAAAACGTTTAAAAAACCGGGCGCATGTTTAAACGGATATCATCAGGATATCACGGAGACCATGATGACGCGGAAAAAACAGGAGCAGGCCATCATGGAGCTGCTCGAGAAGGTCGGGCAGGCAAATGCGGCAAAGAGCGAATTCCTCTCCCATATGTCCCATGACCTGCGCACGCCCATCAACGGGATTTTAGGGATGCTGGCCGTCATGGAAAAATGTCAGGATGACACAAAGCGGCTTGCAGCATGCCGGAAAAATATCCGCGTGTCGACCGAACATCTGCTGTCCCTGGTGAACGACGTCCTTCTGGTCAGCAGGCTCGAGAGCGGAAGGCCGGCTGCGGTGGAGGAACCGTTTGATCTGCGCGAGACGCTGGAAAACTGTATCACGATCCTGTCTGTCCGGGCGCAGGAGAGTGAAGTCCGGCTGGAGCTAAAGGACGAGGGGCTTGACCATGACAGGCTGATCGGAAATGCGCTGCACTTAAAGCAGATTCTGATGAATGTCATTGACAATGCCATCAAATTTAACCGGCCGGGCGGCTTTGTATCGGTCCGGGTAAAGGAGTGCACCTTCTGCAACGGGATCGCAGACTATGAGTTTGTGGTCGAGGATAACGGAATCGGGATCGGGGAAGCCTTTAAAGAGCACATTTTTGAACCGTTTGCCCAGGAACATCAGGACGCGAGAACCCACTATAACGGCGCCGGGCTTGGAATGTCCATTGTGAAAAAGCTGACGGATCAGATGAACGGGTTCATTGAGATCGACAGCCAGGCCGGCAGGGGAAGCAGAGTCAGCATCACCCTTCCCCTGCAGGTCGACGCGGCATGGCATGAGGAGTCCCCGGATGAGGAGCAGAAGCTTCGGGAGAAGATCGCCGGGATGCATGTCCTTCTGGTGGAGGATAATGAGATCAACAGTGAGATTGTGGAGTTTATGCTCAAAGATGCCGGCGCAGAGGTCACGACCGCAGGCGACGGGAAAGCCGCTGTGGATGCGTTCGCGGCGTCGGCTCCGGAAACGTTCGACTGCGTGCTGATGGACCTGATGATGCCGGTCATGAGCGGATATGAGGCGACCCGTGTGATCCGCAGCTTAAACCGGCCGGATGCCAGAACCGTGCCCGTCATAGCGCTCTCGGCCAATGCGTTCGAGGAGGATGTCGCAATGGCAAAAGAGGCCGGGATGAACGATCATCTGGCGAAGCCGGTGGATGTCCGCAAAATGTTTCAGGTCATGTGCCGGCAAAAACAACGCCTGGAGAATGGAGATGAAAAAGTATGAGAAGCATCGCTTTGCCGCGTTCCTTAAAAATCAGCATAGCAGTGGTGATCTGCCTGATTATTTCCGTTTTTACATATCTGGGAATATCCATAAACAGAATGAGCGAACATACGATCGGGGATATCGGCACCATTTATATGGCCGGGATGAATGAGCAGGTATCGCTGCATTTTGAAACGATTATCGTGTTCCGGCTGGCGCAGGC
Source organism: uncultured Roseburia sp. (assembly GCA_947642555.1). Lineage (GTDB taxonomy): Bacteria > Bacillota > Clostridia > Lachnospirales > Lachnospiraceae > Roseburia. The sequence goes on along the minus strand of CANRSX010000027.1, from coordinate 57,069 downwards.
CGAATCCGTAGCGCAGACTGCGGCGGGCGAAGAAGCGTCTGCTTACGGGTCGTGGGAGGAAATCGAATACAGCGCAAGGGCCAGGCGTTTTTTGTGCGCGGCCTTATGCTCCCCGGATGGAAGGCTTGAAATGATATACGGCGATCCGGTGGAGGCATACCATCCCGGACCGTTTCTGGAGAGCTTAAAAAGCGGGGAGCGAAAGGCTGCGTCCGCATTTGACGGCAGCGGGAACGACGTGATTCTGTTTGGCGTTCCGTGTGAATATCCCATGTCCGACGGGAGCATGAGCGCTGCCCTCGTCACAGGGATTTCCTCGAAATACATGGGCGAGGTGCTTTTTCTGAACAGTGACAACCCGCTGCTCTATTCCTATGTCATACGAAAAGACGGCAGCTATGTCGTGCAGGATCAGGATAATGAAAACGACAATTACTTTGAACGGCTTTACCGGATCTTCGACGGTCAGAAGGAGGAAGCGGATCTCTATATCGGGGAGCTTGCGGCGGCGATGGATGCGGATGAAGATTACTCTGCTGTCCTGAAAATCGGAGGATCGCGCCGCCATCTGTATGCCACCCGTCTCCCCTACTGCGAATGGTATCTGGTGACGGTGCTTCCCCTGAGCGGGCTGGATGATGCGGTTTCGCAGATGGGGACGCACTGGCTTGCCATCGTATATGCGGCTTCGTTTACGGTGATTGCGATGCTGCTTTATATCTTTTTCCTGTATTTAAGGCAGTTCCGAAAACAGGTGCTGGAATTGCAGCGCATGAATACGCAGATGGATGCGGCGCGCAAGGAAGCGGAGCATGCCAACGCGGCCAAACAGGACTTTCTCTCGAGCATGAGTCATGATATACGGACGCCCATGAACGCCATCATCGGTATGACGTCGATCGCCATGGCCAATGCGGACAATCAGGAGCAGGTGGAGGAATGTCTGCGCAAGATCACGCTGTCCAGCCGGCATCTGTTAGGACTGATCAACGACGTGCTGGACGTCTCTAAGATTGAGAGCGGCAAAATGACGCTGAATATCGTGCCGGCGTCGCTGCGGGACGTGATGGAAAATATCATAAATATCGCACAGCCGCAGGCTGAGGCAAAGCATCAGCGGTTTGACGCGATTGTCCGCGATCTTCTGACGGAATACGTCTGCTGCGACAGTGTGCGTCTGAATCAGGTGCTGATTAACCTTCTGGGGAACGCCGTCAAATTTACGCCGGATCACGGCGCAGTTTCGATCACGCTGTACCAGGAGAAGCTGCCGGAAAATACGTCCTGCGTCCGCACGCATTTTATCGTGAAGGATAACGGGATCGGCATGTCGGAGGAATATCAGAAGAAGATCTTTGAGTCCTTCAGCAGGGAGGACAATGCCTGCGTGCAGAAGACGGAAGGGTCAGGGCTTGGAATGGCGATTACCAGGCATATTGTAGACGCTATGGGAGGCGCGATTTCTGTCAGAAGCGAGCAGGGAAAGGGAAGCGAATTCCACGTTGTCCTTGACCTGGCAAAGGCGGACGGGCCGGGAAGAAAGCATCTGGAGAAAGAGCCGCTGGCAGCCGGGGAAGAGGCGGATACGAAGCGGAAGCTTTCGGGAAAGCGTATTCTGCTGGCAGAGGATAATGAGATCAACTGGGAGGTTGCCAGGGAGCTGCTTTCCGGTCTTGAAATGGAGCTGGACTGGGTGGAAAACGGGCAGATCTGCAAGGAAAAATTCGAGACATCCCCGGTCGGATATTATGACGCGATCCTTATGGACGTGCGGATGCCTGTGATGGACGGATATGAGGCGACGAAAGCGATCCGGGAGCTGAAACGCGCGGACGCGGACATTCCCATCATCGCGATGACCGCCGACGCTTTTTCGGAGGATATTCAGAAATGCCTCGAATGTGGTATGGATGACCATCTGGCAAAACCGATTGAGACCCGGGTCGTAGCGTGCAAATTAATAAAATATCTGAATTGAGGACAGCTGCGCGGGCGCAGGCATGTCCGGAAGGGAGGCTGCCGTGAGCATTCGGGACTATATGCAGGATCATATTCTGCTGTATCTGCTGCATGCGGTTTTGATGCTGCTGCTTCTCGGGTTTTTATATGCGACGGGATATCCGTGGGCAAACGGTATGCTCATTCTGATCTGCTGGCTTCTGGCGCTCGCCGCGTGGACGGTTTACACCTGGGCGGACAGGCGGCGGTATTTCCGGGAAGCCGCAAAGATACTGGAACAGACGGATCAGCGGTTCCTGCTCGGGGAGCTGCTGCCGCCCTCGCCGCGGCTTGAGGACCGGATCTGGCGCGATATGATCCGCCGCTCCAATCAGTCGGTCATCGAGCGGATCCGCAGTATCGAGCGGGAACGGCAGGACTACCGGGAGTTTGTCGAGAACTGGGTACACGAGATCAAGGCGCCGGTGACGGCGGTTTCCCTGATCTGTGAAAACATGACGGATGCGCTGACGGAGCCCCGCGCGAAGCAGGCAGTGCTGCGGATCGCGCTGGAGAACGACCGCATCGCGGGCTGTGTCGACCTGGCGCTTTATTATGCGCGATCCGACGAAGTCTATAAGGATTACCGCATCAGTGAGACGGATCTGGAGGAGGTTGTGGCGGAGACTGTGATAAAAAACAGGCGGGATCTGATCTTAAACGGGGTCTCGGTGGAGACGGATGTAAAGGAGACTGTGTACACGGATGAAAAATGGATTTCCTTCATCCTGACCCAGCTGCTCTTAAACAGTGCGAAATACGGGAAAGAGGGGGGCGTGTGCGTCCGGATCCGGACAGAGCGGACCGCGCATGGCGTCCTTCTTTTTGTGCAGGATGACGGGATCGGAATTCCGGCGGAGGATCTGCCGCGCATATTTGAAAAAGGATTTACCGGGAGCAACGGCAGGGGCCGCAGTGCCGCCCCTGCCGTCAGCAGGGGCGGTGGAAGAGCGACGGGCATGGGTCTCTACCTCTGTAAAAAGCTCTGCGGAAAACTCGGCATCGGGATTACGGCGGAGTCAGAGGCCGGGTGCGGGACGACGGTCATCCTGGAATTTCCGGTGAGCACGTATCTTACAAATCTGTAAGGTGCGCGAAAGGGGAAACGATACCACTTTTTACGCAGATCTGTCAGGATAAAGAGGCCGGCGATAAGACTGCGGCAGAAAGTGAGGATGCGATGAAGGATTACATTCGTGTATGTGAGGTGGAAAAGTATTACGGCAGCGCCGCAAATGTGACGAAGGCGGTGGACTGCGTGAGCTTTACCGTGGAGGAAGGCGAGTTTGTCGGCGTGATGGGGGCGTCCGGCTCCGGGAAGACGACGCTCTTAAACCTGCTCTCGACGATTGACCGCGTGACGGCCGGACACATTTTTTACGGGGACGTGGATATCACGGAGCTGACCGAAAACGGATTATCGGAATTCCGGAAGCGGAACTTAGGGTTTGTGTTTCAGGAATATAACCTGCTCGACACACTAACGATCGAGGAAAATATTATGCTGGCCGTCACGCTTTTCGGGGAGGCGCGGGGGAGATCCGCGGTCCGCTCCCGGTGTGAGGAGATGATGCGGCTTTTAGGGATTTACGAGGTGCGGGATCAGTTCCCCTATCAGGTGTCCGGCGGGCAGAAGCAGCGCTGTGCCTGTGCGCGGGCGCTTGTAAATCACCCGAAGCTGCTTTTGGCCGACGAGCCGACCGGCGCGCTTGATTCCAGGGCGGCCGGGACGCTGCTTGAGACCTTTTCCAGGCTGAATAAAGAGCGGCGCGCGACGATTTTTATGGTGACGCACGACGCGTTTTCCGCGAGCTACTGCAGCCGGATCCTGTTTTTACAGGACGGGAAGATATTTCATGAGCTGATCCGCGCCGGGAAGGAGCGGCGGCAGTTTCTGGGGGAGATCTTAGATGTGCTGTCCCTGACGGGAGGTGAGCTTAGCCATGTTAAATAAGCTTGCGCTGCGGAATGTGAAACGGTCCGCGCGGGACTATCTCGTCTATTTTCTGACAATGACATTCGTGGTTTCTCTGATGCTGGCCTTTAACGCTGTTCTCTTTTCCGATGATTTCGGGGAGCGGTACGGCGGGTATGACCTGATGAGCGTGATGATCTGGGTGGCGACCGTGTTTATCCTTCTGATCGTCGCGTGGCTGATCAATTATATGGTGCGCTTTATCTTAGAGCGGCGCAGCAGGGAATTTGCCATCTATCTGCTGCTCGGGATGCGGCGGGGGCAGATAAGACGTCTTTATTTCCGGGAAAATCTGATCCTGGGCGTGTGCGCGTTTGCGGTGGGGCTTCCGTTTGGCGCGCTGCTGCTTCAGATCCTGATGGCGATTCTGTATCATATGCTAAAGACTGGCTACCGGTTTGACGCCGGGATCGGGAAAAACAGCATTCTTCTGACCGCGCTCTGTTACCTGGGCTGTTATCTGCTCGCGCTTTTCCGCAGCGCGGGAAAATTCCGCAGGATGAATATCAGCGGCCTGATGAATATGGAGCGGCAGAACGAGGAGATGAAAGAATCCGCGGAGCAGGTAAAAAAATGGATCCTGCCGCTGTCCCTTCTCTTTCTCGCGCTGTTCGGCGTCTGGCTGTTTCGCGGGAAATACTGGGATACGGCGACGATCCTGGCGTTTATCGTGGGACTGATCCTGGTGATCTATCTGTTTTATACCGGGCTTTCCGCAGCGGTCATCTGTTACGTCAGGGGACGGGGAGCAGCGGTTTATCACGGGACGAATCTGTTTCTGCTGCGGCAGTTTTCCTCGAAGGTGAAGACGATGCGGTTTACGCTAGGGACGCTCACCGCGCTGTTTCTTCTGACCTTTCTGGGGAGCTCGATCGCGCTGATGTTTTCCGATTTTCAGAATAAGATGCTCGAACAGAAATTTCCGTTTGACGTGCACCTCCACAGCGGGGATCCGGAAGACGATTTTTCGGAAAAGCTTGCGGTGATACGGGAGCGGGCCGCGGTGCGCCAGAGCCTTACGTACCGGATCTTTGAGAACGACGGGGATAATCAGGTGAACACATGGCTGTATACGCACTTAAGGGCGTTCGGGGATGATTATAAAAAACCGGACGGCACGCCGGATCCCGCAAAGATCCGCGACATGGGAGACATGTATTACTGCGACGCGGACACGTACATGGGCCTGACGGACTACAACTGCCTTCGAACGATGCTGGGCTATCCAAAGGTCGTATTACACGAAGGGGAATACGCGATCCATATCAAGGAGCGGGTGTTTGGCGAGACGGGCGATTTTTCCGGTGCGATTTCCATAAACGGCGTGGACGGTGAGCTCGCGTTTGCCGGATATCACACGGAGCCCTTCTCACAGGACGGGCACAACGGCGGGGATTATGTGATCGTCGTGCCGGATGGCGAGCTGGCCGGGCTTAAGCCGTATTACGCCGAGTGCGCGCTCATGCTGGAGGAAAAGGCGCCGGAGGGGCTAAAAGACGCGCTGGATGCGGTTGAGACGGGGGACGGGCTGCACAGCCTGGATGACTATATGGAGTACGATGTGTTTGAGGAAAACGGAAACAGCTGCTCCGGGTCCGATATGATTGTGGTCTATGTGACCGACCACGCGGTGCGCGACAACCTGATCCCGGAGATCAGATATATGCTTTCCTCCATCATTTTCCCGATGTTTTATATGGGGATGGTATTTTTATGCGTGGGCTTAACCGTCCTCGCCGTCCATCAGCTGAGCGATTCCGCGAAATACCGGTTCCGCTACGGCGTGCTGCGAAAGCTCGGCCTAAGCAGAAGGGAGACCGCCGCGGTCATAAGGCGCCAGCTGGCGCTGTTTTACCTGTGCCCGGCGCTGCTTGCGGCGGCAGTCAGCGGGATTATCGCGGGGTATGTCGGGAGGAATTTTATCTTTTACACGGGCATTCACGCGTCGATGTTCCGGTACTTCGGAATCTCGTTTGCGCTGTTTTTCGGGATTTTCCTGATCTACTATATCGCCGCCTATGTGGGGTTCCTGAGAAACACGGAGAGCTGGAAGGACGATTGACAGGAAATCAGATTTATACTTGACAAATCCTTACGTCCGGCATATACTAAACATATAAACAATTGTTCATATGTTTATGCGATGAAAGCTCCGCTGTCCGGGCCGGATGCAGCTGTATCGCCGGTGCCGGCGCCGGAATCCCCAAAGGCGTGCGGACAGGGGGAAGCCCCGGCTGACGGCGCGGTCCCATAAGGATCCGCAGGGAACCGCGGGGATCAGGGTAAGCGGGAGAGCCGCGGGAAAAGCGGGAGAGCCGCGGGAAAAGCGGAAGTGTCGCGGGAAAAGCGGAAGTGTCGCGGGAAAAGCGGGAGAGCCGCAGAATCAGAAAGAGGGTGAGAGAATGTCTGGAGCAGAGATTGAATGCTGTGAGGTGACGGAGGTTCACGAGGAGCTGCTGCGCGCCGTGACGGCCGGTATGCCGCCGGAGGAGCAGCTGTCCGCTCTTGCGGAGCTCTTTAAGGTGTTCGGCGATTACACGAGGATACGGATCCTCTATGTGCTGTTTGAGTCGGAGGTGTGCGTGTGCGATATCGCGGAGGCGCTTTCCATGACGCAGCCGGCCATCTCCCACCAGCTTAAGATTTTAAAGCAGGCGGGACTGGTGAAGAACCGGCGCGAGGGAAAGTCTGTCTTTTACTCGCTGGCGGACGGCCATGTGCGGACGATCATCGCGCAGGGCATGGAGCATGTCGCAGAATAGGAAAGGATGGGACAGGTAGGTATGAAGAAAAAATTTAAACTCGAGGATCTGGACTGCGCGAACTGCGCGGCAAAGATGGAGGAAGCGATTAAGAAGATTGAGGGCGTAAACGACGCGAGCGTGAGCTTTATGACACAGAAGATGACGGTGGACGCAGATGACGACCGGTTTGACGCGATTATGAAGGAGGTCGCCGCCGTCTGCGCGAAGGTGGAGCCGGACTGCAGGATTCTGATGTAGCGCAGAAGGAGAACTGAGATGACAAAGAAACAGAAAAAGATGCTGATCCGCATCCTGACAGCCTTTGTCCTGTTTGCGGTCCTCATGGTCTGTGAGCACGCGGAGCTGATTTACGGTACGGAGAGCGGATGGTTCTGGCTGGCCGCGTATCTGATCCCGTATCTTGTAGTCGGGTACGATATTATAGGGAAGGCGGCGCGCAATATAAGGAATGGTCAGATCTTTGACGAGAATTTTCTGATGATGATCGCGACCTTCGGCGCCTTCGGCGTCCGGGAATATTCGGAGGCGGTTGCCGTGATGCTGTTTTATCAGGTGGGAGAGCTGTTCCAGGGCTACGCGGTCGGCAAATCCAGACAGTCGATCTCCGCGATGATGGACATCTGTCCGGAATATGCGAACCTTGAGGAGGACGGCGTGCTGACGCAGACGGACCCGGACGACGTTGCGGTGGGCAGTACGATCGTGATCCGGCCGGGTGAGCGGATCCCGCTTGACGGCGTTGTTACGGAAGGGGAGTCGTTTATTGACACGGCGGCTTTGACCGGAGAGTCCGTTCCGAGAAAAGCGGGCGTCGGCGATGCGGTGATCAGCGGCTGCGTCAACGGCAGCGGCACCTTAAAGGTGCGGACCACGAAAGAATTTGAGGATTCCACCGTGGCGAAGATCCTCGAACTGGTGGAGAACGCCAGCTCGAGGAAGGCGAAGGTGGAGAACTTTATCACGCGCTTTGCAAAATACTATACCCCTGTGGTCACGATCTGCGCCGCGGTTCTCGCCGTGGTTCCGCCGCTTCTTCTTAAGGAGAGCTTTATCCCCTGGATCGAGACGGCCTGTACGTTTCTTGTCATCTCCTGTCCCTGCGCGCTTGTGATCTCGGTGCCGCTGGGATTTTTCGGGGGGATCGGCGCGGCGTCAAAGCTCGGCGTGCTGGTAAAGGGAAGCAATTTCCTTGAGGCGGTCGCAGGAACGACGACAATTGTCTTTGACAAGACCGGAACCCTGACAAAGGGAGAGTTTAAGGTGACGAAGATTCTGCCGGAGGGCTGCGGTGAAGAGGAGCTCTTAGCGCTTGCGGCGCTCGGCGAGAGCTATTCGAATCATCCGATCGCGTCTTCGATCCGCGAGGCGTATGAGAACCGCACGGCTTCTGGCCGGGGGCAGGCAGCAGGCGTGCACAGCCGCGTGGCGGACGTAAAAGAGCTGGCCGGGCACGGGATTTCGGCGCGCATTGACGGCAGGAGCGTGCTGCTCGGCAATGAAAAGCTCATGCAGGAAAACGGTATCGCATACCGGCCCTGCACGGCGGCGGGCACTGTGGTCTATGCGGCCTGCGAGGGAGCGTATGCGGGCTGTATCGTGATTTCGGACACCGTGAAGGAGGGAGCGAAGGAAGCGATTGCGCAGATGAAGCGAGTGGGCGTGAAAAAGTGCGTGATGCTGACCGGAGACCGGCGTGAGGCCGCAGCGCAGGTTGCGGATGAACTCGGGATCGACGAGGTCTGCGCGGAGCTTCTGCCGGGGGATAAGGTCGCACAGGTCGAAAAGCTTCTGGACGCACAGGGCGCAAAGGAACGGCTTGCCTTTGTCGGCGACGGCATCAATGACGCGCCGGTGCTCACACGCGCGGACATCGGGATCGCCATGGGCAGCATGGGCTCCGACGCCGCGATCGAGGCTGCGGACGTGGTTCTGATGGACGACGACGTCAGGAAGATCGCTTCCGTTGTGAAGATTTCCAGGAAGACGCTTGCGATTGTGAGGCAGAATATCGTGTTTGCGCTCGGCGTAAAAGCGCTGATCCTGGTGCTGGCCGCGCTTCATCTGACCAATATGTGGGGCGGCGTGTTTGCGGATGTCGGGGTGTCCGTGATTGCGATTTTAAATTCCATGCGTGCGCTTCGGACAAAACAGTAAAAAAATGTGACAATCCGATCTCCCATTTTCTGCCATGATATGGTATACTGATCGATAAGGTTATGCGCAGCACCACAAGAAAGGAGAACATCATACATGGCAAATTACACACTGGATATGGAGCGGTACAGCGCGCTGGCGCGTCAGGCTGTGGCGGAGGGCTGCGTGCTGTTAAAGAATGACAAAGAGACGCTCCCGATCCGAAAAGGGACAAAGGTTTCTGTGTTCGGCCGCATCGCATTCCACTATTATAAGAGCGGAACCGGCTCGGGCGGACTGGTAAATGTGAAGAAGGTGACCGGGATTCTGGACGCGCTGCGGGAGGATCCGGATATCGGGATCAATGAGAAGCTTTATGAGACGTATGCCGCGTGGGTGAAGGAGCACCCGTTTGACAAGGGCGTCGGCTGGGGGCAGGAGCCCTGGTGCCAGGAGGAGATGCCGCTTACGGAATCCGATGTGGCGGAGGCTGCCGCGGCGTCCGATGTGGCGGTCGTCGTGATCGGCCGGACCGCGGGCGAAGATCAGGATACGAAGACCCTTCCGGGGAGCTATCTGCTCACGGAGCTCGAGGAAGACATGCTGGGGAAGGTCTGCGGCGCGTTCGGGAAGGTTGTGGTTCTCTTAAATGTCGGCAATATCATTGACATGAAATGGGTGGAAAAGTATCAGCCCTCTGCGGTGATGTATGTATGGCAGGGCGGGCAGGAAGGCGGAAACGGTGTCCTGGACGTGTTAAACGGAACGGTCACCCCCTGCGGAAAGCTCACGGATACCATTGCGGGCGATATTGAGGATTATCCGTCCACGAAGAATTTCGGGGATGAGAAGAAGAACGTTTACCAGGAAGATATCTACGTAGGCTACCGTTATTTTGAGACGTTTGCAAAGGATAAGGTGCTCTGGCCGTTCGGCTTCGGCCTTTCTTATACCACGTTTGCGGTCAGCACGACCTCTTTTGCCGAGGAGGCGGATCAGATCCGCGTGGAGGTAAAGGTGGAGAATACCGGGGCGGCTGCCGGAAAGGAAGTCGTTCAGATGTACGTATCCGCGCCTCAGGGTGCGCTTGGCAAACCGGCGCGTGAGCTGATCGCCTATGCAAAGACAGACGTAATCGAACCGGGCACATCCGCATCCGTAAGCCTGTCGGTGCCGAAGTCCGCTATGGCGTCCTATGATGACAGCGGCTGCACGGGCCACAAGTCCTGCTATGTGCTCGAGGCCGGAAGCTACGGGATCTGGATCGGAACCGATGTGAGAAGCGCCGTTCACGCAGCGTCCTTCGAAGTAAAAGAGACGGTTGTGACGGAGCAGCTGGAGGAAGTGCTGGCGCCGGTAGAGAGCTTTGAGCGTTTCCGCCCGGCAGCGGACGGCGACGGCTACGCGTTAAAGTATGAGGCTGCGCCGACCAGGACGATCGATCTGAAGGAGCGTATCGCGACGAGACGCCCGGCGGATCTTGCATATACGGGCGATCAGGGCTATAAACTCGCGGACGTCCGCGACGGGCGCGTCACGATGGACGCGTTTCTCGCGCAGCTTGCCGATGAAGATCTCGCCTGCATCGTGCGCGGCGAGGGAATGTGCAGCCCGAAGGTGACGCCCGGAACGGCAGGTGCCTTCGGCGGCGTGACAGAGCAGCTTTTGCACTTCGGGATCCCGGTCGGCTGCTGCGCGGACGGGCCGTCCGGTATCCGTATGGACTGCGGGACCAGGGCATTTTCCCTTCCGAACGGGACGGCGCTCGGCTGTACGTTTAACCTGCCGCTGGTGGAAGAGCTGTACCAGGTAGAAGGAATGGAGCTTCGGAAGAACCGCGTCGACACGCTGCTCGGCCCGGGGATCAACATCCACCGCAATCCGTTAAACGGACGTAATTTCGAGTATATTTCAGAGGATCCGTATCTGACGGGTACGATGGCCGCGGCGCAGGTCAAAGGTATGGGATATGCCGGAGTGACCGGAACCATCAAGCATTATGCGACGAACAACCAGGAGTTCCACCGCCGCAATACCAATGCGGTCGTATCGGAGCGCGCGCTGCGTGAGATCTACTTAAAGGGCTTTGAGATCGCCGTAAAGGACGGCGGCGCATATTCCGTCATGACGACCTACGGCGCGTTAAACGGGATCTGGACGGCAGGCAATTATGACCTCGTGACGACCGTACTGCGCGGCGAGTGGGGTTTTGACGGTATTGCGATGACCGACTGGTGGGCGGATATGAACGAGGAGGGAGGAGAGCCCTCTCCGAAGCATACCGGCGTGATGGTGCGCGCGCAGAACGACCTGTTTATGGTGACGCCGGACTCCGCGTCGAATCCGATGGGAGACGATTCCCTGGAGGCCATGGCGGAGGGCAGGACGACCAGGGGCGAATTCCAGCGCTGCGCGGCCAATATCTGCCGGATGTTAATGCGCTCGCCTGTGATGGACCGCTTCTTAGGGAAGCTTCCGGAGGATGATCTGGTAGTCACCGGCGCGGAAGTGGATGCGGACGACCTGCCGCAGGATCTGGTTTATCACAGGATCGCGGATGACACTGCGCTGGATATGAGCGGCGTCTGCACGGATCGCGGAAGCGCCGAGATGTTCGGCACGCAGGTACAGGCGCCGGGCTTCTATGAGATGTCCCTCGAGATGTGCGCAAAGGAGGGGACCGAGGAGCTCGCACAGATGTCCGTATCCGTATTCATAAACAACCAGCTGAAGGGCACCTTCAATATCCACGGCTCGGACAGAGACTGGCAGACACAGACCATGGACCTCGGGGCAATGATGGGGAACCAGTACATGAAGCTCTACTTCTCCATGGACGGGATGAAGCTTAAGGATCTGCGGATCAGAAAGACGGCTGAGTTTAAACGGCCGGTATAATTCAGAACGAATCAAAAACCCGCACGGCGCAGGGGAAGCGCCGTGCGGGTTTTTGATTCTCTTAAAAATATAGTTGAAAAAGATAATATCGTATGATATGATGAAACTACAAACAAAAGGAGGAAGAAGATTGGGGACGTTGCGGGAAGATGTTTTTTGGGGAATAACCGGAAAATATAATCAGAAACTGGAGATACTTGCCAGAATGGCACAGCCGGAAAAATGGACCTATAAAAAGATTCAGGACAGTGATCCATATCGGATTTTAAGAAACTACATACAGTTTACTTATGACAGACTGAGTGAGGAACACAAATTTTGTGATTCGGCGGATGGTAAATACCGCTGTATGAATACCGGATTATTAACGATATATAATCAGGAAATTGTTGCGATTTTTGCAAAGAATAACAGAGAAGGAAAACAGCCCTGGTTTTTAAATGGTTTTTTTAAAGAGACAGATAAATTTTTTACGATAAATTTTTCTGCACTGCCCCCTATGGCTGATTTCTGTGATAATGTAAAGGATTTGATTTATGATAACAATTTGGAGTTAAAATTAAAAAAAGAGCATATAATAGATGATAACTTTGAACGTTTTGTCGATGCAGGGTTTTCCAGTAAAGAACTGATCAGTGTATTGCTGGATTCGGCAAAAGGAACATTAGAAAAGAAATTAAAAAGAAATTTTAAACTGGCACTTCCCTTTTATTATCGGAATACAGAGACAGGAGAATGTAAGATTCAGCTTTTGGCTCCATTGTATTTCCCGGGAGCACCGGTCCGGCTTGCGCTGGTTCTGAATAAAATACAGAGTGAGGCAAAAGAATATTATGAAGGAGTAACGATCCTGCCTGTAGAATGGGCATATATGAATGCAAGACTCATTGCGAAGCCGGATGAAGAATGGGCAAGAATCATGGACGAGATCGATGTGACAGATGAGAATACATCGATAAAAAACGCTATTGACAAAATAGATTAAATGCGATATAACAAAAATATCTTATAAATTACATTTACAAACATCATAATTTTTTATTACAAATTACATTTACAAAAAGCTTAGGGGGACATTTTTTGTCTCCCAATTTTATTTTTTGCTTGCAATATACCCCGTGGGGGTATATAATAATCCGTATACAGGGAAACATGATAGGAAGAAATGAGGATGGGATGACAGAACAGAAGGAGATCACAAAACAGCAGGAGGGCTGCTGTCACAGGACAAAGGAGCGGTCAGAGAGGGAATATAAGGATCTGATCCACCGCCTGAACCGCATCGAGGGACAGGTGCGCGGAATCCGCGGGATGGTGGAGCGGGACGCCTACTGTCCGGAGATCCTCACGCAGGTGGCCGCCGTATCGGCAGCGCTCGGCAGCTTTAATAAAGTCCTGCTGGCGAATCACATCCGCACCTGTGTGGCGGACGATATCCGGGAGGGCAGGGACGAGACCATTGATGAGCTGCTGAACACCCTGCAGAAGCTGATGCGCTGAATGCGGGAAGTACCGGTGGGTCTGACGTATAGCGCGGACAGGAAAGGAGCAATCGATTATGGAACAATATAACGTGACCGGGATGAGCTGCGCGGCCTGCAGCGCCCGGGTGGAAAAGGCGGTCGGGAAGGTGCCCGGCGTGACGTCCTGCTCGGTCAGCCTGCTGACAAACTCCATGGGAGTGGAGGGTGATGCGTCGCCGCAGGAGATCATAAAGGCGGTGGAGAATGCGGGCTACGGCGCGGCGAAGAAAGGAGCTGCCGGGGCAGGGGCCGCTTCGACGGGCAGCGCCGATGCGGCGCAGAGCGCCATGACGGCAGGGGAGGAGATGCTCGCCGACCATGAGACGCCGCTGTTAAAAAAGAGGCTGTACGCGTCGATAGGTTTTCTCGCGGTGCTGATGTACCTTTCGATGGGCCACATGATGTGGGGCTGGCCGCTGCCGGAGGCGATGGCGGCAAATCATCTGGGGCTCGGGCTGGCGCAGCTGCTCTTAACTGCTGCGGTGATGGTGATCAACCAGAAGTTTTTCATCAGCGGCTTTAAGAGCCTTTGGCACAGGGCGCCGAATATGGATACGCTTGTGGCGCTTGGCGCGGGCGCGGCATTTGTCTACAGCACCTACGCGCTGTTTGCGATGACGGACGCGATGACCCGCGGGGATATGGCGGGCGCGATGTCCTATATGCATGAATTTTACTTTGAGTCCGCCGCGATGATCCTGACGCTGATCACGGTCGGAAAGATGCTCGAGGCGCGCTCAAAAGGCCGCACCACAGATGCTCTGAAGGGCCTGATGAAGCTTGCGCCAAAGACGGCTGTCATTCTCCTGGACGGCGTGGAGCAGACCGTTCCCGTCAGTCAGGTAAAAAAAGGAGATACCTTTCTGGTGCGTCCGGGTGAAAATATTCCGGTGGACGGCGTGGTGACCGGTGGAAGCAGCGCGGTCAACGAATCCGCGCTGACCGGCGAGAGCATTCCGGTGGATAAGGAGCCAGGGGATGTGGTGTCCGCCGCGACGGTTAATCAGTCCGGCTTTCTGCGCTGTGAGGCGACGCGGGTCGGCGAGGATACGACGCTCTCACAGATAATCCAGATGGTCAGCGACGCGGCGGCGACCAAAGCGCCGATCGCGAAGGTGGCGGACCGCGTATCCGGCGTGTTTGTCCCCGCGGTGATCGCGATTGCGGCGGTGACGACAATTGTATGGCTGATCGCGGGCTACGGCGTCGGCTTTGCGCTGGCGCGCGGGATTTCCGTCCTTGTGATCAGCTGCCCGTGTGCGCTCGGGCTGGCGACGCCGGTAGCGATCATGGTCGGAAACGGCATGGGGGCAAAGAACGGTATCATGTTCAAGACGGCGGTTTCCCTGGAGGAAGCCGGGAAGATGCAGATCGTCGCGCTTGATAAGACCGGCACGATCACAAGCGGCGAGCCGAAGGTCACGGATCTTTTGCCCGCGGACGGCGTTTCGGAGGAAGAATTATTATACTATGCGGCGCTGCTCGAGGAGAAGAGCGAGCATCCGCTGGCAAAGGCGGTGCTGGGATATGCGAAGGAGCGCAGGGCAGCCGGGAGCGGCTTCCTTCCGCCCGAGGACGCAGCGGTCACAGACTTTACCGCGCTGCCGGGCAACGGCCTTACCGCGGTGTGCGGCGGTGAGACGCTGACGGGCGGAAATCTCGCCTTTATCCTCACGCAGACGCAGGTGGAGGAAGCGGTGAAAACGCGGGCGGAAGCACTCTCCGGACAGGGTAAGACGCCTCTTTTCTTTACAAAAGGAGGAAAGCTGCTCGGCGTGATCGCGGTGGCGGACGTGATCCGGGAGGACAGCCCGCGCGCGGTAAAGGAGCTTCAGAATATGGGGATCCGCGTCGTGATGCTCACCGGCGACAACGAGCGGACGGCAAAGGCCATCGGGGCGCAGGCGGGCGTGGACGAGGTGATCGCAGGCGTTCTTCCTGACGGCAAGGAGCAGGTGATCCGCGGCCTGAAGGAAAAGGGAAAGGTTGCCATGGTCGGGGACGGCATCAATGACGCCCCGGCGCTCACACGGGCGGATATCGGGATTGCGATCGGCGCGGGTACGGATATCGCGATTGATGCGGCGGATGTAGTTCTGATGAAGAGCACTCTTTCCGACGTTCCGGCGGCGATCCGCTTAAGCCGTGCGACCTTAAAAAATATCCATGAGAACCTGTTCTGGGCGTTTTTCTACAACGTGATCGGAATTCCGCTTGCGGCAGGGGTATGGATCCCGCTGACCGGCTGGCAGTTAAACCCCATGTTCGGGGCGGCGGCGATGAGTCTGTCCAGTTTCTGCGTGGTGACAAACGCGCTGCGCTTAAATCTGATCAAAATATATGACGCGTCAAAAGACAGGCGCAGACAGGCTGTGAACAAAGAAAAGGAGAATGAGGCCATGACAAAAACGATGAAGATTGAGGGAATGATGTGCGGACACTGCGAGGCGCGCGTAAAGAAGTGCTTAGAGGCGCTGCCGGAGGTCGCGGAGGCTGCGGTCAGCCATGAGGCAGGCACCGCGGTGCTCACCCTTAACGGAGAGATTTCCGACGAGGCGCTGACGAAGGCTGTGGAGGAGCAGGACTATAAAGTGATCTCCGTGGAGTGACGGGATGCAGTAAAAAGGAGCCGGACGGCTCCTTTTTACTATAAGCCGGTCCGCGAAGCGTGTCGGCGTTTGTTATTACAGGCTCACATCCACCGACATCAGCGTTTCGATCGTCTCGCGGTCCTTCTGCTTTTCCGCTTCGGTCAGCTGGTCATAGGGGATTAAATCCCGGTGAATCCGCTTCTTTTTATCCTTCGCGGCCCCGTTTTCGGGAATCCCGCAGCTCCAGTTATTCAGATAATGATAGCGGCACCAGCGGATATGCTCCAGCTCGGCGAGCAGCTCGAGCACATCCGGCGGCAGCGCCGCATAATCCGCCGGGATTCCCAGGTCTTTCAGCATCTGCAGCCGGATCTCGTGATAGTCCGCGGAGCTGATATTCGAATAGCGGGTAAACGAATCCAGGCTTTTCCACTCCGCCTCCTTGACGGCGTCCGTTTCCTCCACCTGGTTATACAGATGGGCGTAGCGAAGGTTGATGCGCTTTGCGAGCTCGATTAAGTCATCCTCAAGAAGATTGGTGAGCTTTAACGCCTCGTCCTCCCAGCAGAATGCGCGCAGCCGTTCCTGTTCCTCGAAAAAGTCAAGCGGCGTGTCCTCGGATAAAAACACGTCAAGCGTCTGGCCAGGCAGCGTGGATAACAGATCGCGCAGCAGCTCCGTCTGGGCTTCCTGCTCGCACACGATGATCCGCCCGGCCCCGCGCAGCAGGGGAATCGCCTCAAACCAGGGCTCGTCGTGGAAAATCACAGGGTCTGTGATCGAAGAAAGCTCATAATGCATGCAGGAAAATTCTCTGCCGTCGCCGAAAATATGATAGGACAGCTTCTGGGTCGGAGAAAAAATATTGTCGAGAAGCCCCCAGGTAATCAGCTCTTCTCCAAGCGTGCCAAAACCGAGAATTACAATTGAAAGTTCTTCGCCGCGGCGGACATCCTCTGCGAGTCTGGCCTGCTTCCAGAAGAGCCTGGCCGCCGTCTCGCACGGTGAAAACAGCTTTAAATCGCCGCCGATCGCGGTCTGCGCCCGCAGAGAACGGCATTTTAAGCAGACGGGCTTTCCCTCGAGACGGCTGCGGTTTTCCAGATAAAATGAAACGTTAAACTCCTCGTCGCCGAGAAGGATATAGCGGCTGGCGCGCAGAAACGTGTCTTTTCCCTCGATGCCCCGGGAGCCTAAGGCCGCGAGCACATCGTCGGTCTCTTTTTTGCTGCCGTAGACCGCGACGCTGCCCCCGCGCAGATATTTCAGATAATTGTGCCATCTGGCGCGCAGGGTGGAGAGGGCGAGGATGATGCCGCTGGCCGTCATCAGGGGAGCCGTCCACCGCGCAAACTCCACAAACAGATTCGGGGCGCTGTCCCCGTAGTTCATCAGATACATACAGATACTTGAGAACATGGAATCGATCAGCGACTCGTGCTCCAGCCGGTACAGGCCGTAGGTTCCGCAAAAAAACGGAATTACAAACAGGATAATTTGTCGGATTCTGGTGTGTTTTTCTGACATGGCTCCCTCCGCTTCAGGTATTTTATATATTGTAACAGATCACAGTCGCGTTTTCCATAAAACTTTTCCCATGTGATTGAAAATTTACGGGAAATATGGTAGACTGAATTAGGTGTTGCCATGCAAAAGCCGGATGGCTTTGTCTGGCCATCTGATGAAAGAGAAGGATAATACAGGAGGTGTCTCTGATGAGCTTGTTTGAGGAACTGGAAGGACTGGGGGTAAATGTAAGTGAGGGAATGAACCGTCTGGGCGGGAATGAGTCGCTTTATACGAGACTGCTCGGAACATTTACGAAGACGATCGGGAATTACGAGATTTCGGCGGATTTTGCGCCGGAAGAATGTGAGGCTCTTGTGGAGAAGGCACACGCGATCAAGGGGACGGCAGGGAATCTGTCGATCACGCCGATCTATTCCGCATATACGGCGATTACGGATCTGCTGCGCGCAGGGAAGCCGGAAGAGGCCCGTGCGGCGCTTGTGGAGATTCTGCCGGTACAGAAGCAGATAATCGAGTGCATTGAGAAGAGCATGCAGTAGAGGCGTTATATTGCGGTGGAGGGGCAGATGGATAAAGATAAAACGATACTGATAGTGGATGATATCGAGATTAACCGCGAGATTCTGGCTGAGATCTTTAAGAATGACTATGAGATTCTGGAAGCGGTGGACGGCGTGCAGGCGTTAGAGGTCATGGAGAGCCATGACAATATCGCGGCTGTTCTGCTTGACCTGCTTATGCCGAAGATGAACGGCCTTGAGGTTCTTCAGAAGATGAATGATAACGGCAGGATTCAGACGACGCCTGTCTTTCTGATTACCGCTGCGAACAGTGAGGAGATGCTCCTTGAGGGGTATCATCTCGGGGCGGTGGATATTATCTCAAAACCGTTTATGGCGCATTTCCTGAGCCACCGGATCAACAACGTCATTGAGCTGTATGCACATAGAAACGAGCTGGAAAGCATTGTAGCGAAGCAGGTCAAGCGCTTAAACCGCGTGAACCGCTCCATGGTTGAGACGCTGGCCACCGTGATTGAGTTCCGTGACGGTGAGTCCGGAGAGCACGTCAAGCGGATTTCCGGGCTGACCAGGATTCTGATGAATAAAGTAAGCGAGATGTTTCCGGAATATCATCTGCCGGAGGAGGAGATCGATAAGATCTGCATGTCCTCCATCCTGCACGATGTGGGCAAGATTATGATACCGGACAGCATTTTAAATAAACCCGGCAGACTGACGAAGGAAGAGTTCGAGATCATGAAGTCGCATACGGTCGAGGGCTGCAAGATCCTGCAGGAAGTGCCGGATATTATGGAACAGGGGATTTACAATTATAGTTATGATATCTGCAGGCATCACCATGAGCGCTGGGACGGCAGGGGATACCCGGATGGCTTAAAAGGGGAAGAGATCTCAATCTGGTCGCAGGCAGTCGCGATCGCGGACGTGTATGATGCGCTTACCGCAGAGCGCGTTTACAAGAAAGCGTTCGACCATGAGACAGCGGTGCGGATGATTAACAATGGGGAATGCGGCATGTTTAATCCCAAGGTGATGAAGGCATTTGAAGCCTCCATGGACATTATCATCAAGAGAGACTGGATTAAGGACTAACAGGTAAAGGAGGCTTTTGGTATGGCGGATGATTTGAAAAAACTTCTGGTGGTGGATTCCTCGGAATCCGACAGAAATACATTAAAAAATATTCTTTCGAACGAATTTCAGGTTCTGGAGGCGGATAACGGATACGCGGCGTTAGAGATGATTAAGAGCGCGAAGCCGGGAGTGGACGGGGTGATGATGGAGGTCACCATGCCGGTGATGGGCGGATTTGACGTGATGCGGCTGATGCAGGAGAACGGGATCACCGGGCTTCCGGTATTTCTGATGACCGCGGACGCCACGAAGGAGAACGTCGAAAAAGCGGTGGAGCTGAATGCCGCCGAATTTATCCGCAAGCCGTTTGACAAGGCGGAGCTGGTGCGCAGGTTAAAGGCCAAGATGGGCGTCGTGTCCTACCGGGACGTCTCGGAGGAGGATATCGCGGAGACCAGCGAATATATCACGCGTCTTGAGGAGACTTACAAAAAATACCTCACAAACGCGGGAAAAGAAAAAGATTCCGGACATTACAAGCGGATGGCGGACCTGATGAAGATCCTGCTGAGCAAGTATTCGGCGGTCACAAGCGGCGCGAACTTAAGCCGCGAGCAGATTGAGATCATCAGCCGCGCGGCGTTTTTCTGCGATATCGGATTTATGATGCTGCCGGCCATGAAGGCGCAGCGCGACGAGACGGACAATGAGATGTACCAGAGCCACGCCATACACGGAGTGGACATTGTCAGGCTCAACAACTCCAGACACTGCGAGTATTTTGTGCAGATCTGTTCCGATATGTGCATGCATCACCATGAAAAGTTTGACGGGAGCGGTTATCCGGATCGTATTTCCGGCAACAGCATCTCGGTCTATACCCAGATGTGCAGGCTGGTGGACGCGTTCGACAATCTCTATTTTAAATACCGGGAGCACAACGAACTTCAGTTCGATTTTGTGACGAGTGAGCTCTCCACGGATAAAGGAGGTGTGAGCTCAGAGATATTTTCCATGCTTACGGACTGTAAGTTTAATATTGTTATGTATTACAGCGCAAAGGTATAGTACCCGGAGGATTGATATAAATGGATAAGAAAAAAACGTTTTTTTTCCGGCGTACTTTTTTCATTATGATTCTGATCTGCATCGTTGTGTTTTTATGGCTGACCTTATTTATGGGCCATAAGACACAGGAGTCAATTTCCGAGATCAGCAGGATCTATATGGAAGAGATGAATATACAGCTCAGGCAGAAGTTCAGTTCTCTGATCAGCCTCAGGCTGCAGCAGGTGGATGGGATCATTATGCGCACCCCGCCGATGGAGCAGTATACGGAAGCCATGACGGAAGAGCTGCAGATCAGTGCGGAGGTCAGGAATTTTTCAAATCTGGGATTTCTGGACGTGGAAGGCAATTACGAACAGGTATATGGGAGTGACCTGACGCTGACGGGAAACGAACATGCCAAAGAGACCCTGGAGCGGTCGGAAAGCCTTGTGCTGCGGGGGACGGATGAGGCGGGTGAACGGGTGCTGGTGCTCGGAAGAGCGGCGCAGTATCCGATGAAGAGCGGGAAAACAAGCGTGGCGCTTCTGATTGCAATCCCGATGGAGTATCTCAACGAAGCGATGTTCTTAAATTCGGATGACGGGATGGTGTATTCCCATATTATTGACGAGAAGGGAAGCTTCGTCATCCGCAATGTAGGAGAGTACGCGCAGAGCTATTTTGAGCGGCTGGAAACGGTTGTCGACGACACGAATAAAAAGAGCGGCAGCGAATATGCAAAAGAGCTGCAGACAGCCATGAGGGAGGGAACGAGTTATTCTGCGAGGATGTATGTGTCGGGGGTGGAGAATTATCTGTACTGCTCGCCGATCTCCGAGAATACGGACTGGTATATCATCACGATTATGCCGAGCGGCGTGATCGATGCGTCGATTACCAGGCTGGATACGGTGCGCACGATGATCATGATCTCGTCGGCGCTTGTCATTCTTGTGACGCTCTCGACGATTTTCGTTCTGTACTACCGGATGTCGCAGCAGCAGATGCGGGATTTGGATACGGCCAGGCATGAAGCGGAGCGCGCCAATATGGCAAAAAGCGCTTTCCTCTCAAGCATGAGCCATGACATCCGGACCCCGATGAACGCCATCATCGGCATGACGGAGATCGCCCTGCGAAATCTTTCGGATTCCGTGCGCGTGGAAGACTGTCTGGACAAGATCCGCCTGTCCAGCAAGCATCTGCTGGGGCTGATCAACGATGTGCTCGATATGTCCAAGATTGAGAGCGGCAAGATGTCGCTGAATGTCGTGCCGATCTCGCTTCGCGATACCATGGACGACATTGTGAGCATCATGAAGCCGCAGGTAAAGGAGCATAAGCAGAACTTTGATATCTTCATTCAGGATATTTCTTCCGAACGCGTCTGCTGCGACGGCGTACGCTTAAATCAGGTCCTGCTGAATCTGCTCTCCAATGCGATAAAATTTACCCAGGAAGACGGGCGGATTGACGTTCATGTATACCAGGAGGCGTCTCCGAAAGGAGAAGACTATGTGCGGACGCATCTGAGAGTGACGGATACCGGAATCGGGATGTCTGAGGAGTTTCAGCAGAAGATCTGGGACACGTTCTCCAGAGAGGAGACGGAGCAGGTGGCGCATATCACCGGAACCGGCCTTGGGATGGCGATCACTAAAAGAATCGTGGAGATGATGGGCGGAACCATCGAGCTGAAGAGCAAAAAAGGTGAGGGAAGCGATTTCCATATTGTCATAGATATGAAGCGGGCGGGCGACGAGGAGGAACAGAAGCTTCCGCCCTGGAATATCCTGGTCGTGGATGACAATGAAATGCTCTGCTACAGTGCCGTCGCGAATCTGGAGGAGCTCGGCGCTCATGCGGATGCGACGACAGACGGAAGGAAAGCGGTGCAGATGATCGAGGAGAACTTCGGCACGGAGAAGGGTTATCATTTTGTGCTGGTTGACTGGAAGATGCCGGGAATGGACGGCGTACAGACGATCAATGAGATCCGGAACCGTGTGGGACGAGGTCTGCCGGTCTTCCTGATTTCCGCGTATGACTGGAGCGACATTGAGGAGGAGGCAAGTCTTTCGATCGAGGGATTTATCGCCAAGCCGCTGTTTAAGTCCACGCTGTATGAGAGCCTGAAGCAGTATGTGGAGGGGATTGATCAGAAACCGGAACAGGCGGAAAAACAAGAGGTTGATTTCAACGGAAAGCGCATTCTTCTTGCGGAAGATATGGATATCAACTGGGAGGTTGCAAGCGCGATCCTGGAGACCATGGGGCTCGTACTCGAACGCGCGGAGAACGGTAAGATCTGCCTGGATATGTTTACGGCGTCAGAGCCCGGATATTATGACGCGATTCTGATGGATATCCGTATGCCGGTGATGAACGGTTACGACGCGACGCTCGCGATCCGCGCATCCAGTCATCCGGACAGGGATCTGCCGATTATCGCGATGACAGCGGACGCGTTCTCGGACGATGCGCAGCACTGCATCGAATGCGGTATGAATGCGCATATTCCGAAGCCGATCGATATCAAGGAGTGTATGAGGGTGCTTCAGGAGTGCCTGCGGTAAGACAGGAGGAAGATTGCCGGGACAGCATCCCGGCAGCCCGGGAAGTATCCCGGGATGACAGAGGATATGAAAAAAGCTGCATCTGTGAGACGAATCACAGGTGCAGCTTTTTTATCAGATCGGACAGTTCACGAAGTGTGCCGTCCGTTGTTTATTCCACGGTAATCTCCTGCGACAGACGGATATCGCGGCTCGATGCGCCGACAAAGATCTGCCGTTTCCCGACCGCGCGGTGCCATTTATCCTTAGTGCCGTCCGGGCGTTTTTGCAGCGGATAGGCGATATCCCAGTAGGAAAGCGCGCGCTCGTCCACCGGAATCGCGATGCTCCTCGTCTCGCCCGGTGCGAGATTGTTCACGCGCAGATAACCGGCCAGCTGTTTTTCCGCCATCTGTACATAGGCCGGGACGTCCGCTTTTCCGAGATATACCTGCACGATTTCATCGCCGGCGCGTTCTCCGGTATTTGTGACATCCAGGTGCACGACAAATGTCTCGCCATCCGGTGTGACGGAGAGATTGTCATAGCGGTAGGTCGTATAGCTTAAGCCGTGACCGAACGGGTAGAGCGGCGTGACATTGTATTTATCATACCAGCGGTAACCGAAGAAAATACCCTCGGTCAGATGCGTGCGCATTTTCCCTGCGATCTCCACTCCGCAGTAACGCTCCGCAAAATGCTCCGGTGTGTCGGTGACCGGCGTGTCTTCGCTCCTTGCGGGCCAGGTCTGCGTCAGCTTGCCGGAGGGATTGATCCTGCCGGTCAGCGCCTGCATCACCATACGGCTTCCCTCCTGTCCGCCCTGATATGCGGTGATGATGGCGTCCGCACGGTCCGCCCAGGAACCGATCGCGAGCGTCGACGAGGTCTGGAGGATCACAACGAGCTTCGCGCCCGGCTTTCTGGCAGCCGCGACGTCCAGGAGCAGCTGTTCCTGCTCGGCGGCGAGCCCGATGTCCGGTTTCGGACCATTCTTGAGAGAATCAAACATATGCTCATTCTCATTGCTGTTTACCGCGTAAAACAGAATCGTGTCCGCGGCAGCGGCAGCCGCAAGCGCATCGTCATAATTCTTTTTCAGGGAAGAAGGCTTCGTCCAGGCAGCCGCAAGCTGTAAATCCTTGCCGACGACGGTATGCTCCGCGTACACAAGCAGCGGATAGACGGTTCCGGCCGTCAGGGTAAAGGATTTGCTGTTGATCCCCATACCGGTCGGCGTGCAGATCACCGTATCCCATGGCCACTGGGTATTCTCACGCGTGCAGCTCTCCGCGACCTGCCTCCACTCTCCGTCGATCTGGATTAAAAACCGTGCGTTTCCGCCGATACAGTGCAGCTTCAGCCGGTACTCGCCCGTCTCCGGAGCTTTCAGATAAGTCTTCCAGGTATAGGAGCCGTTTGGAAACGCCGCTCCGGCGGAGCCTTCGGGAATGCCGCCGTCAGGAGAATTCCGATAGTTCTTTGTGCCAGTCGTAAAACAGATATACGGGTCGGTCGCACAGCGGGTTCCGATCTGATCCGGTGTGAAGCCGGAATCATCCTGCTCCGCCCACCTGCCGACCATCATGCTGACGCGTTCGCCGTCCTCGTCTAATGTTTCCATCCCCATAAAGGCAGCGCCCATTCCGCCGGGCCCGCCTGCGGTGACGCCGAGCGCGCGGTCCTCTTCGCGGATACCATAAAAATGGTCAACGCCATTTGTCGTACATTCCGCATCCAGATAGAGATATTCCGCCGGAATCGGCTCGCCTGCAAAATCAATCCCCGCCTGCGGCGTCACCCTGCGGCCGGTTTCCTGCTCATAAGCCTCTGCGCCGGAACACATTGCTGCGAGCCTGCCGTAGCTGCGCTCCTGCATCTGTCCGCAGACCGGATATTTTGCACCGAGGCCGATCAGTGCGACCTCGCCGGAGGCGTCGGACAGCGGTAAGGCGTTCTCATTTTTTAAAAGGACGATTCCCTCTTTTAAAATGTCTCTTGCTACAGCGGCATTGCGCTCCAAAAGGCCGTTCCGTACCTCTTCCTCATAGCGCCACTCCATCTGAATGGGAAGCGTCCGCTCCGGATCCTCCATTGCGCTGCCGTTTTCATCAAAGCGGGTAAGCCCGAGCAGACCGACGGAAGCCATTCCCCAAAGGACATGGCGGACGGCCTCATCCACGCGCTCCCAGCTTAAGCGTCCGCGGCGGATGTTTTTCATGACGCGGTTCGTGTCATTGTACGCGGGATGCGGCATCTCAATATCCGTGCCCTGGCTTAACGTAAAGGTGTGAACCGAACCCCAGTCGGACATCAGGCTCCCCTGAAAGCCCCACTGATTCCTCAGGATTTCGATGTTTAAGTCCTTCGAGTCTGAGGAATAGGAGCCGTTCACCTTGTTGTATGACGTCATCAGGCTGCCCGTACCTCCCTCGCGGATGCATTCCTCGAACGGGCGGAGATAGGTCTCGTGCAGCGTCTGCTCGTCGATGCGGTTGTCAATCCCGCCCATCGGGGAAGCCGGGGTATTGGCCACCGCGTAATGCTTCACCGTGGCGATCACGTTCTGATCCTGCGTGCCCCTGGTCTCGGCGGTCGACATCCGCGCGACGAGATAGCTGTCCTCGCCCTTCATGTCCTTATTGCGTCCGAAATGGGGCGTATGTACGGTATCCACCTGCGGGGACAGCTGATAATTCCCGGAGCAGGCCGCATTTTCAGAAGCGGCGACGCAGCCGAACCGATAAGCCATCTCATCATCCCAGGTACAGCCGAGCAGGCTCGGCTGCGGCAGCCCGGTCGTCTCCACGATGCCGGTGACGCCCGCAGGTCCGTCATACATCACGGCCTCCGGGATCCCGAGCCGCGGCACGCCCGGCTGATAGCCGGCATTTCCGATCTTGCCCTTGCAGGCAGGCTCATTTCCGCCGCCGAGCAGGCTAAGCTTTTCCTCGATGGTCATCGCGTCGATGAGCGCAGCGATCTTTCGCTCCGTCACATCCGGCGGATCCTTTTTGTAATCCGCCCTGGTAAAAAAATCCGGGTAAATCGTTTTCTCTCGCATGCGTACCTCCTGTTTGTAAAATATATTGTTGTAATAAACATAGCATGGATAAAGGGGGGAATTCAAGGAGATATTATAGAAAAACATCTCAAAAAAATCAAAAATTACCGTCAAAAAACCTGTTTATTGTTCCTTCCTTTGACTGTCGGCATATTATAATACGGGTGTAAAGTGAAAAACCGGGAGGAGGATCAGGCAGATTGCCGGATATCCGTTCATCTGACCGCATAGATATAACTACAGAGCATCATTTAGGCAGGACAGGTGGTTGATTTTTTTCCGAAGCAGTACTATTATAGAATAAGGAAAGAATAGACGCCGAATACGCGGTAGAGATATGATGCAGGGGAGCCGGTACCATGACAGATAAAGAATTTCACAAGCTGGGGCGACGGGAACTCCTTCAGCTGTTACTTGCACAGGCAAAGGAAGCGGATGAGCTGAGAGCACAGCTGACAGAGACGACAGAGCAGTTAAGCCAGCTGGAAGAGAATTATGAGCGTCTGAGGAAGCGCCTGGATCAGAAGGATGAACAGATACATAAGCTGAGAGATTCTCTTCAGGCAGAGAAGAAGAAGCGTGAGATCGAGCTGGCGGACGCGGGATCCATAGCGGAAGCGTCCTTAAGGCTGAATGGAATATTTGAGGCGGCGCAGAGGGCTGCGGATCAGTATCTGCACAATGTGAAGATGCTCCAGGGCAGTCAGCTGAACGGTTATCTGGATCACGAGCCGGTGCTGACCCGGACGGTTAGCCTGGCGCAGGATCAGACGAGAAATGTGATGCAGGTATCGCAGGAGACGGTGTTAAAGAGAGTTGTGAACCTGTCCCAGAGACAGGAGACGATCGTGGATGCGCCGATGCCGGAGCCGAAAGCGATTGCGGATGTGCCGGTGCCAGAGGTGATTGCGGATGTATCAGTGCCGGAGCCGAAAGCGGATGTGTCAGTGCCGGAGCCGGAATCAAAAATGATAACAGGTGAGGCGACACGGGAAATGTCGGAGAATCAGACCGTTATCCCGCAGGAGCCGTTAAGAAATACAGCAGATCTGCCGAAACAACCAGTAAAGAAGGTGGTGGATCTTCCGCAGAAGCCGGTCAAGAATCTGGTGAACGCGGTGAAGGCAGAGACGGCGGGGAGGATGACGCCTCCTTCGATCAATACAGGATCAGAGCCGGTGCGGGCTGCAGCCCTGACAGAGCCGGAGCCGATGCAGACAGCTGCGCAAGAGACGCAGAGGAAGGCACAGACACAGCCGGATACGGCGGAGGTCGAGACGCGGGTGGTTGAGGTCGTCGAGGTGAGGCTGAATCCGCAGGAGCGCACCGGAAAGCCCTACTGGCCGGAGGTGGAGGAAGAGCCGACGATTCCGGAGTGGGCGGACAACGTGCCAAAATCAAAGGTACCGCTGGCCAGGGATAAAGTGAAGCTGTCCCGGACACTGCCTGCGGGACGTCAGGCGAGGATCCGGAATTTCAGATTAAGGTAAGTAAGGGGATCGGATACTATGGAAAGTAAAGAGATCAGGATTCCTACACTCGAGCAGATAGAGGCAGAGCTTCAGAGAGAGCAGTATAAGAATCGATACGGCCGCGTGCTTCGGAGCACCGTATTTTCGCTCCTTGTGGTGGCGGCGGTTGCAGTGATCATCGCGGTGCTGGTGTTTCCGGTGCTGCAGATCAGCGGCACATCCATGACGGATACGCTGCAGGATAAAGATATCGTGGTGGCGATGAACAGTTCCGATTATACGACAGGAGATGTGATCGCCTTTTACTATAACAATAACATTCTGGTGAAGCGGGTGATCGCGGTCACGGGAGACTGGGTGGATATCGACGAGGACGGCAATGTCTTTGTCAACGGCGAGATGCTGGATGAACCGTATATCTCCGAGAAAGCGTTTGGCGACTGCAATATCACACTTCCGTATCAGGTGCCGGATGAGAAGGTGTTTGTGATGGGAGACCATCGGGCGACTTCCATCGACAGCAGGAACACGGCGGTCGGGTGCATCGGAAGCGAGCTGGTAGTCGGAAGGATTCTGTTCCGTGTCTGGCCTCTCGGCGGGATCGGGGCAGTGAAATAAACAGATACATTTATTTAAGGAAGGAAGCGGCAAAATGGGAAACTCGATTTTTGATCAGGCTGCAAAGTTCATACGTGACCGGCGTAACAATCATCGCTGGCTGTCAATCGTACTGTGCCTTGCCATTGTGGTTACGGTCGGGACCTTTTATGTACTGATCAGACAGGGGCAGGCGATGATCCACAGGGATCAGGTGCTGGATTGCCAGCTGCAGGTTCACGTACATGACGAGAGCTGCTATGATGCGGAGAACAGGCTGGTCTGCCTGTATTCGGATTACGTGCTGCACAAGCACAATGAAGACTGTTATGACGCGAACGGCGTGCTTGTATGCCAGCTGCCGGAGATTGAAGCTCACACGCATGACGACAGCTGCTGGCTGAGAGAACAGCGGCTGGTCTGCGGACTGGAAGAGACGACCGGGCATGTGCATTCGGAAGAGTGCTATACAAAAGAACAGGGAGATATGATCTGCGCACTTGCAGAGCATACACATACAGACGCGTGCTACAGCGTGCCGGAGGCGGTACAGCCCGTGGCGCCGGCGGAGCCGGTGGAAGGGGCGGCGGAGGGCGAAGCTCCTGTGGAAGCTCCCGCGGCGGAAGTGCCTGTGGTACCGGCTGAGCCTCAGCTGATCTGTGGAATGGAAGAACATACCCATTCGGATGACTGCTATACATGGAATGAGACGCTTACCTGCACGATCGAAGAGGGAACCGGACATACGCACGACGAGAGCTGCTATGAGACGGTGGAGACGCTGGTCTGCGGAAAAGAAGAGCAGATCCCGCACACGCATGATGAGAACTGCCAGGATGAAAACGGATTCCTGATCTGCGGAACCTTCGAACTGAACGAGCATATGCACACCGCGGAATGCTTCCGGACCATTGAGCTGACCGGGGACGAGGTCGCGGGATTAAACCCGGAGCCGACAGAAGAGCCGGCGGAGACCGAGGCGACGGAAGCGATTGAAACAACCGAGACAACGGAAGCGCCGGAGCATGAGCACGACGATAGCTGCTATGACGAAGACGGTAACCTGATCTGTGAATTTGCAGTGGACGAGGAGCCGGTACATGTACACGGAGACGACTGCTACGATGAAGAAGGGAACCTGATCTGCGAACTGGAAGGCCATGAGCACGACGAGAGCTGCTACGACGAAGAAGGAAAACTGATCTGCGAGTTCGCACCGGAGGAAGAGCAGGAGCATATTCACAGTGACCGGTGCTATGACAGAGAAGGGAATCTGATCTGTGGATTTGAAGCACACGAGCATGATGACAGCTGCTACGACGAGGAAGGAAAACTGATCTGCGGACATGTGACGGAGAGATCACATGAGCATGATATCAGCTGCTACGATGAAAACGGCGAGCTGATCTGCGGCTTTGAGGATGCGAGGGATCATGAGCATGACAGACGCTGCTACGATGAAAACGGCGAGCTGATCTGTGGATATGAGGGTATGCAGGATCATGTGCACAGCGAGGACTGCTACGACGAGGAAGGGAACCTGATCTGCGGGTATGAGATAGAAGAAGAGGAAGAGATCACATGAGCATGATATCAGCTGCTACGATGAAAACGGCGAGCTGATCTGCGGCTTTGAGGATGCGAGGGATCATGAGCATGACAGACGCTGCTACGATGAAAACGGCGAGCTGATCTGTGGATATGAGGGTATGCAGGATCATGTGCACAGCGAGGACTGCTACGACGAGGAAGGGAACCTGATCTGCGGGTATGAGATAGAAGAAGAGGAAGAGAAAGCGGAACCGACAGAATATACCCGTGTCTTCCAGGGAGAAGGATATACGATCACGGCGATCTTTGGCGCTGATGCGGAGATCCCGGAGGAGGCGGAGTTTATTGCGGAGCAGATCACCCCGGACACGGATGGGGAGCACTACGCACAGCGGGAAGCGGAATATCAGGAAGCAGTGGAAGATGAGAATGCTTCCATGAGAGCACTCTTAAAGGTTGGTTTCTACCTGGATGGTGTGGAGATCGAGCCGAAGAGCCCGGTGACGCTGATGATACAGTTCCTCGACGAGGACGGTCTGGCGGACGGCAGCCCGATCACGATTGTGCACTTCGCAGATGAAGGCACCGAGAAGCTGGATGGCAGCAGGGCAGAGAACAACAGCACGACGTTTCAGATGGAGAGCTTTTCTGAGATCGCAATCGGTTATGGGCAGGAAGAGCCCGTAACCGCGGAGGAGGGAAGCTCCTCCATCTATATATCGAGAACTTTCGATTATAAGGATGATGCATTTCGAATCACCTTCCATATAGAGGGAGAGGCGACGAGGGCGGATGGAGAGAAATTCGGAATAACGGGTAAGGCCAATAAAGATTCTGAAGGCGGAAAAGAGAACGCTGGTGATGAGACGGAAACCGGCGAAACAGATACAGACAGTGATGAGAGTGCGGATGATGCATTAGCAGGATCACAAAATGGGGAAAAGGATGCCTCCGTAGAAAATACAGAGTCATCTGCTGATCAGGAGACCGCAGGGGATGCGTCATCGGAAGAAAAAATTGCAGAAGATGGTGAGAATACAGCGGATGATACAGATGGCGTGAACACAGCTGATAATCAGAAACTGGAATTTCAGGTTGAGATCCTGGGAGAGGATTCGACAGAATATCAGACTGTGGAGAATTATGTGAGGACAAAGGATAGCGCGAGTGAGCTGCTGATGGTGCAGGTTATTTCATATTCCCTTACATATGGCGGAGATGAACTGGATCTTTCCGAATGCGAGGTGACAGCAAAGATTACACCGAGAACAAATTTGGAGGATGTGGAACCTGAGACAGTGTCTGAGGCGGCGTCTTATACACTCTATGCGAATGAAGAAGCAGGTGTGGCTGTAGTCTCTCTTGGGATGACGGCAGATGCTTCGCAGGCAGAAGCTGCCGGGGAAGAAGGCGTTGTGGATGGCAAAGAGGACATTGTAAACGACGAGGAGGATAGCGAAGAAACAGAGGTTGAAGAGACAACCGATGAGGAAACGGACGAATCGGAAGATGTGACCGATCAGAACGGGTCGGAAAGCGGATCGGAGGATCAGGAAGCAGCAGGAGGGCCGGAAGCAGGAGCCGGGGACGAAGATACGGGTTCAGAGGATAACGAAACGGATCGTAAGCCGGGGACGATGATAAATGAGGATTTACTTTTAGAGAAAGAAATCGTTATTTCCGCGATGGAATTGCCCGAACAGACAGCAGTAAAACCGCTTGGTGAGATTACGATGAGCGGGGACAGTCAGAGTGATACGCAGGAATACCATTTGAACAGCCAAGTGCTGGCGCTTGGTGCAAAAAGTAACCAGCCCAATCCGAAATTTACGGTACAGTATTATGCAAACCTTAATATTTTGAATACTACGGGTACAAATGCGCTGCCAGTAATTGATACCAGCAAAAAGCCGAATGATGACAAGAAACAATTGCCGGTGAATGGAAAGGGAAAGGATGTATCACCAAATGGCAATCCGATTAAAAATATTTATGTTGACGATAATGGAAAGGTTCTGACGACCGTTACGCCGACAGAAGTGTATGTATCCAGACCATTTGAGTATATTAAGGCGCCGAGTATCAAATACATGGACGCACTGGTTGAAAACAAAAATTATGATTTAAAAGAGATTTGGGTGCTGAAGAAAGATAGAGATCCGAAAAGTGTAGAAAGAGGCGACTGGGATATTTATACGTACAGTACAGATCTCCATTTTACGAACAGATCGGTATCAGGTACTGCTACACCGGGCAGCAGTTCGGGATATATTTTTATTGATGATCAGTCAGTCATGCGCTTCGTATACGATGTATCGACCGCTGAACCGGATTTTAAAGCAGCGTTTTATGATTATGATATCACCAGCGGCCGGCTATATACGAATGTGAGCGATGCGATAGAAAATAAAACGACTGGGACTACACAGACTGGAAAACAGAACAATAGTACATTATATTATGCATATACAAAGGAGGCGGGAATCAACAGTCCGGGAAATTATTCCGGTTCAGGTACAAAGCTGGCTGTCGGAAATGTAAATACAGGAACCAGCATGGGAGAGAATCTGTGGAATGGAAATCTGTTAAATAAATTTAATGGAACACAGGCACTCCATCCTACAGTAACAGGTTCTTATAAAGGATGTACATTCGGACTGGTAACTGGACTGTCGTCAGATGGAAAAATACAATACGCTCCCAATGTCAATGCACCGAAGCTGTTTAACGAAGGCGGTGCAACAGGAAAGACAGCTTATGATAATGGAGAGTATACGCTGAAATTCCTCCGTAGTGGTGATACGTATACGCTGACTGCTGTGAATGGTACAGGGGCAACCGGGCTTGAATCATTTGGGCATCCCAGCCCGAATGAGACTACTACTCATACACATATTTGGACAAATGACTTTTGGCCGATGGA
Source organism: uncultured Roseburia sp. (assembly GCA_947642555.1). Lineage (GTDB taxonomy): Bacteria > Bacillota > Clostridia > Lachnospirales > Lachnospiraceae > Roseburia. Next base: position 24,846 of record CANRSX010000027.1, on the reverse strand, counting down.
TTCAGCGGAATCTTTTGGAACCGATGGACACGACATTAAATTTGGAAGTTATGTGTATCGTGAGAACAGGGCTTATGCTGGAAGTTCTACAGCGGGTGAACCTGGAAGTAAATCTGATAGAAAGCTGATATTTCCATACAGCGATGACGGTAAGGATCACAACAGTTACTTCGGAATGCATTTTGTAGTGGAATTTGAACTGTCAAAAGATTATGTCGGTCCGTTGGAGTATTACTTCTTTGGCGATGATGATATGTGGGTGTTTTTGGATAATCAGCTGGTCTGCGATATCGGCGGAGTTCATTCGTCGGTAGGGGAGTATGTGAATCTGTGGGATTATCTTGAAAAAGGTTCAGAAGGAAAACATAAATTATCCTTTTTCTATACAGAGCGCGGAGCATCAGGATCTACCTGCTGGATGCAGTTTACACTGCCGACAGTATCATCTTTGACACCGGAGACCACAGACGATGATTATGGAAATCTGAAAATAGAGAAGACCGTCACAAAGATCAACAGTGAAAAAGAAGAAACGGTTGACAATAATGATGAATTTTCATTTACTGTTCATTTTACAAAGGATGGGAAAAAGCTGCCGGATGATTATGCCTATGTAAAATATGATAGGACTGGAAAAGAAATTGGATCTGATCTGATCATATGGGACGGTGGGACATTCACACTCAAAAATGGTGAATATATTATCGTAAAATATTTACCGCAGGGAACGAGATATGAAATAACGGAAAGTAATCAGGCACTTACGATTACAGATAATACATCAGAGGTAAGTAAAGTAGAATATTTCACGGATATTACAATCGCGGACAATGAAAGTGGGAATAAAAACGATCTTTCAGATGATAAGGTTGCGGAAGGAACAATTTCCCAGGGAAATCAAAGTGATGTAGGGTTTAACAACAAATTCTACGTCTACGAGCTCCCCAAAACCGGCGGCAGCGGTACAACACCATATACAGTGGCAGGCGTCTTATGTATCTTAAGTGGCGCAGGTCTTATGTATAGAAAGAAATTCAGGGAAAGGAGGTTCAAAAAGGCTTCTTAGAACTGAATGGATGTGGATCTGAAAAAGATCAGACCCCAAAAGAAATAAAAAATCAAAAAGAAAAGGAGAATGTGATTATGAAACGAATCAAAAAACTGGCCAGCTTATTACTGGCAATGGTGATGGTTCTGGCCATGGGCACGACGGTATTCGCAAACGAGAATACAGATCTGCCTGAAGGTGTGGATAGCACACAGGAAACAGGTGATACACAGGGAGAGACACAGACACCGGCTACAGTAACACACACATACGAGATCTATCAGATCTTCACCGGTGACTATGCGGATGGCGTGCTCTCGAATATCAAGTGGGGAGAGAATGGTACCGGCACTAAGGGTGAGAAGGTTGCAGATTCTGTATTAGAGGCACTTGAAGCAGTGACTGACAATACATCGGATACAGCGCAGCTTGCAGTAATTCAGCAGTATGCGAATTTAGAAAGTACTCCGATTAGGACCGGTAGCGAAAACACATATACAGGACTGACACCTGGTTATTACCTGGTAAAAGATCAGGATGGAAGTCTCACTGGCACAAATGTGCCGTATACGCTTTATGTTGTTCAGGTAGTCGATAATACTTTAACCTTTACCCCGAAGGGAGATGTTCCGACTACTGACAAGAAAATCGTAGAGGGCAATGACAAGGTCGATACGAACGAAGCGTCAATCGGTGATGAGGTAAACTACGAGATTACCGGAACAATGCCGAGCAATATTGCGGATTACAAGACATATTACTACAAGTTTACGGATACTTTAAGCAAAGGCTTAACGTATAAAGAGAATAGTATCAAGGTTACCGTAAACGGTGTTGATGTTACAAAGTATTTTTATAAAGGCGTAGGTACTTATAATGAGACCACAGGAACAGAGATCGAAGTCAGCATCCTGGATGTGAAAGCGCTGAGCCTTCTGACAGATCCGGCAGTAGGCGCTATTACAAAGGATACAGAGGTTGTACTGACCTACACGGCTACCTTAAATGAGAATGCCATCATTGCAGGCGAAGGAAATCCGAATGATGTGAAGCTGACCTATTCGAATGACCCGAATAACAGCGGTGACGGTTCTACTACGCCGCCGGAGAATCCGGATAAGCCGACCCCGACACACCCGACCGGTGAGACACCGGAAATTGAGGTTGTCACCTATACGACAGAGTTAACGATCTTAAAGACCGACGAGAAAAATAAATTCCTCCCGGGAGTCGAGTTCACATTAACCGGTAACGGTGTAAACGTTGTTTTAGTAACAGAAGAGACCTTTACGGAAGCTGCGGATGGAGAGTACTGGAAATTAAAGGACGGCACCTATACGACCACAGCGCCGACGGTTGCTGATGATGAGACAGACAACACGGCTGATTATGATTCAACAACGATCAAATATACCAAAACAACTTCTGTTGTTGCGAAGGGGAATGGAAAGACAGAGACGAATGTTGTCGGAACCGTTCAGGCGGATGGTACCGTGACCTTCAAAGGACTTGGCGCCGGCGAGTACACGATTACCGAGACAAAGACTTTACCTGGTTACAATACGATTGATCCGATTACGTTCACCTTAACGTTTGATGCTTCAAAGACACCGATGTTTGCTTCCAATAATGATAAGGTGACGGTTGGTACAGACAATATGCTGGATACCTCTATTGTCAACCAGTCCGGTTCCCTCCTTCCCTCCACCGGTGGTATCGGTACGACGATCTTCTATGTGATCGGCGGTATCCTGGTAGTGGCTGCAGGCGTTCTGTTAGTAACCAAGAAGCGCATGAAGGCAGAGTAAGGGAAAAGTTAAATCCTGATAGTATACTTAAAGATCTATAAGGTTAGAAGTACACGGACATAAGTTCCGGGGACGGGAGGTTCCGTCCCCGGTTATGCCGCACAGGCTGACACCTTCCCGTGGTGTGCGGTGAGCAACGGATCTTTGATCCGGCGGACGTCGGCAGACGGAGGAAGACCGTCTTAGAATTGATTGTGGGGAAATCTATGAAAGATAAAAAAGAGAATAAGAAGGCGGAAAAGAAAAAATCAGAGAATGAGATCCCACAGCAGAAGAAAAAACAGGGGAAAAAGGACGGAAAAAAGAGAAAAAAGAAGCGGGGACCTTCGATTTCGACAATTATTTTGGTGGTGATCATGCTGGCCGGTGTAGGGATTCTCTCTTACCCGACTGTCAGCGACTGGTGGAATTCCATGCACGCCACGCAGGCAATTGCAGGGTATACGCAGGCCGTGGAAGATTTATCGGATCAGGATAAGGAAGTATTATTTGAGGAGGCGCAGGCTTACAATGCATCGCTTCCGCTGGGAGTGAATTTTGAGCTTTCCGATGAGGAATATGCCAGGTATGAAAGTACGCTGGACATCACGGGAACCGGTATCATGGGATACATACAGATCCCGGCGATCAATGTGAATCTTCCGATTTATCACAGCGTGGAAGAATCTGTGCTTCAGATCGCCGTCGGCCATATCCCCGGCTCTTCCCTTCCGATCGGCGGAGAACGGACCCATGCCGTGTTATCCGGGCACCGGGGACTGCCGAGTGCGAAGCTGTTTTCCGATCTGGATCAGATCGTGGAGGGAGATATTTTTACCGTGACCGTGCTGGATCAGACGGTGACATACCTGGTGGATCAGATCCGTATCGTCCTGCCGGAGGAAGTGGACGACATGGCGATCGAGGAGGGCAAGGATTACTGCACGCTGGTGACGTGTACGCCCTATGGGATCAATACCCACCGGATGCTGGTCCGGGGTCACCGGATCGAGAACCTGGCCGGTGAAGTGGTGGTGTCCGCTGAGGCGGTGCGGATACCGAATTACATTGTGATTCCGGCAGTCGGGATACCGCTGCTGTTCCTGTTACTGATGTTAATGCTGATTTATCATCGCAGAAGAGGCCCGAAGAGATCCGGGCAGGAGTTGTTAGACGAGATTCGGAAGAAGAATGACGAGAGGGGGGACGGTTCATGAAAAAGAAATGGCTGCGGCCGGCGACGGCGCTGACGCTTGCGTTTGGCATGGTTCTGCTGCTGCCGCTGATACCGAATGCCGCGGAGGCCGGCGGAGCCGGAAAGCCCGGTTCCCTGACGGTGGAGCCCTGCGGGGACGCAGGCGCGCCGGATGGCGACGCGACGCAGGAGGTGAGCATGAGGGATGATCTCGCGACGATTTCGCTGGAGATCGACCTGTATAAGGTAGCCGCCATGGAAAAAGAGGATGGCTATGACAGCTATACCTATGAGCTGCTGGATGCCTATCGTTCGCTTACGATTGACCCGGACATTGACAATGACGGCTGGAGAGAGCAGTCGCAGAAGGCGGCGGCGATCGTACTGGCGGGAGAGCTTCTGGAGACGCCGGATCCTGCGGCGGATCAGCCGGTATACCGGACGGGAAAAGCAGGGGAGAAGATGGATCAGTTAGAGCCCGGGCTTTATCTTGTGATCGCCAGGGAAGAGAACGCGAAAGACTACGTCAGAACCATCGCGACGGACGCGGGCGGGAGCAGCATCGTGACCACGGCGGATACGTCGGAGTATACCTACACATTTCTGCCGGAGCTGGTGACGGTTCCCGGGAAGGATCCGATTGACGGAGTGGCGGGTACGGCGGCGGAGTACGGGCCGTGGAAAGATGATGTCACGATTACATTAAAGCCGGAGCGCGAGAAACGGTTTGGCTCCCTGGAAATATTAAAGACACTTTTAACTTATGAGACATCGAGCGACGCCGTGTTTGTCTTCCTGATCGAGGGGACGGACGACGCCGGGAATCTGGTCTACAGCGATCAGGTAACGCTTGCATTTCAGGCGCCCGGACAGAAGCGGGTGCAGGTCGACAACATCCCGGTGGGGGCGCATGTGACGGTCACGGAGATCTATACCGGAGCGAGCTATGAGCTGGTATCGGATCCGGATCAGACCGTGACCATTGAGGCGGAGACGCTTGCGCATGTGGAGTTTACAAATGATTATGACAGACGCCAGAACGGCGGCTACGGCATCACGAATCACTTCGGTTATGTGGAGTCGGAGATCGGCGGAGGAACCGGCGGGGATATGCCGGGCGGCAGCGGCACAGCGGGCGGAAGCTGGAGCTGGTCGCAGCTGAAGGACAATGAGACGGTTTCTGGAAATGCAGATCAGGAAAACACGGTGAACGAGTAAAGGAGGGCGTGCAGTATGAAAAAATTAAATATCTGCCTGGCGCTCCTTGCCGTGCTGCTGATACTGCCGGCGGGCGTCGGAGAGGCGATGGCATATTTTACAACCTATACACATGCGAGGGGCGGCTATACGATCGAGCTGAGCGATCAGACGACGACGCACATTGATGAGAGCTTTTCAAACTGGACGAAGCGTGTGACGATCTCCAATGACGAGGATTCCCAGCCGGTGTACGTGCGGGCGAAGGCCTTCAGCGGAAGTATTTATCAGCTGAACTACAGCTCCGCGACCGGAAAATGGGCGGTAAACGGGAGCAGTGACGGCTTCTGCTATTACAGTGATATTTTAAATCCGGGAGACCGGTCGGAAGAGCTTCTGGTGAAGATCGAGAATATCCCGGAAGGGACGGACGAGGCCAGCTTTAACGTGACGGTGATCTACGAGTACACGCCGGTGCGCTACGACGATGACGGCAATCCTTACGCGGACTGGACGACGAAGTTTGATCCGATCGTGCAGGAAGGAGGTGCCGGCTGATGAAAAAGGGAAAGAAGAGAAGCCGGATGCCGGTGATCAGTATCGCGCTCTTTGCGGTGGCGGCGGCGCTGCTTCTGGGGAGTACGATCGGAAGTGCACGCGCGGCGCTGACGTACTATTCACAGACCTACACCTCGCGGGTGCAGATGCAGAATATCGGCGTGACGCTGCTGGAGAACGGAGAGAAGGTCTCCTGGCGCGACTACAGTGATCGGTCAAACGGCAGCTGGAATGAGGCGACCGGAGTCCTGTTGGAGAATATGCTCGCCGAGGGCGAGAAGTTTCAGATCGGAAAGGTGTACGGCGAGGAGCTTGCCGTGTCAAATACAGGCTCGATCGACCAGTATGTTCGCGTCAATATTTACCGGTACTGGACGGATGCGGACGGGAAAAAGCTTCAGGAACTGTCCCCGGATCTGATCGATTTAAATCTGGTCAACATCGGGAACGGCTGGGTGACTGACGAGCAGTCGACGACGGCGGAGCGTACCGTGCTCTATTATGACCGCCCGGTAGCGCCCGGAGCGGTGACGCTTCCGTTTTCGGATCAGTTGAAGGTGGAGAACGGGATTACGGCAAAGGTGACGCAGACGACGAAGACGGAAGGAAAATACACGACGATCACGACGACCTATGATTATGACGGCGTCCGCTTCTGGCTTGAGGTGGAGGTCAATGCGGTACAGACCCATAACGCCGCGGACGCGATCTGGAGCGCGTGGGGACGCAGGGCCACGGTCGGCGCGGACGGAACGCTGCGGCTGAATTAAGGAGGAGAATGGCATGAAAAAAATAAAAATGGCTTTGCTCCTGATCCTCTGTCTGACCTTCGGCATGACGCAGACGGTCAGCGCGGAGACCTTTTACGGAAACTCTGACTGGAAGGTGACCTTTACCGGTGAGAAAAAGATGGAAAGCAATTTCCGGACGGCGGACTTAAACGAGGCGGTCGGCGGTCTGCAGCCCGGTGACAATATCATTTTTACGATGAACCTGTCGAATACCAATGAGACGGCGACGGACTGGTATATGACGAACAAGGTGCTCTATTCGCTGGAGGACCGGAGCGCAAACCGGGGGACCAGCGGCGGCGCCTATACGTATATCCTGACCTACACGGATAAAAACGGTGTGGTGAACACGCTGTTCAGCAGTGATACGGTCGGAGGCGAATCCGTCAGTGCGGCGGGCGAGGGACTTCACGCGGCGACGGACGCGCTGGAGGATTTCTTTTACCTGGATACGCTCGCAAAGGGACAGAGCGGAAAGATCACGCTTGAGATCGCGCTTGACGGTGAGACGCAGGGCAACGATTATCAGGATACCTTAGCGGATCTTCAGATGAATTTTGCGGTGGAGCTGAATACAAACCCGACGGTGACGCCGAACGACAATCCGCGCACCAGAAGCGACGAGCGGACGGACATCGTGCGGACCGGGGATGAGCTTCGGCTGCTTCCGTATTTTCTCGCGATGGGCGGAAGCGGGATTCTCCTTCTGCTCCTGGGTATTTACAGCATGAAGAAAAACCGGGAGGAGAAGAGCGTAAGGAAGGGGGCGGTGCGGCATGAGAAGGCTTAAAGGAAGAACCAGACGGCTGTCTTCTGCGATGGCGCTGCTTTTCGCCGGAATGCTTTTTGTGGCTTCGGTCTGTGCCGGACCGGTTGCGGCGCAGGCTTCCGGGCGCACGGCTTACACTTATACAATCCGGATCTATTCCGGACAGCAGGGCACGATCAACGGCAGCGACGTGATCGAGTATACCGGCCTTCAGTACGGCGAGCGGTTCGCCTTTAACCAGCGGCTGGTGAAGCTGAACGATGATTCTAAATATTATGTCAAGGGGATCCGCGAGAGCGGGAAAGAGCAGATCGCTTCCTTTCTCGTGGAGGGGGACCAGGATTATGTGGTGTCCTATGGCCTGTTAAACGACGCGGTGGCATATACGATCCACTATGTGGACGCAAATGGAGCGACGCTTGCGCCCAGCGAGACGTATTACGGCAATGTCGGCGACAAGCCGGTGATCGCCTATCTGTATATGGAGAATTACCAGCCGCAGGCCTATAACCTGACGAAGACGCTCACCGCAAATGCGGCCGAGAATATATTTACGTTTGTCTACACACCGGTTCCGGCGGGAACTGTGGCGCCTCCGCCGGCGGCGCCGGGCGGTGAGGAAGAGCCGGCAGGCGGCGGAGCGGCAGCACCGGGCGGAGCAGGAGCCGGAGGCGGTGCGGCAGCACCGGATGACGGCGGAGCGGCGGCGCCGGACGACGGAGGTGCGCCGGGCGGCGAGGAGGATAATCCGCTGGTGGATGTCGATGAGAATGATGTGCCGCTGGCAGAGCCGGACGATTTATTTGACATCGATGAGAATGCGCCGGTACCGTTAGCTTCCGGTGAGGAAGAAGGGACCGGGAAGAACCGGGACGTCGCGATCGTGGCGGACGCGTTTATGCTGTTTCAGACGATACCGCTGGCGGGGCGGATCACAGCGGTGATTCTTCTGGCCGGTGCGACGGGCGTCGGAGCATGGTTCCTGGTATTCTACAGAAAAAGGAAAAAGAGAAATGGCCAAAACAATACAGGCGGGTGACCGTCATTATGCAAAAAAGGGAGGGAAGCTGATTCCCGCCCTTTGCAATTTTTTCGGGATACTGATTCTTCTGGCAGTGATTGCGCTGTGCCTGCCTCTTACTGTGCCGCGGCTTCTGGGCTACGGCATTTATGACGTGGTCAGCGGGAGCATGGAACCGGAGATCCCGGTGGGCAGCGTAATCTATGTGGCGGACGCCGCGCCCGAGGAGATTCAGGAGAAAGATATCATCGCGTTTCAGAGCGGGGATTCCGTCGTCACGCACCGTGTGATGGCAAACCACGTGGTGGAGGGCGAGTTTGTCACCAAGGGCGACGCGAATGAGGCGGAGGACATGAATACGGTTCCGTATGAAAATCTGATCGGCCGGGTAAAATACCATATTCCCATGATGGGGGATCTTATGGTAATATTAACTGGTACAGTCGGAAAAATCTACGTGCTCGGCTTTGCGGCCTGCGGCGTGATGCTCAATATGCTGGCGTCCAGACTGCGGGACGGAAGCGGGGACGAGGATGAAGCTGAGCTGTGAGTATCAGGAGGAAGAGACATGGGAAAGAAGATCAGAACCATTCTGATGGTCGTGCTGCTGCTGATTTTCCTCGGATCCGGCGCGACGATCCTGCTTGTGCTCCGCGAGTATCAGGAGAATGACAGGCTTTACGCCGAGGGGGCGATGACGTATACGCGCGCACAGACCGCCGCGGCGGAGGAGCCGGGAGAGCCGGGAGAGCGGACGATTGCGCCGATTGTAGTTGATTTTGATGCGCTTGCCGCCGCGAATGAAGACGCGGTCGGATGGATATACTGTGAGGGGACAAAGATCGACTATCCGGTGATGCAGGGGGAGGACAACGACTTTTATCTGCATCACAATTATATCGGGGAAAGCAGCGCCGCGGCCTCAATTTTTGTGGATGCGAACAACCGGCCGGGGTTTGCGGACGCCAATACGATCATTTACGGGCATCATATGCGGGACGGGTCGATGTTTGCGGGGCTTGACGAGTGGGCTGCGCAGGAGTATTATGAAGATCATCCGGTGATGTGGCTTCTGACGCCGGAGCAGGATTACAGGATTGATCTTTTTGCCGGCTATACGACTTCGGCGTATGCGGATACCTATTTGATTTTCCATGAGAACGACGATGCGCTTTCCACGTATCTTGCGGACTGCATCGCGCAGTCGGATTTTTCATCCGGGCTTCAGCCGGACGGGAGCGGCCGGTATGTGGTGCTCTCGACCTGCGCTTATGTCTTTGACAATGCGCGTTATGTACTGCACGGGGAGCTTGTGCCGGTGGACAGCGCCGGAGGGACCGCGATCCCTTAAGCGGAGTCTGATCATGTGGCGGAGGTGATGACAGGAGAATGCGGTGGAACAGAATAGTTTGTCTGCTGACAGCAGCGATGCTGTTTGTGCACGGATGCGGGAATCCGTCTGCAGGGGGACAGTCTGGGGCACAGCAGTCTTCGGGCACGGCTTCGGGCCAGACGGGGGATGCGGCCGGGACGGCGGATGGATCCGGCGGGACGTCTGCCGGGAGTGATGCGGCCGGGACGGCGCGGGATGAGAATTTTGTCCCGTATCAGGCGCCTCCTTTTGCGGGGGCCTCTTACAACGAGGCGTCTGCGGAGGGAAACGGGGCTGCTTTTATCGACCTTTCAGGCACGTCGGCCGGTTATGTCGCGGCGTATGCCACATCAGACGTCAGGCTGAAGTTTCAGGTGCTGAAGGGAGACGATGAGAAATACGACTACGATCTGAATTCCGGGGAGCCGTCGGTCTTTCCGATTCAGATGGGGGACGGGAGCTATACGTTCCGGGTGCTTGAGAGCGTGGAGGAAGGAAAGTACGCGGTTTTATATACGACGGATGCCGAGGTGGCGCTTCAGGATGAATTTCAGCCGTTTCTGCATCCGAGTGATTATGTGAATTATCAGGAGGATTCCGCGTGTGTGAAAAAAGCGGCGGAGCTTGCGGCCGGGGCGGAGGATGTGCCCGGCGTTGTGGCGGCTGTATATGACTACATATGCAGTAATGTCACCTATGACAAAGAGAAAGCTGCGACCGTGAAGAGCGGTTATCTGCCGGATCCGGATGAGACGCTGGCGACGGGAAAGGGAATCTGTTTTGACTATGCGGCGCTTGCGGCGGCGATGCTGCGCAGCCAGGGGATTCCGGTGAAGATGATTTTCGGTTATGTGTCGCCGGACGATCTTTACCACGCCTGGAATATGTTTTACACGGAGGAGACCGGCTGGGTGACCGTGGATTATCAGGTGAGCGGGGACAGCTGGAACCGGCTGGATCTGACCTTTGCCGCGAACGGGAAGGACAGTGAATTCATCGGAGACGGCGGCAATTATGCGGACCTGTTCTGCTATTAAGCCGGGAGATGACAGTGAAGACGCGGATCTGTACTGCGATTGAGACAGGAGAACAGCATGAGTACAGGGGAGACAGAACGTGACAATGTGTTATACGTCAGAACGTTTGGCGAATTTTCCATAAGGTGGAACGGAAGCCTGATCGCGGGGACCGCGAGATCCGGCGAGTCGCAGTTTGCGTATCTGATGCAGATCCTCCTCCACAATCCGGTGAAGGGGGTTGCCAGGAATCAGCTGGAAGATCTGCTGTTCGGGGATCGTGATATCGGCAACGTCCATCACGCGATGCAGAGCGTGATATATAACGCGAAGAAGAAGTTAAAAAAATCCGGGCTTCCGGATGTGAATTATATCGAGCTGAAGAAAGGAATTTTTTACTGGAATCAGGAGGTTCCCATAGCGGAGGATGCGGCGGAGTTTGAGCGCCTGATCGCGGAGGCGGGCCGCAGGGAGGATCCGGAGGAGAAGCTGGAAAGCTATCTGAAGGCATGTGATTATTATCGCGGCGAATTTCTCCCGGCGCAGGCCGGCGTGATATGGGCGGCGCAGGAGGCGAGACGCTATCGCGGGATGTTCTGTTCCTGTGTGGAACGGACGGTGGAGCTGCTGCGCGAGAAGCAGGATTATTTTCAGATGGAGCGGCTCGGGATCTATGCGGCCGGCACCAGCCCGCTCTCGGACTGGGAGACCGTGACCATGGAAGCGCTTGTGGCGATGGGCAGGCTGGACGATGCGAGAAAGCTCTACGACGATACCGTGGAATTTTATATGCAGGAGCAGGGTCTCCGTCCTTCCAGGAAGATGATGGAGATGATGGAGAAGCTCGGCACGCAGATGAAGCACCGGTATGAGGTGCTCGACGCGATCCAGTCGGATCTCTCCGGCGACTGCGAAAAGGAAGACGGCGGAGGTTATGTGTGTACATACCCGGTGTTTCAGGGGATTTACCATATGGTGCGGCGCATCATGGAGCGCGGCGGCCAGTCTGTCTATCTGATGCTGTGCACCGTGGTGGACAGCAGAGGGAATCCGATGAAGGACGGTCCGATGTTAGAAGAGCTTTCCGAGCGGCTGGGGGAGGCGATCTGCCAGTCCGTCCGGCACAGCGACGCGATCAACCGGTACGGGAAGGGGCAGTATCTGGTTCTTTTGATCAATACGACCCGTGAGAATTGTGAGATTGTTCAGAGACGGATCAATTATCATTTTATTGTGGGACGGCAGAGGACCGGGGTACAGTATTATGTGAACAGTGTCATCTGCGAACAGGAGAAACGCTAGGAAGGTTAGATGTATGACAAATTCACAATGGTATATCGGCACGCCGAACGGCGTGGTGGTGTGTGTGGATCGTTATGGGAGAGGACAGATGGCGGGGCGGTTTTGCCATGCGTATTGCAGAGGAGAAACGCCGTTTGTAAATGAGACGCAGCTGGTTTTTCAGCTGGAGCAGTTTTTTGACGAGATCAGATATCCGCACCCGACGACAAACAGCCGTACATTTACGGAGGAACAGCCGGGGACTGAACACAGATGCAGGAGGCAGAAGGTAATGAGCGATGATGAATTGCTGAGCAGACACGGGGATCTTGGGACGTTTATTATCCGGGTGCAGCACCGGCAGAACAGCAGCTGGCAGGGACATGTCACATGGATGGAGCAGAACCGGACGATCCATTTCCGCTCGGTCTGGGAGATGATCAAGCTGATTGAGAGCGCGGTGGATACCGTGAGCGGGCCGGAGGACGCAGGGACGGAGCTCACCTGGGATGATGAAAACAGCCGGGAGCAGACAGACTGAACGACGTACGGGGTGAGGATTATGCGACGAATCAGAATCATTTGCTGTGCGCTGGCGGTGATGGTCTGTGCCGCCTGGGGCAGAACGATTGTGTCCGCCGGACAGACTACGGACGAAGAAAAAACGACAGGTACAGGCGGGACGAAGAGCGGGTTTGCGGAGGCGTCGTTTCACGCGGATCAGGCGCAGGGGAACCAGAGTGCGAAGATAGACCTCTCGGCGACGGAGTACGGCTATGTGGCCCTGTGCGCGTATTCTGATGTGAGGCTGAAGTTTCAGGTGCTGAAGGGGGATACCACGTACACCTACGATCTGGCGGGAGACGGGACGCCGTCGGTGTTTCCGATTCAGAGCGGGGACGGGCATTACACGTTCCGCGTGCTGGAGAAGGTGGCGGAGGGAAAGTACGCTGTGGTTTACACGGCGGAGTGCGACGTGAAGCTGCTGAGCGAGTTTGAACCGTTTCTGCGCCCGAGCGACTATGTCAGCTATGATCAGGATTCCTCCTGTGTGAAGAAAGCGTCGGAGCTTGCGGCCTCAGAGGAGAGCAGGCTCGGTGTGGTGGAGGAGATTTTTGATTATATCTGCGAGGAGGTTACCTATGATAAGGAGCTTGCGGCCACGGTGAAGTCCGGCTATCTGCCGGATCCGGACGAGACGCTTGCGACAGGGAAGGGGATCTGCTTTGACTATGCGTCTCTGGCGGCGGCGATGCTGCGCAGCCAGGGGATTCCGGTGAAGATGGTGTTCGGCTATGTGTCGCCGGATGATCTCTATCATGCCTGGAATATGTTTTATACGGAGGAGACCGGCTGGGTGACGGTGGGCTATGAGGTGAGCGCCGACAGCTGGAACCGGCTGGATCTGACGTTTTCGGCAAACGGGAAGGACAGTGAGTTTATCGGGGACGGCGGGAACTATACGGACGCATACTATTATTGAAGAACGCCAGGCAGAGCCGGTTTTGCGGATGGCGCGGGCGGAATGAATTTGTTTAATGTGAGCGGTGTGAATGTTAGAATTCGCGCCGCTTCTTGTTTTTTGTTTCAGAACTGCTAAGATGCGATGAGAAGATGACAGGAGGAGTTGACATGATCTTAAAGACATCGCATTTGAAAAAATATTATGGCCGGGACGAAAGTCTGGTAAAGGCGCTGGATGATGTGAATGTGTCCGTGGAGGAAGGACAGTTTGCCGCGATCATCGGAACCTCCGGCAGCGGGAAATCAACGCTTCTGAATCTGCTTGGCGGGCTGGATACGCCCACGGAGGGCAGTGTTCTGGTGGAGGGAAATCAGATCGGGGAGATGACGGAGGAGCAGCTCACCGCGTTCCGCAGGAGAAGGATCGGTTTTATTTTTCAGAATTACAACCTGATTCCGTATCTGACGGCTTATGAAAATATCGTGCTTCCTGTCCGGCTGGACGGAAAGAGGGAGGATAAAAAGCTTTTAAAAGAGGTGGTCCATTTCCTGGAGTTAGACCAGAAGCTCGCGAATTATCCAAGTCATTTATCCGGCGGCCAGCAGCAGCGCGTGGCGATCGCGCGGGCTCTGATTGCAAAGCCCGCCATTATCCTGGCCGACGAGCCGACCGGAAATCTCGACAGCGCGACCAGCGGGAAGGTGATCGATCTTCTGAAAATGACCAGTGAAAAGTTTCATCAGACAATTGTAATGATTACGCATAATCCCCAAATCGCGGAGAAAGCGGATGTGAGGATCCGCATCGAGGACGGAAAAATATGCGCGCAGGAGGGACAGGGGCGATGAAGGAAAAAAGAATCATGTCGGAGATGATTTCCCTGATGTCGAAAAAAAGCCTTAAGTCGGGCCGGATGCGGAATCTGTTTGTCATGATCACGATCGTTCTGGCCTCTGCCCTGCTCACGGTGATCCTCATGTTTGCAGCGGGACAGAAGGAGCAGTTGAAGAGGGAGCTTTCCCACAGGCAGCAGGTGAGCTATTACAACCTGACGGACGACCAGTTAAAACAGCTGGAGGAGGACGGGCGGATCGCGTATCTGATCCGGGTAAAGAGCGGGATCCCCTCCGGGATGGACGGGTTTGACGTGATACCGTTTTATGTGAACGAGCTGTCGGATCAGATCAGGACCGGCGGGTTAGAGAGCGGGAGGATGCCAGAGACAGGACGGGAAATCGCGGTTCCGGCGGCGCTGCCTGGCAAAATGGGGATCAGCCCGCAGGTCGGGAGCGAGGTGACCTTTACGTTTTACGACGGAACGACGGAGACCTTTACCGTGACCGGCATTCTGAAAGGGTCCGATACGGCAAAGCAGTTCCCGGTATATGTTTCGGAGGAGTACGCCAGGGAGGGAAGCCAGCTTAAGGATGTGGCGTATGAGGCGCACGCGAGAGTATGCGATGCGGAGACAATGTCCGCCGACGAATGCAGGGAGCTGATGTATCAGATTGGTGCGGACGCCGGAATCGAGCGGAAGAATGTGAACCCGTCCCGGACCTTTCTGGATACGCTCTCGGTCGATCTGCAGTCCGTTACGCTTTACGGCCTGGTGGGCGTGGTCATCCTTCTGGCCGGTGTGCTGGTGATCTACGGCGTATTTTATCTTTCCGTGATCGGAAGGATCCATCAGTTCGGCCAGCTGCGCACCGTCGGCATGACCAGAAAGCAGATGAAAAAATTTGTGTCGCGCGAGGGACGGATGCTGTTTTTCCGGTCCGCTCCCATCGGGATTGTGGTCGGTGCGGCCGTCGGAGGGCTTCTGGTACCGGCGGGATTTGACGTGGGAAATACGGCGCTTGTGGCGGCGGCTGTGTTCGCGGCGGTTTATATGGTGACGATGCTCTCTGTCCGCAGGCCCGCGCGGATCGCATCGCGCGTCTCCCCGATGGAAGCGCTGCGCTATGTGCCGCAGGACGGGATGAAGAGGGCTTTGAATAAAAAAATGTGCCGGAACCTGACGCCTGTGGGGCTTGGCGCCATGAATTTTTCTAAGAATAAAAAGAAAACCGTGATCACCATGTGTTCGCTCGGCCTTGGCGGGATTTTATTTATGACGGCGGCAACGTATATGTCGTCGTATGATAAGGAAAAGTTCGCCAGACAGGGATATTTTACGGATGCGGAATTTAATATTTTATATTCGATTTCAGCCATCGAGCTGAGCGAATACGGGCTGAGCGGCCTGCAGGCGGACGTGCCGCTGGGCGATGAGCTCATACAGGAAATTTTATCCTGGGACGGGGTGAAACAGGTGAGGGGGATCAAAAGCCTCGGGGTTCAGTTTGATTTTCCAAAACACGATGAGTACGGAGACGATGACAGCGTCAGCCTCCTGACCGATGAGGAGAGCCGGAATCTCGAGGCGTATCTGGAGGCCGGGAGTGTGGATTATGATCGTCTGATGAGCGGAGATTGTGTGCTTACGGTCGATAATGCTGTGGTAAAAGAGGTGTTTGGCTGGGGATTTGAACCGGGGGATACGCTTGTGTTTCATTATTATGACGGCAGTAAGATGGCGGAAAAGGAGGTCACGATTCTTGGCATTTTAAACAGTCAGTACACGCTGGACCATATGGGCGGGGAGGGCTGGTTCTGTATGCCGGAGCAGGCGGCGCTGGGAATGGTATCGTATCCGAGCCTGAATACGAATCTTCTGGTGTCGACGGAGGAGGAAAAGGAGGCAGCCGTCGGAGAAATGCTCTCGGAGCTGATCGGAGCGCAGCCACAGCTGGATCTGGAGACGCTTGCGGAGCGCAGGATCACTTATCAACAGAACGCGGATCAGCTGTTCGGGGCAATTACCGGCCTGGCGGCGTTCATTATGATGTTCAGCATCCTCAGTATGATGAATATGCTGATTACAAACATAGTCACGAGAAAGCAGGAGCTTGCCATGCTCGAATCCATCGGGATGGGAAAGGGGCAGATTCGCGCCATGCTTTTGGGAGAGGGCCTGCTGCTGGCGCTTCTGACGATCGGCGTCGCCATGACCCTGGGCGTTCTCTGCGGATATGCGCTGAGCAGTATGCTGTATGACAACGGGGCCTTTTATATGGAATTCCGGTTTCCGGACGGGTTTGCGCTTGGCTTTACGGGGGTGCTCATCGTGACGCCGCTTCTGATCACCGCGGCGTGTATGCACGGCTTTTCAAAAGAAACGCTCGTTGAACGTCTGCGCGGAGCGGAGGGGTAGGAGGCTCAAAAGCGGGGTTGACGAAGGGACCGGATCGTGATACCATAGGGCAGTAAAACAGACGATTTCAGGAGGAAGAATCATGTTAGATCAGAAGGTTGTAGCGTTGCTGAATCAGCAGGTGAACAAGGAGTTTTACTCCGCATATCTGTACCTGGATTTTTCGAATTATTATTATGATCACGGCCTGGACGGCTTTGGAAGCTGGTACCGGGTGCAGGCGCAGGAGGAGCGCGATCACGCGATGCTGTTCATCCAGTATCTGCAGAATAACGGCGAGAAGATCACGCTTGAGGCGATCGACCGGCCGGCGGTTGCGTTAGACAGCCCCAAGGCGGTACTCGGCGAGGGCTTAAAGCACGAGCGCTATGTGACGGAGCTGATACATACCATCTATG
This sequence comes from uncultured Roseburia sp., assembly GCA_947642555.1. Lineage (GTDB taxonomy): Bacteria > Bacillota > Clostridia > Lachnospirales > Lachnospiraceae > Roseburia. Next base: position 7,695 of record CANRSX010000027.1, on the reverse strand, counting down.
CGGCAGCGCATGAGGTGAAGGATTTCCGCACCATGCAGTTTCTCGACTGGTTTGTAAAGGAGCAGGGCGAGGAGGAGACCAATGCGGAGGGTCTCGTGAAGAAGTTTGAGCTGTTCGGCGATGATCCGAAGAGCCTGTACATGCTTGACAGCGAGCTTGCGTCGAGAACGTATTCCGCTCCGTCGCTGGTACTGTAAGCCGGCACTGGAAAGAGAGAACGATGACTGCCCCGGAATCTGTGATGGATTCCGGGGCGGTTTGCTGTCATGTGATTTTCTATACAGAATCGTGTGTGAATCCATGTCTGCGGGATGAAAAAAGTGCTATTGTTACATCATAAATGACAAGGAGGGAACACAGATGAAGAAGAAAGTACTGGCATTATTTCTGTCCGCAGCCATGGCGGCGGGCCTGATCGCGGGATGCGGCACACCGAAGGAGGGGACGTCCGGCGCGGCAGCAGACGGCGCCGGATCCGGGGATGATGCGACAACTGTAGACGACGGCGGATCCGGGGACGACGCGGCAGGAGCGGACAGCGAAGCGCCGGGGGACGCGGATGGCGCAGATGCGGCCGCAGACAGCGGTGCGGATGGGGAATGGGAGTATAAGGAGGCGACGCTGACGCTCTTAACCTTCCCGGATATCAATATGGACGGTTTTAACGCGGTCGCGGCCCTCGCGGAGGAAAAGCTGGGGATCACGATCGATATCGAGGTGGTGGCTGCCGGGGAGGACATCTTAACGACGCGCCAGGCTTCCGGGGATTTAAACGATCTTTGTATCGCAAATTCCGGCGCGACGCTGGGGACGCAGATGGATCCGGAAAACAATTTTATCGCGTTAAATGACAATGCGGTAATTATGGACAGGCTGGACGACACCTTTAAGGATGCGGTCTCTTTTAACGGCACGGTATACGGCGTCCCGCAGACTTCTGGGATGGCCGGCTGCGTCATGTACAACAAGAAAGTGTTTGCGGACGCGGGTGTGGAGGTGCCGCATACCTGGGACGAATTCATTGAGGTGTGCGATACGCTGCAGGCAGCGGGCGTCACGCCGTTAATCGGCACGTTCGGGGACGCGTGGACGAGCCAGGTCCTGTTTCTGGGCGACTACTATAATTTAAAGAGCGCGGAGCCGGAGTTTGCCGCGAACTTTGAGGCTGGTACGCAGAAGTACGCGGACACGGAAGCTGCGATTCGGAGCTTTTCCAAATTTGCGGATGTGCAGAAATATTATAACGAGGATTATCTCTCCGCGACCTTCAGCGACGGCGTGGATTACCTGGCGGAGGGCGAGGGCGCGATGTGGATCATGTTGACCGAGGTGATCCCGGAGATCGACGCGCTCTACGGCGAGGAGTACACCAGCCAGATCGGGGCCTTCGGCGTGCCGGGGGAGAGTGCGGACAATCATGGGCTGACAGTGTGGGAGCCGAACGCCCTGTACGGAAATAAAAATTCCGATAAGGTGGACGATATCATCCGGTTTATGGAATTTTATGTGTCGGACGAGGCGCTGGACGCGTTTAACGCGGTGCAGACGCCCCACGGACCGGTCTGCATCAAAGGGTACGAGACAAGTGTAGAATTGTATCCGGCCGTGCAGGACATGCAGGCGTATATCGACGACGGAAAGACGAGCGTGGCGCTGGAGTTTGAGTGCAGCGTGATTGGCGCGAACTGTGACGCGATCTGCGTGGAGTGCGCGACCGGGCAGACGACCGCACAGCAGGCGGCGGAAAAGCTCGACGACGACTGCTACAAGGCGGCGGTCCAGCTGGGACTTGAGTGGGAGAAGTGACGGACAATCACGGCGGCAGGAGATCCTGCCGCCATTGTGGAATGAGGGAAAAATGAAGAAAAACAAGATATATCCACTGTATTTTGCTCTGCCGGCGCTGCTGGTATTTATCATCCTGTTTCTGGTCCCGAATTTTATATCCTTTTACTACAGCTTTACGATATGGGACCTGAAAAATGCCACCTGGTGCGGCTTTGACAACTATAAAATGTTTCTCTCGGATGCAGGGCTGGCGCTCAGCATGAAAAACACACTGATTTACGCGGTGGCGACCTGTTCCTTAAAGGTGATCCTGGGATTTCTGATCGCCGTGTTTTTAACGAGCGCGATTAAGACAAAGGACTTGCTGCGTTCCATCGTCTTTTTTGCCACCCTGGTGAGCGCGGTGGCGGTGGGCATCATGTTTAAGGCGATGCTGCACCCCACCAAGGGGATCGTCAATCAGTTTCTCGGGCTGTTCGGCTTTTCGGGAGCGGACTGGCTGGGAAATACGAAGCTGGCTTTAGGTTCCGTGATTTTTGCGGATGTGTGGCGGGGGCTCGGAATCGCGGTGGTGATTTTTGTGGCAGGCATCCAGTCCATTGACCGCAGCTGCTTCGAGAGCGCCGTGATGGATGGGGCCACAGGTTTTCACATCGTACGGCACATCATCCTGCCGTTGTCCAGGGCTTCGAGAAACTCCGTAATTATTTTATCCTTCATCTCCGGGATCCGTTCCTTTGAGCTGATCTGGAGCATGACAAAGGGCGGCCCGGGTTTCGCGACGGACGTGCTGGGCTCCGTGGTCTACAAGCAGTATTCCGCCGGATATTACGGCCTGTCCACCACCGGAAACGTGATCATGCTGATTTTTATCATGTTCCTGGCCTTTCCGCTGCAAAAAATCCTGGAGAAAAAAGAGGAGGCATAGATGAAGAAAAAGAGAGTAAAAATTCTGATCGGGGATATCGCCGGGCTTTTCGTGGCCTTCCTTCTCTATGTGGTGCCCTTTCTCTTTGTGCTCTTAAACGCCTTAAAGGACCGGAAGGAAGCAAATAAATTACAGATGACATTGCCATCGGAGTTCCATTTTGAAAATTTTATCACGGTGATCACGGACAATCATTACCAGCTGCTGCTCGCGTTTAAAAACAGCTTTATCATCACGGCCGGCACGGTGATCCTTCTGATCGGTACGGGGAGCCTGGCCGGGTATGTGCTGCAGCGGCGGAGGGACCGTCTGGCCGGGTTCCTGAAAAAAATCGTGATGACGGGCCTGATGCTGCCCACGGCGATCATCCCGACGATCTGGGTGTTAAAGGGACTTCATATCTATAAGACGTTTCCCTCGATCATCCTTCTGGAGGTGGCCCTCAATATCTCCTTTACAATCATGCTCTACCAGGGCTTTATGGACACGGTGCCGGTGGAGCTCGAGGAGGCGGCGTATATCGACGGCGCCACGCCCTTCGGGACGTTTTGCAGGGTGATTTTTCCGCTGCTAAAACCGGTGACGGCGTCGGTCGTGATCATCAACGCGATCTCCGTGTTTAACGATTTTACGACGCCGCTTTATTTTTTCCCGGGCGCGGACAATGTGACGGTGCAGCTGACGCTTTATAATTACCTTGGAAAATTTTCCAATTCTTACAATTTGCTTTTTGCGGATGTATTGCTTATCATTATACCGATGCTGGTGCTGTTTCTGATTTTTAACCGGCGCATTGTGGAGGGCATGACGGCGGGCTCAGTAAAGGGCTGATCCGCGCGTGCCAGAGAGGGATGGGCGATGAAATTCCGGACAAAGATGATACTGGTATATTCGGCGTTTGTCATGCTGATCGCGATTTTCATGAGCGTGATTTACTGCCGTTCCATGTCGCTGCGTGGCCGCGAGGAGGCGTATCACACGTTAAACCTCCGCGCGGTCGGCATGTCCCACAACTATGAGATGAAGTTAAACAGCATGAACGCCGTGATGAAATATATCACGTCAAACGGCAGGGTGCTGTCTGATTTAAAGCTCCTCTCCGGTGCGCAGACGGACAGCCGCCTTAAGGAAGAGCGGGACGACGTGCTGCAGGAGCTTTCGAACTATATTAGTAATGACTATATCTATACCACCTCCTACCGGACGCTTCTTTATAATCAATACGGGGACGTGGTGGCCACCCGGGATTTTGGCGATACGAAGATCCGGGCGGACTGGCGGCTCGCGGAGCATGAGGGGGCACAGGCGGCGCAGGGCGCTCCCGGGAAGACATATCTCACCGGCGCGCACCGGGACGGGTGGGGCGAAAAGCAGAACCCGGAGGTGTTTTCCATCGTCAAATGCTTAAACGGGGAGCAGTACGGCTTTGTGGAGGTACAGTGTCTTGTCAGTGACCTTGCGGCGCTTGAACAGACGGAGGACGGCATCGGTTTTCTTATTTTTAACAGGACAGGCGATCTGATCTATGCGTCGGAGGCACTGCGGGGGCGGGAGCAGGAAGCTGCGGATATGATGTGTGTGCTGGAAAACGAAAGCTATGGTTTTACGGTCACCGCGGTGTGGCCCGTGGAAGCGCAGCCGCAGGAATGGAGAGGCATGATCACGTATTCCCTGCTGATCGGTCTGTTTTTTCTTCTGATTTCCATTCTGTTTGTGTATGCCTCGGCGCGGTATCTGACCAGGCCGATCGACGAACTGAAAACCCTGATCGATGAGACCGGGGTGGAGGATTTAAGCCCGGGCAAAAGGCCGGTTTTCGGGAGCGATGAGATTGGGGCGGTGATGAATTCCTATCAGAATCTCCTTGGGCGGCTCGGGGCGTCGCTGGAAAAAGAAAAGAAAATTTCAACCCTGAATCTGCAGACCCAGCTTGACATGCTGCAGGCACAGATCCATCCCCATTTTATCTATAATGTACTGAACGTGATCTCAAACCGCGGCGTCCTTGACCGCGATATGGAGATCTGCCGGATCTGCGGGAGCCTGGCGGCTATGCTGCGCTATGCGACGGATACGCGGGAGAAGGTGACTTCGGTGCGCAACGAGGTGAATTACCTCAGGCAGTACTGCACGTTAATGAAGGCGCGTTATGAAGATAAAATTTTATTTGAAGAAAACGTCGCGCCGGAGTCGATGGAATATGAACTGCCCAAAGCGGTCTTACAGCAGCTGGTGGAAAACTGTGTGGAGCACGGATTCGGAGATCAGACCGCACGGCTTGTGATCCGGGTGGATATCGCGGTGACAAAACAGGGATGGAGCGTCTGTGTGCGGGACGACGGGGTGGGCTTTTCCGAAGAAAAGCTTTTGGAGCTGAACCTTCATTTCTGCGACATCAGAGAGCGCGTGACGGACGAACGGCAGATCTATGAGTCAAAAATCGGCGGGATGGGACTCTCCAGCGTCTTTGCGCGCATGTATTTACAGTACGGAGAATGTTTTTCCATGCAGCTGGAAAATGACGGGGGCGCGGTGATTGTTCTTCAGGTGAAAAACAAAGGGACGATGGGGAGGTAAGGATGGACGGATACCGATACAAAGTGTTTCTGGTGGATGACGAGCCGGCGTCGCTACAGCTGATTTCCAATATTATCCGCATGTCGTGCCCGGAGCTTGAGATTGCGCATACGGCGGAGAGCGCGGCGGAATGCCTTGCGGCGTTAGAGCGGGACGTGCCCGACATCCTGATCTCGGATATCCGTATGCCGGGCGCGAACGGCATCGATCTGATCGCCGCGGTGCAGAAAACCTGTCCGGATGTCGTCAGTGTGCTCGTCAGCGGCTACCAGGAATTTGAATATGCCAGGGCGGCGATGAAGCTCGACGTGGAAGAATATCTGTTAAAACCGATTGTGCCGGATGAATTCTGTCAGGTGATGCGGCGGGTGGAGAAAAAGGTGGACCGGCTGTTTCAGAATAAGCGGTCCGCCATTCTTGCCGGGACAGAAGCGCCGGAGAACGGCGGTTCTTCCAGGTATTTTCCGGACGGGCAGTATTATGCCGCAGTGATCCGCAAAAACGGACTGCCGAGGCGATTTATTTCCGGCGGAGCAGAAACGCAGCGGGTGGGGCCGGTCAGGCATGAACAGGATATTATTCTGGGCGGACGCGATATGATGGAAACCATCTATCTGGTTCCGGCAAAGCTTGTGGAGGATCAGGATCTGTTTCAACTGCTCGGCCACGTCTATGAGAGGGAACGGCAGAACGCGTCCTATGTCACCGCGGTGCTGACCAGGGAATGCTTTGCCGCGGCGGACATACCGGAAAAGATAAAAGAGCTGCAGGAGTGCTTGGACGACAGCCTTGTGATCGGACTTGACCAGATTGTGTATGTGGAAGAAAAAAAGAGGAATCGGGCCGGGAGTGGCTTCGACTACCGCGGAGTGCTCCGCAAGCTGGAAAAATATCTCGAGGAGGACCGCATGAAAAAAGCGCGGGAGGAGCTGGCGCTGGCCGGCGAATACGCTGTGTCCTGCCAGGTTACGCAAAAGGAACTCGAGCGGGTGATCAGCCTGATCCTGATGATGCTGACGGAATATGTAAAGTCGCCGGGAGACGGATTTCGGACGGGCGACTTTGAAGAGGTGCTTGCGAATGCCGCGGATATGCGGGAAATTTTTGCCGAGCTCTCCGGCTTTCTCGATCAGGCGGCGGACCGGAATGCGGCCGGAAAGCTGGACTCGCCGGAGTTTATCGGGCAGATCATCCGCTATCTGAAGCATCACCTGACCGATGATATTTCCATGAAGACGATCGCCCGGATGTTCGGGATCTCGCAGACCTACCTGGGCCAGCTTTTTCAAAAGCATAGACAAATGTCGTACAGCGGTTTTGTGACGGAGCTTCGGATCACGCAGGCAAAGCGTCTGTTAGAGAGTGATCCCTCCATGCTGGTCCGGGATGTCGCCGCGCTCTCGGGCTATGAGGATCAGTTTTATTTCAGCCGCGTGTTTCGGAATGCGACCGGAATGACGCCGACGGAATATACGGCGCGGATCCCGCGCGGCTGAACCGAGGGCGTCAGCGGGACATTTCATATTCAAAAAGGAACAGATCGCCGCGGTAGTAGGTGATCGTATATTCCATCAGCGTATGATCCTGATCGTAGTTGGAGTAGATGACTTTAAAGCCCGTCTGTCCTTCCGGAAGCTCCATCAGCCCGGTCTCGCGCTCCTCGAAGGAGACGATTTCGACGGTGGCTTTTGTGTGGGTGGGCCGGTGGCCGTATACGGTCTCTAAGACGTCCCATAAGGATTCCTCTGAAAAATCATGATCCAGCAGGGTCGGGGCGATCCGCTTCGGGATATACGCCTCGTCGACGGCGACCGGCGTGCCGTTTCCGATGCGCAGGCGCAAAAGCCGGAAGCATTCGGTTCCCAGCGGGATATTCAGCCGCGATGAGAGCCAGGCATCCGCCTCCGTCAGCCCGGCTTCGATGAGCCTGGTGCGGCTGTCGCAGACCCCGGATTCTCTCTGATGCTCGGTAAAACCCGCGGCGCTCAGGAAATTCCGCTTTACCTTCCTGGGGGAGACGATCGTGCCTCTCGCGCCGTCGCGGTAGACATAGCCCTCCTTTACCAGCTCTAAGATCGCGTTTCTTGCGGTCATGCGGCTGACCTGGAACTTATCGCTCAGATCGCGCTCGGACGGAAGCTTTTCCCCCTCGGCGTATTCTTTTGACTCGATTTTGCGGATCAGGTAATTCTTTACCTGCTGATACATGGGCGGCATGATCTCGGACACGGCTGGCTTCCTCCTCTGTGCTTATGCGGGTCTTAAGCCCGGCCGCCCGGATCCCCGGACGGCCTGCATAAGTCAGTATAGCGGAAAACCGCGGCGTGATCAAGCCAAATATATCAATAGTGTGTGTCAAGTAATCGTTGGCACTTTTTTATGTTTTCTGATGTTTGACGACT
>CANRSX010000026.1 GCA_947642555.1 uncultured Roseburia sp. | reverse complement strand
GATAAGAAAGCACAGGAAGATATCCGTGAACTGTTTGATCAGGAAAAGCCGGATGTGCCGCTGGATCAGGCGTATCAGGCCGGATATTATGACGATATGGCGGAGCTGATCCGAAGTCTGTTCGGAAATGCGTTTAAGACAAATGACAGCCTGTTTTTTGCCGTTCTCTGGACTGGTATGACGGCTATCAGTTTGGCGGTCTTGGCATGTACTGTCCGTGGAATGTGATCAATTACTGCGGGGATCTGCGCGACGGGAGCGTGTCGGAGCCGCAGAATTACTGGGTGAATACGAGCAGTAACGATATCATCCGAAGGTTTCCTGGCAGGGCGAATGCCTCCGCCAGAGAGGAGATCGAAGCGCTGATCAATGGGGAGAGTGTAAAAAAACAGTGTAGGGTTGTGTCGGAATCCGTCACAGCAGCCGTGTAACAAACCGCGCAGGTGTTATTGCCTGCGCGGTTTGCAGTCAGAGGGCGGTTTCCCGATGTATTTTTTAAACTGCCTCGAAAAAATGTACGGATCCGCGTATCCGACGGCTGTCGCGGTCTCGCGGACGGATTTTCCCTCGGTCAGCATCCGCTGCGCATAGTGGAAGCGGTTTTCCAGCACATACTGAAGGGGGGACTGCCCGGTCTTTGCCTTGAAAATTTTGCGGAAGGTCTCATAGGAGAGCCCCAGGGAGGCGGCCACGGCGGGGAAGGAGATATCGTGCGAGAGACAGATGTCGAAAAGCAGCTGTCTGGCGCTGGCGATCAGTGCGGCGTCGTCCCGGGACAGATCCTTTTTCCCCTCGCGGTGCAGCTGGATTAAAAATTTCTGGACGCCCAGCCAGACCTCGTGCAGTTCTTTTGCCGGGGTGGACGCAAGCTGTTCCACGAGGGACTGCATCCAGCTCTCCAGGTAGGACCGGACCGTGACGGAAAAGACGGGAGCTCTGTTTAAAAAGCGCATCGCGTCAAGCGCGCGGTAAGCCGCCGCGCCGAGGCAGATCGCATAAATTCTGGTTTCGGTTCCCGCCGGATGGGACAGGCGGCAGCTCTGCCCGGGCAGCAGCTGAAACACATCTCCGCGCGTCAGGAGGCGTTCATTTCCGGCATCGTCCGTCAGCGCGCAGGTCCCGGTGAGCGTCAGTGTGCAGCGGTAGAAGGGCTGCGGCGTCAGCAGTGTGGCGGTCTCTCTGGATGGCGACGGGATGGTGAGAAATCCAAGCGCCATCATACCGTTTTCCGGATCCTCGTGAAAATAGCGGCAGGTGAGACCGGGCTGTATTGCGGTGGTGATATCTGACATGACGATCCTTTCCTGTGATATACTATTAACGCAAAATTAAAGTTCAGCCCGCGCCATTCGCAAAACCGCGCCTGCGGCGCTCCCCGCCGTTTCACGGCTCATTAGCGCAAATGCCACAGGCATATGCGCTGCTCATATACGGGCGCTCCGCTCATCCTCTGCAAAACATGCTCATTCATGCGAGCATGATTCGCCCGTTTCACAGAGGATGGCTGAACTTATTTCTATCATACCAGAAATGACATGAAAATACAATCTGTTACCATGGATTTTTGTTTAAAATCATGTTAAATTTGGTACATCAGGAAACAGGACGGAAAAGTCCGTGCAGAAACGGGGGAAGAATCATGAGAGAACAAAACTGGAACAACGGGTGGAAATTCTGGCTGGAGAAGGACGCGTTTGCCCTTGTCTGGAATGTGCCGGAGCACGCCAAAGAGGTGGAGCTGCCTCACGATGCGATGGCGGAGGAGAGGGCGCATACGGACAGCTTAAACGGCGGCAGCACCGGCTATCGGGACGGGGCGGTATACAACTATGTGAAGCGGTTTACCGCGCCAAAGGAATACCGCGAGCGGACGGTGATGGTAAAGTTTGAGGGCGTCTACATGAACGCCATGGTTTACGTCAACGTACAGCTGGCGGCAAAATGCCCGTACGGCTACACCGGATTTTATGTAAAATTAAATGATTTCCTGCGCTATGGTGCGGAAAACGAGATCCGCGTCGTGGTGCGCAACGGCGCGATGACGAACAGCCGGTGGTACAGCGGCGGCGGAATTTACCGCGACGTGTATCTGCTGGTTTCGGATCTGACTTACATAGAGCCGGAGGGCGTGCAGGTGACGACGGAGGAGCTCTCGGAGGAATATGCAGTGTTAAAAATCACCTCGGAGCTTAAGAACCGCAGATATCATCCGGTGAAGCTGCGGCTTAGAACAGTGCTTCTGGATGAAAACGGCGTGCAGGCGGCGGAGGAGACGTCGCATCTGACGCTGTCTGAGCAGGAGGGGCGAAGGATGACGCAGCGCGTGACAATAGAAGCGCCGCGGCCCTGGTCAGCGGAGCATCCGTCACTCTACACCTGTCGCAGCTTTCTGTATCTGGAGGACGGGACGCCGGGCGGGAGAGAGCCTGCAGCTGATATCCAGGCCGGGTGCGGAAACAGACCCGCAGACGCTGAGCTGCCCACAGAGGAAGCGGCCTGCGGGGAATCTGCAGGCGCCCCGGCATCATCCGACGCGATTCTTCTCGACGAGAGCATGATCCGCACCGGCATCCGCACGCTGGCGGTGGACGCAAAGCGCGGCCTGCGCGTCAACGGCCGGACCGTGAAGCTGCGCGGGGCGTGTATCCATCATGACAGCGGACTTTTGGGCGCGGCGACGTATGAGGCTGCGGAATACCGCAGGGTGCGTATCTTAAAGGAGGCCGGGTTTAACGCGATCCGTATGTCGCATCACCCGGCGGCGCCCGCGCTGCTTCGCGCCTGCGATGCGCTGGGACTTTATGTGATGGACGAGACCTTTGATATGTGGAACCGGTGCAAATCGGATTACGACTACGGGCTGTATTTTTCCGAGTGGTGGGAGCGGGACACGAAGGCCATGGTGCGCAAGGATTACAATCACCCGTCGGTTGTCCTGTATTCGGTGGGAAATGAGATCCCGGAGATCGGGACAGAGCATGGGGCGAAGATCTGCCATGACATCTGTGAAACGATCCGCTCGCTCGATGCCACGCGGTTTACGCTGGCCTCCATCAACGGCGTGTTCGCGGCGGGCGACCGGATGGGGGAGATCATGGCGGATCTGATGCGGGAAGGCGCGATAGAGGGAAACGTCAACAATTTCATGACGATGATGGATTCGCACCTGGATCAGATCGTGGTGCACCGCGCGATCAGCGAGCGGCTGGAAGCGGCCTGTGCCTCGACAGATGTCGCGGGTTATAATTACATGACGGCGCGCTACGAGGGGGACGGGAAGGCGTATCCGAACCGCGTGATCGTCGGGAGCGAGACATATCCGCCGGAAATCGCGCGTAACTGGGAGCTTGTGACGCGTCTGCCGCATGTGATCGGCGATTTTACCTGGACGGGCTGGGATTACATCGGGGAGGCCGGCGTCGGCATCCCGGCATACCGGTTCGGGGAAGGCGGCTTCGGTGCGCAGTTTCCGTGCCAGCTCGCCTATTCGGGAGATATTGATATCACGGGCTTCCGCCGTCCGGCTTCGTACTTCCGCGAGGTGGTATACGGCCTGCGGCGGGATCCCTATATCACGGTGCAGAATCCGTACCGCTATGGGGAGAAGCTGATGAAGACCCCGTGGGTGATCAGCGACAGCATGTCCTCCTGGACATATCCCGGACAGGAGGGAAAACCGGTGATCGTGGAGCTCTACGCGCCGGGGGACGAGACGGAACTGTTCGTAAACGGAGTGTCGCTCGGGCGAAAGCCGGCCGGAAGCGCGGCGGGATACCGGACGCTCTTTGAGACGGTCTATGTGCCGGGAACGCTGCGCGCGGTCTCCTATGAAAACGGGGTGGAGATCGGAAGCATGGAGCTGCACACAGCAGGAGCGCAGCGCAGGCTGGTGCTGACGGCGGATGTGCCGGGAGAGCGAGAGACAAAGGCCGGTACGCTGGCGTATGTCATGATCGAGTGCCGGGACGCCGCCGGAACCGTGGCGGATGACGGGGAGCTTACGCTGACGGCGGAGATCACCGGGGACGCCGTGCTGCTCGGCTTTGGCAGCGGCGATCCGAAGCCCTCCCTTCCGTATCAGGGGACGAAGGCGCAGACCTTCCATGGAAGAGCACAGCTGATTCTAAAGAAGAACCGCGCTGACGCACCGGTTACCGTGCGGATCAGAGCGGGGGAGATGACGGGGGAAATCTTGGTATAGCAGAGACAGAAAAAGCCTGGAACCGGCAGAAGAACGGACGGTTCCAGGCGCTCTGCTATCCCTTGATCCGATCAATCTCTGTGAGATTAATACCGGATGCAGTGAGAATGACTTTCAGATCGGTATATCGTTTTTTCAGGGACTGATATACTTCGGAATCCTTCTCCGCCAGCTGCATCCAGTCCTGCACCCTGGAGAATTCTTCCACTGATAGTTTCAGCATTTCTTTTTCTGTCATGGAAGGGCTCACCTCCTCCTTTCAAAAAGAAGTGTTTCTGTGTTATACTCATCATAGCATACCGTCCGGTAAAAATCCATAGATCTGCAGGAGGTGCCATGAAAATCCGAAAAATATGGTCGATGTCAACCTTTCGTCTGCTGCTTCTGGTGGTGGCTGTGGTGGTGCCCTTAAATATCCTGACGCTTGTCTTAAGCGCAACGGCGGTGAATGAGGTACAGCATCAGATTTCCGCGGAGACAGAGAACGCATTGGAACTCTATATGAACCAGATCGACGGCGCGATGGAGCGCATCGTGAAAAAAATGTATTCCACGGCGCGGAATAATGTGGATTTTATGCGCATCAACACCGGGAGGACGGAAGGGGAAGACGCGTACTACCGGCAGATGCGCGCAGTGGTGCAGCTCAATAATGATTTCGGCGATACTTTGGATGACCACAGCTGGGTCACCGGGATCTATGCTTTTTATCCGGACAAAGAAATGACGGTTGTAAAATGCAGATACGACTATTCGGTGTACCGTGAGGCGGTGGAGGGGTATCTGACAAATAGCATGGAGCAGATTGAGGAGAACCAGCCCGGTGCGTGGAGCCTGACGACAGCGGGCGGAACTTCTCTTCTGATCTTTGCTGCGCGGTACAAGAATGCTTATTACGGGGCATGGTTTGACCTCGAACGGCTTGCGGATATCCTGGGACTTTCGGAAAGGGGACGGGAGGAGGTCACGCTGTTTACGGACACGGCGGGAACCGTATATTACAGAAACGACGGGCAGCCGGCGGAATCGCAGGAGCGACGGGAAAAAGGCGTTTCTGTGCCCGTGTATGTATCCTCGGGACAGGCGCCGCTGGTGCTGGTGCAGTTTTTTTCAAAGAGCGAGATCAACAGTTCGCTTCCCGCGATGATCCGGATGCTTCAGGTTGCGTCATTTGTCGCGCTTTTCATCCTGCCGGTCATTATCCTGGGCATGAAAAAGTGGATGATTGCGCCGATTTCCAGGCTGACGCGGGCAATGGAGCAGATCGAGGCCGGAAATATGGAGATCCGCATCCGGGAGGAGAAGACGGGAAGCGAGTTTGAACAGATCAATCAGAATTTTAACCGCATGATGGATGAGGTGGCGGGATTAAAGATCAGCGTCTATGAGGAGCAGCTCGAAAAGCAGCAGATCAAAATGCAGTTTTTAAGCCAGCAGATCCAGCCGCATTTTATTTTAAATACGTTAAATATCCTCTACAGCTACGAGCAGGAGGAGTACCCTCTGATTCAGAAGATGATCTTAAATCTGGCGAAATATTTCCGGTATATCGTCAACGCGAGCTCGGAATTTGTGTGTCTTTCCGCGGAGATGGAACACATCCGCAACTATTTTGAGATCCAGCAGGCGCGTTACCCGGAGACATTTTTTGCTTTTGTCGAGTACGACGAGGAGATTGCGGACTGCCTTGTGCCGCCGCTTCTGATTCAGAATTTTGCGGAAAATGCGATCAAGCATTCATTAAAGATCGGAAATAATATCGATATTTTTGTGATCGGGCAGAAGTATGGCGGGGATGCGGTGCGGATCCGGATGCTCGATACCGGAGAGGGCATCAACGAGGAGCTGATCGAAAAGATCAGGCGGTTCCGGGATACCGGGGAGACGCAGGAGGGGCTCGGCATGGGGATTTTAAACGCGGTGGAGCGGTTAAAGGTGCTCTACGGCGTGGAGACGAGCTTTGAGATCACGCGGGATGAGCCCCACGGGACGCGGATCGAGATTGTGCTGCCGCTGCATCACGCGGCGGAGGAACCGGACGGCGGAGAATTCGCACTGCGGGATACCGGAGTGTGATCCGGGATCAGACAGAGAGGAGAAAAGATGCAGGCATTACTGGTGGATGATGAAGTGGTGGCGGTTGGCGCGCTAAAGCGCAGGGTAAACTGGGAGAAATACGGTGTGGACGAGGTATTTACAGCCGGTTCCATGCAGCAGGCGAAGGAGGTGTTTGAAAAAGAAAAGATCGATTTTATGCTCTGCGATATCGAGATGCCCCAGGGAAACGGGCTTGAGCTTTTTGAGTGGGTGAAGATTTATCATCCGAAGACGGAGTGCGTCTATGTCACCTGTCACCCGGAATATGAATATATCCGGCAGGCGCTGCGGCTCGGGAGCGCGGATTATATCTTAAAGCCCATCGATTACGCGGAGCTCGACGAGATTTTAAGCAGGCTGGTGGCAAGGCTTCAGGAGACCAGGGATATCGACCGGATTCCGGAGGAGATCGTGGAGAAGCTGGCGGCGGAGGAGACACTGCAAAAGCAGGATGACGCGGTGCATGTGGCGAGACGCTTTATTTTAGAGCATATCCAGGAAACGATATATGTAGAAGAGATTGCGGAGCAGGTGCACTTAAACGCGCAGTATCTGATGCGCCTGTTTAAAAAAGAGACGGGCATGTCCATCCTGGAATTTATCACAAATGAGCGGATTAAGCTCGCGAAGGAGCTGCTTGTGCGGACGGATTTTGCGATCAATAAGGTGGCGGACTGCGTGGGATATGGAAATTATTCGTATTTTACGCGCATTTTTAAGCGCTATACACAGCTCTCCCCAAAGCAGTACCGGCAGAAAAACGGCGGGGCATAAGAAGTCATAAAAAGTCATAAATGAGGTTAGGATCCTTCTATTTTTCACAAAAGGAATCTGTTAAGATCGGATCATAACAGACAACGGGCATAACAGACCGGATGAAAAACAAGGAGGAACACTTAATTATGAAAAGAAAACTGGTGAGTGTATTACTTACGGCAGCAATGCTTGGAACGATGCTTTCCGGCTGCGGCGATGAGGGCAGCGCGGGGAGCGGGAACGCGGGAGGCCAGGCCGCGGGAGATGCGGGCAGCAGCGCAGGCTCCGCCGA
Source organism: uncultured Roseburia sp. (assembly GCA_947642555.1). Classification (GTDB taxonomy): domain Bacteria; phylum Bacillota; class Clostridia; order Lachnospirales; family Lachnospiraceae; genus Roseburia. The sequence goes on along the minus strand of CANRSX010000026.1, from coordinate 60,541 downwards.
TGGTACGGAGGCAGGAGATGCAGGCAGCGACAGCTCTGCAGGCAACGCCAGCTCCGCAGGCAACGCCAGTGGAACAGGCAACGCCAGCTCCGCTGGCGTGGAGATCGACTTTGACGAGGAGCCCTATGAGGTCAGCATTCAGTTTGTCGGACTGTTCGAGGAGAACAGCAACGTGGAGAACGTGGAGGCTGCGTTAAATGAGATCACGTTAGAGAAGATCAACTGTACGGTGGATATCGTTCCGGTCTTTATCGGCGATCTGCCGACGACGACCTCCATGGCCATCGCGGGTGGCGAGAAGATGGACATCGTGGCGGTGGGGCTGACCCAGGCGATGGATTCCATGGTTCCGGACGGACTTCTGATGGAGCTTGACGACCTGCTGGCGGAGAGAGGGCCCGCGGTGACGGCGGTGACGGCCGATGTGGCGGAAGCACAGAAGATCAACGGCGTGACCTATGCGGTATCCGGTTACCCGTACGCAGCGATGGGCAGCGGCTTTGTCTATAACAAGACCTTCGCGGATCAGTATGGCATCGAGATGCACGACGGTATGACCATGGAAGAGCTCGGGGAAGTGGGAGAGACCTTAAAGGAGAATGGGATCTATTTAACGACCTTCGGCAATTCCACGCAGATGAATTACAAATTTGCGAATACGGTTGACATCTTTGGCGACAATGCGGTATACGGCGCCCTTACGGACCCGGCCAACAGCACGACGATTGTAAATATTTATGACTCGGAGGAGATGCGGAATTATTATAAAGGCGTAAAGGCATGGGCGGACGCCGGTTATCTTCCCTCCGACCAGCTGACCGACACGGTTGGAACACAGGAGTACTTCTCCCAGCAGAAGATCTTCGGAACCTACACAGCTTATACGGTGAATCAGATCGCGGTATGGTTAAGCCCGGATTTTGAGACAGGGATCATCCAGGTGGACGACGGTCTGATCTGTACCGGGACCGCGCGGGAATTTATGCTCGGCATTGCGTCGAACTGCGAGCGCCCGGACAAGGCGATGGATCTGATCAACTTAATCTACGAGGATCCCGAGGTCTGCAACCTGCTTCAGTACGGCGTGGAGGGTACGGATTATGCCGCGGTGGACGGAACAGAAAATGTAATTACATATGAAGGCACGGATAATGCGGATCACAACAGCTATTATGCAGGATTTGTGCGCTATGGCGATCCGTTAAAGCAGAAGGTGGTTGCTCCGTTAGACGACAATTATTACGATGATCTGGTGGAATATGAAAATAGCGCAAAGAGATCCTTATGCTTCGGCTATTCCTTTGATGCCTCGGATTACAGCGCGGAGGCGGGAGCGATCTCCTCGAAGCTGCAGGAGATGCTGCCGGCGTTAAATGCCGGAATGGTGGCCGATGTGGACGCCGCGGTCGACGAGCTGGTGGCGGCCCTCGAGGATGCGGGGATCAACGATGTGATCGAGGCAAACCAGGCACAGCTGGACGCTTATCTCGGAAAGTAGGACGGGGAGAAATCGTATGGAGCAGAAAAAAAAGAAAAAGGGGGGAAGCGGCCGCTTCCTCCACTGGCTCCCGTTTTACCTGATGGGACTGCCGGGAATCCTCTATCTTTTTATCAACAATTATCTGCCGCTCGCGGGACTTCAGATCGCATTTAAAAATTTTAATTACGGCAAGGGCATGTGGAAGAGCTCCTGGGCGGGATTTAAGAATTTTAAATTTTTATTCAAGACCTCGGACGCGTTTCTCATGATCCGCAACACGCTCTGCTACAATATCGTGTGGATCCTGCTCGGCATGGTGGTGGGCGTGACTGCGGCGATCCTGATCAATGAGGTCTTAAGCAAAACCGCAAAGAAATTTTATCAGACCGTGATCCTGCTGCCGTATCTGATGTCCATGGTGGTCATCGCCTACCTCGCGTATGCGTACCTCTCGCCGTCGTCGGGACTGTTTACCAAAATTATTGAGAACATGACGGGAACAGCGCCGGCCTTTTACCAGGAGGCGAAGTGGTGGCCGTTTATACTGACCTTTGTAAATCAGTGGCGGGGAATCGGGTTTGGCATGATCCTTTACCTCTCGAGCATTCTGGGGATCGACCCGGCATACTATGAGGCGGCAAGGCTCGATGGGGCGTCGAAATGGCAGCAGCATAAGCTGATTACGATCCCGCTGTTAAAGTCGACGATTATTATGCTGTTTATCCTGAACTTAGGGCAGATTTTCCGCTCGGACTTCGGGCTGTTTTACCAGGTGCCGATGAATCAGGGAGCGCTCTTTTCCGTGACACAGACCATCGATACCTATGTGTACCGCGCGCTGCTGCAGTTAAATGACGTGGGCATGTCCTCCGCGGCCAGCTTTATCCAGTCCGTGGTCGGCTTCATTTTTATCGTAACCGCAAACAAGATCGTCTCGAAGCTGGATGAAAACAGCGCATTATTTTAGGAGGTGTCCGCATGAAAACGAAAAGTCAGAAACGCTGGTCGCTTGCGGCCAATCTCGTGCTGGGAATTTCCTCCTTTCTGGCGCTGATGCCGTTTATCCTGCTGGTGATCGCCTCCTTTACCGACGAGGAGGTGGCGCTGACGGACGGATACACGTATTTTCCGGCAAAATGGTCGCTTGCGGCTTACGATTACATCGTCGGCCAGGCGGGGATGATCGGAAGGGCATACGGAATGACCATTCTCACGACGCTGATCGGCACATCGGCCGGCATTGTGATCACCGCGCTCTTTGCCTATATGCTCGCGCAGAGGAAGCTGCCAGGCAGAAAGCTGCTCAATCTCTATGTCGTGTTTACGATGCTGTTTAACGGCGGGCTGGTGCCGACCTATATCATGTATGTGGGCACCTTCCATGTGAAAAATACGATCTGGGGGCTGATCCTGCCGAACCTGCTGATCAACGGGTTTATGATCATGCTGGTGCGCAATTACTTTGAGAACAGCATCCCGGAGGAGCTCTACGAGGCGGCCCGCATCGACGGGGCCAGCGAGTACTATAACTTTTTCCACATCGCGCTGCCGCTGTCCGTGCCGATCCTCGCGACCGTGGGGCTGATGACCGGCATCGCCTACTGGAACGACTGGCAGAACGGCCTTTATTACCTGGATGACAAGGGGAAAAATCTCTACACGATCCAGAATATCTTAAATAATATCAATACGAATATCGCATTCCTGGCGTCAAACGCGACGACGGGCGTCAACCTGGCGGACCTGCCGACGACGACGGTGCGTATGGCCATCGCGGTGGTCGGGATCCTGCCGGTGCTGATCATCTACCCGTTTTTCCAGAAATATTTTGCGAAGGGGCTGACGATGGGCGCGGTGAAGGGATGATCATCCGTCCGGCAGCTGCCGCCTGCGGTACTCCCGCGGCGGCATGCCGCAGCACCTTTTAAACTGTCTGGAAAAATGATCCACGCTGTCGTATCCGACTGTGCGGGCGATGGCTTCGATGCTCAGGTTTGTCTGTACGAGCAGGCCGACCGCTTTCTTTAACCTATATGTGGTAAGGATCTGAGTGAGCGTCCGGCCTGTTACATTTCGAATCAGACGACTTAAATAGGACGGATTGTAGCCGAAGGTGTCCGCGAGAGAGGCCAGTGTCACCGTACCGGCATGGGTCTGAATGTATTGCAGCAGCCGGGTGACGCTGGTGTGCTCCGTCGTATTTTTCTGATTTTCATAAAAGCGGATGCTGTCTGCGTAGCGCCGCAGCATCAGGGAAAACAGCAGCTGCACGCGGCTTACGATACAGCCTGCGGAGTAGGAGTCCCGTATGTGGCTTTCCATAAAAATATCCTTAATAGACGCCCTGATCTCAGGGGAATTGTCTGTCGAAAACAGCATGTAGTTGGCGGTTTCCGTCCTGGAATACAGGATTCCGCGAAAAAAGGACGCCAGCAGATCCTCCTGTGCCAGCAGGGCAAAAAAAGTCGTCTCGAAAGTGCTCTGCCGCAGCATCAGGGAGACCACGATACTCTCGTCCGTGACGGTCACGTCGTGTCTGGAATGGGGCGCGATGATACAGAGTTCCCCCGCGGTAAGCTCTCTCGTCTCGTTCTCAAAAATCATATTGCATTTCCCGGAAAAGACATAATTTACCTCAAAAAAATTGTGCGTGTGCATCCGCTCGACGATGTCCCGGATGTAGCGGATGGCGTAGACCTCCAGGGTCTCTGGCATGATCGCCTCCGCGGCGATGGCGTACGCGCTGCCCGGCAGGATGCTGTCTGCGTCTCTGTGCCGGCGGGCCTGTGCCGGAAAGATGCCGTCTGCTCCGGCCTGCGGGGAAGCGGTGTCTGCGGCATCCCGGAAGATATCGCGGACAGGAAGACGCAGCATCACATCGTAAAACGCCTCGTCGGAGAGCGCGCTCCAGGTGATGTCCCGCGGCAGATCCGGGACGCCCTCCCGGTATTCCCGGCGCGCGAACAGATCGCGGGCGATCGTCTGAAAGCTGGTGCGGTCGTGATAGCGCTGGAAGTGGCGGACGGCCTGCGCCTCCATCTGCGCGTAGGTGATATAGGCGAATGTGGTCATGAAAGCTCCTTTCACGGGCGGCGTCTGCTTTCGCGGGCACACCCCTTTACGGAAAGTATAGCCGGTTCCGCGGCCGAAGGCAAGAGCCGGGATGTCCGCGGCAAATGCGGTGGACGGAAAATGACAGGTAAAAATAAGTCGTATATCGGGAAAACAACAACATGGATTTCAGCCCGCAGAGGAGGTATCCTGTTAACAAAAAGAGAGAGGAGAATTGCGATGGAGCTTCCATTAAAAGAATGTCCGTTTTATCTGACGGATGAACAGATTGCTTTTGTCTCGCAGCTGCTGTCAGAGATGACGACAGAGGAGAAGATCGGACAGCTTTTTCTTCCGATCAATTACATCGAGGACGAACAGGAGCTGCGTTGTTTTGTGCGGCGGTTTCAGCCCGGCGGACTGATGAACCGGCCTGCGCCCGCGAAGGAGAATCAGGCCAGGCACCGGGTGATGCAGGAGGAATCGAAGATTCCGATGTTCATCCCGGCGAATATCGAGTCGGGCGGAAACGGCATCGCCACGGAGGGCACCGCCTTCGGCAATCCGCTTCAGGTGGCTGCGACAGATGACGAACAGTATGCCAGGCGGCTCGGGGAGATCGCGGGTGCGGAGGGCCGGGCAGTCGGGGTCAATTATGCGTTTGCACCGATCATTGACATTGACTACAATACGTTAAATCCCATCACGAATACCAGGACCTTCGGCAATGACCAGGAGCGGGTATACCGGATGGCAAAGGCCTATATCGCCGGGCTGACGGAGGACGGTGCGTCGCGGGATATGATTTACTCGATCAAGCATTTCCCGGGGGACGGCGTGGACTGCCGCGATCAGCATCTGCACACGACCTATAACACCTTATCCCCGGAGGAATGGGAGAATACCTACGGGAAAAATTACCGCCGCCTGATTGCGGAGGGCGCGCCGACGGTCATGGTCGGGCATATCGGCCTGCCGGAGTATGTGAAAGAAATAAATCCCTCCGCGACGAAAAAGGAGATTCTTGCGCCCGGCTCCCTTTCCCGTGAGATCGTGACGGAGCTGCTGCGGAAAAAAATGGGCTTTCACGGCGTGATTATCACAGATTCCACGAGCATGAACGGGTTTTACGCGCATATGAGCAGGGAGATCGCCGTGCCGACGGCGATCGCAAACGGCTGCGACATGTTTCTGTTCAATTTCAGCGTGGAGGAGGACTATGAATTCATGAAGCAGGGGATCCAGAAGGGGATTCTCTCCATGGAGCGCGTGGACGAGGCCGTGACGCGGATTCTGGCGCTGAAGGTGTCCATGGGCCTGTTTGAAAAGCAGAAGGCCGGGACGCTTGTGCCGGGGGAGGATGCGCTGGCGGTGCTCGGAAACGCGGAATATAAAAAATATGCCGCGGAATGCGCGGACCGCGCCGTGACGCTGGTAAAGGATGAGGAGGGGAATCTGCCGCTCTCGCCGGAACATAAGAAACGGATCATGGTCTATGTGATGGGCGACCGGGAGGATTTTTACGGGAATCAGAAGGTCGGCGACATGTTTATCGAAGCGATGCGGCAGGAGGGCTTTTCGGTGGATGTCTTTGATTACTCCAGGAAGTTTCCGGATCCGTCCGCGACAACAAAGGAATTTCTCGCATCCTATGACGCGGCGGTCTATGTGTTAAGCGAAGGGACCTCGAGCAACCAGACGACGGTGCGGCTTACCTGGAACCTGCCGCTGGCGAACGATGCGCCCTGGTTTGTCAACGACATCCCGACGATCGCGGTGTCCTTTGCGAACCCCTATCACCTGAGGGATATGCCGGAGATCAAAACCTATATCAACGCATACACCACAAGCGATTATACCGTGAGGGCCGTGGTGGAGAAGCTGCTCGGCAGAAGCGCGTTTACCGGGGTGAATCCAGTGGACACCAGCTGCGGATGCTATGAGCTGCAGGAGTAAGCATGGCGGGATATAAAAGAACGTACGGAAAAAAATAACAGCTGGCACAAATGTGCAGAAACGGAGGAAACGATGAAAGCAGCAGTGATTGGAGCAAACGGAAATCTTGGGACGAGAGTGACGAAGCAGGCGTTGGACCGCGGGTTTGCGGTAACGGCATTTATCTATGACGGCGAGACGCCGGATGAGCGGGCAACGCTGGTAAAAAAGAGCCTGTTTGATGTGACGGCGGAGGATATCGCGGACTGCGACGTCCTGATCAGCGCCTACGGAAGCGGATTTCACGCGGATCCGGCGTTAAACCATCAGGCGTTTTTAAAATATATCGAGCTGTGCCGCGGCACGAAACACCATCTGATCTCCATCGGCGGCGCGGGCAGCCTGTTTACCGATGAGAGTCACACGACCTATTGCTATGAGACGCCGGAGCACCCGGATTTTCTGCGGGAGATCTCAAAAAATATCAAGCTCGGCATCGATGAACTAAAGAAGACGACAGACGTAGAGTGGACGGTGGTATGCCCCTCTTCCTTTTTTGACGCGGAAGGACCGCTGACCGGCAGTTATGAGATCGGGACAAAGGGCCATCTGCTGTTTAATGCGGCAGGGGAAAGCCGTGTCACCTACAATGACCTGGCGCAGGCAATGGTGGATATCGCGGAGGCCGGAACGTATGTAAGACAGCAGATCACGGTGCTGACGAAGTGATGACTGCCGGTGCGGGAGGCTGTGACGGATAGGATAAGAGAGGAGAAATTTCATGTACAAATGTAAAATAACCGTATTAAAAAAGACGCTGCAGGAGGATCTGGTGAAGGAATACGTAACGGATCCGGATTACGGCCCCTGCCCGGTATTTGAGGAGGGACAGACCTTTCTCACCACGGGAATTTTTGGGAATGACATTCCGGAGGGCTTCTGCCACATGGCGTGGCAGGCCCTCGTCATGCCGGTCAATGTGCTTATCGGCGGAGGAAAAGTCCTCGGGTTCGACGATGTGCACATCGCCTGCTGTACGGACGGCAACCGGCCGGTGATCTTTAAGCTGGAGCGGGTTTTGGCATAACTTTTGCGCCCCTTATCGTGGTAAATTCCCACGGGCACTTAGATCACGCCTGCGGCAATTACCAGTTTTCGGAGGAGATTTACATCCATCCGGACGACATAAAGCTTTGCCGCGGTTCGAATGCCAGGGACAACCGGCTGCGGAGTATCGAACATGCGAAGCATACGGCGGACTATGCGACGGGGGAGGAGCACAATATCCTTCCGGAAGGCTTTGACGAGGCGGCATATGCGGCGGGCGGCTGCGGGAATCTGGTGCCGGTGACGGAGGGACATGTATTTGACCTCGGCGGAATCACGCTGCGCGTGGCGGAGCTTCCGGGACACACGAAAGGGAGCATCGGCCTTTTGTATGAGGAGGAGCGGATGCTCTATGCCGGGGACGCGTTAAACGGATTCCTGTGGCTGTTTCTGCCGGAATCTCTGGATCTGGCCACATACACGGCGACGATAAAAAAGGCGCAGGGAATCGATTTTGACTGGCTTGTGATGTCGCATAATCCTGTGATCGCGGAAAAAGCGGTGCTCGATGACTTCCTGGACTGCGCAACACATGTCGATTATGAGCACGGGATTCCGTATGAAGGGCCGATTCCGGGGATTTCCGCCAGAATCTGCATGCGGCCCGGATATCGCGGGATGGAGGATATGGCAAAGCCTGGGTTTGCTTCGATTGTGATCAGTGAGGAGCATTTGTAAAAAGAATAACAAAAAACACCGCACAGCCGTACCGATGGCCCTGCGGTGTTTTTTGTCGGATTTTTTTAAAGAAGTCATAATATTGCACAAAACCGGTTCCAAAATTTCTATACCACACAGGAAAATTATGTTACACTGATGTACAGGATGAAAAGGCCATGTGGGGTCCCGAAGGCGCCATGGGGCAGAAACAGAATGGAGGTTTACACGCATGAACACAGTAGTCACGACAAAAAAAGGAAAGATCCGCGGTGTGGAGATGGACGGCTATGTCCTTTTTAAGGGGATCCCCTACGCGAAGCCGCCCATCGGAAAGCTGCGGTGGAAGGCGCCGGAGGAGGCGGAAGCCTGGGACGGCACCTACGCGGCGGACCAGTTTTCCTGCAAGCCCTGGCAGGAGGGGCAGCAGGAGGGATCTTTTTATCAGAAGGAGTTCTATGAGGATCCGGCGTTTGACGTGCCCTGCAGCGAGGACTGTCTGTACTTAAATATCTGGATGCCAGAGCAGGCGGAGGGTAAGAAGCTGCCCGTCGCGTTCTGGATCCACGGCGGCGCGTTTATGGGAGGCTTCGGAAGCGAGCTCGAATTTGACGGAGAGGCGTACGCGAAGCGGGGCGTGATCTTAGTCACCATCAATTACCGGCTGAATGTGTACGGTTTCCTGGCGCATCCCTGGCTTTCCGCGGAGAATGAACGCGGGATTTCCGGAAATTACGGCTCGCTTGACCAGATCGCGGCCTTAAAATGGGTGTATGAGAATATTGAAAGCTTCGGCGGAGACCCGGAGAATATCACGATCTTCGGACAGTCGGCGGGAGCGATGAGCGTGCAGACACTTTTGTCCTCCCCGCTGACCGAAAACCGGATTGCGAAGGCCATCTTGCAGAGCGGCGGCAGCTATGGGACAGGCGTGAACCGCGATATGCCGCTCTCCGAGGCGGAGGAATACGGGAAAAAATTCGTAGAGCTCACCGGAGCGAAAGATCTTACGGAGCTTCGCGCCATGACGCCGGAGGAGCTTGCCGGCCCCCTGGGGCAGATGATGGGCGAGATGTTTACCTCCGGGAAAGGGCTGGTATTTGTCCCGAATCAGGACGGTCATCTGCTCACCCGGGGCTATTATGAGACCATTGACCAGAATCAGATCAAGGACATCCCCTATATGATCGGCAGCACGAAAAACGATATCATGGTGACGCCGGAGGAGCTTGCGGCGGGGGAAAAGGGCGCACTCTACAACGGCAGCATCGCCTATTCCCATAAGATGGAGGAGCTTAAAGGACGGCCGTCCTATGTCTATTATTTTACCAGGCAGATGCCGGGCGACGATGCGGGAGCCTTCCATTCCTCGGAGCTCTGGTACATGTTCGGCACTTATCCGCGCTGCTGGCGGCCTCTCGTCCCGGGAGACGCAAAATTGAGCGGTCGGATGATGGACTACTGGACGAATTTTATGAAGACAGGGGATCCGAACGGGGAAGGGCTGCCGGAGTGGAAGCCCTGCACGAAGGATGAGACGTTTGTAATGGTGCTGGATATTGCGGAGTGACCGGGCAAAAGCCGGGCAGAAAAGGAGACAGGGACAATATGAAAAATCAGGATCACGAGGCGCGGATCGCCGCGCTGTTAAAAGAAATGACACTGGAGGAGAAGGTCGGACAGCTGCGCCAGTGCGGGCCGTCTCTTGTGGGGGCGTTTGAGGTGAGCTTTTCGGAGCTCCTTAACATGATGTTTGACGGAAAGATCAGTAAGGAGGAATTTGAACGGCTGATGAGCACCGCGGAGCAGGACTACCGCGAGGAGGAGCTTCGGGCAGGACGGATCGGATCCTACAACGGGGTTTCAGACGCGGCGACGGCAAACCGCCTGCAGAAAATTGCGGTGGAGGAGTCACGCCTCGGGATCCCGGTGCTGCTGGGGTGCGATGTGATCCACGGTTTCCGGACCGTCACGCCGATTCCGCTTGCGGAGAGCTGCGCCTGGGATCCGGGGCTCTGGGAGCGCACGGCGCGCGTCGCCGCACTGGAGGCCACGGCGGCGGGGGTGCACATGACCTTTGCGCCGATGGTGGATGTGGCGAAGGACGCCCGCTGGGGCAGGGTCAGCGAGGGAGCCGGCGAGGATGCGCTGCTCGCCGCCCGCTATGGTGTGGCCAAGGTAAAAGGCTTTCAGACAGACGATCCGGCAAAAAATGACAGTATGGCTGCATGCGTAAAACATTTTGCAGGATATGGTGCAGCTGAGGCGGGCCGGGACTACAACCGCGTCGACATGTCGATGCAGCGGCTGCATGAGGAATATCTGCCCTCCTACGAGGCCTGCGTGAAGGCGGGAGCGCTCTCCGTGATGCCCGCGTTCAACGACATCAACGGCGTGCCCTGTTCCGTGAATCAGTGGCTGCTGACCGATCTGCTGCGGGATACCTGGGGCTTTGAGGGGATGACCATCAGCGATGCGAATGCGATCGCGGAATGCGTGATCCACGGGATTGCGGAGGATACCGCGGATGCGGCCGCCCAGGCCCTTACCGCGGGGATGGATATGGACATGACCTCTGAGGCTTATCACGAGAACCTGGCGGAGCTGGTAAAAACCGGTGTCGTGAAGGAGAGTGATCTTGACCGCGCGGTGACGGACGTGCTGCGCGTGAAATTTGCCCTCGGCCTCTTTGATAACCCGTATCAGACGAGCGTGGAAAAAGAGCGGCAGGCATTTTTAAAGCCGGAATACCGCACGCTGGCGAGAGAGGCCGCGGTAAAATCCATGGTGCTTCTGAAAAACGAAGGACTGCTGCCGCTTTCCCGGGAGAAAAAGATCGGGATCGCCGGACCCCTTGCCGCGGCGGGCGGCGAGATGCTGGGGGCCTGGGCGATCAGCGGGAAGGATGAGGACTGCGTCAGCCTGGCGGATGCCTGTGAAATACAGGACGTTACATTTGTCTATGAAAAGGGTCTGAAGGAAAGTGAAGCCGCGTCCGTCGGGACGGAATCTGTGCCGGCTGGGGCAGAGCAGGCCGGCGTGACGGAATCTGTGCCGGCTGGGGCAGAGCAGGCCGGCGTGACGGCAGCCGGTGCGGATCCGGTGGACCGCGCAGCGATTTCCCGCATGGCCGAAGAATGCGATGTGCTGATCGCTGCCCTCGGCGAGACGAAGGACATGAGCGGCGAGGCGGCGAGCCGCGCTTCCATCACGCTCCCGGAGGAGCAGCTGGCCCTGCTTCGCGCGTTAAAGGAGACAGGAAAACCGGTGGTGACCCTGCTCTTTAACGGCAGGCCGCTGGCGGTTCCGGAGGTAGATGCGCTCTCCGACGCCGTCTTAGAGGCGTGGCAGCCGGGGGTGGAGGCCGGAAACGCGATCCTGGATGTCCTGTACGGCGAAGCGAATCCTTCCGGAAAGCTGACGACGACCTTCCCCCACACCACGGGACAGTGCCCGATGTACTATGCGCACATCAATACCGGCAGGCCCGGGGGCAGGGGCAAGTTTACCTCAAAATACTTAGATACCCCTCTGACCCCGCTGTACCCCTTCGGCTACGGGTTAAGCTACACGACATACGAATACGCGGATTTCTCCCTGGAGCAGGGCGAGGAGGGCGTGACCGCCAGGGTTACAGTGAAAAATACCGGAGCGCGGGACGGCGAGGAGATTGTGCAGTGTTATCTCTGCGACGAGACGGCGCAGCGTGTCCGCCCGGTGAAGCAGCTGATGGATTTTAAAAAGATTGCGCTGGCGGCGGGCGAGACAAAGGAAGTTGAATTTACGATTTCGTACCGCGATATGGGCTACTATGACAGGGAAATGAATTATATCGTGGAGGAGGGCTGGTTTACGGTCTTCATCGGAAGAGATTCTGCGGACTGCCTGTCAGGGAGGTTTGAGCTGGGATAAAATATGAAGTAGCGATACAAAGAGAAAAACAGGACAATTGTGTTTGATAAAAGGAGGAAAAAGAATTGATACAGAACCCGATTCTGCGGGGCTTTTACCCCGATCCGTCCATCTGCCGGGCGGGCGACGACTACTACCTTGTGACGTCAAGCTTCAGTTATTTCCCGGGGGTGCCGGTGTTCCACAGCCGGGATCTCGTAAACTGGGAGCAGATCGGGCATGTGCTGAATCGCCCGAAACAATTACATGTGACGTACAAAGTGATCAGCGGCGGGATCTTTGCGCCGACGATCCGCTATCATGCCGGCGTCTTTTATCTGATCACGACAAATATGACGACGCGCGAAAACTTTATCTGCACTGCGGAAAATCCGGCCGGGCCGTGGTCGGATCCGGTGGTGATCGAGGGGGCGAACGGGATCGATCCCTCCCTGTTTTTCGATGACGACGGAACCGTGTATTTTACCGGAACGGCGGGAGGCTTTGGCGATACGAAGTATGATCATCAGGTGATTGAGATCCGGCCCATCGATCCGAAGGCCGGAAAGTTTACCGCGGAGGGCTGGGCCATCGGGGACGGCGCCTTAAAAGGAGCCGCGTCGCCGGAGGGACCTCATATTTACAAACGGAACGGCTGGTATTATCTGCTGATCGCGGAGGGCGGCACGGAGCATTACCATGCGGTGACCATCAGCCGCAGCCGCTCGCTGCATGAGCCGTTTGAGAATTATGCCGGCAATCCGATTTTAACGCACCGTCATCTCGGGGAGCTGTATCCGATCTGTAATGTCGGACACGCCGATATGGTGGAGCTGCCGGACAAAAGCTGGTATATGGTGGCGCTGGCGTCCCGGCTGGTGGAGGGCTATCATAAGCCGCTCGGCAGAGAGACCTTCCTGATGCCGGTGGCATGGGAGAACGACTGGCCGGTGGTGAGTCCGGGCACAGGAAAGGTGGAATGGAGCTATCCGGCGCCGGCGTGCTTTGCCGGGGAAAAGAAAAGCAGCGGGAATGCGGCGGATTCCTGCAGAGCGGAGGACGGAAGGAAAACGCCGGAGAGCCGTCGTGCCGCTGTCGATGTGCAGCGGGACGATTTCGACGGGGCGAAGCTGGATTTCTGCTGGAACTATCTCGGCACGCCCTATGAGAAATTCGCGCGCCTTGCGGACAGCAGGTTTTATATCCGCATGAAGGCAAAAAACATGGTGCCGTCGGAGTACGAGGGAACGAAGTTCGATTTCTTCGGACAGTTCGCCGCGGCGGGACAGACAAAAGAAAACGTGCCCTTTGTCGGACGAAGGATCACGGAGCCGGAATTTACAGCAAAGATCGCGATGGAGGCCGCGGTCAGAGAGAGCCAGTCGGCCGGGATTGTTATTTTACAGAACAATGCGAACCAGCTGCGGCTGGAGCTGATTTCTGGGCAGGATGCGGATAAAACCGTGCCGGAAGGGAAAGGTGAGGGTGCAGGAAGCATGGTCACCTTCCGTGCGGTGCGGGTGCAGTACCGGCAGGACGATCAGCAGATCCAGCACTTTGAGGAGACGGTCTGCGGCAGTGTGACGGTGCCGAAGGCGGACCGGTATCTGCTGAAGGCGGCGGGAAAGGGAATCCGCTATGATTTTGCCGTTGCCGCAGGGGAAGAGGAGTACACGGTTGCGACAGATGTAGATGCGTCGCATCTGGGATCCGAGACGGCGGGCGGCTTTGTCGGCGCGTACATCGGTATGTTCGCCAGCGGAAACGGGACGGAGTATGAGGACGAGGCGGCGTTTGACTCGTTTGAAATGCGCTCATGTTCTGGCAAGGAGGATTCTTTCGAATAGTCATTGACGGAGGGGACAGGTCGTGCTATTTTAATTTATGATGATATACCGTGTCGTTTCGAGGGGGACATACAGATATGCAGAAGGTACTTCGGATACAGATGTTTGGGGGATTCGCCATGTATTACGGCGATGAAGCGGTGATGTTAAATAAGGCGGGGAGTTCAAAATCGGTCCGCCTGCTGCAGATGCTGCTGTTATCGCTGCCGGGCGGGATTGCAAAAAACGAGCTGATCGACAATCTGTACGGCTGGAATGACAAGGCGGATGTGGCAAACCGCAACAAAAATCTGAACAATCTGATCTACCGCCTGAAAGGACAGCTGGTCTCCTGCGGTCTGCCGGAGGACGAATATGTGGAGCTGAATGAGGGCATGTGCTCGTTTCAGAGCAGCATTCCGCTCGAGCTGGACACGCAGAAGTTTGAGGAAACCGTCGAACTCGCAAAAATGTGCGAGGGGGGGGTAAACAGGAATCGACATCTTGTCCTGGCGAATGAGATGTACCGGGGCGAACTTCTCCCGTCAAATCTCTCGGATATGTGGTTTTATCAGAAGAGCAATTATTATAAAGAGCTGTATACCTGGACGATCCGGGAGCTTGAGACAGAATTTATAAAAAATCACGACTACATGAACCGCATTATGCTGTATACCAGGGCGGCGGCGATCTATCCGTTTGACAACTGGCAGGTAAAGCTGATCCGGTGCAATCTTGAAGTGTACCGTTACGAGGAGGCTTTGGAGATTTACAACAATACGATGGAGCTTTACGCGAAGGAGATGGGCAGTCCGCCCACCGCGGAAATGCAGGAGTGTTTTGAAAATATTCAGCTGATGGACGACCATCACAGGAGACTTACCGGCGGCATCAGCAGCTGGAAGAGCATGGATAAGATTTTTCTGGGAAGAAAAAATGATATCAAAAGCGCGATCTTCGGGGAGGAGACGGTAAAAGGGGCTTACTACTGCACTTATCCGAGCTTTGTGGATTACTGCCGGATGGTCGCGCGGGCAAAGGAGCGCAATCAGTTCAATGCGGTGCTGATGTTTCTCACCTTAAGCCAGCGTGAGCGGGGAGAGCATCAGAAGCAGATTGATCTGCCGGCGCAGATGCAGCTGTTAAAAGAGGTGCTCGGCGATTCCCTAAGAATCGGGGACGCCTACACCAGGTACGGGAACCGTCATTTTATCCTGATGCTGGTGAAGACAAACGTCGATGACTGCGGCACGATCTTCCGGCGTCTTGAGACAGCCTATACCAAAAGGTCAGGAAAAGGCGAGCTTTGGTATTATGCGGATATGACGCAGGAGCTGAAAGAGGGAGAGCTGAAAAAAGGAGAACTGTAAGCGGGATCAAAACCGCCGTGCGAAGGAAAAAACTTCGCATGGCGGTTTTTTTATCTGAAATGAGGCATCTGGCGGGATACCTGTTCCGTTAAAATAAAACCGTAAAAGAGGATCGGGGAGGGCGCGGATGATGAAGATTCGTTATATTCTGATATTCTGGATTGCGGCGGTACTTCTTTTTCACACGATATCGGCTGCAAAGCTGAAAAAGAGGATACGAACGCTGCAGGAAGAACTGGAAGCCGAAGAAAGAGAGGAAAAAAAGGATGGGTGATATGAAGCAGATGATGGCCGGGTTCTGCCGGTGGGATGTTCTGGCGCTGGCGGTTCTGATCGTGACCGTTGTCCTGACATCGCTCCGAAGACGCTGGCTGAAGGACAAGATCAGAGAGCTTCAGTATGAGCTGGCGGGGAAATATGTGGAGGGAATCATCGACTTCGATCTGTGACGGAAACGGACAGAAGCCTGCTATAAATAGGTAGTTACATCGTCCGTCATGGAAATGCTTTGGCACATTTTCACGAATTTTTCTGAGACTTCAGCGAAAGCTGGAGTTTTTTTCTGCCCTGTGATACAATCTGTTAAGAGATATAAAACTACAATGCATATTAGATAAAACCATAAGAATCAGGAGATAAACAGGATTCGGATCTTGTAACAGACGAATGGATTTAGTATACTGATAGCAGGGGAAGGACATCATGCGATACTGTGAGAATCCTGTGAACTGCCGGTATAAATACAGAGAGGTGGGAGCATATGGCAGAGAAACGGGAGACGGCCGGTATCCGGTGGCATCCGGGATTTTATGGCGCGGCGGAGCTTGAATTCCTGTCCAACAAAGGCGATCTGGAATTCCTGCGGGAATATAATCTGAGCAAAGAACCGCTCCGTATGGACCTGCTGATCATAAAAAAGCCCGCAGAGGTATGGATTGAAAACGAGCTGGGGCGAATCTTTAAAACACATAATGTGGTGGAATACAAAAGCCCGGAGGACGGACTGACGATTGATGATTTGTACAAGACGATCGACTATGCGTGCCTGTATAAAGGGCTGGGAGAATATGTCAATCAGATCCCGGCGGAGGAGCTGACAGTGTCGATTTTCCGGGAAGGTTATCCGAGGGAGCTGTTTGAAGCAATAAAAAGCCAGGGGGCGGAGATAGAAGAGCGTTATCCGGGTATATACTATATCCGTGGAAAACAGATACCGTTTGACACGCAGGTCGTGGTGACGGGACAGCTTGACCGGGAGGCGCACAGTGCACTTCGCGTTCTGTCCAGAAGCGCACAGGAGGAAGATATCCGGGCATTTTTGGAAAAGGTGGTGCGGCTGACCGGACAGGGAGATAAAAACAATGCGGATGCGGTGCTGCAGGTGAGCGTTTCCGCAAATCAGAAGATCTATGAAGCAGTCAGGAGGTGTGATACAGCCATGTGTGAAGCGTTGAGAGAGCTTATGAAAGAGGATTTTGAGAAAGCGGAGTGGGAAGGGAGACAGGAGGGAATCCGTGAGGGGAGACAGGAAGGAATTCGTGAAGGAAAACAGGAGACACTGCTGGAGACGCTGAAAAATCTGATGGACAGCATGAAATGGACGGCGGAGCAGGCGATGGCGGCGATGAAGATCCCGGATGCGGAGAGGGACAGGTACCGGGCGATGCTGTAAAATTTCATGTCATCCATGAGAAGGAAGATAATCCGTCATACGAAGAAGGAACTGTACTTCGTACGACGGATTTTTTACGTTACGAAATAGTGTGCGTCAGTGCCTGAATATCTTTCGGACTGACAAAAATGAGGTAATTTACGGGACAGCCTGTCATGTAAAATAAAAGGGGATTTATTTTTCCTGTAAAATGTTTGGATTGACTGCAAAAGGAGAAACACAATGACAATTGTATGTGATATTTATTCCGACATGATAGAAACATTACAGGAGACGATGAGAGGCTTTGAAACAGAATCGCATATTGTAGTTTTAAAAGATGATGGTTTTCTGCCGGATCATGTATTGTCGCCGTATGAATATTTTGTTTACGGAGCGCCGCATGAGGTTCCGAAAAAAAGAGAATTGTATTATGATTTTATAGAAGTGCCTGCGTTTTGGGAGATCCGTGCAGCCGGTTCGCAAGGAGCGGTTTATGATATGAATTGCAAAAAGGCGGACATTTTTTTTGCACAGCCACGGGAAAAGCGAAACGTGCAGCGTGTGGAATGGTGCATGGAGGATGGCCGGGTCTATAAGAGGGACCTCTATAATAAATACGGCCTGAAATATGCGTCCGAGTTTCTGGATCTGGCCGGGACAGTGGAATCAAAGGTATTTTATACGACCGGTAACCATGAGGTGATTGTGGAACAGTCGTTAAGCGGGACGGTTGCGCTGTCGCTGGGAGGCGAAACAAAAGCGTTTTTCACCTCTTATGACGGATTTATTGCATATTACCTGAAAGAAATGGGATTGGAAGAACCGTACATACTTTGTTTGCAGGAAAGAGAAGGAATGCAGCGTTTGAACACGGGATCCGGAGGAGCATGTATATGGAAGTCTGTGCTGTTTTCAGAGCAGGAGCTGCTGAATCAGTATGCAGACATGGGCGGAACAGGCGGATACCGTTTTTGCGCGGTCTTCTGATCATGAGATCTGAGAATACACAGCGTCATTGGAAACTGATTCTGGAAGATGGAGGAAACTGTTGTGAAGATCTATATTACGAAACTAAATGGTATGCCTGCCCGGAGTACGGAGCAGTTTGTGCAGCATAGGACGGCGGATATCGCGCATTCGCTTGGAATCAGGGAGATGGGAATCTATCGGTACAATGCGGCAGATGAAAGTCTGGAGCACCGGAATCGGAGACTGGATGGGATCATTGCCGGGATTGCTGCCGGAGACTTTGTGATCTGTCAGTTTCCGACGATGAACGGACTGGAGTTTGATCGCGCTTTGGTGAGACATATCAGGGCGTATCACGGCCGTGTTATCATTTATGTCCGTGAGATGGAGCCTGGAATCATAGAGGGGCGCCAGCCTGTATGGTCAGAAATGGCAGGATTATACAATGAGGCGGAAGCGCTGATTGTCCCGTCAGATGCGATGAAGCAGCTATTGATCCGCCAGGGAATCCGTGGCAGTATGAGGTTTATTGTTCAGGAAATGCTCGATGTCACGCTGAATCCGTACAGGTCGGAGCAGAACGGCCTGAAGCGGGGCATTCATTATGCAGGAGATCCGGGCAGCGCTGGTTTTCCGGATACATGGGATTACGAGGCGCCATTATATGTGTACTCCGATCAGGCGTGTCCGGGCGGCAATGTGCAGAAAAAAGGATGGATGCCTTCGGATCGTCTTTGCCTGGAATTATCGAAGGGCGGATTCGGGCTGGTATGGTATGGCGGTGAAAACGGATATCGGTATCTGACGGTGAACAGCAGCTTAAAACTCAGCTTATATCTTACCGCAGGAATTCCGGTGATCGTTCCGCGTGGAATCTCAAATCAGTGTCTGATTGAGGAAAATCATCTCGGCGTTATCGTGGATACGTTAGACGAAGCGGCGGAATTTATAAAGCAGATCTCAGAACAGGAGTATCTGGAATATGTGGCGGCAGTGGAACGGTTTGCCCCTCTGCTGAGGGAAGGTTTTTTCACAAAAAAGTGTCTCATGGATGCCATGCAGATGGCGATGCGGGAGGACATGTATCTGTATTATGAGTCACAGGAGACATTTGTAATGCCTGCTGGTTTCTTCGAGTATGTCTGCGTCAACGAATCGTATGAACATCATTTGGCAATATCATGGACATTCCGGGGAGAGGCGGAAGGCTTTCTGGTCTGTGACGCGGATACCGGAAAGGTGGCCGGGGAGGTATCCGGCGGGCTGGAACATTATCTGCTGTTACAAAACGAGCCGAAAGAATCCCGGTTTATTGTGAAAGCCTATGTCAGGGCTGTGAGAGGAAAGATGATACTGGCGGAATCCGGTGTGGCGGAGCTGGCGCAAAAGCGTCCGGTACAGCCAGAGGTCAGCCTGATTATGCCCGCATATAACGCGCAAGAGTATATTGCGAGGAGCATTGATACCGCGCTGGCACAGTCCTTTGCGGATATGGAGCTTATCATTGTAAACGACGGGAGTACGGATCAGACGCAGCAGATTCTTGAATGGTACAGGGAACGATTTCCACAGGTGAAAGTCTTCCATAAAGAAAACGGGGGACAGGCATCGGCGAGGAATATGGGGGTTACATATGCAGCCGGGAATTATATTGGTTTTATGGATAATGATGATATGATACGTCCGGATATGATGGAGAGGATGTATGCTGCTGTTTTAAAGAATGATTGTGATATAGTGATTACGTCTGTATACCAGCTGACGCGGGAAGGATATACAGAAATGGCTACTTACCCGCTTGTTGAGAATACAGCTGTTTCAGTGAATGAGTTTTTGGAATATTATATGAAAAGTCTTTCTCCTGTGATATGGAATAAACTTTACCGGGTGTCGCTGGTGACAGAGCACCCGTTTGCGGTAAACGTGACATACGAAGACGATGCATGGACACCATATGTTTTATCTTTTGCCAGACAGGTTTGTTATATTAATGCACATTTGTATGAATATGACAGGACAATTCGAACTACTACAGGTATTCACGCTTCATGGAGTAAACCTATTGAGGAAAAATTTTTGGATCATAAGGAATTTATTACGTTTTTCTTAAAAAATGGAAATATAGAAAAAATAGATTTGCTTAAACGTTTGGCGTTGGCATATGTAGAGGCATGTATGGGCATGCATTCATATTCAAAGTATAAAGAGCTGCGGTCAGAGATCGAACAGATGTAGGTACAGTATACCGTCTGTACAGAATGGAGGAGTAAATGAACCTGTACATTACCCGTTTAAATGGAATGAACAATATCCTGCAGTCCCTGCAGTATATGACGGCCGAAACGGCGCATCAGCTGGGATTTCGGGAAATGGGCGTCTATTATTATAATGCAAATGCCGAAAAGCCGGGAGACCGTGCGGTACGGTTTGACGGAATGATTGCAGGTATTTCCGCGGGGGATATCGTGATCTGTCAGCTTCATACATGGAACGGGCTGCGGTTTGAGCGGGCGCTGGTCGAGCACATAAAAGCATACCATGGCCGGATCATCATTTTTATTCAAAGTGTGGAAGCATTAATGGTAAAAAGCAGCCGCTTTATGCTGAATGAGACGGTGGAACTGTATAATCAGGCGGAAGCGCTGATCGTTCCTTCTATTCAGATGAAACAGTTTCTTCTGGATGCCGGTATTCGTGCCGGCATGAAGTTTCTGATTCAGGAAATGTGGGACTGTACGACGAATCTCTCGTTTTTAAAAGAACCTGAATTCCGCAGGGAGATTCATTGTGCCGGGATGCTTCCCGCGCTGTTTCAAAACCGGGATTGCGGGGTGCCGGTCAGGCAGCACAATGCAGCAGGCCGGGACGGGCTGCTGGCGGAATTGTCAGAGGGTGGATTCGGTTTGGAATGGTATCAGGATGAAACCGCACGCGAGTATATGGGATATAGCAATTCCTTTTCTGTGAGCCGGTATCTTGCCGCGGGTATTCCTGTGATCGTTCCGGCAGGAATATCCTGTCAGAAGCTGATCGAAGAAAATCATCTCGGCCTGGTCGCGGGTTCCCTGGATGAAGCTGTGAAGGCAGTTGCGGACATGGAGGAGTCGGAATACCGGGAATATGTGCGGCATGTCGGACGGTTTGCGCCTGCCTTAAGAAACGGATATTATACGAAAAAATGTCTGACAGAGGCTGTGTGGTCGCTGTTTCGTGAAGATGTGGGAACGCCATATGCGCAGTCGGAAGACATATATGAGCCGGGAGATTTTAAATTTACATCCATAGTGACGGGGCGATCCTATGGGGGGAATACTGCGCTGTCCTGGAATCTGCTTGGAAAACCGGACGGATTTCTCATTTATGATTCGTCCGGAAAGCTGACAGGAACGGCGGAAAACAGCGATCAGCATTATATGCTGATAAGAGGATACGGAGAAGAAGAATATTTTTTTATAAAAGCTTACATCAACACGCCAAAAGGGAAAATGGTCGTGGCGAAATCGAAATCCTCTCAGGCTTTATTGCGTGAAAAAAACGTGGCAGGCCCGTCCGTCAGTGTGGTGATTCCGGCATACAATGCTCAGGACAGCCTGATCCGAACGCTTGATACGGTGCTGGCACAGACCTTTGAGGCGCTGGAGGTGATCATCATGGATGACGGAAGTACGGATCAGACGCCGGTTATTGCGGACTGGTATGCAGAGCATTATCCGAATGTCATGGTGATACATCAGCAGAATGCGGGCGTACAGGCGGCGAGGAATGCGGGGATCCTGCGTGCGGGAGGAGAATACACCGCATTTGTTGACAGCGATGATATGATCAGGCCCGATATGACAGAACGGCTCTATGCTTCTGCAAAAAAGAACCAGTGCGATATTGCGATGACGTCCGGCTATGAGATTTCACACAGAGGCTATAGTCCCGTAATGCAATATGCTGTAAATGAGGATACGCCTGTCGCTGCGGAGGAATTTCTTCGGATCTATGCCGCCGGAGGATACGCGATGCCGGCGGTTTGGAACAAGCTCTACCGCACCGCTCTTGTAAAAGAGCATCCGTTTCCGCTGATCCGGTATGAGGATGAAGCGTGGACGCCGTATCTGTTATCATTTGCGGAAAACGTGTGCTATGTGAATGCGTTCGGATACGAGTATGACAGAAGCAGCTGCAGCGGATCTCTTGTGGATCAGTGGGCCGGGAGGTCAAAAGAGGAAGTGTTCCTGGATCACAAAAGATCCATTCTGTTTTACCTGGAGCATGGCAGTCAGGAACGATCTGGCCTGTTAAAGGAGCTGGCGAAAAGCGAGCTGACTTCCTTTGCAAAAGCGATGGCATATGAAGGATATGAAAAGCTGCGGGAGGAGATTGCTGGGATGGTTTGTGCTTAGAACAGAGGAATCCGGAATCAATGAAGCAGAAGAAATAGGAGAAAGCAGACGATGGCAGTTTATATCTTTACCCTGATGTCAGGATATGTATTCAGCGGGGTCGACGGAGCACAGGGATATCGGGCCAGAATGCTGGCGGATGCGCCATATCCTGTCAGATATATCTTCACGGAACCTCCAACGAGACGCGATCTTGCCTTTTATGGCAGAGCAGGGATCAGAACCGGCCAGATGCTTGGCATGCATCAGTATTTTACGGATCATCCTGCGCTGGAGCTAAGCGGAAAGGCGGAGGAAAAGCTGGAGGAATTAAGCGCAAATCTGCGCGCCACGGCAGTAGAGCGGAAGGAGCATGAGATCAGGCTGATCCGCGACGGGGCCATTATCGCTGCAATTCAGCTGGATGGGGAGCAGAAGGGCTTTTATCATTCGATTCATTATTATAATCAGGCAAAGCTGGTCCGCACGGAGGTGTATACGGACGGGGTCGCCTATGTAAATTATTTTGTGACGGCTGTGTCGGGGCAGGGGATGTATGCGAAGCTGGTGAGGCGCACGTTTTATAACCGTGACGGGTCAGCTGCCTGTGATCAGATCTTTGAAGGGGAAAAGGAATGGTATCTTTTCCCGGATGGCAGGAGGTATACGAAGCAGCAGCTTCTGACTGCATTCATCCGGAAGCTGGAGTTAAAAGAACAGGACGTCATCCTGCTGGATCGTCCCGCAAGGTTTGATTTCCTGCAGCCGATATTCAGCTCCAAAGGAAAAGCCAGGCTGATTGTTATCATGCATTCCGGTCATTATTACGAAAAAGGGGAGGATCCGTATGACCTGTATTTAAATAAGGAATACGATTACTGTTTTCGCTATTCTGAGCAGATCGATACGATGGTGGTATCGACGCAGGAGCAGAAAAGGGAGCTGGCGGAGAAGCTTCTGGAGTATCGCCGCAGCGTTCCGAATATTGCGGTCATCCCGGCGGGAGGGATTGAATGCCTTCGGCGCCCGGAGGGAAAGCGACGGCCCTGTTCGCTGATTTCCGTTTCGCGCATCGACAAACGTAAAAGAATCGACTGGCTGATCAAAAGCGTGGTAAAAGCGCATCAGGTAAATCCGGACATTTTTATCGATATCTACGGGCGTGACGACGGACACCTTGGAGAGTTGAAAAAACTGGTGTCGCAGAACCGGGCGGAGTCCTATATTCATTTTATGGGATGGGCGGACATGACGGAAGTATATAAGAATTACCAGGTATACATCACGTCTTCCCTGTGGGAAACGCTGGGGCTTTCTCTCATGGAGGCGGTTGCTTCGGGGACGGCAATGATCGGGCTGGATGTAAAATACGGCAACCGGCTGTTCATCCGTTCCGGAGAAAATGGTTATCGTGTTGATTTTCACAGGGACTATGTGGATGGGAATGACGAGGAGCTGACGGACGCCATCGCCGAAACGATTCTTGAACTATTTGCAGACGAAAAACGGCTGGAGGAGTACCATCAAAAGTCTTATGAGATTGCAAAAGAGTTTTCCATGGATGTGATCAAAGAAAAATGGAAGGATCTGCTGGAAAAGCGTCTTACAGCAGACCCGATTTTTTAATTTCATTACAAAAAAAGAAAAAAGAATCTGATATGCGGCAGTTTGCAGGATAGTCGCCCTGCTACAATGAGACTTAAGTAAGAGGGAAATGTTAATTTCAGGATGGATCAATGGAAAAAGGGGAGACAGATTTTTCCATCATTGTATCGCAGGAGGGAATATGAACGAAAAAAACCGTAAAAGGAGCAAAGCAAATAAGGTTCTGAAGGCAGCCGGCGCAGCCGGTCTTGTGCTTGGCGGAGCCGTGATGAACGAAAATGCGGTATTTGCAGCGGAGCTGGAAAGCGAGCTGGATGTACAGCAGACGTCAGAGGCAGCGTTCGCGCAGTCAGAGCTGCAGACGACGGCAGCGGCTTCCGAGACTGTTTTTGAGAACCCGGTCGGGAGCGAGTCGGCTGATCCTGCAGATCAGGGCGGAACCGTAGAAGCGACGCAGCCGGAAGCTGACGCTGCGGATACGATGCAGCCGGGATCAGATGTCACAGATCAGGGCGGAACCGCAGATACGACGCAGCCGGGAGCTGACGCTGCGGATCAGAATACAACGGATCCGACCGACACAGTTGAGAGCAGTACTTCGGACGATGCGGGAAGCGGGACGGATTCGAACCAGTCTGAATCGGATACCCAGCCGGGATCAGAGACGCCGGACAGCCAGGACAGCACTTTGTCAGAGGACAGCCAGGACAGCAGCGCTGATTCTGACTCTCAGCAGAACTGGGATCAGGTGCAGTCGACATCCGGGTCGAACTTGAGCGATGCGGTATCGGATTCCGACAGCTATAACAGTACAAGCGAATCTGAATCAGGTTCCGCTTCAACGAGTGACAGTATTGTGGTCAGCACGTCCGAATCAAATTCGACGAGCGCGTCAACCAGTGATTCGGTTGTGGTGTCCGAGAGCACATCGACCAGCGCAACTATCAGCCAGTCGCAGAGCGAGTATGAGAGCACGTCAGAAAGCCATACGTTTGGCAGCGTGACGGGCAGTACGGCAGATGCGCTTTCTACATATGATTCGGCGCAGTCCGTGCTGGCGTCCACCTCCATGGCGGGAGTGGAAGAACTTGGAGCACAGCAGAAGGTTGTGGCGGAAAGTATCATTAAGTTTGAACTTGCCAGCCGGGGACTGACGCTGGACAAAGGTGGAATCGTATGGAGTGATGACCAGGGCGGCTATTATACGGTTTATTTTAAGGACAGTCTGGGAAGACAGCTCTCAGAGGTATATCAGTACTCTGTAGATGAAAAGGGAAATGTAAATGTAAATAAGGCGGAGATCAAATATGAGGTTACAGGCGGTACGCAGGTGACGATCAAGGGTGATCATGATGCCAGGCCGACAGAGATTCCGACGAATGGTGCGCCGGTTACAAGTTATGAAATTATACCTGACGGAAAGGGCGGAACGGATGTTGTCATTACGATCAATGGCAAGGTATATACGAACCCGAGTCGCCAGATCAACCCGGATGGAACGATTTCCTATATACTGGAGGATACTAGTAGAGAAAGAAAAATGTTCGTCGTAAAGGCGGATGGATCTAACGGTTATTATACGACGTATAATAAGACAAACCAGCTGCTCAATAACTCAGATGGGTCAACATCGACAGAAACCTATACTGTTAACGGTAATAAATATACTGTTGCGGGCGGTACGGATAAGTTGATTGGCACAGATTATAAATATGCTGTTGTTCAGGATGAGAATGGCAAATGGTGCAAACTGAATTACGAGGGGACTAATATTCAGCTGGTGATAAGCGATAAAGGTAAGTTTTACTCTCAGGTCGGAGGAGAAGGGAGTTATACTGAGATTAAGAATGCCTATGCATTGAGGACAGATGCCAACGGTAATTATGGTATATATGACAGAAACGGTAAGCTGTTACAGAGACTTACGATAGGCGAAATAAGCTATACCCCGAAAGCAACCACGACAACCTATACCTATGACAGAAACATGACGACTGGTGACCTTCTGATCAACCACAGCACGGCTCTGAGCGATTATCATAGCGTGCTTAACAGCCAGTCAGAAGCGATCAGCGATGCAAATAGTGAGGCTGCTTCAGAATCTGATTCGGCAAAATCAGCAAGCGAATCGATTTCGGCAAGTGCATACGACAGCGCTTCAGAGGCAGAGTCCACGAGCAAAAAGGAAAGTGAAGTGGCGAAGAGTGAATCCAATAGCTTTGACTCTGTCAGCGAGGCGGATTCTGTTTCACAGTCGGATTCTTATGAGAGCGCGAGCAATAGCCTCAGTGGAAGCACGAGTGAAAGCCTTAGCACGAGCGAGAGCCTTTCAACGAGTGAAAGTCTTAGCACGAGTGAGAGCATAAGTACAAGCGAAAGCCTTAGTACGAGTGAGAGCATAAGTACAAGTGAGAGCCTATCAACGAGTGAAAGCCTTAGCACGAGCGAAAGCATAAGTACGAGTGAAAGTCTTAGCACAAGCGAGAGCCTTTCGACGAGTGAAAGCCTTAGCACGAGCGAAAGTCTTAGCACAAGCGAGAGCCTATCAACGAGTGAGAGCATAAGTACAAGCGAAAGCATAAGTACGAGCGAAAGTCTTTCAACAAGCGAGAGCATAAGTACGAGTGAAAGTCTTTCGACAAGTGAGAGCCTATCAACAAGCGAGAGCCTATCAACGAGTGAGAGCATAAGTACAAGCGAAAGCATAAGTACGAGCGAAAGTCTTTCAACAAGCGAGAGCATAAGTACGAGTGAAAGTCTTTCGACAAGTGAGAGCCTATCAACAAGCGAGAGCATAAGTACGAGTGAAAGTCTTTCGACAAGTGAGAGCCTATCAACAAGCGAGAGCCTATCAACGAGTGAGAGCATAAGTACAAGCGAAAGCATAAGTACAAGCGAAAGTCTTTCAACAAGTGAGAGCATAAGTACGAGTGAAAGTCTTAGCACAAGTGAGAGCATAAGTACGAGCGAAAGCATAAGTACGAGTGAAAGCCTGAGCACGAGCGAGAGCATCAGTACGAGTGAAAGTCTTAGCACGAGTGAGAGCATAAGTACAAGCGAGAGCATCAGTACGAGCGAGAGTATCTCGACGAGTGAGAGTGTAAGCACAAGCGAAAGCCTTTCGACGAGTGAGAGCATAAGTACAAGCGAGAGCATCAGTACGAGCGAGAGTATCTCGACGAGTGAGAGTGTAAGCACAAGCGAGAGCCTTAGTACGAGTGAGAGCATAAGTACAAGCGAGAGCCTTAGTACGAGTGAGAGCATAAGTACAAGCGAGAGTCTTAGTACAAGTGAGAGCATAAGTACAAGCGAGAGCCTTAGTACGAGTGAGAGCATAAGTACAAGCGAGAGCCTTAGTATAAGTGAGAGCATAAGTACAAGCGAGAGCCTTAGTACGAGTGAGAGTGTAAGTACAAGCGAGAGCCTTAGTACGAGTGAGAGCATAAGTACGAGTGAAAGTCTTAGCACAAGCGAAAGCATAAGTACAAGCGAGAGCCTATCAACGAGTGAAAGCCTTAGCACGAGCGAGAGCCTTAGTACGAGTGAAAGTCTTAGCACGAGCGAGAGCATAAGTACAAGCGAGAGCATCAGTACGAGCGAGAGTATCTCGACGAGTGAGAGTGAGAGTGTAAGTACAAGCGAGAGCCTTTCAATGAGTGAAAGCTTAAGTACAAGCGAGAGCCTATCAACGAGTGAAAGTCTTAGCACAAGCGAGAGCATCAGTACGAGCGAAAGTCTCAGCACGAGTGCAAGCGTGAGCGAGAGCGATTCTGCAAGCGCCAGCATGAGTGAGAGCGTCTCTGCAAGCGAGAGCGCGTCGACGAGCACCAGCGCGAGCGAATCAGCCAGTGCATCAATGAGCGAGAGTGCATCGACCAGCGCGAGCGATTCCGCAAGTACCAGCGCATCGACCAGTGCGAGCGAATCGGCAAGCACCAGCGCATCGAGCAGCGAAAGCGAATCGGCAAGCACGAGCACCTCGACCAGCGAAAGCGATGCAGCCAATATCGGCGGCGGAGCAGGAGTTGGCGGTGGAGTCGGCGGCGTATTTACACCGGCAGCCGATGCAGCGGCGCCGGCAGGGATCACGACGGTTGCGACAGCGGCAGTACCTGCGGCAGCGCCGGCAGGAGCGGCAGCGGCAGTACCGGTATTACCTGGTATCGAGGATGATATTCTCGGTGATCTGATCCAGATTGACGATGAGGAAGTACCGCTTGCGGTAGTCGATGACGAAGAGGCGGATACAGACGAACTGATTGAGATCGAGGATGAGGAAGTACCGCTTGCGAATGTGACGCCGGAGGAAGTGCAGAAGAAACTCTGGTGGTCATGGATTCCTGTAGTCGCAGCAGTTGCAAGTGCGGTAGAAGGATATCGTCAGAACAAGCTGACAAAAGAAACGGCTTCTGATGACAGAAAAGAAGACTGAGTATAAGAATACTGCTCTCCGGCATTCCGCCGGGGAGCGGTATGAAGGGAAATTCATTTGAAAAAAAAGAAAACTCATGAATTGGGGAGGAGACTTCTCTTTACCATATTGATTCTCGCGATCTATATGGTTGGAAGAAGTCTTCTGCTTTATCGTGTAGACCCGGCAGCTCTTGAGCTGGATGAACTGGATGCCCAGAATATCATGCTGTCGATGATCAGTGGGGACCGGTATCAGTATACGCTGTTTGCGCTTGGCATCATGCCGTATATTACGGCAACACTGATTATCTGGATTTTTATGGCGATCAAAGGTTCGGAATACCGGGCGCGCTTTTCACCGCAGAAGACCGAACGTCTGACACTGGTGATCATGCTGATCACGGCGGTTTCATTTGCGGTATCCAGGTCAAAGGATCTGATTTTTAAAGAGACAGAGACGACGGCAGACGTCCTGAGGATCATTGCCGTTTTGGAAATGACGGCGGGTGCCATGCTGATTTATGAGATGGCAAGGCGGAATAAAGAACAGGGGATCGGCGGGCAGACGCCGCTGATCCTTGTAAATATTCTGGATAATTTGTACGGTACAATACGGCGGTTTGCGTGGGCGGATCTGGTAAAACCTCTGATCCTGTGTCTGATCATGGCTGTGGTGATTCTGATTATGGAAAACGTATTCATTCGTATCCCGGTTCAGAGGGTATCGATTCACAATACCTATGCGGATAAAAGTTATATCGCGTTTAAGCTCGATCCGATCGGCGTGATGCCGGTTATGTTTGCGGTATCCTTTTTTATGCTCCCGCAGTTAGTCATACAATTCCTGTTATTTTTAGATGAGGAGAACCGCACGTTTCAGATGATAGAGGAAAGAATGCAGCTGACCGATCGTATGGGCGCTTCGGTTTATCTGGGGATTATCTTTCTTTTAAACGTTTTATTTTCGTTTCTCACACTTGCGCCGGGGGAGATGGCGGAACAGCTGCAAAAGGGCGGGGACAGTATTACGGGCGTTTATGCGGGAAAGAAAACGAAGAGATATTTAAGAAACAGGATTCTTTTGCTGAGTATCGTAAGCGGCGTGATTCTGTGTCTGATGATGGGAGCTTCGCTGGAGCTGTCGCTTCAGGGGGAAATACCGTCCGAGCTGGCGCTGTTTCCGTCAACGGCGATGATTCTCATCGGTATTTTGTGCCCGATTTATCAGGAAGTGAAAACATGCCGGAAATTTGACTCCTATTCGTTTTTTATTACATAAGGGCAGTCCGCGAAGCGTGCTGTCCGTCGTTTGAGGAAAGGTAAGAATACCTGATGTTGTACTTTATCCCGGCCTGGTATTTACAGGATGAATGGAAAGAAAATGAACAGCTCTGGTACAGGCGCCGGATGCAGACAGAGACGGATGACACCGTCAAACAGATCCAGCTGTTTCAGAGGAATTCCGTCTGCGAATATCAGATCCTGCTGCTGTCCTACGCGCCGAATCTCAGGCATTTTCTGCACAGGCAGAGTATTTTCCGCGTTCCCTGCTGGTCGGTGTTTGACGCGATTCAGGAGGTGCGCAGGAAAAAGCAGGCGATTCTGTCGTTTCACAGCTTAAACTGGCCTCGGGAGATTGAGTTTGTCTATACGCCGTTTTCGGTTCTTGCCATGCTGGATCACGAAAAATATGCGAATATTGAGTTCGGGGAATACGGCAATCCCATACAGGTGGATCTCTACCAGAACGGTCAGATGAACCGGAAAAACATTTATGACGACAGGGGGTTTGTGTCCTGTACGGCTGTATATGAGAACGGTGTGAAGGCGTACGAGCAGTATCTGACAGAAAAAGGCGTCTGGAAGCTCTGCTACTTTGCGGACGGACATGTGGTGGTGAATCCGCGCAGCAATCAGTATCGGATCGAAACGCCGGAGGGGGAACAGATGATCCCCTTTTTAAAAAAATCCTATGCCTCCATGGAAGAGGTGATCGGGGAGGTGTCTGCCTCTTACCTAAAGAACACACGGGAGACGGATCTGTTCTGCGCAGCGGCGCATATGCAGCATCTGGCTCTTTTGGACAGGCTGCTTTCGGAGAGAAAAACGATCTATTCGATCTTCGGAGACAGACTTTCGCCTGAGAAATGTTTTGGCAGGAATTTCCCCGGAGACGAAGGCTATGGAGACGGCGGTGCAGCGGTGCAGACGCTTTCCCATGCGGATTATATCGTGACGGATTCGGAGGACAATCTGAAGCTTCTCTCCGGGCGGGACGAGCTGAGAGAAACCGCGAAGATCAATATTCCGCCCTATGATACCAGACTTGACCCGGGGATCAGCCAGCAGCTTCACGTGCAGAAAATCCTGTTTCCTGTGGATCATCTTTCCGCAGAGACGATGGGGGAGGCTGTGAAATATCTGGCGGTATACCTGAAGGGGAATCCGGACGCCAGGGTGCATCTGTTTACCAGGAATGCAGCGTTTTCACAAGGCGATGTCCTGCTGGGGCAGGTGAGCGGTATTTTAAAACACAACGGGTATCCGCCGGAGTGGGCGAGGGCAGAGAATCCGAACCAGTCTGAGTTTCAGCTGGAACGGGAAGATCAGATCCCGATTCTGTTTGTGGTGGAACAGTGCGTCGACGAATTATCGGTAAACAAGTGTGTGCGGGAGCAGAGGGTTCTGCTGGATCTGGCGGATACTCCTGATCTGTTTTTGCAGATATCCTGTGTGAGCATGGGAATCCCGCAGATCGTAAGGACTGCCACACAGTATATGCGTCCCGGAAAAAACGGCCGGATTAACACGGATCTGTCCGCGCTGGGGGAAGATCTGGCATTTTATCTGGAGAGTTTAAACAACTGGAATGAGGCGCTGATCTGTTCCTATGAGCTTGGAAGGACACATACCACAGAATATCTGATCGGACAGTGGAAAGAGGTTATTGCAGACATTGAAAACAATACGGGTGTTGCAGCTGGGAACAGAAGATTATAGCAGGACGATGCAGGTGTCGGATTGTGCGGAGTGGTATTATGAGCCGTACTTTTCACAGCTGCCGGAAACGGATTTTGACGTGGCAGTTCTGGACCGGGAAGTAACAGCGGGCGAAGCGGATTATCTGATACGGTTTTTGCGGGCGTACTGTCTGTTTCTGACAGAACGTGTTCCGCTGAAAAAAGGAAGCCCGACACAGCGCCTTTATGTCAGAAAGATGGGAAAAAAGCTTTCGAAGAAAGAACTGGAGAAATGTTTGCGGGATGACCTGCCCGATTATTTTTCCGGTTCCTACGGAGAGAAATTTAACCCGCATCACATTTCCGTGGCGCAGAGTTTTCAGGGAAGGGTTGCCTGGAGAGGATTTGAGGGCGTTGATCTTGACGGGGATTATGGGAACGACCAGAAGCAGATTGTTTTCTGGCGGAATAATATCCCCATCGAGGAGCCGATTGAATTCTGGCTGGAATACGCGAAGGACGACACGATAGAGATCTCGCTGGAAATCATACTTCTTACGTTTGCATACGGCACGGAACCCGCGTCGCAGCGTGTCTGTACGTTTTCGGAAGAGGATCTTAAGGACATTGTATACATAGAAAATACAGACGGAGTCAGAGGACATGCATTTGCGTCCCTTCGGGCGCGGGGAAAAGGACGTCTGACGGTCACGGCGCTGCATGACCGCCGTTCAAGAAGGGGAAAAGGAAACTTTATACCCGGCGGGAAACGTGTGGTAACGCCGGATCGGGAGGAAATTTTTTATTATTTTGATCCAGGCAATTTAAAGCCGCCGTTAAACGTTTATTTCTCCGGTTATAAAACGCAGGAAGGGTTTGAAGGATATTATATGATGCGGGGAATGGGGCATCCGTACCTTCTGATCACGGAAACCAGGCTGGAAGGCGGAGGTTTTTATCTCGGATCGGAGCAGTTTGAGCGTTCCATTGAACAGATTATCCGGAGCCACATGAAAAAACTAAAGCTTGGTCCCTCCGATGTGATTTTATCCGGGCTTTCCATGGGAACCTTCGGGGCATTGTATTACGGCTGCCGGATCCGTCCGAATACCATACTTCTTGGAAAACCCCTGGCAAGTATCGGCGATGTGGCGCAAAATGAGCGGATCAGCCGTCCGGGAGGTTTCCCTACCTCGCTGGATGTTCTTCACAAAGTATGCGGAAAGCTTGACGGGGATGCCGTTATGCGGTTAAATGACAGGTTTTGGAATGCATTTGACCGGGCGGACTGGAGCGGTACCAGATTTGCGGTGGCATACATGATAGAAGATGATTATGATCAGACGGCATACGGGCAGCTTCAGTCCCACTTAAAGGATGCCGATACGGAAATTTACGGGAAAGGGCTGCACGGACGGCACAATGATGAGACTTCCGGCATTGTGAGCTGGTTTGTGAACCAGTACCGGGAAATCATTCAGAATGAATTTGATGACATGCGAAGCGGGACAGGCAGACGGAGACGGAGACGATGACAGGCGAATCATGGAACATACACTGGAATGAATATACAAAGGGTACGTACCTGTACGGTTCCGAACTGGTTTTTCATGCAAAGGATGACGTGGAATTTAAAAATGAGCTGATGCCGCCGGGAACCGTGATAAAGAGCTGGTTTTCCAGGGTGAATTATCAGATGATGCGAGTGGAACCGTCGCTCCCGATGATTGACGGGGAAGGCCGGTATCATATTAGCCTGGATGCCTCCGCAGAGCCTTCTGATGGGCTGATTTTAAAGCTGATCTTTTATGACCGTTATGATGTGGAGGTGGGAAGCCAGGTCGTAAGGGACAGAGGGGCGGACTTTCAGTGCCCGTTAAAAACATTCAGCTATGAGGTGCAGCTGATCGGTACAGGGGCGACGCAGTTTCATTTTCACTCGATTGTGATAACGGAAATCATAGATGACGAATAAAAAGCTTTATCGAATCTTAAAAAAAGTAAAAAAGGAACAGCCGGCGATGCGGGAATTAAGCGATGATGCATTAAGCGGGAAGACAGAGGAGTTCCGAAGACGGATAAAAGACGGGGAAACGACGAACCAGCTTCTGCCGGAGGCGTTTGCGGCGATCTGCGAGGCGGACCGGAGGATCCTTGGGATGGAGCCGTATGACTGTCAGATCCTTGGAGGAATCGCGCTGCATTACGGCTGCCTGGCCGAGATGAATACCGGGGAGGGTAAGACGTTAACGGCGACCATGCCGTTATATCTGAATGCCCTGACAGGGAAGAGCACGATGCTGGTCACAGCAAATGATTATCTGGCGGAACGCGATGCGGAGGAGATGGGGCCGGTCTATGTGTTTTTGGAGATGACGGTGCGCTCCGGTGTGAATGTGGACCAGAAGGAAGATCACAATAACGACGCAAAACGCGAGGTATATCAGGCGGATATTGTCTATACGACACATTCGGTGCTGGGGTTTGACTACCTCTTAAATAATCTGGTTTCCAGTGCAGAAAAACGGTTTATGCGGGAATTTTACTACGTTATTATTGACGAGGCGGATATGGTGCTGATGGATGCTGCCACGATGCCGCTCGTGATATCCGGCGCGCCGCGCGTGCAGTCCAATCTGTATGAGATGACAGATTTCTTTGTGACGACGCTGCAGTCCGGACGCGATTACGTGGAGGAGGATCAGAGCGTATGGCTCACCGACGAGGGAGTCGCCTGGGCGGAACGGTATTTCCGTATAAACGGATTTTATGAAGCGGAGAATTTTGAACTGAACCGGCATGTGACGCTTGCGTTAAAAGCCCATATTACGATGGAGCGGGACAAAGATTATGTGGTTACCGAAAAAGGCGAGGTATCGCTGCTCGACAACGGTACGGGACGCGTCCTTCCGGGGATGAAGCTAAGAGGTGGGATGCATCAGGCGATCGAGGCGAAGGAAAAGCTGACAATCACGCAGGAGAACCGATCGGTCGCATCGGTAACGTATCAGAATCTGTTCCTGCTGTTCCCTCGTTTATCGGGAATGAGCGGGACGATTTCGGACGCAAAAAGTGAGATTCGCAAAATTTATAAAAAAAGCGTCGTCATTATCCCGCCAAACAGGCCGCTTCAGAGAGTGGATCAGAAAGACCTGTTTTTTAAAAATGCCACAGAGCAGTATAAAGCTGCAGTCCGGGAGGTGTTAAAGCGCCATGCGACCGGACAGCCGGTACTGATTGTGACGTCGACAATTGCCGATACCGAGCTGGTGTCCCGCGTGCTGATCGAACGGAAGGTGGCGCACAGCGTGCTGAATGCGAATAACGCATACTGGGAGGCACAGATCATAAAGGAGGCCGGGCAGAAGGGCACGGTGACCGTCTCTACCGGCATGGCGGGGCGGGGCACGGATATCCGGCTGGGGCCGGGGGTAAAGGAGCTGGGAGGGCTTGCTGTGGTCGGCATCGGGCGTATGGCTAATATCCGTTTGGAACGGCAGGCGAGAGGCCGTGCGGGCCGTCAGGGTGACCCGGGATGCAGCCAGTTTTTTGTTTCGCTTGAGGATGACGCGGTTTCTGCGGTAGGGGAGAAGACGCTGGAAAAGTATGTCGACAGAGATCACCGGATTTCAAATCGGAAGCTAAAGCGGCTGATCAACGGGACACAGAAGCTTCAGGAGGAGATGGCCGTATCACAGAGAAAAAGGTCTGTTGACTATGACAAAGTGATGAAGCGTCAGCGGACGATGATGTATGAGGCCAGAAACCGGCTTTTAGACGGCGGGAGCCTGGAGTTTAAAGTTGTACTGCAGATGGCATACGAGGGCATACATTTGTTTTTATTTGAAAACCGCCATCTGACGACAGGGGATATCACAGGATATGTGCTGAATCATATCTCGTATAACCTGGACGGCAGATTCTTAAAGATTGGCCAGGTGAAAAGAAAGGCGCTGGAACGGGCGCTGATCTCTTATATCAACAGCGTATGGAAGAAGAAAAAGAGATCATTTTCATCAGCAAAAGAGTTAAAGGAATATATCCGTCTGTGTGCTCTGCACGCGATAGACGATGCCTGGGTGGAACAGGTGGATTACTTACAGCAGCTGCAGTATGTGGTCAGCGGCCGTGCCTCTGCCCAGAGGAATCCGGTGTTTGAATATCACATGGAGGCGTATGATTCGTTTCTTCGCATGGAGCGTACCATTCAGAATGAAATTGTGAGAAATATATTTCTTGGGGAAGCCGCATACAGCAAAACGGGTGAGATGTATGTATTGTTTCCTTAAATTCACCCGGATGTATACAAACTGGAAAACTGATATCATAGAGCGGAACAGACACAGGAGACAGAAATGATTTATAACATTAATCTTGGGATTGGCTGGGCGTCCAGCGGAGTGGAATACGCGCAGAGCTACCGGGCGGTGATGTTTCGGAATATCGGAGCGGACGCAAAATTTATTTTTACGGATCTGATTACAGCAGAAAATATCGAGCATCTGACAAAAAATATTGGTTTTTTGGACTCGGAAGTGATCTGGCTGTACACTTTTTTTACGGACTATAAGATCGCGCCGGTTTCCTATACGCTTGACGATCTGAAACGGACGCTTCCCACAGAGAAGTATACTTACACCAGAACGGGAAAGACCGGAAGAATTGTTTTTCCGGGGAAAAATAATTTCTACAGCGTCTACTTTACGGACGGGAAGTCAGAGCTGGTTCACCGTGTGGAGATTGTCTCAGAGGGATATCTGATCCGGAAGGATTATTTTACTTACGGCAGAACCTTTGCGGAGTATTATGCACCGTTAGATAATAAAGCGCATCTGTATCTGCGCCGCTATTTTAACGAGGACGGTACAGTGGCTTATGAGGAGATCAGTGATGACGGAAAGGTGATGTACCAGTTCCCGGACCGGTTTTTCTGCTCGAAGGAAGAGCTGGTGGGATATATGATATCGCGTCTGAAGCTTACAAAGGAGGATACGGTACTGATCGACCGTACGACCGGAATCGGTCAGGCGATTCTTCGGAATGCTGGCGGGGCACGGGTGGGGATCGTCATTCACGCGGATCATTTTAGCGAGGGAAGCACGGATGAGGATTACATCCTGTGGAATAATTATTATGAATATTCGTTTGCCATGAACCGGCACGTCGATTTTTACATCACGGCGACCGAGGAGCAGAACCGGCTGTTAAAGGAGCAGTTTTTCTCATATATGGGTGTGGAGCCGGTTGTTTATACGATTCCTGTGGGGAGTCTGGATGCGCTGAAGTATCCGACGATCAGCCGCAGGCCGTATTCGATTCTGACAGCGTCGCGGCTGGCGCTGGAAAAACATATCGACTGGATCATTGAAGCTGTGGTAAAGGCGCGTGAGACGGTTCCGCAGCTGACGCTCGATATCTATGGAAAAGGCGGCGAGGAGACAAA
Organism: uncultured Roseburia sp.; assembly: GCA_947642555.1. GTDB lineage: Bacteria > Bacillota > Clostridia > Lachnospirales > Lachnospiraceae > Roseburia. Next base: position 23,810 of record CANRSX010000026.1, on the reverse strand, counting down.
GCTTAAGGAGCTGATAAAAAAGTATGGCGCGGAACAATATATTGTGCTCCGCGGCCAGCAGAATTTAAAAGAGGTCTATCAGGAATATGAACTATATCTATCGGGATCCATGAGCGAGGGCTTTGGGCTGACTCTGATGGAGGCAATCGGCGGGGGACTTCCGATCATTGGTTTTGATGTGAGATACGGAAATCCGACGTTTATTGATGACGGTAAAAACGGATATCTGATTCCGGTCAGTGAGGATATGACGCAGGCACAGAAGATAGAAGCGCTGACGGACCGCCTGATCCGTTTGTTTACGGAGGCGGATTCTGACAGCTTTCACGCGCATTCTTATGAGAAGGCGAAGAAATTTCTGACAGAGGAGGTGGAGCTTCGATGGAAAAAAGTAGTGGGATGACAGATGCGGTTCTTTTACTGGACAACTACACGGAGGAGAGTCAGCTGCTCCATCAGTCCTTCCGAAGCGCTGGTTTTAAGGGGCCGGTGGCAGTGATTACGGACGACGGATTTTTTCCGGAGGATGTGATATCAGTTTATCAGTATTTTTGCGGAACGTTTCAAAAGAGCGGTAAGGCGCCGGGAAAAGCGCGGTATTTTAATCAGATCAATGCGCCGGATTACTGGGAGATCAGCGGAAATAACTCGGACGGGAGGGTGCATGATCTGAACCGCGAGCGGGGGCGTATCTTTTATGCCGAGCCGAAGCATAAGCGGCTGGTGCGCGTCGTGGACTGGCTGGATGAAAACGGAACGGTCAGAACGAGCGACCACTACAACCGTTACGGTGCGTTATATGCCAGAACGACGTTTAATAAAGAGGCGAAACGCTTCTGCAAGTCGTATTTCGACGCGGAGGGCAGGGAGGTGATCGTGGAGAATTTTGTGACGAACGACATTATCCTAAACCGTAGCGGACGTGTTTATGTCTGGAAAAGCAGGGTGGATTTTATTTTAAAATTTCTGGAAGAGCTTGGGGCCATGGGAAGCAGGATTTTCTTTAATTCCCTTTCGACACCGCTGTTTGTATCGGAGCGGATGCCTGCTGACAGACAGGAGGACGTCCTGTTCTGGCAGGAGGATGCCAGAGACGATATACCGGGAAATATGCAGCTGATCTTACGTGGGGATGCCAGGCGTACGCGCTCCATCTATGTGCAGAAAAAGAGCAGTTATGAGAAACTGACGGAACTTGGCGCATCGAAGGAGATATTGAAACCGCTCGGCTTTGCCTATGCGTACAGCAGACAGAATACGTTTCAGAATGAAGCGCTGATCTGCACGAATTCAGACCGGATCGAGAAATGTGAGGAGCTCGTGAAGGAGATTCCACAGATGAAGTTTCATATTGCGGCGTTGACTGAGATGTCGTCAAAGCTGATGAGTCTGTCGCAATATGAGAATGTGGAGCTGTATCCGGGGGTGAAAACAAAACAGCTTGACCGGCTGTTTGACAGTTGCGATTATTATCTGGATATCAATCATGAGAATGAGATTGTCTCGGCGGTGAAACAGGCGTTTTTACACAATCAGCTGATCGTCGGATTCCGTCAGACGCTGCATAACAGGGCGTATATTGCGCCGGAGCATGTGTTTGACAGCCATGACGGACTGATCGCTTTCTTAAGGGAGGTGATGGGCCGGGAGAAACGCATAACAGGGGAACTTGATCTGCAAAGATGTGCAGCCATGTCGGAAGATGTGGACGCATATGCGGATCTTTTGAAATAATTTTTTAATAGCAGGAGGAAAAATGATGCTTGGAACAGGATTAAGTGCGAATGTGGTGGTAAGTATTCTGGAGTTTGTGCTTGCAGTGTACAGTGTGGCCCTCGTGGTCGGTGCGAAGAACAAGGCATTAAAAATCGTACATATTGTGCTCACTGTTTTCTGGGTGGTGCTGGCACTCTTAAACATTTTCATGTAAGACACCAGGTCCAGAAAGAGAATTTCTGCACACAAAAGGACGGTGAGAAACAGCGTTTTTGTAGCGTTGTTCTCACCGTTTTTTCACCCTTCCTCAATCACGCACCGATGCCTTCTGCCGCCATCCTTTTCATAGCTGATCCCCACCAGCAGGATTTCTCCGCCATATCCATCCAGCGCCGCCGGATAGTTTTTCTTACGGATCTGCGCGATGGCGCCTTCCACGTCCTGATTCCATTTCAGTTCGATGACCAGAGCAGGCAGAGGAGAGGATTTTTTCGGCAGATAGATCAGATCCGCGTATCCTTTTCCTGACGGAAGCTCCTCAAATTTCAGATAGAAATCCTTATAGCTGAAATATGCCAGCTTGATGACGCTTCGCAGCGCCTGCTCATTGTTGTAGAAGAGAAGCGCAGTTTCCTCCGCGTGAATCTTTTCAATCTGCGCGGCGACGGCATCCGCATTCCGGTGAACCGTATCACAGATCAGCTGCGTGCTCTCACGGACGCGCCGCATCGTCTCATCCTGTCTGACTTCATGGATGGATCTCGCGAATTCCAGGCGGATCTCTTCGTTCGGAATACGTGCAGTTTTTGATTTCAGGTCAAAGGCGAGATAGCCCAGGTGGATCAGCAGGGTCAGCACATCGTCCCGTCCGCGGAAGGTCGTGAGATCATTGGCAAATCCGCTGGTATCGATGGGGGCGTCGATGCCGCCAAGCAGTCCGGCGATGGTCTTCGACAGGCCGTCGTAATCTAAGCTGATATATCCCATCAGGTTTCTGGCGGCGGATGTTTCGGTCCAGTAAGAACGGAATTCCCGGCTGTGCAGCGCTTTCATGACGGAATTCGGATTGTAGACAGAGCCTGTATTTCCCGGTGTATATCCGTCATACCACTGCTTCATCAGGGAAAAATCGACGTCCCGGCTGGCGCAGAGCTGTCTCACTTCCTCTTCCGTGAAGCCGGTATAGGGCGCGAATTCCCCTGGATGGATGACGGAATATTCCTGAAAATCCGAGATCGCTGACTGGGAGCCGTCCTTTTTGATGGGGAGAATTCCTGTCATATAGGCGGCGGCAAAGATTTTTGCAGTCAGGCCGCTGTTCTTAAACAGGGAGCGAAGGAACTCGAGGTATGCCTGCTGTACCGCGGGTTCGTTTTTGGCCTCCCGGATCGGAGCGTCCCATTCATCGATGATCATGATAAACTTTGTCCCTGCAAGGACAGCCGCATTGGCCAGGGTATCGTGAAATGCCTCCGCAACCTTTAACTGTGGAAAGGCTTCTTCCAGTTCTGCCGTAACATTTCGGATGACAAAGGGGACGATGTCGGCTTTGCTGCGGACTGCGCCGATGACGGCGGTCATATCGAGATAGATGACATTATAACGGTTTAAATGCTTCCGGTAAGAATCAGAACAGGCCGGATCCGTTGCAATCGCAAGATCGCAGAACAACGGGGACGAGTCACAGCTTTTGTCATAATAGGCGCACAGCATCTGGGCCGCAAAGGATTTCCCGAAACGGCGCGGCCGGCTGATGCAGGTCAGACGTCTTGGCGTCTCTAAGGTCTGATTGATCAGGCCGAGCAGACCGCTTTTATCGATGTAAATGTCATTTCGGATGCCCGTAAATCCGCTGTTGCCCGGATTCAGATAATTTCCCATGATGTCTTTCACCTCCCCGGATCGGTACGAATGTCTGGTGTGTCCCGGAGCCCCGTTTCGCGCGGGCATGAAGTACATACCCCTGGGACACTGGCATCATCATATCATACTCTGCGCGGGACTGACAAGAGAATCCGCCGCAATCTCATACACCCGCTCAATCTCCACCGTCCTTCCATCCGCAAACCGGATCTGCCGCTCATACAGGTCGATGCTTTTCACCCGGCCCCGCAGCGTCACATAAGCGCCGCCGTCCTTCTTTGGATCCGGTTTAAAATACGTGACGGTGATCTCGGGCTGCCCGGCAAGGTTTTCCGCGAGCAGGAGGAGCTGTTCATTGATCTGTTCCCTGCGGTTTTCATCGAGTTCGACAAATGTCTCGACCGGGCGCGCGGTCTCCTCGATCGCGTCGGCGTGTCCGGTGAGTGCGGCAAACGGCGAAAACTGCGCCGCGCGGTTCTGAAGGGACATCTGCGGATGGCGCTTTGACACATGGTGCGGCAGGTCGATGATATCGTCATATCTGTGTGTATCCCGAAGTCCCATATTCTGCTGCTGCGTCCGTCGTGATGCCATGTCTGATGCCTTTTGGCCCGTCTGTTGTGGTCTCATGCCTTATGCCCTCCGATCTGCTGATTCCGGTCCTTTGTGGTGGCGCCCTCCAGCAGGTTCATGCCCTTTAGAATGGCGTTCTTTCCGTATTTCTTTTTGACGGACAGCATGGCCTCCTGGAGCTTCCGCTCTTTTGCCAGCTGTTCTTCCCTTTCCCGCCGTTCCTTTTCTAACGCCTCATAATCCGTAAACAGATCCAGCTGCTCGAAGGTCTCGGCGGACGCGGCCTGCGTCTCCGGGATCAGGCGGCCTGCGGAGACGGTCAGACGCCGGATGGTGAGCACAGGATTTACGATGCGGTCATAAAGCTCTGTCACGGCGTCCGTGATGATACGCGACGAGGAGGTCTGCTGCTTAAGGTTTGCCGTGCCGTGGGCGTGCTTCGGAACCTTCCTGCCGTAGCGGTCGGTCGTGATCTCCCCGTGGTAGAGCCGCCTGGTCTCCGGGTTCGTCAGGTTCTCAATGTCATAGCCGATGGTCAGCGTCAGCTGGTCTGTGACCAGCTCCTTTTCGACCAGGTCGAGGGCGATCAGGTCGGTCATTTCCCGGACGATCAGCTTTGCCTTTTCGGAATCGTAAGGGCAGTGGAGCACCTGCCCGGAGCACAGGGAGTTTGTCTCGGGCCGGTAGGCTCTGATCTGCTCTATGGTGGCCGGCTCCCAGCCCCAGGCGTGGTCGATTAACAGCTCCGCGTTGACGCCGAACATCTGATAGAGGAGCTCCTCGTTGTAATAATCCTGATCGCCGCCGAGCGAGCAGCGCGCGATGTCTCCCATCGTGTAAAGGCCGGCGGCGTTTAACTTCTTCTGATAGCCGTGTCCGACCCGCCAGAAATCGGTGAGCGGCTTATGATCCCACAGAAGCTTCCGGTAGGTAATCTCATTTAACGCCACGATGCGCACGCCGTTTGCGTCCGGCTTTACGTGCTTGGCCACGATATCCATCGCGACCTTGCACAGGTAGAGATTCGGGCCGATTCCGGCGGTGGCCGTGATACCGGTGGTCTCATACACGTCGCGGACGATCTTTGCGGCGAGCTCCCTTGCGCTCATCCGGTAAATATTCAGATAATGCGTCACCTCGATAAAAACCTCGTCGATGGAATAGACATGCATGTCCTCCGGCGCGAAATAGTTTAAATAGACATTGTAAATACGGGTGCTGTACTCCACGTAAAATGCCATGCGGGGCGGCGCGACGATGTAGGACAGCTCGTACTCCGGGTGAGCGTCAAGCTCCGGCGCGTGGCAGGAGGAGCCGGTAAACTGCCTGCCCGGGGCCTTCTGACGTCTGGAGGCATTCACCTCCTTTACCCGCGAGACCACCTCGAACAGCCTCGCGCGCCCCGAAATGCCGTATGCCTTCAGCGAGGGGGAGACGGCCAGGCAGATGGTCTTTTCTGTCCGCGCGGCGTCCGCCACGACCAGATTCGTAGTGAGAGGATCCAGCTGTCGCTCCATACATTCGACCGAGGCATAAAAAGATTTTAAATCGATGGCGAGATAGACCGGGGTTCGTTCCATGGCGTCTCCTTTCCGTATGGCGTTCTGTGAAAAGTTATTGTCTGTTCAGCCCGCAGAGGATAGCTGAACTTAGTATAGCAGAATATACGTTCGGTTTCCAGCGGAAATTCATGGATCTCTTCTTTTTGTTTTCAGAAAAAATGTAGAGAAATTAAACAAAAGAATGAAAAAACATTGACTAAATATACAAATATGCTAAAATAAAGGCATGTAGTGCGGAATTGGTACATATTACAAAGCGAAAGGAGAAGGGGGTACAATGGAACTGCAGAAACTGATTTATACGGTGGAGGACGGCATCGCGGTCATTACCATGAACTACCTGAAGAATCTGAACGCGATCGACGAGCAGATGGCGGATGAGCTGATGTACGTGGTGGATCAGGCGGAGAAGGATCCGTCGGTGAAGGTTGTCGTGTTAAAGGGAGCGCCGAAGGCGTTCTCGGCAGGCGGGGATATCGGCTATTTCTATCAGCTGATACAGGCCGGCGGCGAGGTCAATATGGACGGCCTGATCAGTAAGGTCGGCACCGTGGCGGACGGGTTAAAGCGCATGAGCAAGATGGTGATCACCTCGGTGTGCGGCGCGGCGGCAGGAGCGGGCGTGAGCCTTGCGCTCGGCGGCGATTTCATGATCTGCGCGGACAATGCGAAGTTTATCCTGGCGTTCGTGAACTTAGGGCTTGTGCCGGATACGGGCGCGACCTATCTGCTGGCAAAGAGCATCGGCACAGCGCGCACGATGGAGCTTGCGGCGACGGGACGTCCGGTAACCGCGGAGGAGGCAAAGGAGCTTGGTCTTGCCTACAAGGTGACGACGGTGGAGGAGCTGGACGAGGTGACGATGAAGTTTGCGAGAAAGCTCGCGGCCGGACCGCTCATTTCCTACAAGAACATCAAGAAGCAGATCTACGACGCGTGCTACGCGGATTACAAGAGCTGGCTGGATGAGACCGAGGTTCCCACGCAGCGTGAATGCGCGGCGTCCATGGATTTCCAGGAAGGGTGCAAGGCCTTTATGGAGAAGCGCAAAGCGGTATTTGAGGGAAAATAGGCCGGAGAAATCAGAGATCATATTTATCAGGAAAGGTGGCAGGGAGATTGAAGTCGAAGATAGTGACAATAGAAGAAGCGATGGCCGGTTTTAAAGACGGCCAGACGATCATGTTTGGAGACTGGCACGGAGAGCTTTCCGCGGAGGAGCTGATTACCGGGCTTTTGGAAAAAGGCGTAAAAGACATTGACGCGATCGCGGTTTCGGGCGGCATGCCGGACCAGGGCCTCGGCAGGCTGATTTCCGAGCACCGCGTGAAGAGCCTGATCACGACGCATATCGGGTTAAATCCCGTCGCGCGCGACCAGATGTTTGCCGGGGAGCTTTCGATCGAGTTTGTGCCGCAGGGAACCTTTGCGGAGCGGATCCGGTGCGGCGGCGCCGGTCTTGGCGGATGCCTGACGCCGACGGGCGTAGGCACTGATGTGGAGAAGGGAAAACAGAAGCTGACGATCAACGGGAAGGAATATCTCTTAGAGCTTCCGCTGCACGCGGATGTCGCGCTGATCAAGGCGACGCGTGCGGACGAGGCGGGCAATATCTCCTTCCGTCTGACCTCGCGCGCGACCAACAGCTACATGGCGTTTGCGGCGGATCTCGTGATCGTCGAGGTGGAGGAGCTTGTCAAAATCGGTGAGCTCGGCCCGGATGAGATCGACGTTCCGGCTCCGTTAATCGATATGGTTTATGTCCGCAAGGGCGAGAAGAAGCCGTTCTGTCCGATGTGGCAGCGGGCAAAGGCAAAAGCCGAGGCGCAGAAAGCAGAAGGGGGGACGAAATAATGGCAGAGCTTACCGGGCGCGCATTGATAGCATCCCGATGCGCTAAGTTTTTTAAGGATGGCGATTTTGTGAATCTGGGAATCGGACTTCCCCTGATGTGTGTCAATTATCTGCCCGAGGGGGTGGATCTCTGGCTTGAGGCGGAGATCGGTATCGTGGGCTGCGGCGCTTCGCCTTCGTGGGACGACGCGGACCCGGATCTGATCGACGCGGGCGGACAGCCGGCGTCCGTGATTCCGGGCGGCAGCGTCTGCAATCACGACACCTCGTTCGCGTTCATCCGCGGCGGGCATATCGACGCGACCGTGCTCGGGACGCTTCAGGTGGACCAGGAGGGAAGCATCGCGAACTGGACGATCCCGGGCAAGATGGTTCCCGGCATGGGCGGCGCGATGGATCTGTGCGCGGGTGTGAAAAAGATCGTGGTAGCCACGGATCACTGCGAGAAGAACGGACAGTCGAAGATTTTAAAGAAATGCACGCTGCCCTTAACCGGCGCGCGCTGCGTGACGGATATCGTGACGGAGCGGTGCTACTTCGAGGTGACGAAGGACGGGCTTGTGCTCCGCGAGCTGGCGCCGGGCTACACGGTGGACGATATCCGCGCCTGCACGGAAGCGGACTTTACCGTGGCGGACGAGATCGGCGTGATGGCATAGAGCCGGCTGACAGAACGGCGGGCGAAGTCGGCGTGACGGCTTAGTCCCGCACCTGCTGCGGCGGGATCCCGAACCGCTCTTTAAACAGGCGGTAAAAATGGCTGGTGTTTTCATAGCCGACCGCAAGCGCGACCTGCCGGATGGGGAGGGCGGTTTCTTCCAGAAGCTGGCGCGCGTGATCCATGCGGACCTGCTGCACATACTTCTGAAAGGTCTGCCCGCGGTACTTTTGCAGCAGCAGATTAAAATAATTGCGGTGATAATGAAATGCCTGCTCCAGATCACGGATGGTCACATCCGCGTCGTGCAGGCGGATAAAGCGCTCCAGCTCATAGAGGAGCGCTTTTTCTCTGCCCTCTCTGGTGCTGCTGTGGCGGACGCTTGTATAGTCTGTGCAGAGCCGCTGTAAAAGGCGGATGAGCAGCCCGCGCCGGATGTGCTCATAGCCCGGCTGACGCAAAAGATCCTCGCGCACGAGCTGTTCGAGAAGAAACGGAGCCTGTGCGTCGTAAGCCCCGGAAGCGATGCCGTCCGGCGCGTAGGAAAGCGCAAGAAAGCTCTGCTCCCGCTTCTGCTGATAAAGGGCGTGGAGGAGAAAACGGTGCAGCTCGTCGGTTTTCGGATAACTGCGCAGCAGCTCGTCCAGATAGTCCGGCTGAATCTGTAAAAAGAGCACCGCCGCGTCGTCGGCCTTAATATAATCGGAGTGTTCGCAGTTCTGGTCTGTGATGACAAACGTGCCCGGCAGAAAATGACGGCGCTCCCCGAGCAGCACCTGGTCGAAGCTGCCCTCCGCGACATAGAGCAGTTCCACGAATTCATGCCTGTGAAACCAGCCTCTGCGCGGCAGCGTCCGCCTGACGCAGCGCGTGCCGAGCGGGCTTGCGCTCCACTCGATGCCGCGGTGGTCATAGACGTAGAGGAGCGTCTGAAAATCCGCGTCGGGCAGCCGGTTTAAAATGGCGGCAGCGGGATCCGCCGTTTCCTTGTGCGCGGCAGCGGGATCCGGATCCTCCGATTTTCTGAGCGATGACGCGGGATCTGCCGCAGAAGGCAGGATCTGCGCCCTCACGTCAGCGATTCTCTCCTGTATGGTCATAAAATACGGCATGATGCTTCTCCCTCCCTTTTGCGGTGATCGTGCATTTCGTCTCTGTTTTTTATTATAAGCATTTTTTTCGTCCTTGTCATTGATTTTTTCCCGGACTATGATGAAAACAGAAAAAACGTTGGCAGAAAAGGAGGCAGATATGAGAAATCAGTCAGTGAATCAGGGATGGGAATTTGCACACGGGCAGAGAGGCCGGTCAGCCGCGGAGCAAAAGGCGCGGATCGTGGACCTTCCGCACGATTACATGATCGAGAGCGACGTGACGCCGGATGCGCCGGGACAGAGCGCGATGGGGTTTTACACGGGGGGCGTGGCGCACTACCGCAAAATGCTTCACATCCCGGCGGAGTGGGAGAACGACTGCATCGGCTTAACATTTGACGGCGTCATGATGAACGCCACGGTCGAGGTCAACGGGGGAAAAGCGGCCCTGCAGCATTACGGCTACGCGCCGTTTTTCGTGGATATCACGCCGTACGTGTACTGCGGAAAGGAAAACAGCGTGACCGTGACGGTCAATCCGAGCCAGCAGCCGAACTCGCGCTGGTATTCGGGCGCTGGCATTTACCGCGGAGTTGAGCTGGTGCACACGCCGAAGCTGCACATCGCACACGACGGAATCTATGCGTACACAAAGTCAGTCGAGTACGACGGGGAAGGCGCCGCGGCGTATGCCTTTTTGCAGACGGAGGTGGAAATCTGCAATGCGCACCGGGAAAACCGTCTCGCGCGCGTGGAGGTGTATCTGACGGAGGACGGAAGCGACGAGCCGGTTGTCCTGCGCAGCACGCTGATCCAGGTGCAGGGCGGATCCACAGAGGTGGCGCGCGTCGCCCTGACAGTGGAGCAGCCGAAGCTCTGGAGCGCGGAAGTACCGGCGCTGTATCAGGTGCACGCGCGGGTGACGGAGACCGGGACGTTCCGGACGCACGCGGTGCCGGTCACAGACGGGTCGGTCGACGAGACGGAAACGCTGTTCGGGATCCGCACCGTGACCGCGGACGTCGTTCACGGGCTTCGCATCAACGGAACGGAGACCAAATTAAAGGGAGGATGCCTACACCACGACAACGGGATTCTCGGAATCGTATCTACACTTGAAGTTGAGATGCGCAAATTAAGAAAGCTGAAGGAAATCGGATTTAACGCGATCCGCACGACGCACAATCCGCCGTCAAAGGTTCTGATGGAGGCGTGCTGCCGCGTCGGCATGTACGTGTTTGACGAGGCGTTTGACGCGTGGGGCATGGGCAAGATGCCGGGCGATTACAACCAGTATTTTGACACCGACTGGGAGAAGGATCTGCGTGCGTTTGTGAAGCGTGACAGAAGCTGCCCGGCGGTGATTCTCTGGTCGACCGGAAATGAGATCACGGAGCGCGGCGGCCTAAATAACGGCTATGTGCTCGCAAACCGGATCGCCGCGTTTGTGAGGAGCCTGGATGGGAGCCGTCCGGTCAGCAACGGCATCTGCTCCTTCTGGAACGGGCTGGACGACGAGATGATGGAGGAAAATTTTAAACTTTTCGCAGCGGCCTTAAGCGGGGACGCGGATGTCCAGAATATGGACGCGGACGGCAGGGAGGACAGAACCTGGGAAACATATACCGAAGCGTTTGCGAACGGGCTGGATATTGTCGGCTACAATTATTTAGAAGATAAATACGAGCAGGATCACAGGATGTATCCGGACCGCGTGATGCTTGGCTCTGAGAATTTCCCGAACGAGATCGGCTTCCGCTGGCCGCTTGTCATGCGCCTGCCGTACGTGATCGGAGATTTTACCTGGACGGCGGTGGATTATATCGGGGAAGCCGGAATCGGCAAGGCGGCTTTCGTCGAGCCGGACGATCCGCGCGTTAAAATGGGGCCGTACGGCCTGGCGTCTCACGGCTCGGAGTATCCGTGGCGGCTGGCAAACGACGCGGATGTGGACATCAACGGCATGATCCTGCCGCAGGGGGAGTACCGCAGCGTTGTCTGGGGAAATCCCGCGACCTATGTCTATTCCTACGATCCGGCGGACTTTGACAAGGTGGAGCTGATCACGAAATGGGGATTTACCGCGGTGCAGAGATCCTGGAACTGGAAGGGTCAGAAAGGGCAGCCTGTGAAGGTGCGGGTATTCTCCTGCGCGGACGAGGCGGAGCTGTTTGTAAACGGGAAAAGCGTCGGAAGAAAACCGGTGGAAAAAGAAGGGGAGCTTCCGCAGAGCGTTCTCTTTGAGACGATCTATGAGCCGGGAGAGGTGGTCGCGGTGAGCTATCGCGATGGCAGCGAGGTGTCCCGCGGCGTGCTGAAAACTGCGGGCGAGCCTGCCGCGATCCGGCTTGATACGGAGCGTGCAGGAGATTTTACATACGTAGGTGCTGAGATAACAGACGCGGACGGAAATGTCGTCCCGGACGCTGCGCTTCCGATGTCCGTTCAGGTGACGGGCGGCGCCGCGCTGGCCGGATTCGGCTCCGCGAACCCGCTCACAGAGGAAAACTATACCTCCGGGAGCTTTACCTCCTACCGGGGGCGTGCGCTTGCGATTCTGCGTGCGAAAGCTTCTGGCGGGAAGGCAAAGATCACCGTTTCCGCGGAAGGGTTAGAGAGCGTGAGCATTGAGGTGGGATGAGCCGGAGAGGCCTGAACATTTGTCGGAATACGACATAAATTTGTCACAAAACTGCAATCATTTGCGCTCCGGATCTGCTATAATGAAACAAAACAACGCAGAATGGAGGAGAATGACATGTTTGATTACAAGGCAAAACCGTTTTATCTCTCGGACGAGGACATCCGCTGGGTGGAGGATACCTGGCAGGGGATGACCACGGAGGAGAAGATCGGCCAGCTCTTCTGCCCGATTGAGATGTCCACGGACGAGGCGGAGCTGCGGCGCGATGTGGAGGAGCGCCACATCGGCGGCGTGCTCTACCGCGTGGGCGAGGCGAAGGAGATCTTAGAGAGCCACCGCATCCTGCAGAAATACAGCAAAATCCCGATCTTTACCGCGTCGAACTTAGAGATGGGCGGCAGCGGCTCCGCGGTGGAAGGAATCTACTACGGCGTGGAGATGCTCGTCTCGGCGACGGACAACGTGGAGCGCGCGTATCAGCTTGGAAAGGTCTCCTGTAAGGAGGGGGCGGCTGTGGGCGTGAACTGGGCGTTTGCACCGATCGTGGATATCGATAACAACTTCCGAAATCCGATTACAAACGTCAGGACGTTTGGCGCGGACAAGGATAAGGTCAAAGCCATGGGCGCGGCGTACCTGCGCGCGGCGAAGGAAGAGGGCGTGGCGGCCTGCATCAAGCATTTCCCGGGGGACGGCGTGGACGAGCGCGACCAGCACCTGTTAACCAGCGTGAACTCCTTAAGCTGCGAGGAATGGGACGCGACCTACGGCGATATCTACAAATCGCTGATCGACGAGGGCGCGCTGACGCTCATGGCGGGCCATATCGCGATGCCGGCCTACGAGGAACAGTTTGACGGGAAGCCCTGTGAGCGCGTGATTCCGGCGACCCAGTCGAAGAACCTGTTACAGAAGCTGTTAAGAGAGAAGCTGGGCTTTAACGGCTTAATCAGCTCGGATGCGACGCCGATGGTGGGCTTCTGCTGCGCGGAGGAGCGGAGAAAAGCGGTTCCCCTTGCCATCGAGAACGGCTGCGACGTCTTCCTGTTCAACAAGGATCTGGACGAGGATATTTACTATATGACAGAGGGCTTAAAGAACGGCCTTCTCTCCGAGGCGCGGCTGGAGGAGGCGGTGAAGCGGATCCTCGCGACGAAGGCCGCCATGGGACTTCACGAGAAACAGAAAAACGGAACCCTGGTGCCGGACGAGAGCGCGCTTGCTGTATTAAACTGCGCGGAGCATGACGCCTGGGCAAAGGAGTGCGCAAACGAGGGCGTGACGCTGGTGAAGGATACCGCGGGGCTTCTTCCCATCACCCCGGAGAAGCACAGGAGAATCCTGCTTCAGCTGATGGGCGGCTTCCCGTCGGATGAGCGGGTGTGCGGCCGTTTTGTGGAGCTGCTCACGGAAGCGGGCTTTGAGGTGACGGTTTATCAGAAGGAGCAGCTGGGATTCGGCGGCGCAGTATTTGACACGGTGGAGCAGTTCCGCGCAAAATATGACCTGGTGCTCTATGTCGGAAATATCGAGACGGCCAGCAACAAGACGGTTGCGCGCATCAGCTGGCACACGCTGTTCGGCCTTGGCAACAATATGCCCTGGTTTGCGAAGGAGATCCCGACTGCATTCGTCAGTGTCGGCAATCCCTATCACCTGATGGATGTGCCAATGATTCCGACGTTTGTAAACGGATATTGCAATTCCGAATATGTCATCCGCGCTGTGGTGGAAAAACTGACCGGAAAGAGCGAATTTAAGGGAAAGAGCCCTGTGGATGCCTTCTGCGGCAGATGGGATACGAGACTATAAGCGGACAACGGACAGGAGCCAGCAGATGGAATGCCGGCTCCGCTTCTATGGGAAAGGAGAAAAATCCATGAGATCAGAGACCATTTATTTATATGAGAACCGGACAGACGTCACCTTAACGACCTATGTTCTGGAGGATTCCCCGGAGATGCTGGCGGGAAAGAAGCGACCAGCGGTGTTAATCTGCCCCGGCGGAGCCTATTTAAACTGCTCGGACAGGGAGGGAGAGCCGGTTGCGCTGCGGTTTGCGTCCATGGGCTACCACGCCTTTGTACTGCGCTATTCCGTGTACGGCGAGGGAAAAGAAATCGACTATTCGAAGCTGTCGGAGGGAATGCCGGTGAAAGAGCAGACCCAGTACCCGATGCCGATGCGGGAGATCGGCCAGGCGATGCTGCTGATGCGTGAGCACAGCGATGCATGGCGCCTGGACGCGGAGCGGATCGCAATCTGCGGCTTTTCGGCCGGTGCGCACAACTGCGCGATGTATGAGACGAACTGGAATCAGCCGGTGATTTACGAGTACTTAAAGACCACCCCGGAGCAGATCCGCCCGGCGGCGGTGATCTTAGGCTATACGCTGAGCGATTATCTGTTTATGAAGGGATGCTTAAAGGATCAGGATCCGATGGCGCTCGGGCTGTTTTCGGCGTGCAACGTCTCCTTCCTCGGCGAGGCGGAACCGTCCGACGAACGGCTGGCCCTCGTGAGCCCGGCGCTGCATGTGACAAAGCAGACGCCGCCCACCTTCCTGTGGGCCACGGCAGGGGACAATCTGGTGCCGGTACAGCACAGCATCCGCATGGCTCATGCCCTGGCGGATCACGGCGTCCCCTTTGAGATGCACATCTTTGAGGAGGGCGATCACGGCCTTGCGATGGCGGATCAGACCAGCGCCGCGTCCCTCACCCAGGTGAACGAGGACGCCGCGAAGTGGAGCGGCCTTGCGGATGCCTGGTTAAAGAAGCGCTTTGCGCTGGATCTGCCGGAGATGACGGAGTTTGAGCGGATGATGGCTCAGTCCGCGTCCGCCACGGAGCGCTGAAACAGGATCCAGGTGCTGATAAAATAGCAGATCAGCAAAACCGCAAGGATCCCCACCGCCCCGCCTGCCTGCACGAGCAGGGTGCGCAGTCCGATATAGGCGGAAATCTCCGCTGATATCGTCTGAAGAAAACAGACGGTCACAACGGCTGCCGTCGCGGTCGCGGCGGTGACGGGAAGCCCGAACCAGACGCCGGCCTGTTTGACGATCAGCGCGGTGATGCGCGGCTCCTCCACGCCCAGCTTTCGCAGTACCTGGAAGCGGTAGCGGTACTGCCCCGCGTCCAGAAGCTGCTGTAAGGAAAGGATCGTAAGACAGATTACCATCAGGACAATCGCTCCGTACAGCATGGAAGCCTGCACCACAAACGTTTCGGCTTTTGAGCTGTTTACCTGCAGGGTCTTAAGACGGATCCCAAAGGAAACGCCGGTGTCGGTCCGTTCCGGGTATTCTGCGGTAAATTGCCGGTCCAGTTCAAGCGCATCCGCATAAGAAATCGTTTCCGCTGTGATCAGATAGCGGTTCTGCATCACAGGCAGCAGCTTCTCACAGACGCTGTCCGGGAATATATAGACGACATTTGTATAAAGATTATAAGCCGTCTGCCCGATTGCCTCCTCGTAAAAGGAAGAGCCGGCAAGGGTTAATTCCCCGGCGTCTGTGACGACGCTCCCATGCGCCGCGAGAAAGCTCTCCCGTTCTTCCTCCGTCGCGATGGTTTTCCACTGTGTTGTAAACTCATGTTCGCGCAGAGAAACCGCCTCATATCCCAGCATTTCCCGAAGCTGATTATAATCGCTTAAAGATATCGCGGCGACAGGAAACTCATATTTGATCCGATTGTCAAAATCCGTTTTCTCCGGCAGATAGAGCGGAAAGGCGCAGTCATAAGCGATTTCAATTTCATGTTCATTTAGAAAATTCGTGACGACGCCGTAATCGCCGTCCGGCAGATGCTCCTCCTCGTATACGTTATTGTACCGGGAGAAAATCTGCACGTCATACATAGAGCGAATCGAGAGATAACCCGAAGCCCAGTTTACCAGAACCGGCGCGGCGACAAACAGGAAAATGGCGAGCGTTAAGGTGATGGAAATCAGCGTCATGGTTTTGCCGGTCGTGTTTAATTTTGAAAGAATCTGCCCGAAAAAGAACAGGTTTTCGCCATGATACCGGTGCTCCGGCGATCTTTCCTTCCATGCGGCGATCGCGTTTCCCGCAAGACAGATCAGAGCGCAGAGAAAGAAGAGCAGATCGATCAGGAGAAAGGTGATATACGTCCTGACCGTTCCGGAGCCCCAGGATAAATAATAGCTTCGCGTAAAAAACGGTACGCAGGCAGCCATGAACGCATTCGGGACGGAATACCGGAATAACACGGGAAGCAGCGACAGATTGCCGGCCTTTCTCTTTCGGATCAGCTGCCAGGCGGACCGAAGGAGCGTCGCGGCCGGAACACAGATATTTCCCCAGAACAGCAGTTTCACGGGCAGAGCAAAACGACTGTCATAGTAAAAAATAATTTTGTCGATTCCCGAAGCGAGAAAACATACGACGGCGATTTCATAAAGGATCATGACGACGCGAACCCAGCGGCTTTTTTCCGGTTTCGGATCATTTTTCCGCTCCGCTGAGAGCATATCGATGATTTTCGTCTTCCGAATGGTTCTTATGTTCCATACCCCCGAGGCGAGAAAGCAAAACACAAAGAAGCAGAGCGTAAGCAGCGCGGTATCCGGAAACAGCATCCAGGAGAACCGGTATGGTTTTCCGTAGGAGGTCAGAAGCATTGCCGTGATAAACTGCGAGCAGAGCGTGCCGAGGAGCATTCCGCACGCGATCGAAAGCATTCCCATGAGAAAGGTCTCGGCGAAGAAAAGCCCGGCAATGGTGTCTGGCTCCATCCCAAGAATCGACTGGACGGCAAACTCCTTCTGCCTGCGCCGCAGCATATAGTGACTGACAAAGCGGATCAGAAACAGCAGGCACAGCGTGATCAGACAGATCGCCGTTTTCATACTGCCGTTTAGCATCGTGAAATCATATTCGCTTCCGATATCCGGACGGTAATACCGGCTGGTGATGGAGAGGAACGAATAAAACAGAGCGACGCAGATCGTCATCGTCACAATATAAATCAGATAATCGTTTGCGGAGCGTCTGGCATTTTTATAAATCAGTTTCGCATACATGACTTTTTCCACCTCCCATTATGGTCAGGACATTCAGAATCTTTTGAAAAAAGACGTCCCTGCTGTCGCTTCCTCTGTGTAGTTCCGTGAAAATTTCACCATCCCGCAAAAACAGGATCCGGTTTGAATAGCTTGCGGTGAACGGATCGTGCGTTACCATCAAAATCGTCGCATGAAGCTGTTCATGGATGCTCTGGATGGTGGATAAAAACAGCTGTGACGAATGGCTGTCGAGCGCGCCGGTCGGTTCGTCCGCCAGAAGCAGCTTCGGGTTGTGAATGATGGCCCTGGCGCAGGCGCAGCGCTGTTTCTGCCCGCCCGATACCTGATACGGATATTTGTCCAGGATATCGCTGATGTTTAAGCGTTTCGCAATGTCCGCAATACGCGGCTCCACCTCTTTTGCGGGCGTCTGACGGATTGCCAGCGTAAGCGCGATATTTTCGGAAATCGTCAGCGTGTCCAGGAGATTAAAATCCTGAAAGATAAAGCCTAAATTTTCTCTGCGGAACCGGGCGAGCGCTTTTGGCCGGATCTCCGTGACATCCGTCCCGTCCAGGTAAATATGTCCGGCGCTTACCGTATCAATCGTGGAAATGCAGTTGAGCAGCGTCGTTTTTCCGGAGCCGGACGCGCCCATGATGCTTAAAAATTCGCCTTCCTGCACACAAAAGCTGATATCGTTGATCGCTTTTGTGATCGTTCCCTCGCTGCCATAGTATTTCTGTATATGAGTAAGTTCTAATATGGTTTTCATACTGCCAGCCTCCTTTTCTGCCTTTATGATAAAGGATGCGCGCTGCATTTTGTATCAGGTTTTCCTGCAAAGTTCTTACAAAAATGTAAGAAGTGCAGAGCATATCAGCCCTGCACCCCGGTAATAAAATCGTTGATATGAAAGGACAGCGTCATCGTGGTTCCGGTTCCGTTGGAATATGCCGAAAGCCCGATTCCCAGCTTTTCGCAGAGACGTCTGCAGAGATATAAGCCGATCCCCGTTGCGCTCGGAACCGTCCGGCCGTTTCGCCCGGTAAATCCTTTTTCAAAAATACGGGGCAGGTCGCTTTGGGGTATGCCTATTCCGTTATCCTCTACGGATAAAAGAACCTGTCCGTTCTCTTCCACGGTAAAAAAACGAAGCGCCGGCTGTCTGGCGTGGTATTTTATGGAATTGCCGATCAGCTGGTTTAAGATAAAACGCACCCACTTGTCATCCGTATAGACCGTGTGATCCGGCAGTTCTGCTTCAATCGAGACATTGTTCTGCCGCAGAAGAGATCGGTTATCTGCGATCGCGGCATGTACGACGTCGCTCAGCCTGATTTCACGGATAAAATAATCCTTTTCCGCATGATTACTACGCGCATAGTAGAGAACCTGTTCCGTCAGCCGGCTGATCTGTTCTAACTGCGAGGAAAGTTCTCTGGAACAGGGGAGAGCGTTGTTTTCACAGAGCAGCTTCATTGCCGTGACCGGCGTTTTTACCTCGTGGATCCACTGCTCGATATATTCCCGGTATTCGTTCTGCTCCCGCCGTACCTCGCCCGTTTTTTCCAGCATGGATTTTCCGGCCATTTTCAAAAGGCGCCAGTATACCTCTTCCTCCGCGCGTTTCGGGACGTCCATCACTTCCGGCAGCAGATACCGCTCCTCTAACTGTTCCGTCATGTCAAGCAGCCGATCCAGGCGTTTCTTTCGCGCGAGGTAACAAACAGCGCTATACACGATCAGAACCGCGATCCAGACGCCTGACACAAACAGGCCGACAGAAACCGGATTGCCGACCGCGGTCAGAAACAGGATGAGGGCGGACATACCGGTAAGATGGATCAGAAGAACGGGCAGCATATGTTTCAGATATCGTTTTCCACTCATGGCTGGTCTCCCTTTCGAAGCGCTTTCACACGATGTATCCCTGTCTGTGCTTTGTCCGGATAAAACCGGTCAGGCCGATCGTCTCGAGCTTGCCGCGGATGCGGGTCATATTGACGCTGAGAGCATTGTCGTCGATGTAAAGCCGGTTGTCCCAGAGAAAATCCACAATGTCGTTCCGGGCGCAGATTGTTCCGGCGTGCTGAAAGAGATAACAGAGGATTTTCAGCTCGTTTTTCGTCAGCTCCGCCTTCTGACCGTGATATTCGATCGAGCTGCTGGCAAGATGCAGCGCGGCTTCCTTCCATACCAGAACATCCTCTTTCCCGGACGGATATGCCCGCCGCAGCAGAGAGGCGATTCTGGCGAGCAGAATCGCGGGGTTGTATGGTTTTATGATAAATGCGTCCCCGCCGAGCATGATACTGTTTAATTCGTCCATGTCCGTATTGCTGCCTGTCACAAATACAATGGGCAGATCGGAGATGGCGCGGATCTGCGAGCACAGATCAAACCCGCTGTTTCCCGGCAGTCTGATATCCAGAAGGACCAGATGGGGCAGAAACGCCTTTACCTGTCCGATGATTTCTGAAAAATCCGTGACAGCGCAAACCTCATATCCGTTTCCGGTGAAAAGCGTTTTCAGCTGTGTCTGTATGGTAACGTCATCCTCGATGATCATAATCCGGTATGCATTCATTTCTTTTTCCCTACCCTGCCTGCTCTGCGTGTTTCTGTCTGTATTCATTATAACCGGACAGGGGAAACGTTACAAGTGCCATCCTGGTCAGGAAATCTATTTGACGAACCGTGTATGTTGCGGTAGAGTATAGATATCATACATCAGAGAATGGAGTACGCGGATGGGATACACAGGATATGAGCTGTTATGGTTGTTTCTGGCATATTCGTTTCTGGGATGGGTTCTTGAGACGGTTGTCGCGGCGGTCAGGCAGAAGCGATTTGTGAACCGAGGGCTGATCAACGGCCCGTTTTGTATTATTTACGGAATTTCTGCGATTATCATCACAATTTATCTGCCGGAGCTGCACGGCTTCTGGCTGCTGCTGGGAAGTATGATATTTTCCACGGTCATCGAAT
Source organism: uncultured Roseburia sp. (assembly GCA_947642555.1). Classification (GTDB taxonomy): domain Bacteria; phylum Bacillota; class Clostridia; order Lachnospirales; family Lachnospiraceae; genus Roseburia. The sequence continues at coordinate 3,824 of CANRSX010000026.1, read as the reverse complement.
GGACGGCCGGACATCTGATCGAGCGGGTTTACCATGAGCGGTGGTGGGATTATTCCGCGCTGCCATGGAACCTGGACGGTTATATCTGCCTGCCGGCGTCCTTTGCCTGGGGCTGTCTCAGTGTTGTGGCGCTCCGGTGGGGGAACCCGCTGCTTGCGACAGTTTTTTCGCTGCTTCCGGGGCCTGTGGGACGGATTCTCGTGTGGGTCGTGCTCGCGGTGCTCGCGGTGGACGGGCTGGCCACATTCCTGATCATGGCGGGCTTAAGCCGGTCGGACCGCTGGGTGCAGACGGATGCCTGGTTTAACCGGTTAAGCGGCAGGCTTGGGAAGCGGATTTTTGATCTGGTGGACAAAAGGCTCGGGCGGGCATATCCCGAGCGCGTGAAGCAGGCCCGGGAAGCGGTACGCCCGGCGGTCTTTGCGGAAGGGTGCAGCTTTTATAAGATCTGTATGCTGTTTTTTGTGGGCGCGTTTCTGGGCGATCTCACGGAGACTCTGTTCTGCCGCCTGACGGCGGGGGTGTGGATGAGCCGCAGCAGCGTGGTATGGGGCCCGTTTTCGATTGTGTGGGGCCTGGCGATCGCCGCGGTGACCGCGCTTTTATACCGTTACCGGCAGCAGTCGGATGGTTTTTTGTTCGGCATGGGAACCCTTCTCGGCGGAGCCTATGAGTATCTGTGCAGTGTGTTTACGGAGCTGGTATTCGGAACCGTATTCTGGGATTACAGTCAGATGCCCTTTAACCTGGGCGGCAGGATCAACCTGCTGTACTGCTTTTTCTGGGGAATCGCTGCGGTGATCTGGTTTAAAAAGATCTATCCGCGGATCTCATCGCTGATCGAGCGGATACCCATACGCGCGGGAAAGGTGACGACCTGGATCCTTCTGGTCTTTATGTGCTGTAATATGCTGGTGTCCGCGATGGCGCTTGCCCGCTACGACGAGCGGACCCGCGGGATTGCCGCGACGTCCGGCTGGCAGCGAACGATGGATGAGCGGTTCCCGGATGAGCGTATGGAGCGGATCTATCCGAATGCGCTGACGGTGGAGTAAATTCCTTAAAATTTCACTTGTAGAATGCAACATAATATGTTAGAATATAAAACAGAGTAATCGTGTTACAAGGTGGTAGCCTCCCGCCTTTCTGAAGCGGCGTTCGCCGTACTGCCATTCGGCATGATCCCGTCATGGGAAATATGGAAAGAGGGAGGTGGTGCGAGATGAGTACATACGAGGTATTCAGCCTGTTGTTTTTAGGCGGGTCGTTTCTGATCGCATTGCGAACCCTGCTTGCAGGGTTTGCCTACATAGATAGGCTTAAGCGCATACAATAGAAAGTACGCTTTGCGAACTTTCTATTGTCAGGAATAAATAAGCCTGCCTTGTCACTTGACCGGTGAAGGCAGACTTTTTATCTACCGGAGGTCAACCACTTTGTGGGCGGTTACTCCTTTTCTGTTTCCACTATATCACAATGCCTGGATGGTTTCAAGTTTTTTTGGAAAAAGTTCAGCCATGCGCCGCAAAATGGGTGAATCATGCTCGCATGAATGAGCACATTCTGCGGTGCATGAGCGGAGCGCCCGTATATGAGCAGCGCATATGCCTGTGGCATTTGCGCTAATCAGCTGCGTCAGCAGCGGAGAGCGCCATCGGCGCGGTTTTGCGAATGGCGCGAGCTGAACGATAACTTTTATTTAAAGAACCAGAATAATCTCTTTTGATTCAGGGAAAAATCTGATATAATGTTCACGACAGCTACGAGCAGTGCCAGGATGTGATTTTGCAAAATGGCAGCTGGCTGACAATTTTGCAAAATCGCATCCTGATAGGGCGACAGCCCGTGAGCGAGAAGAAGCGAAGCGAATTCGAGCGCACACTGCGAGTGTGCGTTGGCAGGCACGGAGCGGAGAAGCCCGTGAGCGGGAAGAAGCGAATTCGAGCGCACACTGCGAGTGTGCGTTGGCAGGCACGGAGCGGAGAAGCCCGTGAGCGGGAAGAAGCGAAGCGAATCCGGGCGGCACTGCGAGGGCGAAGTGACGGAAAGGTACAGGATAGTATGAACCAGGAAGAGAGAAGACGGAGAAGACAGCAGGACACAAAAAACGCGACAATTGTCTTTATGGTATTTCTGATTGTGGTGGTGCTGGCGATTGCGGGTACGGTCGTCCTGATCGGAAAATTTGTGATCCCGAAGGAGAAACCGGACACGGAGCCGGTGCAGAACGCGGTGACGGAGAATCCGACTATGACGGAATACGTAGAGCCACCCGCGCCGGAGCCGGTGGACGATACGCCGGAGCGCGCGGCGCAGATCGTGGCGGGCATGACCTTAGAAGATAAGGTGGCGCAGATGTTCGTGGTGACCCCGAATGCGCTGACCGGATTTTCGGGTGTGACGGCGGCGGGCGATACGACGCGTGAGGCCTACAACAGTCATCCGGTGGGCGGCCTGATCTATATGGGGGATAACCTTACGGGCAGGGAGCAGACGACAACCATGCTCACCAATATGCAGGCGTTTGCGATGGAGCGGACCGGTCTGCCGGTCTTCCTTGGCGTGGACGAGGAAGGCGGAAGAGTCGCAAGGATCGCCGGGAATGCGGAGTTTGGCGTGACGAATGTAGGAGATATGGCGACGATCGGGGCGACCGGGGATCCGCAGAATGCCTATAACGCCGGTACCGTGATCGGGGGTTATCTGTCGGAGCTCGGGTTTAACGTTGATTTTGCACCGGTGGCGGATATACTGACCAATCCGGACAATACCGTGATCGGCGACCGTTCCTTCGGATCGGATCCACAGCTGGTGGCGTCGATGGTAACCTCGGAGCTGCAGGGGCTCTCCGACGCCGGGATTCTGGGCGCAGTGAAGCATTTTCCGGGCCACGGCGGCACGGCGGGGGATTCGCATAACGGGGCTGTCTCGGTGGATAAGACGTTAGAGGAGCTGACGGCACAGGAATTTGTGCCCTTCCAGAATGCGATCAATGCAGGCGTGCCGTTTGTCATGGTCGGACATATCTCCGTTCCGAATGTGACGGGGGACAATACGCCGGCCACGCTTTCCGGCAGGATGATTACCGAGATCCTCCGCGGTCAGATGGGCTATAACGGGATCGTGATCACGGACGGCATGAATATGCAGGCGGTTACCAGCTCCTACAACTCCGACACAGCGGCCGTGATGGCGGTGCAGGCAGGCGTGGATATGATACTGATGCCGGGCAATTTTGAGATGGCGTATAACGGTGTGCTTGAGGCGGTGAGAAACGGCACAATCACAGAGGAACGGATCAATGAATCCGTGGTGCGGATCGTGACGGCGAAGCTTCGGATGCAGCAGCAGAATGCACCGGCGGACGGAACCACACCGGCGGACACGGGAACGGCGGACGGAGCCCTGGTGGAGACACAGCCGGCGGAGGGAGCACAGTAGGAGACACAGCCGGCGGAGGGAGCATAGCCGAAGATGTAACTACAGGATGAAAAAACAAAATGTTATAATTTATAAAACTGGAAGGAGCAGGAGCGGATGCCTCTGCTTCTTTTTGGGGCACGACAGACAGGTAAGACCTGGCTGCTTCGGCATTTTGGAAGAGAGTATTATAAAAATTGTGTTTATATCAATTTTGAGCGGATGTCTGTGCTGGCGGAGTATTTTGAGGGGGATTTACAGCCGGCGCGGCTGATCCGCTGAGCTTTGATGAATTTCTTAATTCATAGGGGCGGCAGCTCATTAGACTGTCGCCCCTTGACTACCTACCAATGAAAATTATTTTTTCTGTCTATTGGTAAAACTCTTTGCCCAAATAACTATAA
>CANRSX010000025.1 GCA_947642555.1 uncultured Roseburia sp. | reverse complement strand
AAAGAATAAGTTCATAAGCGATATTTCTTGCTTACAAACTTATTATACGAGGAGGGATCGTATGAAAAACAATCGTATATTGAGAAAAAGAATATTCGGGCTGCTGCTTGCGGCGGCTGTATTTGTTACATCGCCGGGCGGCATGTCCGTATTCGCGGCCGCACCGGCGGAGGAGCAGCCGGCTGCGGATCAGGCAGCGGGCGGGCAGTCTGACGCCGCGGGAGATCAGAAGGCGGGCGATGCACAGCCGGCCGGAGGGGATCAGGCCGGGAATGAGAATGCCGGTCCGGCGGAGCAGCCGGGGACGGAGAACGGGGCGCAGGCCGGAGAGAACGGAGGAACCAGCGGGAATCCGGATGGGACAGCCGGGGCAGGGACGAATGGGAGCCAGGGAGGCGGAGCGGCCGGAAGCGGTACGGGCGGAAGCCAGAACAGTGGAACAGCCACCGGAGGGTCCGGTACGGACGGAAGCCAGAACAGCGGATCCGACACGAGCGGAGGTCAGTCCGGGACAGCGGGATCAGCCGGGGCAGAGAATGCCGGGAATTCGTCGGGTACGGCCGGGGGAAATGAGAACCAGCCGGGCGGGAACCAGGGAGGCGGAGCATCCGCCGGGGTAAACGGTGAGGTTTCCGTTCCCGGCAGTTCCACGGATCAGAATCAGTCGTCAAAAGTAGTGGAAGGCGAGGTCATTGTTGATAAAAATAATGACAAGGTGGAGGTCGGCAAAAACGATAAGCCCTATCTCGCGCTCGGCGCGGACTTAAACGAGCAGCAGCGTGCCACAGTGCTGGGCATCATGGGGATCGATCCGGCGTCGCTGGGAAATTACGACGTGGTGTACGTGACGAACCAGGAGGAACACCAGTACCTGGATTCCTATATCTCCTCGTCACAGATCGGCAGCAAATCGCTTTCTTCCGTCCTGATCATTGAGCGGAAAAAGGGAAGCGGCTTAAATATTTCGACCAATAACATCACCTACTGTACGGTGGGTATGTACAAAAACGCGTTGGTGACCGCAGGCATCACGGATGCGGATATCATCGTTGCAGGGCCCACCGGGATCTCCGGGACCGCGGCGCTTGTAGGCGTATTTAAGGCATATCAGGAGATGACGGGGCAGGTGATCGACGCGGAGGTGATCGACGTCGCGCTGCATGAGCTGGTCGTCACCGGGGAGCTCGAGGCTTCGATCGACGGCCTGACCGACGAGGAGGTGGAGGAATTCATCGCTTACATCAAGTCGGTAATCGCGGAGAATGACCTCTCGGATGAGGAGAGCATCAACCGCGTGATCGACGAGGCCTGCGAGAAGTACGGCGTCGTGCTCTCGGATGAGGAGCGGCAGCAGATCGTGGATCTGCTCTTAAAGCTGACGTCCCTTGGCATTGACTTAAACGGGCTGGTGGATTACGCCCACTCTCTGTACAATAATTATAAGAGCGGGGGCGGCAGCGGGATCCTCTCGGCCATCGGGGATTTCTTCTCGAATATCTTCACCGCCATCGGGGATTTCTTTAAGGGACTGTTTTCTTAAAGGGGTTTGTAAAAGATACATTGGAAAAGTCTGCTGAGATTAAGGGGTGTGTTTTTGGGACATTGACGTGGTTTGACAGGAGATTTATCAGAATTTTAGTGACGCAGGTGGTAAAGCAAAGTAAAAGATGATATACTGATAGCAAGGAAAAACAGATGAGGGTTTATGGTGGAGAGCTTTATTGTGTTAACAGCAATAAAAAATGAGAACGAATATATGAGGGGGACACAGGAGTATGATTGCTGTTGAGATAGATGAATTAACTCCCTGCCTTAAGGATAACAATACGGGGGCAATTTTGGAAACAGAGGTCATTCGTATTAAACGAGCCAGCTTTTTGAAAAATTATAATGCAAGAACAGGCTGGTATACTAATTGGGCAGAACTGCTTAAGGAAAATGAAATTTATGCCCTGGTCATTAAAGGAACTGTAGATATTCAGGGATTGGTCGCGTTGTATCCCAGTCCTGATATGCAGGGGGTCTTTATCACATGGATGTGTACGGCTCCACTCAATAATAAACAGTTGGGAAATGAACCAAGATATGTTGGAGTAGGTGGTCATTTGTTTGCGATAGCGGCTCAGAAGTCTATGGATTACGGCTTTGGCGGTGCAGTAACGGGATTTGCTGCAAATATGGATTTGGTACAGCATTATTGCAGGACATTTCATGCAGATCACATTGGAATGCTGCATGAGTATCAGATTTTTATTGATGAAAGGCCCGCACAGGAGTTAGTGGAGGTGTATGATTATGAATGGACAGATGAAGAAGTATAAAGAGAGCCTTAGCAGGACACCCGGTCCCATCATGCCAAGTCAGATTCCGAAGGTAAAGCTGGATATGAGGGGGATGGTAAAATATGCAAAAGAAAGAGGTATTGCTCCGATTGATCTGACACAGGAAGAAAAAGAGCGTTTTATGATGCCTGTGGTTTAGAAGATAAGGCATTAATGATGTAAAAATAACGATAGTCTTTCTGAAAAATGGACTATCGTTATTTTTTATAAACAAAAAACAGAAATTACATCGGTTTCAGATTTTTATTCAGCCGGTCTACCATCCAGGCGATCCGTTTTTCCCGCCCGGCATCCGTCTTCGCGTCAAGATAAGCCCGCGTGTAGGTTTTCTTTACGGATAAGGACATGGCGGAGAAATTGGTGTGGGCGGGCTCATACGCTTCTAACAGCGAGGAGAGCTTTGCAATCTGCTCCTCCGTAATCGCCGGGGTTTTCGGGGCGTCCCACTGGCCGTTCTTTTTTGCCGCCTCGATTTTCTTTCTGCCGGAATCCGTCATCAGTCCCCGTTCCTCCAGGCTGCGGACCAGGTTTTTGTTTTTTTCCGACCATTTGCTGTTCTCACGGCGCATGGAAAAATATTTTTTATAAGTGGTTTCGTCGATGCTTTTCATCTGCCCGTCAATCCAGCCAAAGCAGAGGGCTTCCTCCAGCGCCTCCTCCGCTTTTACCGTTTTCGGACCGCCGGCTTTGCCGAATAAAAGCCAGACGCCTTCTTCCGACGTGCAGTGGTCAGAGAGCCAGCTTCGGAATGCTTCCCTGTCGGGAAAGGTTAACAGATCGCTCATGATGATTCTCCCTTCGTATGAATTCTGACAGTATCATACCATAAATTTTCCCCAAATGGTGTACGGATTGAGATGCAGGCGCTCCGGGAGAAAACAGGGCGCAGGCCGGATCTTATAGTAATAAAAACCACATAATCGCGTTTCCGGTATTGAATAAAACTGTCCGTCATGCTATACTTTACTGCAAAAGGATTGGGCGGAGGGACAGAATAAATGAAAACAGACAATGGGAAGAGCCGGATTCAGATCATCAGCGACGGTTCGCTGGATCTTCCGCGGGAGCTGACGGACCGGCTGGAGGTGAAGGTGGTTCCGTTTTATGTCTCGTTTGACAGTGAGACATATCAGAAGGAGATTGAGGAGCTGGATATTCGTGATTTTTATCAGCAGATGGTGGATCATCCGGATGTGTTCCCGAAGACCTCCATGCCGTCGGTGGACGATTATTACAAGGTATTTCTGCCGTACGCGAGGGAAGGGATTCCGATGATCTGCATCTGCATCACCAGCAAGTTCAGCGGCTCGCTGCAGTCCGCGAATACGGCTCGCGATATGATCGCAGAGGAGTACCCTGAAGTGCGCCTGACCGTGATCGACGCGACGGTCAATACGGTGCTGCAGGGACTGTATGTGATCGAGGTGTGCAGGCTGCGCGATATGGGGTGCTCCTACGACCAGATCGTGGAGAAGAGTTTAGCGATCCGCGAGAGCGGGCGTATCTTTTTTACCATTGGAAACATCGATTATCTCCGGCACGGCGGGAGGATCGGCAGGGTGGCCGGGGTCGCCGGCAGCGTTTTAAAATTAAAGCCGCTGATTACCTTAAAGGAGGGGGAGATTTTTTCCTCGGGGATCGCGAGAAGCCGTGAGAAATCGATGGAGAAGGTGGTGGAGCTGCTGCGGGCGTATCTTGACGAGCGCAGCGCACAGCCGGGCGAATACAGCTTTGCGATCGGCTACGGCTATGATTACGGGGAGGCGTGCCGGTTTAAGGAGATGTTAAGGGATCTCGTGAAGGAGCGGCTGGGGATCGCGGATCCAAAGATTTACCAGATCGGCGCCACGATCGGGGTTCACACCGGCCCGTATCCGATCGGGGTCGGGATTATCCGGCGGGGAGACCGGATCTGACGGAGAACAGAACAGGGATAGCATTCAGACAGTGGTAAGCCGGATACAGGTTTGCCGCTGTTTTTTTATATGGTATTGACAAAACAATACTATATGTTGTATAGTATTATAAAAGAGGTAATATTATAAAGCAAAGGAGCTGAGCATATGGTGTTTAACACAGGCGCCGCTCTTTTGGATGCGATCGTTCTTGCGGTCGTCTCAAAGGAGGAGGAAGGCACGTATGGCTACAAGATTACCCAGGATGTGCGAAGGGCGATCGACGTATCGGAATCGACGCTGTATCCGGTTCTGCGGAGGCTGCAGAAGGAAGGCTTTCTGATCGTCTATGACCGTGAATGCGGCGGCAGGAACCGGAGGTATTATCAGATCACGGAGAGCGGGGAGGAAAAGCTGGCGGACTACCGCAGGGAATGGGAAGCGTATTCTTCGAAAATATCGGAATTGTTTTCAGAGGAGGAAGTGTGAGGATGAGCAGGGAAGAATTTTTAAAGGAACTGGAACGGCTTCTTTCCGGGATCTCAGAGGAGGAGCGGGCGGATGCGCTTGCGTTTTACCGGAGCTATTTTGAGGATGCAGGCGAATCGAACGAGGCTTCGATTTTAAAAGAGCTTGAGTCGCCGCAGAAGGTTGCGGATACCATTTTAAGCGACCTGAGACAGGATGCCGACCAGCCTGGAGCCGGCGGCGCAAGCGGCGACCGGGATGGAAGCGAAGACGTGTTCGGCGGCGGCAGCCGGGATGGAAGCGAAGATGTGTTCGGCAGCGGCAGCCGGGATGGAAGCGAAGACATATCCGGGACCGGCGGCTGGGACAAAAGTGCGGACTTCGGATTCGATGGCTATGGCGGAACCGGGGGATACCGCTATACGGGGGAGCGGAAATCCGGCGCCGCCGTGACGGTGGGCGTGATCGTGGCGGTGCTCACCTCGCCGATCTGGCTTTCGCTGCTTCTTGTGGCGGCGGGTGTCCTTCTGGCGGTGGTTGCGACTCTGTTCGGGCTGGCGCTGGCGGTGGTGTGCGTGATGGCAGCGCTGGTGGTTACCGGCTTTATGCTGTTTGTCACCGGAATCGGGCTGGTATTCGGCGGGAATCCGGCAGTGGGGACCGGGCTGATGGGCGGCGGGCTGATCGTCCTGGCGCTGGGGCTTCTGTCGGTTCTGCTGATGGTGTGGGTGTTCGGCGTACTTCTGCCGTGGGCGCTGCGCGGGCTGTGGCGGCTGTGCAGGACGCCGTTTGATAAGAGAAAGGAGCGTGCGGCTGTATGAATAAATTTACCAGAATAACACTGCTTGTCGTGGCGGTTATGGCGGGAGCGGGGATCTTACTCTGCGGAATCTCCTCGCTGATGGGAGGCGGTTACCGCACGATCCGCAGGATGGCGGAAAACGGGGAGTTTTTTGACGGGGACTGGAATATAAGCGGTAAGGATCATGGCTGGTTCTGGAGTGACGGCTGGTTCTGGGATGACGGCTGGTTCTGGGAAGATGATGAGGAGAGCGGGACATCGACGAGCTATACGTATGATGCGGCGCAGATAAAAGAGCTGAGGCTCGATATCGATATGGCGGAGCTGGAGATCGTGGAGGGCGATGCGCCGGATCAGATCCTGGTCAAACTCTACAAGTGTAAAGAAAAGTACTTTACCGGGGAAACCGACGGCGATGCGCTGGAGCTTACGTATGACAGAAAAAATGATACACACCGGAACAGCCATGAGAAGATCACTGTGACGCTGCCGAAGGAGATGTATCTGGAGGAGCTTTTCGTGGATGCGGGGGCGACCAATACCCGGATCCGGCATAAGACGCTCTGCTGCGACACGGTCAGAATTGATATCGGCGCGGGCAATGTGGAGGTGGACGGCTTCACCGTGACAGGAACATTGGACGTGGAGGCCGGCGCGGGCAATGTGGAGATTTACGGCGGGGAATATCAGAATATTGAGATGGACTGCTCCCTGGGCAACTTTGAGATGGAGGGCCGGGTAAACGGAAATCTGGAAGCGGATTGTTCCATGGGAAATATGGTCCTTGTGCTCATCGGGAAGGAGTCGGACTACAATTATGATCTCTCCTGTTCGCTGGGCAATATGGAAATAAACGGAAATACCTACGCGATGATTGACGGTTCCCGCCGCGAGACAAATGAGGGCGCAGTCGGAACGATCCGGCTGGAGTGCGATATGGGAAATATGGAGCTGGAGTTCGTGCCGGAGTGACCGGGATCCGTGGAGCAGGCAGCATGCCGGTGCGACGCCGGGATCCGTGGAGCAGGCAGCATGCCGGGATCCGGGGAGCCGCATGTCAGAAACGGTCAGTGCGGCGTGGCGGATTCTGACATAGAAACGGTCCGCCTCCTGTGATATAGTTAAAAAAATAATGCCAGGGTCAGAAACGGACGGCGTTCTGATCCTGGCATTAAAAAATGAACAGGAGGACACTGGTGTGAAGCGACTGAGTGACGTTTTAGAGGGAAAATGGGACAATTATATTCTGCCGTTTTTCTGGCAGCACGGCGAGGAGGAGGAGACGCTGCGCCATTACATGCGCGTGATAAAGGCGGCGAATATCGGAGCGGTCTGCGTGGAGAGCAGGCCCCATCCGGATTTCTGCGGGGAAAAATGGTGGAGGGACATGGACGTGATTCTGGAGGAGGCGAAGGCCCTCGGGATGAAGGTGTGGATCCTGGACGACTCCCACTTCCCCACCGGCTTTGCAAACGGGGCGGTGGAGAGCGCGCCCGCGGAGCTGACCCATCAGTACATGGTTTACCGCACATTGGAGATGCACGGGCCGGCGGCGGAGCTCGAGCTGGACGTAAGGGAATACATGAAACCGGAGCCGACGCCGCCCTGGATGCCGCCCGCGCCTGCGCCGAAGCGGGTCTTTGACGACGATGAGCTGGTGGCGGTGCTGGCCTGCCCGGTGACAAAGGGCGCAAAGCTCGGCGATCCCCTTGACCTGACCGGACAGATTGATCCGGAGGGCAGACTTTTCTTTTCCCTTTCAGACGGATACTGGAAAATTTTTGTGGTGTATCTGACGCGCAACGCGAAGGGCAGGAACAACTACATCAATTTTATGGACCGGGAATCCTGCCGCCTTTTAATCGACGCGGTGTACGAGCCTCATTATGCGCATTATGCGGACTATTTCGGCAATGTGATCGCGGGCTTTTTCAGCGACGAGCCGCCCATCGGAAACACGGAAGGCTACATGCCGGCCGGGCCCATCGGCACGGCGGGTCAGAATCTGCCCTGGTCGCGCGAGGCTGCGGCGCGCCTGACAAAGGAGTTCGGCGGGGAAGGGTGGAAGCGTCATCTGCCGTACCTCTGGGCTGACGCCGCCGATGCGAACATGCAGGCAAAGGAGCGCGGCGCGTTTATGCAGATGGTCTCAAAGCTGGTGGCGGAGTGTTTTTCCGCGCAGAACGGTGCGTGGTGCGCAGCGCACGGCGTGGAGTATATCGGCCATATGCTCGAGGACTGCGATATGAACTCGGACATGGGGATCAGCATGGGACATTTCTTCCGCGGTCTGTCCGGCCAGCACATGGCGGGGATCGACAACATTGGCGGACAGGTGATGATCAACGGGCAGGACGTCAGCCGCCACCCGAACCCGGCCTGTCCGGACGAGGCGGGATTTTACCAGTATCTGCTCGGGAAGCTCGGCGCATCCCACGCGGCGATCGACCCGAAGAAGCAGGGCAGGACGATGTGTGAGAATTTCGGGGCTTACGGCTGGCAGTCCGGCACAAAGGAACAGAAGTTCATGATGGATCACTTTATGGCGCGCGGCGTCAACCGTTTCGTACCGCACGCGTTTACCCCCGCGCCCTTCCCGGATCCCGACTGCCCGCCCCATTTTTACGCCCACGGGGAAAATCCGCTCTACCGGGCCTTCGGTGAGCTGATGGCTTACAGCAGCCGGGTCTGCCACCTGATCGACGGCGGGAAGCCTTGCCCGGATGTGGCGCTGCTCTACAACGGCGAGAGCAAATGGGCCGGCGGAGCACAGTCGAATGTCAGCGCGGCCAGGGCGCTTGCGGCGGCGCAGGTGGATTTCCACGTGCTTCCTTCGGATGTGTTTGCCTGCCTGGACCAGAAGACGCCGGACGCAGACGCGGATCACGCAGCCGAAGCGGATCATGTAACCGGAGTGGATCACGTAGCCGGAGCATGGGAGGACGGCACCTGGTATCCGGCAAAGTTTGATGGAAAGACACTTGTCGTAAACGGTGTGTCTTATCAGGCGCTGGTGATCTCCGGGTGCCGGTTTGTGGAACAGGGCGTGGCGGCGTTTATCGGCAGGGCGCTTGCGAAAGGGTTCCCGGTGCTGTTCCTGGATCAGAAGCCATGCGGCGTCACAGGAGCCGCGGAGGATGAAAACGTCCGGTTCCGGGAGCTTCTGGCCGGATGTGAGACGGTACCTGCGACAGAGGCCGGCGTGCGCGCGGCAGCGCTGGTGCGCCCGCAGGTTGTGGCAGAGCCGGCCTTTCGCAGGCTGGTGACGTATCATTATCAGAACGGCGCGGATACGTATCTGCTGCTCAACGAGCATGCGGCAGAGGCGTATCTCGGCAGTGTGACGCTTCGCGGCGAGGGGACGCCGGTGCGCTATTACCCCTGGGAAAACCGGCTGGAGACGGTGGAGTATCAGAGGACAGAGGAGGGCGTCACGGTGCAGATCCGGATCGATCCGCTGGAGCTGGCCATTTTAGCGCTGGATCCGGAGGGGACGCTTCTGACGCAGGCGAAGCCGCCGGTATGTTATGAGGGGATACAGAAAGAAATCACGGAATTTACGGTGAGCCGGGTGACCTCGAAGGATTACCTGGCGGGGAACGGCGTCATCGTGTCGGAACCGGAGGAGGTGCACGCGCCGTTTACCGGGATGCAGAAAACGTATCCGGATTTTTCGGGATATTATATTTATGAGACGGATGTAGAAATGGAGAAGGGGAAGCACTGCCGGATCGTCCTTGAGGACGTCTGCGAGAGCGCGGAGGTGTTCGTCAACGGCACAGGCCTTGGCATGCGCTTACAGCGGCCATTTGCGTTTGACGTCCCGGGAGAGCTGGTGAAAAATAAGAACCGGATCCGCATTGAGACCGCGACGCTTTTAGAGCGAAAGCTTGCCGGCGAGGGGGTAAATATCCGTGGAATGTCGCCGTACCGCCCGCTTTCCGCGACCGGGATCGTGGGGAAGGCGGCGATTGAGCTGTAAAAAACTGTAAAAAACCGCTTGCCGGAATCTGTGACAGGTGCTATACTAAAAAGAGCCAGGTAAGGCTTCCTGGAATCTTTATCATATGACTACCTTCTTCTGAGGGCATATTCAGGCACATCATAGAAAGCAGGATTACAGCCATGAAAATTATATCAAAGGATACGCAGTTTTATGCACGTGTGGCAGGAATCGCGATCCCGATTGCGCTGCAGGGGTTTATTACGACCGGCGTCAACATGATGGACACGATCATGATCGGAAAGGTCGGTGAGACGCAGCTCTCCGCGGTGTCGCTGGCGAACCAGTTTATCAATATTTATCATATCCTCTGCATGGGGATCGGCATGGGCGCTTCCGTGCTCGTGGCGCGGTATTACGGGATGAAGGACCGCGATTCGTTAAAAAAGACGGTGGCGATCATGATCCGGCTCTGTGTGGGGATCGCCGTGCTGTTCTGTGTGGTCACGCTCTTTTTCCCGGAGTGGATCATGCGGATCTACACAGTGGAGGAGGGGATCATCACGAACGGGATCCGCTATCTGGAATACTCGGTCGTGACGTATTTCCTTCTGGGGCTGTCCTTAACCTGCACGATCGTGCTGCGCAACGTTGACCAGGTGCGGCTGCCGCTCTACACCTCGATCGCGGCGTTTTTTATCAATGTGGGGGCGAACTATCTGTTTATCTTCGGTAAATTCGGTTTCCCGCGGATGGAGGTCGCGGGGGCGGCCATCGGGACGCTGATCGCGCGTATTTTTGAGTTTGCGGTGATCTGCGGCTATCTGTTCTTTAAGGATACCGCCATCGGATTCCGGATAAAGGATCTGACGATGAAGGTCGGCGGTCTCTGGAAGGAGTACATCAGGATCAGCATCCCCGTGCTTGTCTCGGACGGGATTCTCGCCATCGGCAACAATTCCGTGGCGATGGTGATCGGGCGGCTCGGCGAGAGCTTTGTCGCGGCCAACGCGGTGACGGCGGTGACCCAGCAGCTAAGCACCACCGTGATCCAGGGCTTCTCGCAGGCCGGCGCCATCGTGACCGGCTACACGCTCGGGGAGGGCGATAAGGAGAAGGCGCAGGATCAGGGATACGCATTCTTAGGGATCGGATTTCTCTTCGGGGTGGTCTCAGCGGCGATTATTCTGCTGATCTCAGGACCGATGATCCACGCCTATAATTTATCGCCGCAGACGCAGGAGATCGCGCAGGAGCTGATGCTCGCGATCAGCGTGGTGGTGCTCTTCCAGGCGACGAATTCGATCATGACAAAGGGGGTGCTGCGCGGGGGCGGCGACACGAAGATGCTGATGCTCGCGGATAATATTTTTCTCTGGGTGGCGTCGATTCCGCTCGGGATACTTGCCGGTCTGGTGCTTCATCTGCCGGCATTCTGGATCTACTTCTTTTTAAAGGTGGATCAGATCTTAAAGGCAGTCTGGTGTGTGATCCGCCTGCGCAGCGGGAAATGGATCAAAAAGATCAAATCGTCGGCCGAGATGGCGTGATAAAGCCGGAATGGCATGGTCATCCTGGCTTTGAAGAAAGGAGAACAGGACATGGAGAAAGCAAAGGTTTATTTTACGAAGGAGCTGACGCCGGAGGCGGTGGTAAAGATGTACCGCCTGCTGGGGAAGGAGCTGCCCGGAAAGGTGGCGGTGAAGGTGCACTCCGGGGAGAAAGGGAATCAGAATTTCCTCCGCCCGGAATTCATGCGCCCCATGGTGGAGGCGGTGAACGGAACGATCGTGGAGTGCAACACGGCCTATGAGGGCGCCAGGAATACGGCGGCAAAGCATAAGGAGCTGCTCGCGGAGCACGGCTGGACGAAGTATTTTCCGGTGGACCTGCTCGACGAGGAGGGGCCGGATCTGGTGCTTCCGATTCCGGACGGGAAGGTGTTAAAGGAGAATCAGGTGGGAAAGAACCTCGCGAATTATGATTCCCTGCTGGTGCTGTCGCATTTTAAGGGGCATCCCATGGGCGGCTACGGCGGAGCGTTAAAGCAGCTCTCCATCGGCTGCGCGTCGAGCGAGGGAAAGTCTCTGATCCACTCCGGCGGCGTGACGGATGACCAGACGGTGGTCTGGAGTAAGGTGGCGGAGCAGGATGCGTTCTGCGAGGCCATGGCGGAATCTGCCGGAAGCGTGATGGAATATTTTAAGGGAAACACGGCGTTTGTCAATATGATGTGCAACCTGTCCGTGGACTGCGACTGCTGTGCGGTGGCGGAGGATCCGTGTATGAAGGATATCGGGATTCTCTCTTCGACGGATCCGGTGGCGCTCGATCAGGCCTGCATTGATCTGATCCGCCAGTCGACGGACCGCGGGCGCGACCATTTCCTTGAGCGCGTCGAATCCAGGCACGGGACGCACACGATTGACGCGGCGGATGCCATCGGATATGGCACGAAGGAGTATGAGCTGATCTGTGTGGAGTAGCTTAGACAACCTCCACTTCGATGCCGGCCTCCCGCAGCGACTGCAGGATGCCGGCATCTGTGCCGGTGTCCGTGATGACACGGTCGATTTCTTTTAAGCCGTGGACACTGATAAAACCACGATTGTAAAATTTTGAGTGATCGCACAACAGGATCGTCTGATCCGCGTTTGCGATCATTTTCTGTTTTAAGGGAACTTCGCTGGCATTAAAGCCCATGATCCCCTTATGCAGGTCCACGGAGTCCGCGCCGAGAAAGGCGATATTGGCGTTTAACTGATCCAGATAGTTTTCCGCGTAGATGCCGTGGCACGCCATCTTTCCGCGCCGCAGCTGTCCGCCGAGGATAAATACGTCCGCGTTTTCCAGGGCGTTTAACTCCGGCAGAAAGGTCAGGTCGTAGGTCACGATGGAGAGCGGAAACTGCGTCGGAATCAGTTTTAAAAGCTCATGCACGGTGGAACCAGAGTCAAACATATAAAAAGAGTGCTCACGAATATAACGGAAGGCGGCCTGTGCAATGCGTTTTTTCTCCCCGGTGTTTAACAGCTGGCGCAGCTGCAGGGAAGGCTCCTTGTTCTTTGTCTTGTTGCAGAAAATAATCCCTCCGCGCGTCTTCTCGACAATGCCCTGGGCACAGAGCTCCTCCACATCCCTGCGGACCGTGGCGATCGAGACATTCAGACGTTCCGCCAGGTGTTCAAGGGTGATGATATCCACCTCGTTTGACAGATTTGTGATCATTTGAAAACGCTCAGCACGTATCATGGCGAGTAATCCTCCGTTATGGTTGTTCTTTTTCCATTTCCGTCCGTCCCGCCATGTCTCTGGATGCTACAGCAGATGCATCAGATCTTTTGTCGCGGGATAGAGACGGTCAAATATATCCTGATAGTTCTGGTAGACCGCCGCGTGAGTCTGATCCGGCAGAATCAGGCGGTCCGGCTGTATGACGGAGCTTAGGTCAGGAAAGCTCTTTAAGGCCCCGATCCCGAGCGCGGCGAGTAAGGCGCTGCCGTAGCTGGCGCCGATGCTTACCTTCGGGATGGATACGGGCTTTTGTATCACGTCCGCCACGATCTGCATCCACAGCGGGTTTCTGGTGCCGCCTCCGACCGCGATCAGCGTGTCGACCGGAAGGCCGAGCTCCTGGAGCACACGGATATTCTGCGCGATCCCGTAGGCAGTCCCTTCCAGAGCCGCGCGGTACAGATGATCCCTCGTGTGCTCTAAGGTCAGGCCGAAGATCATTCCCTTCGCGCCGGCATCGTTGATCGGACAGCGCTCGCCGGCAAAGTAGGGAAGGACGATCAGCCCGCCGCTTCCGGGCGGAATGTCAGCGGCCCGCGTCATCATCGCCTGCCAGGTGTCGGAATCGCTTTTCTCCCCGTCGGAGGACAGGTCGAAATAGAGGGTGTCGCGCATCCAGCGCGTCAGCGTTCCGGCTGTGTTTGTCCCGCCGGAGACGCTGAACGTTCCCGGGATGGTAAAGTTATGCCCGTAAACCCGGTGATCGTACACGAGGTGATCCGAGCAGTAATAAAAGAACAGGGAGGAGCCGAACTGAAACATCAGCTTTCCCGGTTCCGTGATCCCCACGCTGATCGCCTCCGAGGTGGAATCCCCGGTGCCGCAGATGACGGGAGTCCCGGCGCGTAAGCCGGTCGCGGCAGCCGCTTCGTCGGTTACATATCCGACGATGTCGTGCACAAAACGACATTCGGCGAGCTGATCGGGACGGCAGTACAGCCCGCAGTGTGCCGCGTCCGTCCGGCCGTTCTCATCGTACATCGGGCGGAACGACGATTTGGCCAGAAACTGGTCAATCACGTATTCTCCGGTCAGCTTTGCCGTGATGTAGGAGGAGCCGGTCAGAAACTTATACGTTTTTTCATAGATCCGGGGCTCGTGATTCCGGATCCAGAGGATCTTCGGCCCGATATCGTCGGAACAGATCGGATGACCGAAGAGCTCCTTCACCCTGTCTTCCCCATAATAGTCGTTTAAATATGCGATCTCCTCTGTGGCTCTCGCGTCGATGCCGTAAAGGATCGCTTTGCGCAGCGGCCGGCACGCCTCATCCACCGGGAGACAGTCGCAGCCTAACACATCGCTGCCCACAGCGGCGATCTCCTCCGGACGGATCCCGGCCTTCTGGATCAGCCCCTTTGATACCGTACAGAAATCCTTCCACCAGACAGCCTCGGCGTCATGTTCAAAGAAACCGGGCATGGGATTTTCCATCCCATGCCTGGCGCTCATCTCTGCGGCCACCTGAAAACAGTCGTTTACCAGAACCCCCTTGGTCTCGAAGGTTCCCACGTCGATTCCCATAAAATACGTCCCCATATATCCTCCGTTTCCGCCGGGTCAGTGTCCGGCCCTGATTTCTTTTACGACTGTCATCAGGTCGATGACGCGTGCCGGATCCACATTGTTTTCGAACTTTCCGTCCTTTTTAAAGGTGGTTCCCACGCACGCGGCATCACAGAAACGCAGCTTTTCGGCGGCGGTTCTGGCGTTAAAGCCTGTGTTGCAGAATACGGGCACGTCTCCGGCGGCCCGCTTTACATTTTCCAGGATCTGCGTATCGGTCTCGGACCCGGCGCTGGCGCCTGAGACGCACAGACCGTCCGGACTGCAGTTAAAAATGATCGATTTTGTGACGGTTTCGATGTCGCGCGGCACAAGATAGGCGTCCGACTCCGGATTTACCTTGTATAACAGCCGCAAATGATCAAGCCCGAGCGCTTTTTTGCGACGGGCAATCTGGCCGACATCTGTATTCATAATACCGTTTTCCCCCATATATGCGCCGGTAAACGCGCTGCGGATAAAGTCAGCGCCGGTCGCGGCGGCAAGCTCTAAGGTCGCGAGGGCGTTTAACACGATGTTTACGCCAAACGGGACGCGGATCGCATCCTTTAACTGCCCGACAATGTAACCCATGGACGCGACCGTGACCGGATCCGCCACAGGCTGATAGGGAAGACTGAACTCGTTGGCGATCAGCACGCCGTCCACACCGCCGTCCTGCAGCGCGATCAGATCCTTTCTGGCCTGGCAGATCACCTGATCCATATCGCCGCAAAAGCCCGGATCACCGGGAAGCGCGCCAAGGTGCAGCAACGCGATAATTGGTTTTGTGACTCCGAACAGTTCTTCTGTCCACATAATAAAATCCTCCGTAAATAATGATATTTTGCAAGATATCATAATGTTTCAGAGAATAAAGCATCATAAAGGAGGATTTTGCATGTTGTTGTGATAAGATCAATATATCATTAATCTACAGGGAAAGCAAGTAAATCCGGTTTATCCGACAAAAGTTTCTCGGAAAAGATGAAAAATAATGAAAAGTTTTATGTATTACTTGAAACAAACTGACAAGAGTGCTAGAATTAATTTGCAAGATAAATCATTAAGTTTCAAAATGGAGCAGAAAAAGGAGGAAAAGAACAGAGGAGGGAATGTGATGCCTGGTTTGCGAAGAGAGCAGCTGGCCGGAATGGGGATTCATTATATGTACCATTCCTTTGATTATTTCCTGGAATGCCAGGAAGAGCTTGGGTTTAAAACAATTGAGATGTGGTGCGGCGTACCGCATTTTCTTTTGGACGATTACGGGTATCAGGATACCGGGGAGCTGAAGAAAAAGGTGGAGAGCCACGGGCTTCATATCGGGGTATTCACGCCGGAGTGCGCGATGTACAACTATCTGATCTGCGCGCACGATGAGGTGGCGCAGCGGCACGCCATGGGTTACTACACCAACGGGATTAAGGCGGCGGGGGAGGTCGGCGCGAAGGTGATGCTGACAAACTGCTGCGGCGGCGACTGGAACGAGGATCCGGAGCGGACGTTTGACCGTGCGGTTAACGTGCTTCGCGCGCTGGCGCCGGTGGCGGAGGCAAACGGCGTGACGCTGGCGGTGGAGACGGTGCGCCCGGAGGAATCCCGCATGATCATCACGCTTCCGCAGTTAAAGCGCCTGCTTGACGCGGTGGATCACCCGAATGTGAAGGCAGCGCTGGATCTGACGGCAGTGGGGGTTGCCGGCGAGACCGTAAAGGAATGGTTTGAGACGCTCGGCAGCGATATCCGCCACATGCATTTTCCGGACGGCAGGCCGTACGGCCATCTGGTGTGGGGCGACGGCCTTCATCCGCTCGCGGATTACATACAGCTCATGAATGAGTATCATTACGAGGGGTATCTGGGGCAGGAGATCACGGACGGAAGATATTTCGCGGATCCGCGTGAGGCGGACCGCAGGAATATCGCCGCCTTTGAGCCGTTTTTTGTGAAGGAGGAGCGCATATGAGACTGGCCGGTATCGAACGGATTTCCGTTTTAAATCTTCATTATAATAATTATACGCTCGACTATTTCCTGGACTGCCAGCAGGCTCTCGGGATCAGAAATGTCGAGCTGCTCGGCGCGCATCAGGGCCTCTGGATGGATCATCAGGGATATCAGGACGCCGCGCCGATCGCGGGGAAGCTGAAGGAGCGCGGATTAAGCTGCCCGGTATTTACGCCGGAAAACTGCGCTTACGGCTATCAGTTCGCGGCAAAGGAGCCGGAGCTTAAGGAGAGATGCTTCCGCTTTTTCTCGAACGGGATCCGCTTTGGCGCCGAGCTCGGTGCAAAGATTCTGGAAGCGAATTCCGGCTGGGGATACTGGAATGAACCGGAGGAAGAGGGCTTTAAACGCGCGGTGGAGATGCATCAGCGGCTGGCGGAGGTGGCTGCGGAATACGGGATGCGGATCGCATGCGAATCCCTGCGGCCGGAGGAGACGAGGATCGGATTTCGGCTGGATCAGATCAGACGCATGTTTGACGAGGTGAATCACCCGGCGTTTAAGGTGATGATCGATCTGACGGCGGTCTCGGTGGCGGGAGAGACGATTCAGGACTGGTTTGACGCGTTCGGCGCGGAAAATATCATCCACAGCCATTTTCAGGACTGCAATCCGTACGGGCACTATGTGTGGGGCGACGGGAACCGCAGCCTGTATGAGGATGTGAAATGCATGCTGGACAACGGGTATCAGGGGCTGTTCAGCCAGGAGCTGACAGATCGCAGCTATTTTGCGGATCCGTTTTACCACGATCAGAGAAATATGAGAAACCTCAGGATGTACTTCGGGGACTGAATGTGCTGCCGGAAAACGCGGGCACATAAAAAGGGGGAGATATGTCAAAACTACTTATGTCGCAACTGGCGGCAACCAATATGGTATATATGCGGTTTTCGTTTGATTCTTTTCTGGATTCCATGGACCGGCTGGGGGTGCACCAGCTCGAGCTTTACGGCTGCAGCCCGCATTTCCATTTTTACGATTCCGCGAAGGATCCGGTGCCGGCGATGAAAAAGAAGCTGGATGGACGCGGCTTCCGGGTGATCTCCCTGATGCCGGAGGAGAATACCTACGCCGTAAACATCGCGGCGCCGGAGGCCGGAATCCGCAATAAGACGGTGGAGCAGTACATGCGGTTTATCGAGGCCGCGGCGGAATTGTCGTGCCCGCAGATGCTGCTGTGCCCGGGACGGCCGTACCGCGACCGCCCGCTTTCAGAAGGGTACCGGTGGGCCAGGGATTCGGTGGAACGCCTGGTGCGGCACGCGGAGAAATGCGGCGTTGTGCTGATGTATGAAAATTTAAACGAGAGGGAGTCGGCGCTGGCGACAAACCGGTATGACCAGTACCGTATGGTGCGGGACATTGACTCCGATTACCTGAAATGCTGTGTGGACACGGTTCCGGTCGCGTATGACGGGGAGACGCTGGAGCAGTATTTTGAGGTGCTCGGGGAGAAACTGGCGCATATCCATCTGAACGACGGCAGGCCGTACGGCCATATGAAATGGGGGGACGGATTTCAGGATCTGGACGCGCATTTAGACGCCATGCGCAGATACAATTACCGCGGGTTTATCACGATGGAGATGGCAAACGGCGCATATCAGCTGGATCCCGAGCCGCATTACCGGGCGAATATTGAGACGCTGCGGGAACATTTTGACGGAGGAGAACTGGTATGAAGGGAAGAAAAACATTTTGTGTGCTGACGGCTCCGTTTCTGCATCACACGCTGGAATACGGGCTGGACTCGATTGCCGCAAACGGATTTGACAGCGTTGAGCTCTGGGGGGCATCCCCGCATTTCTGTGTGGACGATTACACCCCGTCGGAGCGCGCGGCCAGGATCCGTCAGATCAGAAGGCTCCTCTCGGAGCGGGGACTTCACATGGCGGTGTTTCACCCGGAGCAGTGCCGCCAGTATCCCGTCAATATCGCATCCCCGTCCGAATATATCCGCAAAAACAGTATGCGGGTGATGGAGATGTACCTGGAGGATACGGCGGCCTTTGGGTCGGACCGGATGGTGCTGGCGCCGGGCTGGGAGTATGTGGACGATCAGAGAGAGGAGAATGTGAAGCGCGCGGCGGAGTCGGTTCAGATCCTGGCCGAAAAGGCGGAAACGCTCGGGATTACGCTGATCATGGAGGAGATGGACGAGACCGCGACCCTGTTTGCCCGGGATCTTTCACATCTTGCGCGCATCATAAAAGAAGCCGGTTCAAAGCAGGTGAAGGCAGGGCTGGATCTGGCCCTTGCGCGCCGCCGGGGGGAAGGAATTGCGGATTACACGGACACCTTCGGCCAGATCGGCCATGTGCGCCTGTCGTGGCCGGATGGCATGCCGGGAAAACACGACGCCGCGGCGTGGGAAGAGGCGGCGCTGGTGCGGGATCAGTGGTATGAAAAGCTTTCGGCCTGCGGATATGACGGCGTGATTTCGCTGTCTCTGTGGGGTGCGGATTATTATGTGAATCCGGACGAAGCGCTGCGCAGGGCGGCGGAATGGATATAATCAGAATGTGAACAAATAGCTTCAATATACGTCACTATTTGTTATATTTATTCAAAAAAATGATTGAATAATGAAATAATATGTGATAAAATGATGTAAATTGAAAAATAAAGACGGAGAGGAGAGGTGCCATGAATGAAAAACTTCAGAAAGTGCTGGATTATATCGAGGCACACAGGGAAGAATATATCAGCCTGCTTGTCAGATTCTGTCAGCAGCCCAGCCTGGCGAATACGGGAGAGGGGATCCGCGAGATGGCGGATATGGTGATGGAGGAGCTTAAGAAGCTCGGGGCCGGCCCGCAGATGTTTGAGACGGGAGGGAGCCCGTTTGTCTACGGGGAGATCAGAGGGGCGGTGGACCGCACGTTCGGTTTTTACGACCACTATGACGTACAGCCGGTGGATCCGATCGACGAGTGGCTCTCCGATCCGTTTGCTGCCGAGATCCGGGACGGCGTGATCTATGCCCGCGGCGTGGCGGACAATAAGGACGGCCTTGTGACCAGGCTGTGCGCGGTGGACGCGTGGCAGAAGGTGCACGGACAGCTGCCGCTGAATGTGAAGTTCTGCTTCGAGGGCGAGGAGGAGATCGGAAGCCCGCATCTTGCCGGGTTTGCGAAGGAGCACCCGGATCTGATCGCGTGCGACGGATATGTCTGGGAGGGTGGAAACCGCGAACCGGGCGGCCCGGCGGAGATCACGATGGGCGTAAAGGGCCTGCTGTACGTGGAGCTGTTCTCAAAAGTGAGCGAGAAGGACGCGCATTCGATGTACGCGGCGATTGAGCCGAGCGCCACATGGCGGCTTGTGCAGGCGTTAAACACGTTAAAAGACCGCGACGGAAGGATTCTGATCGACGGTTTCTACGACGGTATACAGCCGGTGTCAGATCAGGAGCGGGAGATGTTAAAGACAGATGTCTTCAATGAGGAAGAGGTGAAAAAGATCCTCGGAATCGACCGGTTTATCGACGATAAGCACGGGGAGGAGCTGCTGACGGCGCTCTATTACCAGCCGACCTGCAATATCTGCGGCATCACAGCCGGATATCAGGGCGAGGGGAGCAAGACGGTGCTGCCGGGACGTGCGAGCTGCAAGATCGATTTCAGGCTGGTGCCGGGGCAGGATCCGGACCGGATCTTAGAGCTGCTCAGAACGCATCTTGATGCGCATGGATTTGAGGACATCGAAATCGTGTGCCATTCGGGCTGTAAGGCATTCCGCAGCGACTTAAATTCCCCGTTCTGCAAAGCGGTCATCCGGACCATGGAGGAACTGTTTGACGAACAGCCGTGCGTGCAGTGTACCTCGGGCGGTACCTCGCCGATGTATGCCTTCTGCGCGGAGACGAATATCCCGGCCTCGATGTTCGGTGCGTCGAGCGAGAGCGCGAATATTCATGCGCCGAACGAGCACCTGGCGGTGAATGCGTTTATCGATATGATCCGGATTACGGCGACTATGATGCACGAGTTTGCCGTGCAGGAATAGGAACCACACAGAAGCTTTCCGGCGGATTCCGCCGTTGAGTGATAGAACACCAAAGCAAAAAGGAGGAAAACAGGTATGAAAGTTATGAAAAAGTATCTGGCGCTCGGCTTATCGGCCGTGATGCTGGCATCGGTTCTGACAGGATGCGGGAACGATACGAAAGAGCCGGACAAACAGGATCCGGCGCCGGCTCCGGAAACGCAGGCCCCTGCGGCCCCGGACGAGTCTGCGGACAGCGATGCCGGTGAGGACGCCGGTGCGGCGGGCGGTGAGGAGAGCAGGACGCTTATGATCGCCATCAATGCGGACATCATCACGACGGATCCGCAGATCTTAAATTCCGGCTCCACGACGGCCGTGCTGCAGAACGTATACAGCAATCTGGTAAAGCAGGATGATTCCGGCGAGCTGGAAAACGATCTGGCCGTCAGCTATGAGCTGCTGGAGGACAACCTGACCTGGGAATTTAAGCTGCGCGAGGACGCCGTGTTCCACGACGGGACGCCGGTGACGGCCGCGGATGTGGAGTATTCCATCAACCGTGTCATCAACGACGAGACGGGTGCGGATTACACGAATTTTACCCCGTTACAGGAAGCGAAGATGATCGACGACTATACGGTGCAGATCATCAGCAAGGAGCCGTATCCGATCATGCTGAATCTTCTGGCAAAGGGCGGCGCGTCGATTCTGCCGAAGGATTATGTCGAGGAAGTCGGACTGGACGGATTTGTCGCGAATCCGATCGGAAGCGGCCCATATAAGCTGACCGAGTATGTCAAGGACGACCATGTGACGCTGGTGCCCTTCGCCGATTATTACGGGGAGCAGAACCCGGACTGGGATGAGGTGATCTTCCGCGTGATTCCGGAGTCGTCGACACGCGTCGGAGAGCTGATCGCCGGCAATGTTGACATTGTCAATATGGTGATCCCGGCGGAGTGGGACCGTGTCAATAATAACGAGGGAACCACAATTATAAACGGCCCGTCCACCCGTGTTTATCAGCTGGCGTTAAAGGTGGACAATGGCCCGACGCAGGATCTGCGCGTCCGCCAGGCGATCGATTACGCGATCGACGACCGGGCGATTGTGGATCAGATCTTAAAGGGTGCCGGAAGGCCGATGTTAACGCGTATCCCGGAGGGAATCCCGGGCTGCAATACGGATCTTGTTGACAAATGTAATTATGATCCGGAGAAAGCGAAGGAGCTTCTGGCGGATGCCGGATATCCGGACGGCTTTGAGATGGAGATCGTTGCGCCCACCGGCCGTTACCTGATGGACGCGGAGATCTGCCAGGCGATCACGGCGATGCTCTCCCAGGTGGGAATCAAAGTGGATCTCCAGCTTCTGGAGTCGAGCGCTTATTCGAATGTATTTACCGCGCACAGCGCAGAGGACGGCTTCATGACCTGCTTCGGCCTCGGGTTCTTTGACGCATCCTACGGTATGATCGGTTATATCGGAAGGAATACGGAAGGCGAGAGCAATTACGCGAACGAGGAATACAACCAGATGTTTGAGGAGGCGGACTCCAATATGAATCTGGAGGAGCGTGAGGAACAGTTTAAGGAGCTGCAGCAGATCATCGCGGACGACGTCCCGTATGCGATCATCTGCCAGATCGACAACAGCTACGGCGTGAAGGAAGGCATTACGATGGTTCCGCGTCTGGATGACGTGTGGAATCTGCTGACGATCCGCAGAGCATAGAGAAGGAATGTCCGCCCGGATGCATCCGGCACGTGCGGGAGTCATCCGGCATGGCGCAGAAGGCGTCCGGGCGGAAAAGCAGCACAGGAATGGAGACTGATATGGCGAAATATTTAGTTCGGAGAATACTGCAGATGATACCGGTGCTTCTGATCATCACGGTGATTACATTTTTATTTGTCAATCTGTCCGGTGATCCGACCTCCATGCTGCTTCCGCCGGAGGCGACGGCGGAGGACCGCGAGGTGATGCGCGAGGCGCTGGGCTTAAACGAACCGCTGTATGTTCAGTACGGGATTTTTCTGAAAAACGTGCTTCACGGGGATTTCGGGCGAAGCTTCCGCTACGGGGTTCCCGCGCTGGGGGTCGTGCTGGAGAAGATGCCGGCATCCATTCAGCTGGCCGGAATATCGCTGCTCTGTTCCGTTCTTGTCGCAATTCCGCTGGGTATCTTAAGCGCACACACAAAGGATTCTGTTTTTGATATCGCGGTGAGCGGACTGTCCTCTCTCGGGCGGTCCATGCCAAGCTTCTGGGTCGGTATTATGCTGATCCTGCTCTTCGGCGTGACGCTAAAGATCCTCCCGGTCTCCGGGCGCGGCACCTGGGCGCATGTCGTGCTGCCCTGTGCGACGCTGACGATCAATACGGCGACGCAGATCGTGCCGCTGGTGCGCAGCAATATGCTCGAGATCATGCAGCAGGATTATATCCGGACGGCGAGAAGCAAGGGGATTTCAAATCAGAAGGTCACGTTTAAGCACGCGTTTAAAAACGCGCTGGTGCCGGTCGTGACGATCACGGCGCTCCAGATCCCCAATCTGGTCGGAGGAGCCCTTATCACGGAGACCGTTTTTGCCTGGCCGGGACTCGGGCAGCTGGTGGTTCAGTCAATCGGCGCTCACGACATGAGTGTGGTTCAGGCGTGCGTGGTGATTATCACGCTGATTACCATGGCGGCAAATCTGCTCGCCGACGTCGTGTACTGTCTGATCGATCCGAGGATCCGTTACTGACAGCGGCAGACGGGGCAGAGAATTCGTGCGGAAAGGACAGGAGAGATATGCAGGCAGATGCAGCGACACGCTCGGACAATAAGAAATTTAAAAAAGAGCATTCCATTATGTTTGACCTTCCCCGGCTGCTTTTAAAAAGTCCGTCCGGGATGACAGGTTTTGTGATTGTAGTGATTGTGATGCTGATCGCTCTTTTTGCGGGCGTACTGATGCCGTATGCGCCGGAAGAGATTGATCTGGTTCATATGGCGGAGCCGCCGTGCTGGGCGAAGGGCGGTTCGACGGCGCACATCTTAGGCACGGATATTTTAGGGCGCGACGTCTTTTCGCGGGTTCTGATCGGATCGCGGGTATCGCTTCTGGTCGGGATCTTCTCCGTGGTCGTGGCGGGCATCATCGGCACGGTGATGGGACTTTTGTCCGGCTATTTCGGCGGATGGGTGGATTCGGTCATCATGCGTATCACGGACGCGTTTCACTCGATTCCCCTGACCCTGTTTGCGATGGTGATTCTGGCGGTGATGCGCACAGGGGTTCTGACGCTGGTCTTTGTGATCGGCGTGACGACCTGGCCGTTTTACGCGCGGATGATCCGAAGCGAGGTGCTGGGCCTAAAGGGGCAGGAGTACGTGAAGGCGGCCCGCACCATCGGTACTTCGGGAATCAGGATTATGTTAAAGCACATCCTTCCGAACATTTTGCCTACGTTTATCGTTGTGTCGACCCTTTCCGTGGCCACCAGCATTCTGATCGAGGCGTCCTTAAGCTTTCTCGGACTCGGCATACAGCCGCCGACGGTGTCCTGGGGCGTCATGCTCTCGGACGGGAGAAACTATCTGGCGACCAACTGGTGGATGGCGACGTTCCCGGGAATCGCGATTTCCGTGACGGTGCTGGGCATTATGCTGCTCGGAAACTGGTTAAGAGACGTGCTGGATCCAAAGAATCAGGGTCTTCGTTAGAGGGGTGATCATACATGAGTACAGGAATGGAAAAACAGGAAGCGAAGACGCTGCTTAAGGTGAGGGATCTCGGGATCCGGTTTAAGGGAAGGCAGGGATATGTAAACGCGGTGGAGCACCTTAATTTTGAAATGAAAAAGGGGGAGCTTCTGGCCCTCGTCGGTGAGAGTGGCTGCGGCAAGAGTGTGACGAGCCTGGCGATCATGGGGCTGATCCAGCGCCCGGGCGAGGTGTTTGCCGGGGAGATCCTTCTGGACGGGACGGATCTGTTAAAGCTCCCGCCGAAGGAGAAGCGGAAGCTGCGCGGCACAAAGCTTTCCATGATTTTTCAGGATCCGCTGACGAGCTTAAATCCGCTCTTTACGATCGGGAATCAGATCTCGGAGCAGTTTCTGACCCATATTCCGGGCTGCACGAGGGCGCAGGCGAAGGAAATGAGCATTGAGATGATAAAAAAGACCGGGATTCCGCGGCCGGAGGAGATCTATAAAAGCTATCCGCATGAGCTCTCGGGCGGGATGCGCCAGCGTGTCATGATCGCGATCGCGCTTTGCTGCAATCCCGGGCTTTTAATCGCGGACGAACCGACGACCGCGCTTGACGTCACGATCCAGGCGCAGATTCTGCACCTGATGAAAGAGCTGATCCGCGAGTTTGACACCTCCATCCTGTTTATCACCCATGATCTGGGGGTGGTCGCGGAGATGGCGGACCGGGTCATGGTGATGTACACCGGCCAGATCGTCGAGAGTGCGGACGTGTACAGCCTGTTTCATCATCCGAATCATCCGTACACAAAAGGTCTGTTAAACAGCACCATCCGTGTGCAGGACGAGGAGGGTGAGCTGGAACCGATCGTGGGCACGGTGCCGGGGCTTGCGCATCTGCCCTGCGGCTGCCGGTTCCACCCGCGCTGCAGCGAGGCCGCGGAGGCTTGTAAGAAAGAGATTCCGCCGCTGGTACCGGTGGGGGAGGGACATATGTCCCGCTGTGTGCTGGCAGGAAAGAAAGGGCAGGGGGAATGATGGCAGAGAATTTATTGGAAGTGAAACATCTGAAAAAATATTTTGACATCTCCCACGGATTTTCTTTCGGAAAAGGAAAGCGGTATCTGCGCGCGGTGGACGACGTCAGCTTTTCCGTGAAGAAGGGTGAGACGCTTGGACTTGTGGGAGAGAGCGGCTGCGGAAAATCCACGACCGGAAACTGCATCATACGGCTTCTGGATCCGACGGAGGGGCAGATCCTGTTTGAGGGACAGGATCTTTCGAAGATGAGCAGCCGGGAATTAAAGCCCCTGCGCAGGGATATCCAGATGATTTTTCAGGATCCCTATTCCTCGTTAAATCCGCGTATGCGTGTCTTCCAGCTGATCGCCGAGCCGTTTCTCGCAAATGAGAGCTTAAGCCAGGAGGAGCTTCGGAACCGTGTGGAAAGACTGATGGAGGTCGTGGGGCTGCCGCCGGAATATATCGGCAGGTTTCCGCATGAATTTTCGGGCGGGCAGAGGCAGCGGATCGGGATCGCCCGCGCGCTCGCCTTAAAGCCGAAGCTGATCATCTGCGACGAGCCGATCTCCGCGTTAGACGTCTCGATCCAGGCGCAGATTTTAAATCTGTTAAAACAGCTGCAGAAGGAATTCGACCTGACGTACATTTTCATCTCGCACGCGCTGCCCTCGATCAAGCATGTGAGCACGCACGTGGCGGTCATGTACTTAGGGCGCATTGTGGAGTACGCGAGGACGGAGGAGATTTTTGCGAGGCCGCGCCACCCGTACACGGAAGGGCTGATGGCGGCCGTGCCGATCCCGGACCCGGAACTGAGGGAGAAGCGGGAAAAAGTGATTTTAGAGGGGGATCTGCCCTCGCCGGCAGCGCCTCCGCCCGGATGCCATTTTCACACGAGATGCCGGTACGCCACGGAGGAGTGTAAAAAGACGGCGCCAGAGCCGCGGGAGCTTAGCCCCGGACATTTCTGCGTCTGCCATCATCCGCTTGAGAACGCGGTGGGGACGATGGGGTACGGGAAAGGTTAAACGGCGGTGCCTGATCCAGAAAAATGTATATGGTTTCCCTAAAAAAATACCTATATTTATATAGGTATTTTTTTATATGCTAAAGAAAAGAAAGCGAGGTGTTTCCAAATGAAGAAAAAGTTCTGGAGCAGGGATCGGATGACGCATCTGCTGTTTACGGTGCCGGCCTTTCTGGCCTACGCAGGTTTTTTTATCTGGCCGGTGATCATGGGGATGTATTACAGCCTGACGGACTGGAACGGCACGAAGCCGACCTATGAATTTATCGGGATCCGGAATTATGTGAGCCTGACGAAAAATCCGCGGTTCTTTCATTCGCTGACGTTAAGCCTGAAGTACGCGCTGATGCTGGTGGTCGTGGTGGTCGGCGTCGCGCTGATTCTGGCGCTTTCCCTAAACGCGCTGAAGCGCTTTAAAA
This sequence comes from uncultured Roseburia sp., assembly GCA_947642555.1. Classification (GTDB taxonomy): domain Bacteria; phylum Bacillota; class Clostridia; order Lachnospirales; family Lachnospiraceae; genus Roseburia. Next base: position 42,917 of record CANRSX010000025.1, on the reverse strand, counting down.
CCTTTGCGAAATCGATCTTCTTTTTCCCGGCCATGATCAGCTCCGTTGCGATCGCGCTGATCTGGGACCAGCTGTTTTACCGGATGGTGCCGGAAATCGGAAAGGCGCTTCACATCGGCATTCTCTCGCAGAGCGTGCTTGCGGATCCGAAGACGGCGCTGTTCGGGGTGCTGTTTGTCCACGCGTGGCAGGCGGTGGCCATGCCCGCCGTGATCTTTCTCGCGGGCCTACAGTCCGTGCCGGAAGAGCTGTACGAATCCGCGATGATGGACGGCGCCACCTCCTTCAAACGTTTTTGCTATATCACCCTGCCGTATCTGATCCCGACGATTACGGTGAATACGGTGCTCACATTAAAAAGCGGTATTACTACATTTGACTACGTATATGCGCTGACCGGCGGCGGGCCCATGCGTTCCACGGAATTTATCGGACTGCTGATCTATAACGAGGGATTCCAGGACGTGCGGTTTGCCCTTGCCAATGCAGAGGCGGTGGTGCTGTTTGTGATCATTGCGGTCTTTTCGTTTCTTCAGATGAAGGTCTCGAACAGGGCGTCCGTGTGACAGAAGGGAGGAGCTCATGAAAATAAAAGAAGCGCTGGTATGGCGGATCCTGATGTATCTGGTACTGTTCTGCGGTGTTGTGCTGGTGACGGCGCCCATGGTCGTGGTGGTGATCAATTCTATGAAAACGACCCAGGAGGCCGGACAGAATTTTTTCGCGCTCCCCTCTTCGTTTTATCTGGGGAATTTTAAAGAATTATTTGAGAAAAATAATTACTGGGTGTACGTGCGCAATTCCGCGCTGATCACCCTGATCTCGGTGGCGCTGGTGGTGATCTTCGTCCCGGCCCTCTCGTATTCCATCGCGAGAAATTATGAGAGGCGTTTTTATAAAAGCGTCTACGTGATCCTGCTTTTGGGACTGTTTGTGCCATTTCAGATCATCATGCTCCCGTTAGTCAAGCAGATGACGCGGTTAAACCTGTTAAATCACACGGGGCTGATCCTGATTTATCTGGCCTTCAGCTTATCAAAGGGGGCGTTTTTATTCGTGAGCTATATCAGGGCCCTGCCCTCCGAGATCGAGGAGGCCGCGCGGATTGACGGGTGCAGCACGTTTCAGACCTATGTGCAGGTGGTGATTTATCTGATCAAACCGATGATCGCGACAATTGTCATTATGGATGCGCTGTGGTTCTGGAATGATTTTATGATGCCCCTTATGATGTTAAATAAGACCAGCTCCTACTGGACGCTGCCGCTGTTCCAGTACAATTTTAAGGCGGAGTATTCGTTTAATTATACGATGGCCTTCACGGCGTACCTGGTGTCCATGATCCCCATTATCGTGGTGTACGCCTTCCTGCAGAAGTACATTATCAGAGGATTGACAGCCGGAGCGGTAAAGAGTTAGAGTGATTTCAGACGAGGAGGGGACTGCTCAATGAAGGTTCTGATTGCGGAGGATGAATATGCATCCCGGCTTTCCTTACAGAAACAGCTGGCGGCCAGCGGGATGCTTACGGACCCGGAATTTCTGTCCGCTGAAAACGGGCAGCAGGCCTGGGAGCTCTTTTTACAGCACAGGCCGGAGCTGGTGGTGACGGATATCAAGATGCCCGTGATGGACGGGCTGGAGCTGGTGCGCAGGATTTATGCGGAAAAATCCTCCGCCAGAGTGATCATCGTCAGCGGCTATGCGGATTTTAAATACGCCCAGGAGGCGATGGAAAACGGGGTCAGCGGCTATCTGCTCAAACCGGTGCAGGATAAATATCTGTCTGACCTGCTCTACAAGGTGCTGCATCACGGCGTGCAGGCGCCCGGCAGCACGCCGGAGGCGCAGAAGGAGACGGCGCTGCAGCGGCTTTTGCTCACACAGGGCGCGGATGAGGCGATACCGGAGGGCTCCATGCTCCTGGATGTACTGCAGAGGTATGTGGCGCTGTGCGTACAGTTCTGTGCCGGGCAGAAGGAACATGCCGCCGAAGTGTCTGCCGGCGGAAAAAAGCTCCTCCGGCGCTACCTGCACACCAGCCTCTCGCTGACGGGAATCTGCGTGGATCTGCGCCGTGACGCCATGGGCGTGGTGCTGAAGGCAAAGCGGGAGATCCCGAGGGATGCGATTCTGCGCATCCCCTCCCTGTTAGAGAAATGCGGGGCGGCGGTATTCGTCGGAGTCAGCGGAGCATGCTCCGGCGCGGCCGCGCTGCACACGGCATACCGGCAGGCGGAGCATGCGCTCTGCAGCCGCCTGCTGCGGCCGGATGCGGTGCTGTGGTATGAGGAGCAGAAGAACTTATCTTATCAGAATCCCCTTGATGCGAACAACAGAAAGGTGCTGCGGCAGTATCTTCATGCCGGGGACGAGGCGCGCTGCGCTGCATTTTTAAAAAGCCTGCTGGACGATATGGCGGGGAATGCCGGGCTTTCCATGCAGAGTGTGGCGGATTTTCTGACCGGCGTGGATCTGGTCATGAATGAGTGTATGGCGCGGGAGGGCCTGCACCCGCATACCGGGACGCGCCATACGCCGGAGCCCCGGTTTGTCCTGACGCGGTACGGCTCATGGACAGACATGATTACAGATGTAAACGATCGGATCCATGAGGTGTGCGCTCTGCTGTCCGCGGGACAGGGAAACGCGCAGAAGTCGCCGGACGAGCTGGCGGAGGAGATCATACGCTATATCCGGGACAATTACAATAATAACGTCTCGCTGCACGAGCTGGCCGAACATGTATTTTTTATGAACAGCAGCTATCTGAGCCATCTGTTAAAGGAACGCACCGGGAAAAACTACACCACCTATCTGAACGAGGTGCGGATGGAAAAAGCCCGCGAAGCCCTCATGGACGGCCGGTTTACGGTGACGGAGGTGGCCGGCATGTGCGGCTATAACGATACCTCCCAGTTTATACAGATGTTTAAAAAGACCTACGGCGTCACGCCGAAAAAGTTTCGCGGGATGGATTAGGCATATGATGAGACGAAAAAAACGATATCTGAGTGTCCGTATCCAGTTATTTGTCACCTATGTGGTGTGCGCTCTGGTGCCGGTATTTCTGATTCTGCTGCTGGTGTTAGGACGCAACCTCTCGGAGGTGGACCGGGATTACCAGCTGGCGCTGGAGCGCTCGGACCGGCAGATCGGCCTGAATATTGAGAAGGTGTTAAGCAACGCGGAGATGACCTGCTATCTGCATGTGATTGACGAAAATATGCTCCGCGTACTGCGCAACCGCCACGATTCTTATGACAAAGCTTACCTGGAGGACAGCAATACCATCAACGCGGCGCTGCGCAATGCGGTGAAGCTGGATACGAATATCTGGGGGGCGGTGCTTAAGACCTCTCAGGGCGTGCTCTATGAATACAGCTATGTGGCGGAGTATGACACCTCCATCCGGAATAAGATCGACGACTGGGGGAGGCTGGCGGAGCAGGGGAAATACAAGCGTCATTTTGAATTCCAGTTTGATGAAAAGGGGGAGCTTAAGGAGCTGTTTTTAATCAAACCCATGATCGACGTGGAGCGGCACGGCGAAAACCTGGGCTACATCTGTATGAGACTGGATGCGAAGGGGATCCGCGATATCTTTAAGGACGTGGAGGAGGATGATGGCCGGGTCCTTCTGTATGACGGGCAGAACCGGGCATTTTACCGGACGGGCGCCATGGAGGGGGAGGACGCGCTGGAGGAAAAGCTGGGGGAGTGCGCGGCGATGGCGTCCGAGGAGAACCCGATTGTGTTTACCGATTTTGCGGCGGAGGGGAAGCGCTATATCTGCTGCATCTATTATATCGGGAAGCTGGACTGGAAGGTGGTCAGCTGCGTCGAGCGGGCCGTCGTGCGAAGGCCGTATTACAATACGCTTATTTTTTATATGCTGGTGATCTTTCTTATGGCGCTGTTTAACATCATCATGGGCCGTATTTTTGCGAGAAAACAGACAGAGCTGATCCGAAGGCTGTGCGAGGTGATGGACGCCAGCACCGGGGACAATCTGAATACGCTTGTCGTTCCTGAATGGGGATTTGACAGCGAGATCAAGAAGATGGCGCGCAGCTACAATGCGATGACGCAGCGCCTGCGGGAATCCATGAAACAGATGTATCAGACGGAGATGAATGAACGGCGCATGGAGATCCGCATGCTCCAGGCCCAGATCAACCCGCACTTTCTCTATAATTGTCTTAATCTGATCAGCTCCATCGCAAATTTTCATGATATCGGGGAGATCCGCACCGTGGCGGAGAGCATGGCGGAGCTGTTCCGCTACAGCATCAAATCCGGCCCGGTGGTACGGCTGTCGGAAGAGCTGCATCAGATCGAAAATTACATCCGCATCCAGAGGATCCGCTTCCCGGACAAAGTGTTTTTCGGGATGGATCTGGAGGAAGGGATGGAGGAGCTTCTGGTGCCGGCCTTTCTCTTACAGCCCCTGGTGGAAAACGCGGTGATGCACGGGATCGAGCCGAAGGACGGGCCGGGGACGCTCGATCTGTTCGGATACCGGGAGGGGGACGACGTGCAGATCACGATCAAGGATACCGGCGTCGGGATGACGTGGGAGCGGCTTGAGGAGCTGCGGGCGGAGCTGCGGGAGACGAAGATACAGCGCATCAGCGTAAAGAAACAGAACTCCATCGGGGTAAAAAACGTACATCAGAGAATCGTGGCATATTACGGGGCGGGATACGGGCTTACGATTGAGAGTACAGAAGGGGCGGGAACAGTGGTTTCGGTGCATCTTTCCGGCGAGCCGGCAGAATACGGTACACTGTTTGAGCCAGAGGTGTGAAAAGACAGAATATTCATATGAATCACCCAATGTTTTGCATATTCGGCCACAGGAGCGCCGGCTATAATGAAATCATCAGAAACGGCAGGAACAGAAGGCAAAGGAGGAGTAGCATGAAAAGAAAAATGGTTGCACGGATGCTTACGGCAGTGATGGCAGTGACACTTGCGGCCTGCGGCGCAAAGCCGGACGCCGCGGCGGATGGGAGCGGCGCTTCGGGGAATGACAATGCTTCCGCGGATACCTCGCAGCAGGAGAAACAGGAGGACGCGGGAAGCGGCGCATCCGGCGGAGAGGAAATCACGATCGAGTATTTCAATCAGAAGACGGAGGAGGCGGCGCAGGCAGCCTATGCGAAGGTGGTTCCGATGTTCGAGGAGGAATATCCGAATATTCATATCGAGATCAATACTGTGCCGGACGGCAAACAGGTGCTCACCACGCGGCTGGCGTCTGACGATGTCCCGGTGATGTTCACGGATTATCCTACGTCGGTAGTGTTTAAAGACCGGATCGAGGGAGGCTATTACATGGACCTGACGGATCAGGAATTTATGTCCAATGTGAAGCCTGCGATGCTGGACTTAAGCGTCGCGCCGGACGGACACTATTATGCGATGCCCTACAGCCAGAATTTTATCGCGGTCTATTATTCGGTGGAGACCTTTGAGCGCCTGAACATCGAGGTGCCGAAGACCTGGGATGAATTTATCGCGGCCTGCGAGACGATCAAGGCTGCCGGGGAGCTGCCCTTAAGCCTTTCCTACAAGGAGCCGTGGGTGGCGGGCCATATGTTTAACGCGGCCAATATCGCGCTCAATGACGGCGGGATCGAGCATCTGGTCGACGTGATCGCGGATACCAGCGGGGAGACGAAGGTATCGGATTTTGCGGGCTACCGGAATCTGGCGGAAAAGGTGATCCAGCTGATGGATTACTGCAATGAGGATGTGTTCGGCATTCCGACCAACCAGGCCCTGGAGGATTTCATGAATGGAAAAGCGGCGATGACGATCACCGGTTCCTATTCCCGCGGCACCATGATGGCGACGAACCCGGATATGGAGTTCGGACTGTTCCCGCTTCCGGGGGAGACGGAGGAGTCCACCAAAATTATCGCGGGGGTGGACGCGGCGATCTGTATCTCAGGAAAGGCAAGCCCCGAGGAGCAGGATGCGGCTTTAAAATTCCTGGAGTTTTTATCCCGCCCGGAAATCGCGCAGATCTGGTCCGACACGGAGGGAGCTCCGTCCTGTATCGATCAGACGACCTACGGCGATGCAGGGGTGCAGCCGGTGCTCGATATGGTGGCGGCAGGTAAGGTTCATGACTGGCAGGGATCGTTTGTGGATTCCCGTTACGGAAATGAGATTCAGAATTACGTACAGCAGCTTCTGATGGATAAGGATGTGGACGCGTTCCTTCAGAATGTGGACGCGGCAGTCGCTTCCCTGCGCGATCAGGGATAGGCAATAAGGAAAACAGAGAATGCGATGGCGCCGGCCATTGCATTCTTTGAATCAGGGCATGGAGGGATGGCCAATGGAAGGACGGATTGCGGCATTACAGAGGAGGATGCCAGAACAGGCGGATGCTGTGCTGCTCGCGGGCGGCACGAACCGCTGCTATTATACATCTTTTTCCTCAAGTGCGGGTTACCTGTTTGTGACGGCGGAACAGGCGGTGCTCCTGGTGGACGGGCGGTATCTTGAGGCTGCGCGCCGGTCTGCCCGGGACTGTGAGGTGGAGCGGATCACGGATCTTCCCGCGCAGATTGACGCGCTCTGTGGGGAATGCGGCGTCAGGACGCTGGGAATCGATACGGACAGCTGGAGTGTGGCGGAGTTTCAGCGGCTGCAGGCAGCGCTTTCCGTGACCCTTCTCGCGACGCCGGAGACCTCCCGGGCGGTGCGGCTGCAGCGGGCGCACAAGTCAAAGGAGGAATTCGCGTGCCTGCGCCGTGCCCAAAAGATCGGGGACGCGGTGTTTGAGGCGGTGCTGCCGCAGATCCGGGAGGGGATGACGGACCGGGAGCTGCAGCGGATCTTAAACGGCTTTTTTATCGAATACGGGGCACAGCGCACCTCCCATGATTTCCTCGTGGTATTCGGGCCGGACACGGCGTATCCCCACGGCAGCCCCAGCGGCAGGAGGCTTAGCCCCGGCGATTTTATCATGATGGATATGGGAACGCCGATCGACGGTTACTGGGGGGATATGACCCGCACCGTGATGTTCGGCGCCGCAAATGAGCGGCAGAGAAGCGTGTATGAGACGGTGAGGCGGGCGCAGCAGGCCGCGCTTGCCGCTGTTCGTCCCGGCGTGATCTGCCGGGATGTGGACGCCGCGGCACGTGCCGTGATTGCGGACGCAGGCTACGGCGACTGCTTCGGCCACGGCCTGGGGCATGCGGTGGGGCTGGATCTGCACGAGGATCCGCGGTTTAATCAGACGGACGATTCACCGGTGGAAGCGGGACTGGCGATCACGGTGGAGCCGGGGATCTATCTGCCGGGGGAATTTGGCGTGCGGATCGAGGATACCATTCTGATTCATGAGGACGGCACGGTGGAAAACATCACGCACAGCCCCCATGAGCTGATCGAGCTGTAAAGGAGACGGGATGGAAAAGGTGTTTTTGGAGAAAGGCCGGGTGGAGGAGGCGCGCAGCTGGTTCCTCTCCCACCAGCAGGAAATGACGCGGGATCTGATGCGCATGATCGCGGTGCCGAGTATTTCCGTGCCGGAGGATAAAGCGTGCCCTCCCTTCGGGGAAGCCTGCCGGAAGATGGCGGACCTGTTCTGCGCCATGGCGGAGGAATACGGGTTTGAGACCGAACATTATGATTACTACTGTGCGCGGGCCAGCATCGGCGCGGGGGAGGAGCTGGCCTTCTGGAGCCACTTGGACGTGGTGCCCGCGGGCAGCGGCTGGCGTTTTGACCCGTTTGTGGCGACGGAGACGGAGGGCTATATCATCGGGCGGGGCGCCCAGGATAATAAGGGAAGCGCCATCTGCGTGCTGTACCTGATGCGCTATCTGAGGGAGACGGGATACCCGCTGCGCCACAGGCTGACCCTGTATGTGGGCTTTAATGAGGAATGCGGGATGGCGGACGCGGAATATTTTGCGAAAACCCAGGTGCAGCCGCCGCTGTCGATCGTGGCGGACTGCGCCTTTCCGGTCTGCGTGGGGGAGCGCGGGACGCTTGAGGTGCGGCTGACGTCGCGAAAGATCCTCGACGGGCGCGTGAAATCCCTTGTGGCCGGGGACCGCGTGCCGATGCTGCCGGAGACCGCCATGCTGCGCTGCCGGGGCAGTTTTCCGACAGCGTGCGGAGAAAACATGACATGCGTGGAAGAAGGCGGGGAAACAGTCTTTACCGCGCATGGCACGGCGGATCACGCCGCGATGCCGGGCCCCGGGCCGAACGCCATATGGCTTCTTGCGGACGCTGCCTGCCGGGCGGGAATCGATGCAGGGTCGGGGGCGTTTGCGTACCTGCGTCTGGCTTCGGCGGACACTTTTGGGGAAGGCCTTGGGATCGCCTGTAAGGATGCGGCGTCCGGGCCCTTAATCTGCGGTGTGACGACGGCAGGGCTGAAGGACGGGCGCCTGTGGTTTACCGCCAGCATAAAGTTCCCGGTCCAAAAGAGCGGCGAAGAGATCCTGGGGAGACTTACCGGCGGCGCAGACCGGCATGGGTTTGACGTGGAGGTGCTGCGGTGTCAGGAGCCGGTGAATCACGAGAGACTGACACCTGTCGTAAACGGGCTGACGGAAATTTATAATCAGGTGATGGGAGTGCATACAGAGCCCTTTGTGATGAGCGGGGGCACCTATGCCCGCAGGCTGAAAAACGCGCTGCCCTTTGGCACCGGACTTCCCATGCCGCCGCGGCCCGCCCATCTGTTTGCGCCGGGGCACGGGGATTACCATCAGGCCGACGAGTGTATTGAAATCGAACGGATGCAGGCCGGATGCCTGGTCTATGCGGCCAGCGTCTTCTGGCTGGATACGCTGCATCTGGAATCGGATATTTACGGGTAAAACAGGAGGAGATCATCATGGACAGACGGACACGTGTGTGGAACGCACTGCACAATCAGCCGGTGGATCAGGTCCCGGTGGGGTTCTGGTTTCATTTTGAGGGGGAGAAGGCGCTGGGACAGGCGTGTATTGACGCGCATATGCGGTATTATGACGACTGCGATGTGGATTTTGCAAAAATTATGTGCGACGGTTTTTTTGACTATGAGCTGACGGCGCCGGTCTGCAGTGCAAAAGACTGGTATGATTTAACCCCCATGGGACGGGAGCACCCCTATATCAGAAGGCAGCTGGAGCGGGTAAAGGCCGTGAATGAGCGGCTGGGCGGGCGCTGTATGTCGTTTTACAACGTGTATGCTCCCTTTTCCTCCATGCGGTTCGGCGCGGGGGATGAGCGTGTGATGGCGCACCTGCGCGAGGATCCGGAGGCGGTGATGTACGGGCTTTCCGTCATCGCGGAGGGGAACGCGCTGCTGGCGGAGCTCTGTGTGACAGAGTGCGGCTGCGACGGGGTGTATTACTGCGTGCAGGGCGGGGAGACGGACCGCTTTACGCATGAGGAATACCGGAAGTATGTCACCCCCTCGGATCTTCTGGTGTTAGAGCACGCCAACCGTTTCAGCGAAAATAATATTCTGCACTGCTGCGGCTGGGCAGGGATCACAAACCGCATGGAAAACTGGTACGACTATCCCTCCGCGGCGGTGAACTGGGCGGTACAGATCGAGGGCCTCAGCCTTTCGGAGGGCAGAGCGCGCTTCGGCGGCCGGCCGGTGCTGGGCGGCTTTGACAACCGGAGGGAAGGGGTCCTCTGCCGGGGGACAAAGGAGCAGGTGCAGGCGTATACAAAAGAGCTGCTCGCGGAAAACGGGACGCGGGGCTATCTGATCGGGGCGGACTGTACGCTGCCGGCGGACATTGATACGGAGCGGATCCGCTGGGTGATGGAAACGGCCGCGGAATGGGGAGAAGGTGAGGACAGATGAGGACGGATACTGCGGTGAGGCTTGCGGACACGGTGATGAGACGCTATCCGAAGGCCGACGACTACCCGTACCGCTCCTGGAGTTATCCGCAGGGATATCTTCTCATCGGGATGACAAAGCTTTAGGAGGCGACGGGGGATGCGCGCTACCGGGATTACATACGGGAATACTGCGAAGCCCATGTGACGCGGGAGGGCGTCCTGCGGGGCTTTACCGGGTGCAGCATGGACGACATGATGACCGGCGCGGTGCTGGTGTGGATGTATGAGCAGACCGGGGAGGCGCGCTACGCAGCGGCCTGCCACCGGATCCGGGAGGCCTTTGCGGACTACCCGCGCACGCGGGAGGGCGGATTTTTACACAACCGCACGGAATATCCGGGCGAGATGTGGGTGGACGGCGTCTTTATGGGACAGATGTTCTACAGCAGATACGGGCGGGCCTTTGACCGGCCGGACTGCTATGACGAGACCGGCCGCCAGCTGGAGCTGATTTTCCGGTACTGCCATACGCATGACGGCCTGCTGGTGCACGCGTACAGCGAGGACGGGCTGGCCTCCTGGGCAGGGGAGGGCGGCCGCTCCGGCTGCGTCTGGAGCGAGGGCCTTGGCTGGTATGCGCTGATCCTTACAGAGGCGCTGTCGATTGTCCCCCGGGAGCATGCGGCCTGGGAGGCGGCCCGCAGACAGCTGGCGCTGCTGCTGGAGGGCCTTGCAAAAGTGCAGGATCCGAAAACCGGCCTCTGGTATCAGGTGGTGGACGAGCCGGACCGGCCGGGGAACTGGTGCGACGTCTCGGGGAGCGCCATGTTTACCTATGCCTTCCGCTACGCGCTGGATCATAAACTGGCGGAGGGAGACGGGTATGAGAAGGCGGCTGCCCGGGGCTATGAGGGCGTCTTAGGGCGGATCACTGCGGATGAAAAGGGTCTTCTGGATGTCCACGGCGCCTGCGAAGGGCTCTGCGTGCAGGACAGCTATGAGGCCTACATTCATTATCCGCAGAAAACAAACGGCCAGGAGGCGGTGTGCGGCTGCCTCTGGGCTGCTACAGCGATGGAATACGGGACACAGGAAAGGGGGAGAAGGGATGAAGGCTCTGACAGTTGACGCGCAGGGGACGCTGGCGGTACGGGAATTTCCGGTGCCGGAGTACGGGCGCTGCCAGGCGCTGGTAAAGATGAAAAGCTGCGGCGTGTGCAACGGCACGGATATGAAGCTGATTCACGGCACCTTTAAAAATTTTGACACCTACCCGGCGATTTTAGGGCATGAGGGCGTGGGAGAGGTGGTGGAGACGGGGGCGGATGTGAGACACCTGAAAAAAGGAGACCTGGTGCTCCTGCCGTTTCTGGAAAAAACCATGGACGGATACACGCCGGGCTGGGGCGCCTACAGTGAATACGCGGTGGTGGGGGATGCGGATGCGTACATCGAAAACGGCATGGGCCCCGGGACGCCGCAGTGGAGCGAGGGGTATCTGGCCCAGACCGTCCTTCGCCCGACGGACCGGGTGAACGCGGTGGAGGCGGCCATGATCATCACCTTCCGGGAGGTCTTAAGCGCGATCCGGCGCTTTGGGTTCGCGCCGAATGAGAGCGTGCTCATCTACGGGGCCGGCCCGGTGGGGCTGTGTTTTACGAGATTCTGTAAGCTGCTGGGGATGGGGCCGGTGATCACGACGGATGTCATAAAAGAAAAGGCAGAGGAGGCGGGCCGTCTGGGAGCGGACGTCATCCTGGAATCCGGCGCCTGCGATGTAAAAGCAGAGGTGCGCCGCCTGCTGCCGGAGGGAGTGGATCACGTGGTGGACGCGGTGGGGATCAACCGCCTGCTGAATGAGGCCATGGGGCTGATCCGCTATAACGGAACGATCTGCGGCTACGGGATATCCCCGGAGCTTCAGATGCAGCTGGACTGGAGCGGCGCGCCCTACAACTGGAGCCTGAATTTCGTGCAGTGGCCCAGCAAGAGAGAGGAGGCGGAGGCACACACGCAGATCATGGCCTGGATCAATGCGGGGGTGCTTGACCCGAAGGATTTTATCTCCCACACCTTCCCCTTTGAACGGATACGGGACGCCTTTGCCCTCATCGAACGGCGGGAGGCGGGGACGAAGAAGATTATCATCGAGTTTTAAAATAAGTAGGAGGAACTGATATGCGAGAGACGACATTGTTCAGCGTTCTGCCGGATTATATCTGCACTCCCGACGGAATGGCCGTCGACCGCCACGGGAATCTCGTGCTGTCCTGCCCGAACTATGCCAGCGAGGAAAGCTCCGGCATGGTGGTGCGCTTAGACCGCGACGGGAATGTGACGAAATGGTTTGACGTGCCGGTGCACCCAGAGACCGGCGTGGCGCGGAATATGGGGATTGCCTTTGACGGGGAATGGAATATCTATCTCTGCGACAACCAGGGCTGGAGCGAGCGGGAAGATCTGCTCTATAAGGGACGCGTGCTGCGGCTTACGGTGACGGATGAGGGGGAAATACTGGAGACGATCGTAGTAGCTGACGGAATGGAGCATCCCAACGGCATACGGATAAAGGACGGATACATGTATGTGACCCAGAGCTACCTGCACCCGGTGGTCCGGGAGGACGGGCTGCTTACCAGCTGTGTGTACCGTTTTGCGCTTAACGAGCGGGGAGTGCATGTGACCAACACCCTGGCGGATCCGAATATTTTCGCGACATTTGTCACGCACAATCCGGACTGCCAGTACGGCGCGGACGGCATCGTCTTCGGGCCGGACGGGGCGCTGTATGTGGGAAATTTCGGGGACGGGGCGGTGTACCGCATTTTGATCGGGCCGGACGGCTCCCCGGTGGAAAACCGGATTTTCGCGCAGGATGCCTCACAGCTGCAGAGCACGGACGGCATGATATTCGACGAAAAGGGAAATCTGTACATCGCGGATTTTTCGGCCAATGCCATCGCCATGGTGACGCCGGAGGGAACCGTGACCAGGATCGCACAGAGCCCGGACTGTACGGGGGTGGACGGCGGCCTGGATCAGCCGGGGGAACCGATTGTGTGGGACGGGCGGATCATCGTATCCTGCTTTGACCTCGTGACCGGACCGGACAAGGTGAACCAGAAGCACGAGATGCCGGCGACCCTTGTGCAGCTTGCACTGTAACGGAGGATTTTGTATGGGACGATATATTCTTGCCCATGATCTGGGCACCAGCGGAAACAAGGCTGTCCTGTACCGTGACGACGGCACCCTTGCCGCCGGTGTGACCGTTTCCTATGAGACCCGCTACCCCGGGCCGGGCAGGGCGGAGCAGGATCCAGAGGACTGGTGGCGGGCGGTGTGTGCCTCCACCGGGCAGCTGTTAGAGCAGGCGCGCGTCACTCCCGGGGAGGTGGCCTGCGTGTCCTTCAGCGGGCAGATGATGGGCTGTGTGCTGGTGGATCGGAAGGGGACGGCCCTGCGCCCGGCGATTATCTGGGCGGATACCCGTGCGGCGAAGCAGGAGCGCCAGATGACCGATGCCCTGGGGCAGAAAACGGTGTACCAGATCACGGGACACCGGATCAGCGCCTCCTACTCGGCGGCAAAGCTGCTCTGGGTAAAACAGGAGGAACCAGAGGTATACGCGGGCGCATATCAGATGTTAAACGCCAAGGATTACATCATCCGCCGGCTCACCGGGCGTTTTGTGACGGACTACTCGGATGCCAGCGGCACGAACCTCTTTGACATCCGGAAAAAGGAGTGGTCGAAGGAGATCCTTTCGGCGCTGGAAATCCCGGAGAGCCTGCTGCCAAAGGCGCAGCCGTCGGCCGACACCGCGGGGAGTATCACCCGGGAGGCGGCGCGGGAATGCGGTCTGATGGAGGGCACGCCGGTGGTGACCGGCGGCGGGGACGGCAGCTGCGCCTGTGTGGGCGCGGGCGTGGTGGCGGAGGGAAATACCTACTGTGTGCTGGGCTCCTCCTCCTGGATTTCCATGGCGCGAAAAGAGCCGGTGTTTGACGAAGAAATGCGGACCTTTAACTGGGTGCACCTGGATCCGCAGCTGTATACGCCCTGCGGGACCATGCAGGCCGCCGGGGTGTCCCTGGGCTGGTACCGGGACGTACTGTGTAAAGAGGAGCAGCGGCTGGCCGCGGAAGCGGGAGAGAGCGTGTACGGGCGGATGGACGAGGCGGCATGCAAAGCGGCGCCCGGAGCCGGCGGCGTACTGTTTCTGCCCTATCTTCTGGGGGAGCGCAGCCCGCGGTGGAACCATGCCGCCAGGGGCGCATTCCTGGGGCTGGACATCTCGACCTCAAAGGGAGATCTCTCCCGCGCCGTCATGGAGGGTGTGGGATATAATCTGAAAGTGATACTGGATCTTCTGGAGGGGCAGCAGCCGGTGGAGTCGCTGACGCTGATCGGCGGAGGGGCCAGGGGAAGGCTCTGGCGAAAGATCCTGGCGGATATCTGGCAGAAGCCCATCGAGGTGCCGGTGTATCCGGAGGAAGCCACAGGCCTGGGAGCAGCCGTCTGCGGCGGCGTGGGAGTCGGTCTGTTCGCGGACTATGCGGCGGCGCGGCGGCAGAATCCGACTGCGGAAGTGATAAAGCCGGATCGGGAATGTGCGAAAACCTACGCGTCGCTTTACCGGATTTTTAACCAGGCGTATCACGCGTTAGAGCCCGTGTACGGGGAGCTGGCGTCGTACCGGATGGAGAGGAGGGCGGAATAAGTGGAACGATTTGAGTGGTATCTTCCCACGCGGATCCTGTTCGGGCGCGGACAGCGGCAGCGCGTGGGGGAGATGACGGCGCGTTATGCGAAGAGGGCGCTGCTCCTTTACGGGGGCGGCAGCCTGCAGAGAAACGGCACTTACGGAATGATTGCGGAAGCCCTGCGGGCAGAGGAAGTTACATTTGCAGAGCTAGGCGGAGTGCGCCCGAATCCGCGCCTGTCGCTGGTGCGGGAAGGGATTGCGCTGTGCAGAAGGGAAGGGATCGATTTTATCCTCGCCGCGGGGGGAGGCAGCGTGATCGATTCCGCGAAAGCCATCGCCGCGGGCGTCCCCTATGAGGGCGATGTGTGGGATTTTTATGAAGGGCGAAAGACCCCAAAGCAGGCGCTGCCGGTGGGGGTGCTTCTCACGATTCCGGCGGCGGGTTCCGAGAGCAGCGACGGGACGGTGCTCACCAACGAGGAGGGGATGCTCAAACGTTCTTTCTGCAGCGAGGTGTGCCGTCCGCGTTTTGCGATCTTAGATCCTGAGCTCTGCCGGACGCTGCCGAAGGAACAGATCGCTGCCGGCGGCGCGGATATCCTGGCGCATGTGATGGAGCGCTATTTTTCCCCGACGCCGGGGAATACGCTCTCCGACCGCCTGTGCGAGGCTGCGATGCGGACGCTCATACAGGAGCTGCCGCGGGTGCTTTCCGACCGCGATGACATGGAGGCCTGGGAACAGATCATGTGGACGGGAAATGTGGCGCACAACGGCCTTCTGGGGAAAGGGAATGCCGAGGACTGGGCCTCCCATGAGATCGAGCATGAGCTGAGCGCGGCATATGATATTGCGCACGGAGCGGGGCTTGCGATTATTTTTCCGGCCTGGATGAAATATACGTACAGGGAGCATCCACGTAAATTCGTGTCCTTTGCCGCGGAGGTGATGGGCATTGATCCCGGGGAGGAGGAGAGCATGGCTCTTGCGGCGATCGACCGGCTGGAGGCATTTTTCCGCGAAATCGGCCTGGCGACACGCCTGTCGGAGGCGGGAATCGGGGAGGAGCGTTTTGCGGAAATGGCGCAGAAAGCCTGTAAGGGAGGAACCCTCGGGGCCTTCCGGACGCTTTCACCTATAGATGTGAAAAATATTTTTGCGCTGGCGAAATAGCGGTATAAAAGAGAATTGAACGGTAAGGGAACGGGTGTGGTGAGAAAACCCGTTCCCTTACCGTTTTATAGATTGCCTGAACTTTAGAATAAATTAAGATTGAACATATGGACAAAGCGGGGTGGGAGCGGTAGAATAAGAAGAATCAATGGGAGGAAGAAAGATTTATGAATCTGAAAGAGCAGTTATCACGGGAAAAACGACATTTCATGAGCAGCTATATGCCGGTTCATCTGACGAAAGAACTCTACAAAGGTAATTTTGGAGAGAAGCTGGATCTGAAACATCCGGACAGCATCAATGAAAAGCTTCAGTATCTGAAGCTGCATGACTATTACAACAATCCGGTGGTCACAAACTGCATTGACAAATACAGGATCCGCGGGTATCTGACGGAGAAAGGCATGACGGACCTTCTGCCGGAGTTATACGGCGCTTACAATTCGCCGGAGGACATTCCGTTTGACGAGCTTCCGGAGCAGTTTGTGATCAAGTGCAATCACGGCTGCGGTTTTAATATCATCTGCCGGGACAAGTCGAAGCTGGATATCGAAGAGAGCAAAAGGAAGCTGGAGCAGTGGCTGCGGCAGGACTACTGGAAGGAATTCGGTGAGCTCCAGTACAAGTTTATCCGCAAAAAAATCATCGTGGAGCAGTATCTGGGCGACGACATCTCGACCTTTAAATTTTACTGCTTTAACGGGGTGCCGAAGGTGATGTACATGTCCGCAAACGGCGAGAACGGCGAGTATGACAAATATTATGACTATTTTGATATGGAGTGGAATCATCTCGACATCTCGCTTCACGGACACGAGAACCGCCCGGACTGGAAATCAATCCCGAAGCCGCCGCATTTTGAGAAAATGAAGCGGACGGCGGCAAGGCTCTGCCGGGAGTTCCCCTTTGTGCGGGTGGATCTGTATAATATTGAAGGAAAGATCTACATCTCCGAGATGACCTTTATCCCGACGGGCGGGTTTATGCATCTGACGCCGGAGGGAACGGCCGAGGAGTGGGGCAGCTGGCTGACGCTTGAGAAGGAGGATGCCGCAGAGTAAGGATCCGGCGCGTCCGGCATCAGAGGAGAAAATTTACATGTGTGGAATAGCGGGTTTTATTCAGAAAAAAAAGGAAAAGCTGCCGTCTGTGGCAAGGCAGGAGATGGATGACATGCTCGCCGCGATCCGCCACCGCGGCCCGGACGATACGGGTGTCTGCGGGATCTCGCCGGAGCATACGCTGATACC
Organism: uncultured Roseburia sp.; assembly: GCA_947642555.1. GTDB lineage: Bacteria > Bacillota > Clostridia > Lachnospirales > Lachnospiraceae > Roseburia. The sequence continues at coordinate 25,958 of CANRSX010000025.1, read as the reverse complement.
GGCGGAGCGCGCTGCCGGGCTGCCGGAGGGTCTGCGGGGGATCTTCGGGTTTGACCGGCTCAGCATCCAGGATGTATCGATGGCGGGACATCAGCCCATGCTCTCGCCGGATCAGAAAACCGTGCTCACCTTTAACGGGGAGATCTATAATGTCAACGAGCTGCGGGAACAGTTAAAGCAGAACGGGATCCGGGAGTTTCGCGGGCATTCCGATACGGAGGTGATCCTGCACCTGTATCTTCTCTACGGCTTTGAAACAATGATCGGGATGCTAAACGGCATGTTTGCCATCGCCCTCTACGACGCGCGAAAGGAAAAGCTTTACATCGCGCGCGACCGGTTTGGCATCATTCCGGTCTATGTGCAGACCGACGGGGAGCGTCTGGTCTGGGCGAGCGAGATCAAATGCTTCCGGCATCTTCGGGAGTTTGACCGTCAGGTGAACCGGAATACATTTTCAAAGCTGTTTTTGTGCTGCAATCCGAACGACGCGATGTACGCGCACGCGAAAAGCGTGGAGCCGGGGTATTACCTGGAAGCGGATGTGGAGCGGGACTGCCGGATCACGGAGCACAGATATTTTGACCTGAATGACTACAGGCAGAAGCGGTCCGCCGGCAGGGATTATCTGGAGGAGTGCGAGGCGCTGATCCGGGAGTGCGTGAAGCGGCAGACCATCAGCGACGTCAGCCTCGGCGTACAGTTTTCCGGCGGGGTCGACTCGACGCTGCTCGCGAAGTATGTGAAGGAAATTTATCAGAACCGCGGGGAAAAGCTGCTGGGATTTTCATTGACCAACCGGGGATCCGCGGCGCATGACGAGGAGCCCTGGATCGATCACGCTGCCTCCTGCCTGAATCTCGATATCAAAAAATTCGATATGGATTCGGAGCATTTTATCGCGAACTTAGAGCGCAGCGTCTACGCCTATGAGCGGTTTTTAAACGAGCCGGGGCCGGTGGGGGTGTTTGAGTTCTCCAAAAACGCCAGGAAGGACGTCACGGTGCTCATCAGCGGGGAGGGCGCGGACGAGGTCTGCGGGGGCTATAACAACTTCCCGGGCTTTAAGCTCTGCGAGGATATCCGGAAGGTGTCGGGGCCGCTGTTTCGGCAGAAGTTTTCCGGGGTGGACGTCTCGGCGGACAGCGACCGTTTTCTCTTAAGCTTTGACGGGCAGCTGCCGGAGGAGCTGTGCAGAAAGATTTTTCCGGATTATACGAACGAAGGCTTCTTAGAGGAGCGGCGGGATCTCGTGCGATCCTTTACCGGCACAGCGTTTGACCGGGCGAGAAAGCTTTTTTTCAAGGGGGAGCTGGTCAGTCTCTGCGAGAAGCAGAACAAGACCTGTATGGCGAATTCCGTGGAGAACCGGGTGCCGTTTCTGGACAACGAGCTGGTGCGGTACATGTTTGAGATCCCGGAGCGGGAGCTGATGCACCACACCTACCGCCGGATGATCCGATCGGGAAATATGGATTTTTCACAGTCCTACGAGGGAAAATATCTCTTAAAGCGCTTAAGCGCGCGGACCTTCGGGGACGATTTTGCGTTTCGGACCAAAATGGCGCTGCGGGTGCCGCTGTCCTCTTATATTCAGAACGACAGGATGCACGAATACATTAACGGACAGATCCTGCCCGGGATGCGGCAGAGAGGAATGATCGACACCGGATATTTTGAGAAATGCTATGGCAGCTTAAACGAGGGAGAGAACGCGATGGTGGTGTGGAAGGCCATCAACGCGGAGCTCTGGTGCCAGCTGTTCGTGGACGGACGGGCGGTGGCGGGCTGACGGCGGCAGCGTCTGCAGAATGGCGGCGCCCGCGCCATTCGCAAAACCAGGCATGGCTGAACTTTTACAGAAAATGAGGATGCTATGAAGCAAGATTACCACATCATCCACCTCCCGAAAGAACAGTGGGAGGGAAGCGTGATACCGATGCGGTATACTACAAATGAATATTTTGACGTTTCCGTGTCGCAGAAAGCGGACGGATATGAGATAAAACTGGAAAAACGGGATTTCGAGAAACCGGTGTCCCATTACCCTGAGGAATACGATTTTCCGGACCGGCTTTACGCGCCGCACTGGGAGAAGGCCTGCGCGTGGGGCATTGTCGCAGACGGGGAGGGCGGAAAGGAGCTTCGCGCCTGCATCGAGACCTGCCCGGAGGAATGGAGCAACCGTCTGATCGTCACGGAGCTCTGGGTGCATGAGGATTTCCGGAGACAGGGGATCGGGCATGCGCTGATGGCCCTGGCGAAGGAGCAGGCTGTTTCGGAGAACAGGCGTGCTTTGATCCTGGAGACACAGTCCTGCAATGTCGGTGCGATTTCCTTTTATCAGAAGGAAGGGTTTGTGTTGGCGGGGTTTGACAGCTGCTGTTATTCGAACCGTGATCTGGAGCGGAAGGAGGTGCGCATTGATATGGCGTACCTGCTGCGGCAGAACGCGCAGGGAAGAGAGGAAAACAGTTGTAATCCGAAAGGAGCAGAGGGAGGATTACCGGCGGACGGAGCAGGAGAACGAGCGCTTTAAAGAAAGAGGGGGAAGCGATATGAAGATCATCAATGGGGAAATTTATGTGGATCACAGATTTGTGGAGGGAACTGTACAGATTACAGACGGGAAGCTTGCGTTATGCCAGAAGGGCGCGGGCACGGGAGGGACCGGTGCCGGGAAAACAGGCGTATCCGCGGCGGATCCGGTACAGGAGCAGGCAGCGGGGCACAGTGAAGAGGAGATCATCGATGCCCGCGGCTTAAAGATCGTGCCGGGCTTTCTTGATATTCACACCCACGGGGCGGTCGGGATCGACGTCAACGGGGCGACGGCGGACGATTTTGAGAAGATCGGGAAATTTTTTGCAAAAAACGGTACCACGACCTGGCTGGCCTCCGTGCTGACGGATACGGTAGAACAGACCGAATGGTGCATCAGGCAGTATCTCGCGTACCGCGACAGCTGTCGCGAGGGGGCGCAGCTTCTGGGGATTCATCTGGAGGGGCCCTTCCTTTCGCCCGCGTATAAGGGCGCGATGCCGGAGGAGCTGTTGCAGAAAGGGAACGCAGAGCTTGCGGCCCGCTATCAGAAGCTTGCGGAGGGCGGGATCCGCTATATGACCGTCTCACCGGAGGTGGAGGGCGTGATCGAGATGATCCCGGCGCTAAAAGAGCTTGGGATTGCGGTGGCGATCGGGCATTCCGGCGCGGATTATGACACGGCCATGCGGGCCATCGCGCAGGGAGCGGCGGCGTCGACTCACACGGGAAATGCCATGCGGCTGCTCCATCAGCACGAGCCTGCGATCTGGGGGGCGGCGCTAGAATCCGATATCTACTGCGAGATGATCTGCGACGGCAGGCATCTGCACCCGGGCACAGTGCGCCTATATGTGAAGACAAAGGGGACGGACCGCGTGGTGGCGGTTTCCGACTCGATCATGGCGGCTGGCCTGCCGGACGGCAACTATCACCTCGGCGTCAACGAGATCGTCGTAAAGGACGGGGACGCGAGGCTGGCGACGGCGGATGTGAGGGCCGGGAGTACGCTGACGTCAGATGTCGCGCTGAAAAATCTCCTCGCCTTTACCGGGCGTCCTTTGGAGGAGGTGCTTCCGATCCTGACGGAGAACCCGGCGCGCCTGATCGGCGTGTATGACAAAAAAGGCTCGATCGCGGACGGAAAAGACGCGGATCTGGTGCTGCTTGACGCGGACAATCAGATCGTGAGTGTCATCGTGCGCGGGGAAGTGTTCCCGCGGCAGTAAGCCAGAAGTACAGGAGGAAAAAATGAGAGATATCATGGATCTGCACACGCATACGATTGCAAGCGGACATGCGTACAGTACGATAAATGAGATGATTGCCGCTGCGAAGGAAAAGCAGCTTAAGATTCTGGGGATCACGGAGCATGCCCCGGAGATGGCGGGAACCTGTTCGGCGATGTATTTTATGAATTTAAAGGTGGTGCCGCGGGAAAAATACGGGGTGAAGGTGCTCTTTGGCGTGGAACTGAATATTTTAAATGCCGACGGCGCGGTGGACCTGCCGGAGTATGTGCTGCAAAAGCTGGATTATGCCATCGCGAGCCTGCATATGCCTTGCTATCCGGGGGGAACGAAGGAGGAGAATACCAGGGCATACATCAACGCGATGAAGAATCCGTATGTGAAAATCATCGGCCATCCGGACGACGGCAGATATCCGGTGGATTTTGAAGCCCTCGTAAAAGCCGCGAAGGAGCACCATGTGCTGTTAGAGGTCAACGGATCCTCCCTGCAGCCGGACTGCTTCCGCCAGAATTCCAGGGAGAATTATAAAGAGATGTTAAAATACTGCATGGAGTATGAGACGCCGGTGATCGTGGATTCCGACGCCCATGTGGACGCGCACGTGGGGCGGCATGACCTGGCGCTGGCCCTGCTCGAGGAGATGAAGTTCCCGGAGCGTCTGGTGGTAAATACGGATGAGGAGCTGCTGAACGCGTATATATGAGGAATGATTAAAAACCGTGGAGGAATACGCCGGTGACAGAAGAGAGAGCTGAAAGCCGTACAGGGACAAAGACGGGCGTACGGTTACGGAAATTGCTGACCGGCCAGAAGCGCTATCCGGTCGTTTTCGCGGGACTGATCCTTTTGTATCTGATCCTGCTTTTCGTGGTATCCTGCATTCCGAATGAATGGCTTTCGGGCAATTATGAGGAGTCCATGAAGGAATTTACAAAAGGGATGTACTGGAGTGTGGACGATTCTCTTGTGGGGACGCAGATGGACGGCGGGACGGATCAGCTGATCCTCTCAAACTGCGTGACTGATGAGTCGCATTCCGCATTTTACAATATGCTGGACGTAAAGGATTACGCGCGTTACTGGCACGGCTATCTCGTGCCGGTGCGGCCGCTGCTGTGCCTGATGACGTATAAGCACATCAAATACATCAGCATGATCCTCTGTTTCGTGCTGCTGTGCCTTGTGTATGAAAAAGTGGGAAAGGCGATAAACCGCGGCGTCGGCATGGCGCTTATCGTGTCGCTTTGCATGGGAAATATCATTGTGATCCCGCTGTCTTTTCAGTATATGAGTATGTATTATATTACAACTGTCGCAGTCCTTCTGTACTGCCTGGCAGCAAAACGGGGAAGGCCGGATGCCGGTCTTTTTTTCCTTGCAGTGGGATCTGTCACAAATTTTATCGATTTTCTGACATCGCCGCTCAATTCTCTGGGCATGCTGCTTGTGGTGGCCTATTTGCTGTATGTAAAACAGGCGCCGGAGGAGAGGGGCTTAAAGCGGATCCTCTTTCTGCTTAAAAACTCTGTGGCCTGGGTCTGCGGCTACGGGTTCACCTGGCTGGCGAAGTGGTGTATCGCCTCCGTTTTTCTCCGCAGAAACGTGATTCTGGACGCTCTGGATACGATCCTGTTTCGGACAGCCGGAAACGAGGAGTACCCGACGGACCGGCTGGGCACGATCCGGGTGAACCTGGGTTATATGCTGCCCAAAGGGGCGGTTGCAGTGCTTGGCGCGCTGGTGATCTGCTGGGCGGCGGTCCTGCTGTTTGCGTGGGTGCGGGACAGAAGGCGGCAGGGGACGCGGAAGTGTCTGGAGGAGAATGAGAAAGGTGCGGGAAGAGAGGATGCGGCGTCAAAACGGATTCCGCGGCGGTATCCTCCGGAAACCGGGAGAGAGTTATGGCGCCGGGAAGATAAAAATACAATTGTAGAATCCCTGCCGGTGCTTCTTGTGGCAGCCTACCCCTTCATCTGGTACCTGGTGCTGTCGAATCACTCGCAGATTCACTCCTACTTTACCTACCGGACGTTAGAGACCTCCGTCTTCGCGGTGCTTTCCTTTATGGCAGTGTGCGCAAGAAAGCGGAAGGGCGCGGCGTTAGCGGCATAAGAATGTCCGGCGCCTGCAGAAACAGAGAAAAGAGGAAAAACAAGTGGATAAAATAGCGGTACTGATCCCCTGCTATAATGAAGAACGCACGATAAAGGATGTCGTGACGGCATTTCAGAAACAGCTGCCGGACGCGGCGATCTATGTGTATGACAACAATTCGACGGATCAGACGGCAGCCATCGCCGCGTCCTGCGGCGCCATCGTGCGGCACGAGTACATGCAGGGAAAAGGAAATGTCATTCGCAGGATGTTCCGCGAGATCGACGCGGAATGCTATATCATGGTGGACGGAGACGACACGTATCCGGCGGAGAGCGCACCGGAAATGGTTTCGCTGGTGTTTGAGAAAAATGCGGATATGGTGGTGGGGGACCGTCTCTCCTCGACCTATTTTAAGGAAAATAAACGCCCCTTCCACAATTTCGGGAATCGGATCGTGCGCAAAAGCATCAACTTCCTGTTTGGCAATCACATCTGCGATATCATGACCGGCTACCGGGCGTTCGGCTATGAGTTTGTGAAGACCTTTCCGGTGCTCTCAAAGGGATTTGAGATTGAGACGGAGATGAGCATCCATGCGGTCGAGAAAAACATGCAGATCGAAAACGTTGTGATCGAATACCGGGACCGGCCTGCGGGAAGTAAATCAAAGCTGAATACGTATTCCGACGGGATGAAGGTGCTTCGGACGGTCGGGCGTCTGTTCTGCGTTTATCATCCGCTCCAGTTTTTCGGTGTGCTCGGGATCCTTCTCGCCGCGGTTGCGGTGGCGTTTTTTATCCCGATTTTCCTGGAATATATCGAGACCGGGCTGGTGCTGCGCTTCCCGACGCTTTTTGTCTGCGGGTTTGTGATGCTTGCGGCGATCCAGTCCGTTTTTTCAGGGCTGGTGCTTCAGTCGATGGGGCAGAAGAACCGGCAGCAGTTTGAGATCGAGCGGATCCGCTGCCATCAGATGCTCGAAGAGAACCGGCTGCGGAAATGAGGAAAACTATGAAGCTGCAAAAGAGGATCGGGGAACATAAGATATTTTTTGTGATCGTGGCAGTTCAGTGCGCTTTTGTGCTGCTGCTCGCTGCAAAATGCTTCGGACCGGCCCATACCTGTTCCTTTGACGGCGGAGAAACGGGGATTACATCGACCGGCCCGTTTACATTAGACGCCGGTGCGTATGAGGTCGTGGTCCGCTATGGAAATGCCGCGGGGGATGACAGAGCATCCGGCACAGGGCCGGCATCTGTGAATTATGCGCAGATTCTCGGACAGTGCAGGCTGCAGTCGCAGAACCATCCGGCTGCGTTTACGGAATGTGTGGTGAATCTTGAGAGCGGAAAGGAGGAGGCCAGGGCATATGTGTGGGTAAAAGCCGGCACAAAACCGGATGATGCGGAATTCGTAGTTCAAATCGAAGACGAAAATGATCTGAAGGTGATATCTGTCACGATGGAGGAGAAACGCATTTACCGCGTCACACGTATGCTTGGAGGGCTGATTTTCTTTGTGCTGGCGGATCTGCTGTGGCTGATGTTGTTTGAGGAAGCGCCGTTTCATCTGAAAAAGGAGCAGCGATACGCAGCGGGGATTCTGACCGTGATCTGTATTGCGGTAAATCTGCCGCTGGTCACGGATTTTTTATATGAAGGGCATGATCTGCTCTACCATCTGGCGCGGATCAATTCCCTGGCAGCGGAGCTTTCGAAGGGACAGTTTCCGGTGCGGATCGAGACCGGGATGTTAAATGGTTACGGTTATGTTTCTCCGGTGATGTACGGGAGCCTGTTTTTGTATGTACCGGCTATTCTGCAGTGTATGATGGTGCCATTGCAGACCGCTTATCAGCTGTTTCTCATTGCGGTTAACTGCGCGACCTGCCTGGTGACATACCTGGCAGTGAAGCGGATGTCGGGGAAGAGGTGGCTGGCGTTAACGGGAGCGGCTGTCTATACGTTTTCGGCCTACCGGCTGACAGATGTCTATGTCAGGGCCGCGGTGGGAGAATATACAGCGATGCTGGCGTTTCCGCTGATTGTCTGGGGATTTTATAATATTCTTGCAGGAAAACGGCGGAACTACCGTCTGAACGATTACCTTCCGGTAATCCTTGGACTGACCGGCGTGATTCAGTCGCATATCATCAGCTGTGAGATGACGGGGCTGTTTCTTGCAGCGATCTGCGCACTCTGTATACGCCGCGTGTGTGAAAAAGAACGATTTTTTGCGCTTTTGAAAGCTGCGGTGGGAACCATACTGCTGAATCTGTGGTTTCTGGTTCCGTTTTTGTCCTATTTCGGGAAGGATCTGGTCTTAAACGGGCGTGGGCAGCAGAACATTCAGAACCGGGGACTGTATCTGTCTCAGATTTTTGATGTGTTTATTCGCGCGTCCGGATACAATGTGGACGGCGGCATGAAGAATGAGATGGGACTGGGGATCGGCGTCGCGCAGACGGCAGGGCTGCTCTTGTTCGCCTGGTACCGGATCCGATACGGGAAGCTTCGCATGGAGACAGAGCGGCTGGCTCTTTTGTATTTTGTGACCGGATCGGCGGCACTTGTCGTCAGCACAGCTTATTTTCCGTGGGACAGTCTGCAGAATATCAGCCGTTTTCTGGCGAAAGGGCTTTGCGTGGTGCAGTTTCCGTGGCGGTATCTTGCGATCGCAACGATTCTGCTGCTGTTTCTGCTGCTGACCGTGCTTGAGCTGATCGCACAGCGGAAGGGAGAGCTGTGTGCGAAACGAACTGCGATTACAATTGTCGTATTTTCCTGTATTCCGACCGCGCTGTTTTTTCGGGACTATACCGCGCAGACGCAGGAGCTGAACTGTTACGGTACCAATGAAATCGGAACGTTTCGCATCGGGGTCGGAGAATACCTGATGAAGGGGGAGGATATCCGTTTGTTTGGAGAAGAGCGCCTGTGGACGGACGGGGTGGCGGAGCTGACCGGTTTTGAGCGGGAAAACGGAGAAATATATGTCTCGTGCAGAAATTCGTATCAGGATATGGAAGGCCATATCACGCTCCCTGTGATCTGTTATCCGAATTATATGGCAGAGGATACCGTGACCGGGGAGGAGATTGCGGTCACATTGGGGGAAAACTGTCAGATCTGTCTTGAGATTCCGGCGGGATATGAGGGTCAGATCCGCGTCCGATATCGTATTCCGGCATCCTGGAGGATATCGGAGGCGGTCTCTTTGCTTACGCTTCTGGGGATCACGGCCTGCCTTCTGCGGAAGAAATCCGTGCGGAACTGACGCTGTCTCCCTCGATCAGCCTGCATTCCATATGAACATGAGAACGAAACTCTGCGGATTCCCGGATTTCGTGATCCAGTAAGGTGATGGCAAGTGTCGCACGATTTTCGTGCGGCACTTTTATCATGGTCAGCTGGCAGTCACCCATGAGGTAGGAGGGCAGCATATCGATGCCGATTAAGCTGACGTCCTCCGGTACCCTGGCGCCGAGGTCGCGAAAGGCATGCAGGACCCCGATGGACAGATGGTAGCTCTCCATGATCAGGGCCTTATGAACAGGTAATTTCGGCCAGTCCGTTCTGATTTTCTGATAGCACTCGTCAATTGTCTGCCCAAGCGTGATAAAGGTTTCAGGGGAGACGGGCAGATTGTGGGCCTCCATGGCTTCCAGAAAGCCCGCCCTGCGCTCCTCAAAATTATAGATCGGTCGGGACATGCACAGATATCCGATGTCCCGGATACCGTGGCGGAACAGATAGTCCACTGCCATGCCCGCAGCGCCGCGGTTATCGATGGTCACGCTGGAATACTGCCCGGGAAGCTCATTGTCGTAAAGGACGACAGGCTTTTGTATGCCGCGGAAACGACAAATATCGTCATGCGTGAGCTCGGAGGCAAAAATCACAACGCCCGCGACGGACGGAACGTTACAGTCCGCTGCAATCTGCTCGATGGGATCGGCCAGGAAGTTCGGGCACTGGATTTCTAACGCATAGCCGAGCCGGCTGGCGGCGCGTTCGGATATGGAAAAGAAATCCGGGAGCAGATCCAGCTCGGGGCTGGAAAAAAGATAAGGAGCTTTGGCCGGTGAGATAATCCGGATGATCTGCCTTTCGCCGCCGGCAGAAGGGGTGGAAAACCCATTGGCGGCAGCAGAAAACGGGACACCGGAAAGCTCCTGGATCCGGCCGTCGCCATCGTCCGGCAGTATCACGCCCTCCCGCATCCCGGCGGCATAGGCCAGGATCCGCTGCCTCGTCTTTTCGCTGATGCCGGGCTTGCCGTTTAACGCGAGGGATACGGTGGCTTTGGACACACCCAGGTTTTTTGCGATTTCTACAGCTTTCATCATCTCCACCTCACGAACGTTTCTCTGATATCTTCCATTTTAAACGAACTTTATCTTTTGTCAAGTGTAAGCACCTTATCTGAAACATTTCTTAAACATATGTGTTAAAATTTTAACAATATTTGATTGGATAAGTTTAAAAAGAAATGAAAAAGTTTAGAAGTTTAAATTACATCATGCAAAATGTTGAAAACAGGAAGAAGATAAAGGAATCATTTTAGGGATAATTGTGCGTAATGCCGAAAAACTTTGCGTAAAAAAGTTGATGATTGACAATCAGGATAATGGAGGTTACACTGATATCAACAAAACAAATAAACGATTTTTAAACAGAATACTAAACGAAAACAACTTTTCCTAAACATAGTTGTTGGAGAGGAGGAGAAAATGTTTACCTATGAATTTAACGTACCGGAACAGAAACGGGTGAGGATGATTGTACATACGGACTGCAAGAACGAGGCGGACGACCAGTTTGCGGTAGCGCATCACCTGATGACGCCGAAGTTTGAGGTCCGGGGTATCGTGGCGGGACATTTTGATACCTGCATGGGCCGCTATCCGGCGGGAGAGACGGCGAAGGCCAGCTACGACGAGGTGGTGAAGGTGCTTGACCTGATGCATGTGAGGGAGGAATACCCGGTTTTCTTAGGCGCGGGAACGGCACTGACGGATGAGCATACGCCGATCGATTCCGAGGGGGCCCGGTTTATTATCACGGAAGCGATGCGCGACGATCCGAGGCCGCTGTTTATCGGGATGCAGGGAGCGGTCACGGATCTCGCCTCCGCGATCCTGATGGAGCCGCGGATCTGTGAGCGGATGACGGCGATCTGGATCGGCGGCGGGGCGTACCCGGAGGGCGGATTCGAGTTTAACCTGATGCAGGATGTGAATGCGGCAAATGTCGTATTAAAATCACAGATGCCGCTCTGGCAGGTGCCGATGAATGTCTATAAGCAGATGACCGTGTCGCTGGCGGAGCTGCAGTTAAAGGTACGGCCCTACGGGAAGATCGGCCGTTACCTGTTTACGCAGATGGCGGAGTTTAACGAGGCTGCCGCGGGAGACGCCCACTGGCCCCACGGCGAGATCTGGGGGCTGGGCGACCAGGGGACGATCGCGGTGCTGATGGAGGAGAGCGAGAAGACGGACGGCTATGAGATCCTTCCCGCGCCGTCGGTGGATCCGCAGACGATGAAGTACATCCACGGACAGGGAAACCGTAAGATCCGTGTATACCATAAGTTAAACGACCGGCTGACCCTGGAGGATTTCTTCTGCAAGCTGCAGCTGAATTTCCCGGATGCGGAGTCGTAAAAGGAGGAATCTGTGGCAGGAGTATTGAGAAGATGTGAGAAAAATCCCAGGTATTTTACGGACGATTCCGGCAGGGCCATCTATCTGACCGGAGCCCATACCTGGATGGTGTTTCAGGATGCCATTGTCCCGGATCACCCGGAGCGGTCGGTAATCTTTGACTACGAGGGCTATCTGGACCGGATGCAGGCAGGCGGGCAGAATTTTCTGCGGCTCTGGTGCAGGGAATCGTCGATCGGGATGGGGGCGGGCCGGAACATGCATTCCTTTACCGAACCGCTGCCCTATCGGAAGGTGGGACAGCGGGAGAACGGATGCCCGGTGTTTGACCTCACGCAGTTTAACGAGGAGTATTTCACGCGGCTGCGGCAGCGGGTGATACAGGCCGGGGAGCGGGGGATTTATGTCTCGATCATGCTCTTTGAGGCCTGGAGCGTGGATTCGCGGCCGGGTTACATTTTTGACAGCCATCCTTATTATAGAGAAAACAATATCAACGGCATTGACGGAAATCCGACGCCCATCGCCTGCGGCGCGCTGTCCGGGGAAAATGACAAAAACCCCTTTGTGCCGACGGAGCGGATCCTGGTTCATACGTTAGATGACCCGAAGATCACGGCGCTACAGAAGAATTATGTGAAAAAAGTGATTGAGACGGTAAATGATCTGGACAATGTCATGTATGAGATCGCCAATGAGGCGCTGCGCTGGTCCCGGTACTGGCAGTATGAAATGATTGATTTTATTCATGAGACGGAAAAAATGATGGAAAAGCGTCACCCTGTGTGGATGAGCCACCTGGTCCCGGCGCAGAATGAGAGCCTTATGGTCAGCCATGCGGAGGCGGTAAGCCCCGGAGTGGAGAGCACGGCGGCGGACTACTGTATCAATCCGCCGGCGGCGGATGGCAGCAGGGTGATCCTTGCGGATACCGACCACCTGGGCGGGATCTGGGGCACCTCCCAGTGGGTGTGGAAATCCTTCCTGCGGGGCTTAAATCCGATTTTTATGGATGACATCAGCGGGAAGCAGCCGGAGGACTCCGGGAAAGCGGGCGCAGAGCATCCGACACCGGATGGAACTGCCGGGCCGGCGAAAGCAGATGTCCCTGGCCGCGGATCGGAAGCAGAGAATCCGGTCAGCATGCTCTTCGGCCGGTACCAGTACGGGCTGCCGGAGGACTGGGAGGAGCCGGTGCGGACAGCTCTCGGGCGTGCGGCCTTCTGGGCGAAGCGGATCGATCTGACCGCGATGGCGCCGGCGGGCTGGGTGTCCTCCACCGGGTACTGCCTGGCGGATCCGGGAAGGGAATATCTGATCTATCAGCCGGAGTCGGGATCCTTTAAAGTAAACCTTTACGGTGCGGATGCGACTTTTGTGGTGGAATGGTACCGGATCGAAACGGATGAGATCATCGGAGGGCGGCCCTTTTCCTGCGGGATGGCCATCGATTTTACGCCGCCCTGCCCGGGGGAGGTATTGCTGCACCTGAAGCGGGCTTAAGTCCGCGAATCAGAATGACAGGCTGTCAGGGCAGAGGTGTCTGACCTCATAACGCCGGAATGCCTGGCAGATGCGATTAAATAAATTAAATGAAACTGCGAATGTAGTTTTCATAAAACAAAATTTAAAGGAGGAAAAAGTAGCATGAAAAAGAGAATTGCAGTTTTAATGACGCTGGCGCTGACCTGCGGACTGCTGGCCGGATGCGGCGGAGGCGGTGAGAGCACAGGAGGCGACGCTGCGGGAGGCGGCGCGGCAGGAGGAAGCAGTACCGCCGGGACAGAGGCGGGAGGAAGCGGCTCTGACAGCGGGGAGGCAGGAAGCGTCGGCACAGATGTCTCGCTGGCGGATCAGGAGGAGGTTGATCTGACCTTCGTCTACATCGTGTCCGGAACCTTTGCGGACCAGGAGATGGTGAATGAGGAGATCGCAAGGCTGGCCAAGGAGCAGCTGAATGTGAATCTGACGGTGATGCCGATGACGATTAATGAGGCGATGCAGCAGACCTCGCTGATGGTATCCGCAGGGGAGAGCATCGACGTGTTCCCGGCCTGGGCCATGAATATCGCCAGCTTTGTGGACAGCGGCTATGTGCTGGATCTGACGGACTATGTGGACAATATGCCGAACACGTTACAGTGGGTCGGAAAAGAGGATGTGGAGTGCTGTAATGTGGGCGGCTATATCTGGGGCGTGACCACCATGCGGGAGCGCTGCAATCCTCAGGGGATCGAGATGCGCACCGACATCTTAAACGAGCTGGGCATCAACCCGGATGACATTAAGACGCTGGATGATATCACAAATGTCTTCGCACAGGTGAAGGAAGCCTACCCGGATATGGTGGTGCTGGGCGGAGCATCGACGGAAGGGCTCGGAAGAGCGGGCGATATGGCGTATATCTGCGACCCGTTAAATGATAAGCTGGGCGTGCTGGACAACTTTGGAGAAGAACTGACGGTTGTCAATTTATATGAGACAGAGTACTGGATGAACCTGGTAAAGACAGCCAGGGAGTGGTATCAGGCGGGGTACATTTCAAAGGATATGCCCACCAGCACGGACAGTGGCATGACGCTGATGATGGCCGGTAATCTGTTTGCATATAACGACAATTATAAACCAAACACAGAGGCGGAGAAGAAGTCCCAGACCGGGATGGATCTGTCGCTGATCCCGATTACGGAGCCCTTAAGTCATACGACGTCTGTCTGCGGACTGGGCTACAGTGTGAATGGTGTGTCGCCGCACCCGGACCGTGCGGTACAGCTTTTGGACTGGATCATCGGAAGCCCGGAGGTAAACGATCTGATGAACTTCGGCGTGGAGGGTGTGCACTGGGTAGAAAATGAGGAGGGGACCGCATCCTTCCCGGAGGGCGTGACTTCCGCAAACTGTGGCTATCATCTCGACTGGGGCTGGGCGATTCCGAATCAGTTTGCCGGACATCTCTGGGAAGGAAATGATCCGGATCTCTATGAGCAGTATCAGGAGTGGAGAGCCAGTGCGAAAAAATCGGCGGCATATGGCTTCAGCTTTGATTCCTCACCGGTGACGGATGAAGTGATCGCCTGCAAGGCGGTGGTCGATGAATATCTGCCGCCGATTACCACCGGTTCGGTGGATCCGGAGGAAGCGGTTGCGGAGATGAACCAGGCGCTTTACGACGCGGGACTTCAGACCATCATGGACGAGAAGCAGAGACAGCTCGACGAGTGGGCGGCTGCGCAGGAGTAATGTGTCTGAAAACAGGACCTCTGCTGACAGAAAGCAGCCCGGGGAGCCGGCATCTGCTGACTGGAAAAAGTGAGGGAACCGGGGCACGGCGGATGACCTGTCCGCCTGTGCCCCGGAGCTATATCCAGGGCCTGTGAGAGATGCGGATGCGGTTCTGGCAGTCCGCAGGGAAAGGAGAGAGGAATGGAGGAGAGAAAGAAGCACAACCGGAGAATCCTGATCCGGAAATGTATCCCGCTGTATCTTATGATGGTGCCGGGAATCGTATATCTGTTTATCAACAACTACATCCCGATGGCTGGTAGCGTGATCGCCTTTAAAAAATACAACGTGCGGGACGGGATTTTTGGCAGCGCCTGGTGCGGGTTTTCCAATTTTACCTATCTGTTTAAGAGCGACGCGGGGATTATCCTGCGCAACACCTTCTTTTACAATGTGGCCTTTATCATCGTAAATCTGGTGATGGGGGTGGCGGTGGCCATCATGATCAGCGATGTGAAGCGTCAGGGCACGAAAAAAATCTACCAGAGCGCGGTGCTGTTTCCGTTCCTGGTCTCTATGGTGATCGTCAGCTATATTGTGTTTGCGCTGCTTTCCGTGGAAAACGGAATGATCAACAACAGTATCTTAAAGCCTCTTGGGATGGAACCGGTGGGCTGGTACTCCGAGACGAAATACTGGCCCTTTATCATTGTGATCGTGCAGATGTGGAAATCATTAGGGTACGGATGCCTGCTCTACATCGCGGCAATCGCCGGGATTGATAAGGAGATGTACGAGGCCGCGGAGCTTGACGGCGCGTCAAAATGGCAGCAGATCCGGTTTATCACCCTGCCGAATCTGGTGCCGACGATGATTACGCTTGTCTTATTGCAGGTGGGAAGAATTTTTTACTCGGATTTCGGACTATTTTACCAGGTGCCGCAGAATTCCGGCGCGCTGTTTGACGTGACGAACACCATCGATACCTATGTGTACCGCGCGATGATGTCCGCAGGAGGCATCGGAAGGTCGTCCGCGGCCTGCCTGTTCCAGTCAGTGGTCGGATTCACACTTGTCATGGTTTCAAATCTGATCGTGCGTAAGTTTAGCAAAGAGAATGCGATTTTTTAAGGAGGAACGGAATGAGCAGCGATAAAAAATATCAGATTTTAATCAATATTCTGTTAGTGATACTCACGTTATTTATGGTACTGCCGATCCTGCTTTTATTTATGTCCTCCCTTACGGAGGAGAGCACGCTGATCGCGAAGGGCTATTCCTTTTTTCCGAAAAAATTCAGCATTGAGGGCTATGCCTATATCCTGAAAAACAAGGCGACGATCCTCTCTGCCTACGGTTATACGATCCTGATCACAGCGGTGGGGACTGTGGTGAGCGTGCTGATCACCATGCTGATGGCATTTCCGCTCTCGATCCGAAAGCTGCCGGGCAGAAGCGTCTTTTCCTTTTACGTGCTTTTCACCATGCTCTTTTCCGGCGGGATCGTGCCCTCCTACATCATGTGGACCTCCACGTTTCATATTAAAAATACACTGCTGGCGTATCTGCTGCCGGGGCTTCTGATGAATGCGATGAATATCATCCTCATGCGGACCTTTTACATGAACAGCATCCCAGAGTCGCTGTACGAGGCGGCGGAGATCGACGGCGCGGGGTATCTGACGATTTTCTGGAAGATCGTGGTACCCTTAGGCAAGCCAATCATGGTGACGATCTCCATGTTTACCGGGCTGGGCTACTGGAACGACTGGGTGAACGGACTTTATTATATCAACGATAAAAAGCTTTACACGATCCAGGTACTGCTCAATAATATGATTGAAAACATCCGTGCGCTGCAGACCAGCGCGGGAGCGGGAGCCGGCTCCGTGGGGCAGATCCCGGCGGTATCCGTGCGTATGGCCATCGCCTTTGTGGCCCTGGCGCCGATTCTGGCGATCTATCCGTTTTTACAGAAATATTTTGCCAGCGGGATCATGATGGGAGCTGTAAAGGGTTAGATAGAGAGGAGAACGAAATGAGCGATCCGTATTTTGGATATGAGAAGGAAGACTGGGAGCGGTGGCAGATGGAGCACCGGGAATGGCAGGAGAGCTTAGAGGGGCTTGCCTTTGTGCCGCTTTGGCCGGATGGAACTCCGGGGTATGTGCCGGAGTACGGCCAGGAGGAGCCGAAGCTCTGCCTGCTGCCGCCCCAGAAGGAGAAGCGGGGCTGTGTGCTGGTGTGCGCCGGGGGCGGATATCACATGAAGTCCGTCTTTGAGGGACGGATGGTGGCGGAGAAATATCACGCCTACGGCTATAATGCGGCGGTGCTTGACTACCGCTGTATACCATATCCGCGGCAGATGGCGTTAGACGATGCGCAGCGTGCGCTGAAACTGTTGCGGTATCATGCGGATGAGTGGAACATCGACCCGGCGCACATCGCCATCGGCGGGTTCTCGGCGGGCGGTAATCTGTCCTCCACAGCGTCAGTGCAGTATGAGCACGCGAATCAGATCGTGGGGGATGCGGCGGATCAGGTTTCCTGCCGTCCGGACGCGGAGATCCAGTGCTACGGCGCTATCACCTATGCGCTGTCAAAAAACCTGGGGAACCCGGGAATGGGGGACGATGAGGAAAACCGGAAATTCTCACCGGAGCTTCACATCACGCCGGACACGCCGCCCTTTTTCATGTGGATGACCGGCCAGGACGAGATCATCCCGCGGGCAGGACTCTATGAGACGGCGATGGCGCTGGAAAAAGCCGGCGTGTCCTATGAGCTGCACCTGTTCCCGGAGGGGATCCACGGCGTGGCCTTAGCGGACGGGAGCTCCAAGTTCGGGAAGCGAAACGACCACACGGCGGGCTGGATGCGGCTGTCCTGCGAGTGGTTAGAAGGGCTGGGGTTCTAGGCAGCGCTGGCAAGCCCTGAGGCAAATTGACTGTGTGTCGCCGAAGTGCCATGGCGGGTATGCCGGAACAGGAAACGCTGGCAGAGATGAAAGGGGATATGATTTATGAAGCATGAGAAATTTATCCGACAGATGACACGAAAAGAGAAGACGGAAGCCACGGTGATGAAGAACGGCCGCTGCTTTGTGACGGAGCGGCTGGGAAACCGCGGGTTTCTGATCAAGGACAATCCCAGGGGGGACGAGGATTACGCGGTGGAGGATCCGAAGGATCGAAAGCCCGGGGATTATTACCCGGTGGCCTGGCCCCAGGCAGCGGCCCAGGCGGCGTCCTTTGCGGAGGATGTGGCGTATGAGATCGGAAAGGCCATGGGCCGGGAGTGCCGGAAGCGCGACATCAATGTGCTGCTGCGGCCGGGGGTCAATATCAAGCGCAGTCCGCTCTGCGGAAGAAATTTTGAGTACTACTCGGAGGATCCGATTCTTGCCGGAAAGCTGGGAGGCGCCTTTATCCGCGGTACCCAGTCGGAGGGCACGGCGGCGAACTTAAAGCATTTTGCGGTGAACAGCCAGGAGTTTGAGCGGATGACGACAAATGCCGTCGTGTCAAAGCGCGCCCTGCGGGAGATCTATTTAAAACCCTTTGAGATCGCCATCCGGGAGGGAAAGCCCTGGACCATCATGACCAGCTACAATAAGGTAAACGGCCAGTGGGTGCCCGCGAACGAGGAGCTGATGAAGCTTTTGCGGGAGGAATTCGGTTTTGACGGTGTGGCCATCTCGGACGCCATGGCGGTACAGACAGAGAAGGTGCTGTCCCACAAATACGGCCTTGATTTTGAGATCGGCTCGGCGGGCCTGCATACCAGGGAGCTGCAGGATGCCATCGAGCGGGGACTTCTGGATGAGGGGATTCTGGATGAGAGCATCGATAAAATGCTGTCCCTTCAGGAGAAAACCGGGAACCGGGGCGAGAGCCTGACGGACTGCGAGCCGGCGGATCATGCCCGGGCCAGGGAGCTGGCGGCGGAGTGCATGGTGCTGCTGAAAAATGACGGCGTGCTGCCCCTCGCGAAGGGCGGGCGTGTGGCGGTCATCGGAGCGCTGGCGAAGGAGCCGAACTACATGGGCTGCGGCAGCGGACACATGAACGGCTGGAAGATCGACAGCACCTATGAGGAGCTCTGCCGGCTGCTGGGAGATGAGACGGATGTCTCCTATGCGGCGGGCTACCGGATCGTGGACTGTGTGTATAAGGAGCAGGGGCCGGATGAGGCGCTGATCGCGGAGGCGGTCTCCGCGGCAAAGGAAGCGGACGTGGTGCTGTTTTTCACCGGGCTTCCTGTGGGCTATGAGTCGGAGAGCTATGACAGACAGACGCTCTCCCTGCCCGCGGATATGGAAGCGGCCCTTCGCGCGGTGCTGGATGCAGTGCAGGGCATGACGGAAGCTGTGGCGGGGACGAAGGTCGTCGTAGTCAATGTCAGCGGCGCGCCGGTGGCTCTTTCCCTGGCAAAGGAGCGAGCGTCGGCGATCCTGCACAGCTACCTGGCGGGGGAGTCGTTAGGAGGCGCCCTTGCGGATGTGCTCTGCGGCGTGGCGGAGCCTGGCGGCAGACTTCCGGAGACCTTCCCGCTGCGGCTTTCCGATACGCCGTCCTACATGAGCTTCCCGGCCTATCCGACGGTGATGCCGAATGTGTATTACGGGGAGGATATCTTCGTGGGCTACCGCTGGTACGAGAAGCGGCGGATCCCGGTGCTCTTCCCCTTCGGCAGCGGGCTCTCCTATACGACGTTTGCCTTCTCCGATGCGGCCATGGGGCAGGAGTCTTATGCGGCGGATGAACCGGTCACGGCGACGGTTTCCGTGAAAAATACCGGGAGCCGTAAGGGATCCCAGGTGATCCAGCTGTATGTGAGAAAGCCGGACAGCGGCTACGTGGTCCCCGAAAAAGAGTTAAAAGCCTTTGCGAAGGTGACCCTGGAGCCGGGGGAGGAGCAGACCGTGACCCTTTCCGTGGCGGCAGAGGATCTCGGATTTTACGATGAGACGCGTGGCCGTTTCGTGCGGGAAGGCGGGCGCTATGAAGTGATCCTGGCAACAGGGAGCGCGGAGACGGATGTAATAAAAACGCTTTCCTATGAGATAAAGGACGGGGAGCAGGCGCAGACCTACCATAATCTGCTGGCGGGGGAGTGGTTCTATAAGCATCCGCAGATCGGACAGATCGCCGGCGATGTATCTGATGCGGCGAAGGCAGCCCTCGGCCCGCAGGAAGGCATGATGGCAGATCTTGGCTGTGCACTTCCGGCTTACCGGATGACGGAGGACAGCCTGTTCAGGGAGCCTGCCATGAAGCCCGATGAGCTGGCACAGGTGCTTGACCGGCTGAACCGCAGTTAGTGTAAGCGGCGGGGGATGCAGCACAATTTTGCGCTGTAGAACCGCACTGTACCACCCCGTCAGAAGTGAGCAGAATTTAGTGAGGAAAAGAGGCAGAATATGATTACAGAGATGAAAAAAATTCCCGTGACGGCGGATTCCTATCCGTTTCAGACTGCGGCGAAACGATGTGAATTTGATAAAATCGGCTATATCGAGGATGAATATTTTATGTCCGGCACCGCAAATATCTACACGGAGACAGATGCAGATCACCATGTAAAGCCGATTTATGAGAACGCGCCGTATACGACCCGTGTGCTGGTGCGTCGGCCTGCGGATCAGGCGCGTTTCAGCGGAAACGTGGTGATCGAGATCTTAAACGCCTCCGCGATGATGGACATCGACCGCATGTGGGTCAATACCTGGCAGTATTTAACGAGAAACGGCGATATCTACATCGGCGTGACCAGCAAGGGGCATGTGGTGGACACGTTAAAGCGGTTTGACCCAGCGCGCTATGAGGCGATGAACTGGGCGAATCCCATGCCGGACCGCGAGGAGCCGACGGGGGGAATCTTTTCCTTCCTGCCGCAGTTTGAATCCGGCCTTTACTGGGATATGCAGGTGGAGCTGGTGAAGCTGCTGCGCACAGACAGCGAATTAAACCCGATCCGGGAGTATGGGAAAACGTATCTGTACCTGCTGGGCTGGTCCCAGTCCGGAAGCTATATGTCCCGGATCCTGCGGTCCTTTGCGTATCAGCCGGAGAATATGGAGAACGGCCCCCTCTTTGACGGATATTTAGAGGCCGGGGCGGACTGCGCCCTTGCGCCCATCAATGCCTATGAGCTGCGGGCCACGGACGGGGTGATGATGGGAGGCGGCTCCGTACCGACAAGTGAAGTTCAGATGTCGAGGGAACCGTACATCGCGATCAACACGGAGAGCGAGAACCGCGGCGCGAACTGGGCGGGGGATTCCGATCTGCCGGACTATAAATTCCGCACTTATCAGATCGCGGGAACCAGCCACGATGCGTACTACAACATGATTACCTATTACGAGGGGCATCTGCGGGAGGACGCGAAAAAAAACTGCTGTGAGCTGCAGTTTTCCGGCTGCGAGGGAGAACCGCTGGACACGCCGTATCAATATATTTTCCAGGCGGCGCTGCGCAACCTGTACCTGTGGGTGAGGGAGGAGATCCCGGCGCCCCACGCGCCGAAGATCGATACCGTGCCGGCAGGGGAGAAGGATTTTGACGCCCTCACCCTGATGCATAAGGCGTCAAAGATGAAGTATGAAAACAAAAAGGATCTCTTCGGCAACACCACGGGCGGTATCCGCATGGCTGCCATGGACTATCCCGTGGGCCGCTATCAGAGCTACAGCACCCGCGCCGACGGCAGCTTTGATCCGATGTTCGGGACCGTATTCCCCTTCCCGGCGGAGCAGCTTACGGCCATGTACGGCTCGCTGGCCCATTACCGCGAGCTGGTGGAGCGGAGCGCGGAGGAGACTATCGCGCTGGGATTTTTACTACGGGAGGATAAGGAGGCCTATGTGGACGCTACGGTTGCAATGGCGGAGAGGAGAGGCTTAAGATAAAGCGGATGAGTCAGTCCGAAACAGAAATGCCGGCTGATTATGAAAGGAGCTGTCGCACGAATGCGATGGCTCTTTTTTGTTTACTTTGAGTATATTTATGTTATGATGAAAGAAGATGTATGACAGGAGGGGTGTTCATGTTATTAAAATCAATCATTCTCCATAATTTCAGATGTTTTTCTGACCTGAAAGTGAATTTTCACAACAGACTTACCGTTGTTGTGGGAGATAATGGGTCAGGAAAATCAACGGTTCTTGAAGCGGCAGCAATCGCGGCGGGGACACTGACCTCTGCAATGGATGGCCTGACGAACTATGGAATTAAAAAGAGCGATGCACATTATAAATGTTTTGATCTGGGAAGTAATGTGGATGTGCAGCCACAGTTTCCCGTTGAAATAACAGCGACCGGAGTGATAGAGGGAAAAGAAAGAACCTGGAGCAGAAATCTGAATTCCGCAAAGGGAAGAGGCGGTATGGCATCTGCAAAAGAGTTAACCACAGTTGCCAGGGCGTATCAGGAGAGAATGCAAAACGGTGATAAGGAATTAAAGCTTCCGATTATTTCATATTACGGAACAGGGCGTCTTTGGGATCAGCATAAAGAAAAAAAGAAGGATACATTTGAGAAAAATAACAGAAGCAATGGCTATATTGACAGTCTTGACGGTGCTGCAAACGCTAAGCTGATGATGAAATGGTTTGAAAAAATGACGATGCAGCAGCTTCAGAGAAATCAGAAAATTCCGGAGTTTATGGCTGTGGTGGCGGCTATGGAGCAGGTATTTGCACGGATTACGGGCTTCTCTGATGTGAAGATACAGTTTAATCTGGACACGAGGGATATTGACGTCATTTATTTTGACAGGAACAGGGAACCTGTCAGGATTCCTGTTTCACTGCTCAGCGATGGATATAAATGTACCATCAGCTTAATTGCTGATATTGCATATCGTATGGCAATCCTTAATCCTCAGCTCCTGGATCAGGCACTGACCGAGACAGAGGGCATTGTTTTAATTGATGAGATTGACCTGCATCTGCATCCGGTCTGGCAGAAACGCATTTTGAAGGATCTTATGAATATTTTTCCGAAGGTTCAGTTTATCGTCAGCACACATGCACCTGAAGTAATTAATTCGGTAAAGAGCGACATGATTGTCATATTAAAAAACAATGCGGTATTGCCTGTAGCAGATGAGACCTACGGTAAAGATGCAAATACCATACTTAGGGAAGTAATGGAAGTCGCGGCGAGACCGGATGAGGTAAAAAATTTATTTGAACGGTTTTATGATTTGCTTGACGAGGGAGCATGGAGTCAGGCTGAAGCTGTCATTGAACGACTGGAATCTCAGATCGGGGATAATGATGCGGAAGTAAATTCATGTCGTGTACGTCTTGAATTAGAGCAGATGTGAGGTGAAGAGCGAACTTTTGGAAAAACTCCTTGGGGAGCAGGGGCATATTTGTGCCTATTGTATGAAGCGGATTCCTGAAAAAAGAGGTTTGCCGATGGGGGTAGCGCCCGTTACAATTGAGCACTGGTTTCCAAGAAACCCGAAGAGCAAAGAGGATACGGGACAGGGCCTGAACTATCTTAATATGATTGCTGTGTGCTCCGGTAACAGGGGCTGTGGTAATAAGGAAGGAATGACATGTGACGCCCATAGAGGAAATGAACCGATCCGGGTTAATCCATGTGATGCCGGTACGCTGCGTGGAATTACATATACATCATCAGGCAGAATACAGTCGTCGGATCCGGAGATCGACGAAGATCTCAATAAAAGACTCAATTTAAACTGTGAAAAAATTTCATTGCCGGAGAACAGAAAGCAGGTATTACAGGCACTGATTGACGATGTGAGAAAAAATCATGGAACAGGAGATATTTCTTTGTACTGCAGAAGAAAATTAGAACAAATACAAAGTACAGGTGATCCCAAAATGCCTTATACCGGCATCATGATCTGGTGGCTGGAAAGGCATGCATAAGCCTGGTACAGTTTCCTCCCCGGACCGCACGTTTGGCAGTCCGGGGAGTTTTTTAGTCAGTCTGTCCGTAATCCCTGTCTTCCTGCGCGTCTCTTCGCCGCTCTGCCCGGAGAATCTGTTTTTCCCAGGTCTTTTCCGTCTGAGCCGCGAGGAAGGACTTAAGCGGCGCGAGATCCTGTTTGGTATCCCATGCCTCCAGCGCTTCATAGTAATCCCGGCGGTCCTCCTCATGGATGATGATGGGAGGATGCCCGTGCAGCACCAGGAAATAATTCATGGCCAGTCGTCCGGTGCGGCCGTTGCTGTCCGCGAAGGCGTGGATATTTTCAAATTTTGCATGAAAATATGCCGCTGCGGTCAGGATTTTTTTCGGCTCCACGTCCTTTAGTTCCTCCAGCAGCTCTGCCATTTCCTCATGGACGTCCTCCGGGGCGGCGCCAATCTCGTTTTTTCCTGTCACATAGTCGTGATGCTTATATTCGCCGGGGCGCTCCCCGACCTGCCATCGCCTGGTGTCGTAGGTGCCATGGGTCAGCTGGAGCTGCATGCTTAAAATCAGGGCCTCATCCAGCGGGTGTCTTTCCTGAAAAGCGCGGAGAAACAGCTCATTCGCCTCCTTTGCGTTGCGGAGCTCAAAGAGAGTGCGCAGGTCGCCGGTGTAGGAGGTGACGCCGTCATGCTCAAAGACTTCCCTGGTATCGTGCCAGGTGATATGGTCGTTTTCGATTTTGCCGGAATGAAACGCAAAGGAGATACTGTAGCTGCTTAAAACCTCGGCAAGTTCAGCGTCCGTCCGGATCTCTCTGCTCTGCCAGAACGCCAGCGCCTTCTCATAATCTGTCATGGGTCACCTCCTGATTTGCCATTCTGCATTTTGGCACTGCTCGTTGCTATCCTGTACATTATACCACAGATGAAAGGGTTTGCGACAAAATTTTCGGGTGCCGGCAGCACTTCCGTCAGGACGGCATTCAGGACGCATATTCCTGCGAAGTCCGGCTGATCACCTCGTCCTGGATCGATTTCGGCAGCCGGATGAAATAGGCGCTGTATCCGGCGACGCGGACCGTCAGCTCCTTATGGTCTTCCGGGTGTATCTGGGCGTCCAGCATCTCGGCGCGGTCCACCACGTTGAACTGGATGTGCTTGCCGCCGGCCAGCAGATAGGTGCGGATCAGCCCGGCTGGTGCGCGGAGATGGAGATGGCGTTCGGCTTTATCGTCTCCCCGTAGGCGCTCGGGTAGCTGCGGCAGGATGACCCGGATATCACGATGCACAGGGAGCATATCGGAATCTTTAACCTGATCTTCCGTCTGCGCCTGTTGTACCGGGCGGGTTTGACAGTTATAATAATTTTATCCGCAGCTTTAAAAAGTATGAGGGGATCACGCCGGCGGAGTATCGGAGAATGCGCGGGGAAAAGGCGGGGGTGTGAAAAATATTTTAAAACAGATGCGAAAAGAATATTGTAAAAGAATTTCACATATGCTATAATGCCATCAGGCAGAAAAGCAGTAATAAGTCCATTTGGGCAAAGAACGAAGCCCCGAACCGTGTTCCAGCACAGTCCGGGGCTTCTTCTTTTCTTTTATGCTGGCAAAGCACCCAGCAGGCTATCTGTTGTCCCCATGGTCACTGTCAAACCATTTGATGATGTAGTGGCAGGTTACACCAGCCGCAACAGCGACAAGAAAAGCAGTAATAACTTCCATCTGAACACCTCCTCCCGTTGCCAGGTATCGGTTGGACAACACAGAGATTATAGCACATGATCTGCAATAATTCTACATTTGTTTCGTGCTTTTTCATCTGCCAGGTCAGAAATAGCGGCGCTGATGCTGCCGGTGATAAAGCCGACGGCTACGGTCTTTACGGCGGAGAATGGACGATATCTGTATGCGTACAAGCGCGCGGTGTATCTGGAGCAGGAGGGAAGGTTTACGGAGTATCCCTGCACCCAGGTATATCCAGAGAAGGGGGAGACGGTCTACGAGACGGCCGGCGACACGGTGCGGGTGCGCACGGAGAAGGGACGGGATCTATGACTGCGGCATCCAGGTGCCCATGGGACAGAGCGTGCGGATGTTTGAGGCACTGACCAGGAAGGGCGTGAAATCCCTGCTGCTCTGCAACAACAACGGACTCTTCGGGGAGGATCCCGAGGTGAAGCGGGCGGTTGTGGAGTTTATGGTGAACCGGGAATAAATTATCGTTAGTGTATAATTATTATTGGCAGAACCGGAAACTACACCCATAAAAAAGGGAA